>VXQZ01000022.1 GCA_009838735.1 Chloroflexota bacterium
CCCCGACCCCGACCAACCCCTCGCCTTCATCCCCGAACCCAGCCGAACACAACCGAACGCAACCAAACACGATAGCGAGCCGCCCGACCACGAGACCGAAGCCGATCAATCCGATCCCACCCGAACAGAACCGAACACAGCCGAACAGGATTCCACCCCAAACCCAGCCCAGGACAGCACTTCCGCCGATCCCGACCCCAAATCACCACCTCCCGAACTGCAACGGGCCCTCGACGAGGTTGAACGACAGCTTCAGGACCTCCTCACCCACCGAGACTGGCTCAACGACTACCCCCAGCACAACCCCTGGCACCCCCAACGCCAGCGAGCCCTCCGCCTCGTCGAAAAGAGAGACGCCCTCCTCGCCCAGGCCACCGCTGCATCCAATTCCTGACCCGGCGAAGATCGGCCCCCTCTGGTTCCATGTCTCCCCACTAGATGGGGGAACCATAGAAGCGAGCGCCCAAATGCAGAGCTAGACTGGACGTGGGCGTCAGTCATGCTGTAGCTCCTACAACACGACGATTGCCTGCGGATCGGGCGGACGAGAAAGCGTGAGGTCGAATCGTCCGCTCTCCCGTCCTGGCGCTGGAGCGGCTCATAAACGCTTCCAGCGCTTGCCCGATCCTAATCTGTGGGCGTAATCGCTATCGTCCCCTCCATAGCGCGCAACCAGAGGATTCGCTACCCTGTCAACGTTCTCGCACGAACCGGATTGGCTCGTGCGCTTAGTGAGCACGCATCAAGAAGGAGACAACCCATGGCTAATGTTCCTGGCGCGGAAAACGGCGACGCAGCGGAAACCGCTGACCCCTTCGCCGATCGCGAATGGAGCCCCGATGAAGTCGCCTACAACGGCAAAATCATCAACGTCCGCCTGAACGACGGCAGCGTCGACCGCGAAGACATTCCCGAGCAGATGTACAAGGACTACCTCGGTGGTTACGGCATCGGCGCGCGCCTGCTCTTCGACCGCATCCCCGCCGGCGCCGACCCGCTCGGCCCGGACAACGTCCTCGGCCTCATGCCCGGCCTGCTGACCGGTACGCCGATCTTCGGTAACCGCTTCCAGGCCGTCTGCAAGTCGCCCTCGACCGGCGGCTGGGGCGACGCCAACTGCGGCGGCGACTTTGGCCCCTACCTGAAGTTCGCCGGCTGGGACGGCATCCTGTTCTACGGCCAGGCCGACAACCCCGTCTACATCCTCATCGATGGCGACGACGTCTCGATCGAGGACGCCTCAGAGTACTGGGGCCAGGGCGCAATCGAGGTCGAGAACGCCTTTAAAGAGAAGTACGGCAAGAAGACCTCGGTCGCTTGCATCGGCCCCTCCGGTGAGCAGCTCTCCTACCTCGCCGGCATCTGCAACGAGCACGGCCGGCTCGCAGCCCGCTCCGGCGTCGGCGCCGTCATGGGCTCCAAGAAGGTCAAGGCCGTCGTCGTCCGCGCCGGCGGTACCCCGCGCGAGAACATGCTCGGCCGCGACACCGGCGTCCGCGAACTCGCCCGCCAGTCCCGCAACGAGTTCATCGCGCCCCTGCGCGACTTCTTCGCCGGCTTCGGCACCACCGGGATCAGCACCGGCTCTGCCCACAATGGCGACTCCCCGGTCCGCAACTGGGGCGGTGTTGGAATCGACGTCCTCCCTGAGGTCGACGAGATGTCTGGCATGATGTTCAATGCCACACGCATGACCCACGCCGAACTCGAAATCGACCCCGCGACCGGCATGCCGCCGATCGACCCCGACCACACACCAGCGCCGCGCGCGGTCGACGTCAACGGCAAGGCCGTCCGCCACAAGAGCTACGGCTGCTGGCGCTGCCCCATGGCTTGTGGCGCCGAGTCGATCGAATCGCCCCACGGCACGGTCGCGCCGGGCTTTGCCGAGGCCGAGCACGAGAAGGGCGTCTTCAAATACCCGGTCGACACCCACCGCGCGGAGTACGAGACCGTCGCCTCCTTCGGCACCATGAACCTGACCTGCAACATCGACATGCTGCAGGCCGCCAACCACTGGTGCAACGAATACGGCCTCGACACCATCGGCGCCGGCACCACGATCTCCTTCGCCATCGAGTGCTTCGAGAACGGTCTGATCGACCTCGAGGACACCGGCGGCGTCGAGCTCACCTGGAGCAACGACGACGGCATCATGGAGATGCTCCACCTGATCGGCAAGCGCGAAGGCTTCGGTGACCTGCTCGCCGACGGCATGCAGGTCGCGGCTGCCAAGATCGACGAGCAGAACGGCGACAACCGCGCCCAGGAGTTCCGCACCGACGTCGGCGGCCAGGAGTTGCCGATGCACGACTCCAAGCTCCAGCCCGAGTACTGGACGACCTACAAGCTCGACCCAACCCCGGCCCGTCACACGCAGTACGAGGGCAACTCGCGCTTCGGCGGTCCCGAGTACCCGGCCGCTCCGCGCGACTTCAAGGACTACAACAACCGCGGCGAGCACCACAAGGGCGCCTCGGAGTACATGCACATCACGAACTCGACCGGCATGTGCCAGTTCATCATGATGGCCGCTCCGACCGACCGCTTCCCGCAGTGGATCAACGCCGTCACCGGCTGGGACCTCAGCGGCGAAGACCTGCAGCTCGCCGGCGAGCGCATCTCTAACCTGCGCATGGCCTTCACCGTCCGCGAGGGCGACAACCCGCGCGAGCGCTTCGCGCCGCCCCGCCTCTGGGGCGGCGAGGGCACCGTCCAGAAGACCGGCCCGTTGGCCGATGTCATCCTCGACATTGAAACCCTCGAGACCGATTTCCTCAACGCCTGCGACTGGGACACCGAGACCTGTCTCCCCAGCCGCGAAAAGCTCGAGTCAATCGGACTCAGCGACGTCGCCGACGCGCTCTCCGTCTAACGGAGAAGTCCGCGAACCAACCAGAGAGGGCGGACTCCGGTCCGCCCTCTCTGATCTTCCTCTCCCCCCAATAGACGGCGGGGGAGGTCTGTAAATCCCCTCTCCCTCTGGGAGAGAGCCTGCCCCCGCGAAGGCGGGGGGCAGGGGTGAGGGCCACCGCCTGTGCGCGAACGACTCAGCGGCTACGCCTCACGTCTCCTGATCATCCCGCTCGCCGGGATCGTCTTCGCCGCCGCCCTCGGCGCCGGATTCCAGTGGGGCGCGCCCGAGCAGCAGGATGTCGTGCAGGTCTACGAGGTCGAACAACAACGCCGGATCGGCAGCGACGGCGCCCCCGCCGGCGACCTCAGCGGGTTCGTCACCGAACGAGCCGACGGCGGCTGGGTGATCCGCGTCGGCGACGCTCTCCGAACCATCCACTTCAGCGACGACTCGATCGTCGAAGCCATGCTCCCCATCTGGACCGACGACGTCCAGCCCGGTGACTACATCGTCGTCGGCGGCACCGACGACAACGTCAACACCTTCATCACCACCGGCATCGTGATCATCCCCGAGTCCCAGGCCCAGCTCGGCGAGGCCGTCGCCGACGCCATCCGAGCGGACGCCAACCGATGAAGATGCTCCAAATGGGTTGGGCAGGATGGGCCGGTTGGTTGGCCACGCTGGGGGCGCTCGCGGCGGCAGGAGTCGGCGGATGGTTCGTCGGCTCCGACATCGTCGCCACCCAGCCCACAGCCGAAGAGATCGTCGTCGCCGAAAACGTCGTCGCCGGACGATTGCAAATCGATATCGACGACGCGGCCCACCCGAACGAAGGGCTCATCCTCGGAGCCAGCGGTCTCAGCCCCTTCGGCAACGCCGAGGGCCTCCAGGGTCGTCAGGTCCTGACCGGCCGCGTCATCTCGATCTCCGGAGACAAGCTCATCATCCAGACCCCGACCGGCCGTGCAGAAATCCGCCTGACCGACGAAACCAGCTTCCTCCTCCGCCTCCAGCGCGTCGACCCCATGACCATCGGCTCCGGAGCCGCAGTCACCGTCGTCCTCGAAGCAGACGGAGAAACAGCCCTCACCGCCATCGCCCTCCCGGCCGAATCACGACCAACCCTGAACTCTCCGGAAGGCCCACCGCCACAGGGAGGCGGCTAGCCGCTCCGCCGTTCAAACTCCGACCGAGCTTCGTCCAGCAACCGATCCCGACCCGCAATCTCACCCTCGATCACGATGTGATCTTCACCCGACCCATCCAGGTACCAGCGCACGTTGCCCATCGTCTCCACCCGCCGCACGCTGCGCAACTCGTCCCAGGCAATCGACTGTTGCTCAAGTCCCATGTGAAGCGCCGTCACCCCGTCCTCATGCACGATCACGGCCGTCGTCTGCCGCTGCCAGGTAATGAACACCACCGGCAGCATCGCCCCGGTCACGACCAGGAAGAAAACCGCCGCGCCGCCCGCCTCAGCACTGCCCGTCGCCAGCCAGACGACCCCGGCAATGATCACCGCAATCAGAGGGAAGACAAAGGTCGCGTTGTTGTACCACGAAGCCTGATACGTGTGAGCGCTCCGCACCCCCCGATAGCGCAACAGCGCCTCCGCGTCCTTGCGACGAAGAGGAGGCACCGGCAACTCCAGAAGTCCCCTCTCCCTCTGGGAGAGGGTTACGGTGAGGGCCACACCGTTGCTCAGGCGTGCTCGAGGATCGCCGCCGCCGAGGTCATCGCGCAGGTCCCGGGGTTCTCCTCAGTCTGGAACGCCTTGACCACGCCGCCCTCGACCAACATGGCGAACCGAGTGCAGCGGAATCCAAGTCCCAGACCCGACAGGTCGAGCCCGATGTCCATCGCTCGGGTGATGTCTCCCGAACCGTCGGCCAGCATCACAATGTGATCCGCCCCATGCGCGGCGTTCCAGGCCTGCAACACAAAGATGTCGTTGGTCGACATGCAGATCGTTTGCTCAATCCCCGCCGCCGCAAGCTGGTCGGCAGAGGCGGCAAAGGTCGGCAGGTGGTCATTCGTGCAGGTCGGCGTAAACGCCCCGGGAACACCGAAGATCACCGTCTTCTTGTCCCCTACCAGCTCACGTACATTCACCGGCCCCGGTCGCCCATCGGCAATCACGGTCCCGTTCACGTCGGGCAAAGAGTCTCCAGCAGCAATCGGCATCTTGCTCTCCTCAGAGTGGGTTCGTCATCGGCACACTGCGCAGCCTACTGCCAGACCGGAACAATACGTTGGTTGCACACGTAGACTGCCCGAACACGACAGGTTGACAGTGAGGGGTTTCAACAATGGCAATCGATCGACTCGAAGGACGCGTCGCACTGATCACGGGCGCCGGATCGGGAATCGGACGGGCCTCGGCGCTGCGTATGGCGTCCGAGGGCGCCTCGGTAATGTGCGCCGACATCAACGCCGAAGGCGCCCAGACGACCGCCGCGCAGATCGCTGAGCACGGCGGCCGCTCGGCAACGATGGAGCTGGACGTCACCTCAGAGGACGCCGTCAAAGACGCGCTCTCGCAGACTGTCCAGGTCCTCGGCGGCCTTGATGTGCTGTTCAACAACGCCGGAATCGGCGGTAGCCAGTACGGCTGGGACCGCACGATCGACGTCAACCTGAGCGGGGTCTACTACGGCACCTACCACGGAGCGGCGCTGCTGGCGGAACGCGGTGGCGGGTCGATCATCAACACAGCCTCGATCGCCGGACTCAACGGCCTGGTCAGCGGCGCCTCGACCCGCGATCTCGATATGGAGGTCGAGGAAGGCGCCGGAGCCTACGTGGCCGCCAAACACGGAGTGATCGGCATCACCCGACAGTTTGCCGTGACCTACGGCCCGCGCAAAGTGAGGGTCAATGCGATCTGTCCCGGCTACATCCACACGCCGATGACCGCTCAGATCAAGGACATGGAAGGAGCGGAAGAGTTCCTCGCCTCGCTGCATCCGCTGGGTCGCCTGGGACAACCGGAGGAGATCGCCGCCGCCGCCGCTTTCCTCGCTTCCGACGACGCCAGCTTCGTCAATGGCATCGCGCTGCCCGTCGACGGCGGCTACACCGCTCGCTAATCAGGACCTCCCCCTCCGGGGGAGGTGTCACGAAGTGACGGAGGGGGCTCATGGCCATCGCAAACATCAACGGCGTCGACCTCTACTACGAGGACACCGGCATCGGCGACCCAATCATCTTCCAACACGGCTACACCGCGTCGCACGACGGCTGGGCGCCGGTCATAGAGCGCATGAGCGCGAACTACCGCTGCATCGCGATGGACTGCCGCGGCGCCGGCGACTCCGCCCATCCCGACGACGGCTACACGATCGAACAACTCGCCGCCGATGTCGTCGGCATGGCCGACTACCACGGCTTCGATCGCTTCCACTACGCCGGACAGAGCATGGGCGGTCTGATCGGCTTCGAGCTGGGACTGTCATACCCGGATCGCCTCCTCAGCCTCTCCCTCTCAGCGCCCGCGCCGGCGGACGGCATCCAGATGCCGCAGTCGGCGCGCGACACCATGCGCGAGCGCTGGGCCAACCAGGAACGAGACTTGCTGATCCGCACTTCTCTGGCCGGCGTGCCGCGTGAGTCGGCCCATGCCGACGTCCCCGCACAGGTCGACCGACAGCTCTCTGTCTCGGTCGGCCACTACGACGGCTGCTGGGACGCCATGGTCAACTACCACAAGGGCGACAGGCTGGGTGAGATTCAGACGCCAACCCTGATCCTGGCCGGCGCCGCCGACTCGCTCCTGGCGCCCAACCTCAAAGACTTCGCCCGTCTGGGCAACGGCACGCTGCACGTCTTCAGCCGGGTCGGTCACGGCGTCCCGCGTGAGGTGCCGTCCGCATACTCGAGAGTCATAACCGACTTCCTCGAACACGGCGTGGTCAACGCCCGGACGATTGCCGCTGCCGTTGCCGAGGCAGCAACGGGCTAGCAGCAACGCCGCTGAAGTGGTTAGTCAAAGGTGATCACGAAGCGCCCACGGTGGCCGCCTTGCTTGAACAGCCGATGGGTCTCCGAGGCCTGCTCGGCCGGATAGGTCGAATTGACCCGGAGCGTGACTTGGCCGTCCTCGACCTGCTGGCGCAGCGTGTCGAGCAGGTCGGCCCGACGGTCGTAGCTGAAGACCATCGTCACATGGAAGGTGATGTCCCGCTCGGGCGCTCCGCGCCAACCGCGAACGCTGGCATAATGGCCGCCGTCCCTGATCGCGCCAACCGCAAGCTCGTTCTGAACCGCGCCGTCGGCCAGTCCATCGACCCCCTCCGGTACGACCTTGCGAATCTGCTCGGAGATGTCGTCGCCGCGAGGAACGACAATGTCCGCGCCGAGATCCCTTACCAGTTGGACATCCTGCTCCGACGCATCGGCGATCACAGTCAGGCCGTCGGCCTTGCCCAGTTCGACCATGTATCCGCCGTAGCAGCCCGCCGCTCCGGTCACCGCCAGGGTCTGTCCCGGCTCCAGTCCCATCTGATCCAGAGATTGCCGCGCCGTCAGCGCGTTCATCGGCAGCGTCGAGGCTTCAGCATGGTTCGAGCCGGCCGGAGCGCGGGTGACGGCGTCCGCCTTCAGTACGATGCTCTCGCGGTAGGCGCCGTGACTGCCGCGCGGAATCACCATCGCCATCACGGCGTCGCCGACCTGCAGGTCGGTCTCAGTGTCCGGACCAACCTCATCGATCACCCCGGCCGCGTCCATGCCGGGGATGTAGGGCGGCGGACCTGACTCGCGCAAGGCGTCGGCGCGAGCCCCGCCGCGGACGAACGTGTCCGTCGGATTGACGGTCGCAGCGTGGACGCGCAGCCGTACTTCGCCCGGTCCGGCGTGGACCTCCGGCAGATCGACCACTTGTAACGCCTCCGGCCCACCGAATTCGATCACTCCTACGCCGCGCATGTGACGCTCCCTCGTTGTACTGACATCAGCTGAGGCCAGACTAGCCCAGCGTGAGGCGCCTGCCGGACCTGTTGCCGAGCGGTGACTCAACCGCCATACTGTCGCAATGCGCGGGCCGCAAATGTCGGTCGCGACTGGAGCGAGAGACACGATGAACGAGAAGAACTACTGGCAGCGAATCCGCAAACAACAGCTCAGCCGGCGTGGACTGCTTCGTGCCGGCGGGCGAGCCGGACTCGGCGCCGCCGGTCTGGCGCTGATCGGCTGCGGCGATGACGACGAGCAGCAGGCCGTCGCCCGGCAGCGACAGCAGCAGCAACAACAGCAGGCGATGGCCCAGCAGCAGGACCAGCAGCAACAGCAGCAGGCGATGGCCCAGCAGCAGGACCAGCAACAACAGGATCAGCCGCAGGCTCAACAACAACAGCAGGACCAGCCCCAGCAGCAACAGCAGCAAGAACAGCAGCAGACCGCGGCAGCCGCGCCGGCCGACGACGCGCGTCGAGGTGGGGTCCTGCGCATCGGTTCCGACATCGGCCTGTCGACCTACCGCGCTCCGTACCTCTCATCATCTGCGCACATTCCGCTGTACATCCCCTTCTGGGACACGCTGACCAAGTACTCGCCGGACGGCCTCGACCCGCAGCCGCACCTGGCCGAGAGTTGGGAACTCAACGACGACCAGACCATGCTGCAGATCAAACTGCGACCGGGGCTGGAGTTCCACAACGGCAAACCGCTCAACGCCACCGAGGTCAAGCGCAGCCTGGAAGCAATGGACGACGAAGGCGTCGCCAACAACCAGGTCAAGGGCATCATGACCAAGTACGTCTCGGCGGTCGACGTGATCGACGACGTCACCCTGCAGCTGCATCTCGCCTGGGGCGGCACGCTGGTCTACGACGTGCTCAACTACGCGCAGATCCACGACGTCGACGACATCCCCAACCTGGACGGTTACTCCTCCCTCAACGGCTCCGGTCCGTTCAAGTTCGACGCCTCTTCCTACCAGGTCGACCAGTACGCCGCCGGCGAGCGGTTCGAGAACTTCTATGACCCGGCATTGCTCGACGGCATCGAGCAGTACCAGTTCCCCGACGCCACCGCCATGTCGCTGGCTCTGGGCGCAGGCGAGATCGACCTTACCAACCGTCTGCCCAAGCCGGACTACGAACGCTTCAATTCGGACCCTGACTTCACCGTCGTAGTCGCTCCGCCCACCCTCGCGATCTGGGTGCTGGGCATGGTCATTCCGAATGAGAACGGCGGTCACCCAGCCTTCGCCGACCCGAAGGTGCGGCAGGCGCTCTACCGCTGCATCGACCGCGAGCGCGTCGCCAATGAGACCTTCGAAGGTCTCGCGCTGCCCAAGAACATCCTCTGGCCGCCGTTCTCGCCCGGCTACGACGAGGCCCGCGACCGCGACTACTTCAATCCCGAGGAAGCAGCCCGGTTGCTCGAAGAGGCCGGCTACGGCCCCGGCGAACTGACGATTGAACTCGGACACGGCGGCGGCGAAGCCAACGAGATCGCCCAGGTGATCCAGGCCGGCGCAGCCGAAGCGGGCATCAACCTCAATATCCAGCTCTATGAGCCGGCCGTGGCGCGCGACCGCTTCCTCAACGCGAAGCACGAGTCCTACCTCTCGTCCTACGCCTTCTTCGCGCTGCACCCGCAGACGCTGCCGGTGATGAACTTCCAGATGCGGATTCCGAACTCCTGCGCGTTCGGGCCGGACTACTACCAGGCACTGATCGACAGCTTCGGCACTGCCGAATCCGACGCTCAGCGGAACGAGCTTCTGGAGGAGTTCAACACGTTGCTCGACAACGAGCCGTGGATCGCGCCGATCGTCACCCGCAGCGACATCTGGGCCTGGTCGAGCAAGTTCACCGGGATCGAATTCGACGTGCTCAGCATCCCCTCGATGCAGCGAATTCATCAGGTCTAGCTGAGGCAGACGCTCGGCCGATTCGGTTGCAGGCTCGATCTCGGATCGGCATACTCTCTCTCTACTCCGCACCCTCAAGTGCGGAGTAGAGAGAGGAACGCGCCAGAGGCCGAGCAAGGCTGAGCTGGGAGGCGGCAGAGCGTGGGACGATACCTGGTTCGACGCTTCCTTGAAGGCATCCTGGTCGTCTTCCTGGCCAGCATCGTCATCTTCCTCATCATTCGCCTGATTCCCGGTGATCCGGCGCAGCAACTGGCCGGCGACGATGCAACCCTCGAGGACATTGAGCAGATTCGTGAGCAACTGGGGCTTAACGATCCAATCCTGTCGCAGTACGGCAACTGGATCAGCGGCGTCGTCCAGCTGGACTTCGGTAAATCGTTCACCAAGCGCGTGCCGGTCCGCGA
The DNA here is from genome assembly GCA_009838735.1 of Chloroflexota bacterium. Taxonomy (GTDB): domain Bacteria; phylum Chloroflexota; class Dehalococcoidia; order Bin125; family Bin125; genus Bin125. Next base: position 10,145 of record VXQZ01000022.1, read on the forward strand.
TCTGATCGCGCAGTCCTTCCCGCCCACGATCGAGCTGGCCGTTGCCGCTTACATCTTCGCCCTGGGCATTGGCGTCCCGTTAGGCGTGGCGGCGGCGGTCTGGGCCAAGAAGGCGCCCGACTATGGCGCCAGCGTGTTCAACCTGTTCACGCTCGGCATCCCCAACTTCGTCCTCGGCATCATCCTGCTCTGGATCTTCGCCGTGGAGCTGGACCTGTTCCCCGTCTCCGGACGGGTCAGTGTGTTCGACGACTTCGTCGCCGGCGTCCATCGGCTCGTCCTGCCCACGATTGCCGCCGGTTCGGTGATCGCGGCCGTGCTGGCCCGCTTCGTGCGTACCTCGGTGGCCGAGGCGCTGGCACAGGACTACGTGCGGACCGCGCACGCCAAGGGCTTGCAGGCGCGAAAGGTGGTGATCAACCACGCCTTGCGCAACGCGCTGATCCCGATCGTCACGATCGCCGCATTGCAGATCGGCAACCTGCTCGCTGGCGCGATTGTGGTCGAGATCGTCTTCACCCGTCCAGGGTTCGGCTTCCTGATCATTGACGGAATCAACGGACGCGACTACCTGCTCATCCAGGCGATGCTGGCCATCCTCGTCTTCCTCTTCGTCGCGGCCAACACGATCGCCGACATCACCTACGGCTATCTCGATCCGCGCATCCGCGTCTCCGGATTGGCGGGCTGACCAATGGCCCAGACGGAATCCCAGTACGCCCCACTGGAACAGACCTGGCTGCGCCGCAAGCGCGATGAATCGTTGACCGTCGACGCCTTCTATCGAACCGTCACCAACCCCCAGGGCGCGATCGGCGCAGCCGTCTTCGGCCTGTTGATCTTCGTCGCGATTTTCGCCGACCTGTTGGCGCCCCACGGAGAGGCCGAGCAGATTCGCGGCGCGCGCCTCCTGGCTCCCTCAGGCGCGTACTGGTTCGGCACCGATGATCTGTCACGGGACATCTTCAGCCGCATCCTGTTCGGTCTCAGGATCTCTCTGTATGTATCGGTCGCCGGCGTGTTGGGCGGTGGATTGGTCGGAACGATCGTGGGCTTCGTCTCGGGCTACGCCGGTGGCTGGCTCGAGGCGATCCTGATGCGCATCGTCGACACGCTGCTCGCCTTCCCTTTCCTGCTGCTCGGGATCGCCGTGCTGGCGATCCTCGGGACGGGCACCTCGCAGGTCGCGCTGGCGCTGGGTATCGCGAACATTCCCGTGTTCGCGAGGATTGCGAGGGCGCAACTCCTCACCGAAAAAGAGCGCGACTATGTCCTGGCGGCTCGCTGCCTGGGAGCGTCACCGCCGAGAATCATTGGGCGTCACATCGCAACCAACGCCTTGCCGCCCCTGCTGGTCCAGGCGGCGCTGGCAATGGCCTTCGCCGTGATCGCCGAGGCGACGCTCAGCTTCCTCGGGCTCGGAGCATCGCCGCCCACTCCGACCTTAGGCATCATCCTCAGCGACGGCCGCCGCTGGCTGTTCGCCGGCAACTGGTGGTTCGTGCTCTTCCCCACCCTCGGCCTCTCGCTGATCCTTCTCTCACTCAATTTCCTCGCCGATTCGGTCGTCGAAGCGATCGACCCCCACCGCCGCCACCGCTAGCCCCTCGTCACACAATCACAGATTGTCTCTGCGAGGCCGATCGCAGTTCGTTAGCTTCGGGCTAACGAACTGTACGGCTCGCGCCCGCGGGTCGTAGGTCCGAGGGGAGACCGACCATGAGCAACAGGCACTGGAGCCGAATTCGCAGTCAACGGCTGAGCCGCCGCAGCGTCCTGAGGGCGAGCGCCCGCGCCGGCGTTGGCGCAGCCGGCCTGGCTCTGGTTGGCTGCGGCGGAGACGATGACGACGATGCCCAGCCGCAGGCGGTCGCTCAACAGGAGCAGCAACAAGAGCAGGCTCAGCAACAGGTGCAGCAGCAGGCCCAGCAGCAAGCGCAGCAACAGGAACAACCAGAGCCGCAGCAACAACAAACGATGCAGGAGGAGCAGCAGCAACAGGCTGTCGCGCAGCAAGAACAGCAGCAGCAAGAACAACAGGAAGTCCAACAACAGCAACAACAACAGGAACAGGTTGCCGCCGAGCCGGAGCCTACCGGCCCGCCGCAGGGCGGCACCCTGCGTCTGGGAATCGTCTACTCGCCGGCGAACTATGCCGCTCCATACTCGGGTGACATCGCCTTCGGCCCGGCGATCTGGGAAACCCTGACCAAGTACGGCGCCGATGGTCTGACTCCCGAGCCACATCTGGCCGAGAGCTGGGAGTTCAACGACGACCAGACCGTCCTGACGATCACTCTGCGTCCAGGGTTGACGTTCCACGACGGCAAGCCGCTCACGGCGGATGAGGTGAAGAAGAGCCTGGAGCGGATGGATGACGAGGACGTCGCCAACAGCCAGGTCAAGAGCATCTTCAACAAGTACGTGAGCGCTGTGACGGCAATCGACGAGACAACCCTGCAGCTCGACCTGGCCTGGCCGGGCGAGGCGATCTTCGATGCGCTGCACTTTGCCAACATCCATGACGCGGATGCGATCCCCGGCCTCGAGGGCTACACCCAGGTCAACGCCAGCGGCGCCTTCAAGTTCGATACCGACTCGTACGAGGTGGACGTGTACGCCCGCGGAGACCGCTTCGCGGACTCCTACGATCCGGCCGCGCTGGACGCGGTCGAGTGGCGCACGTTCCAGGACGCGGAGTCCATGGCCCTGGCGCTCCAGGCCGGTGAGCTCGATATGGTCTACGACTTGCCCAAGTCGTGGCACTCGAGCTTCGCAGAAGACGCCGGGTTCCAGGTCGAGCTGGCGCCGCCGACCAGTTTGCAGTGGGTGCTGGGCATGGTCGGGACCGGGCGGGATGGCGGCCACGAGATCATGGACGACCCGAAAGTGCGCCGCGCAATGTACCGAGTGATCGACCGCAAGCGGATCACGGCCGAGATCTTCGAGGGCCTGTCCGAAGAGAAGAACGTGCTCTGGCCGAGGTTCTCCCCGGGCTACAACGAGTCGCTCGACCAGGACTACTTCAATGTCGATGAGGCCAGGGCGCTGATCACCGAAGCGGGCTACGGCGACGGAACCCCGCCACTCAAGATCGCCTGCATCGCATTCCAGCAGGAAGCACTGGATATGGCGCAGATCATCCAGCAGGACGCAGCCGCGGCGGGGATCAACGTCGAGCCCGAGGCGATGGAGTTCTCAACCTGGCTGGAGCGTTTCCTGGCCGGCACGCACGAGGGGCTTTACATGGCCCTCTTCTCGTTCTTCGCCATGCACCCGCAAACCTTGCCCGTGATGAACTACCAGATGCGCATCCCCAACTCCTGCGCCTACGACTCTCCCGAGTACCAGGCGATGATCGACGGTTGGCCGAGCGCGGATAGCGAAGACAAGCGGCAGGCGCTGCTCGACGAGTTCAATAGGATCCTCGATGAGGAACCCTGGGTCGCCCCGATCTGCACGACGGTCTCGATCTGGGCCTCTCAGGCGAATGTCAAGGGGTTCTGGCAGGACGTGGTCGGCCGACCGCGGCTGCAGGACGTCTACTTCGACGACGCGTAGCGCCTGAGCGGCAAGCTCGAACGCTACTGCCGAGCCATGATCTGTCGCTGACGTTCGGCCTGGGCATGGAATGCGGCCTCGCCCTCGTAGGGCGTGACCTCGATATCGACGCTGTGGATCTGGCCCTCGAATTCAAAGGGCGGATCGTAGCTGTCGCCGACGGGCGAACGGCGATCTGCGCCGATATCGAACTCGCCATGGGCGAAGAGGATCCGTCTCTGCAGCACGGCGACCTTGCCGGTCGCGACCGTCTCGCCATCGATCGTCAGCGTCACCTCCCCCGGACCCTGGTGTGACTCGCTCTGCAGCGACACGCCGAGGACGAAGTCTCCCGCGGGGAGCGGCGCATCGGACTTGATCCGGGCCCAGTCTTCATAGGCGTGGTAGTCGAAGTGCAGACGGTTGTCCTTGATGTAACAGGTGACGCCGGTCAGAATCGATCCGCGATTGAAGATCACCCCCTGCTCCTCGGTCGAGGTCCTGGAGATAGACGCCTCAAGCGTCCAGCTGCCGAGATCGATCGCCGGCGACGTCTCGACCGGCATGTGCGTGATCGGCGGCGTGTAGCGATAGTGGAGACCGGCGTGGGGCGCACCCGGGAGCTGCGACGGTTGATTAATCTCAATCGTGCGGTCGTCGAGCGGCAGCACGCCGTGCTTGCCCGCCTCGATCCACCAGAGGTCAATCAGTTCCCGCAGCTTCTCCGGCTCCTCGTCGGCCAGGTTGTTAGTCTCGGAGAAGTCCTCCTCGACCTGGTAGAGCTCCCACTCGTCGTCGGACCATTCGGTTCCGCGACGGTGCCAGGTGACGGCTTTCCAGCCGTCGACCCAGATGCCGCGGTGTCCGAACATTTCGAAGTACTGCGCCTCCTTCGGCGTATCCGCCTCGGCATCCGAGAGTGCGTAACTGAAGCTCGTCCCGGCGATCGGAAGCTGTGTGGCTCCGCGGACTGAGGAGGGCGGCTCTACACCAAGGGTTTCCAGTACCGTCGGCAACACGTCGGTGACGTGGTGGAACTGAGTTCGGATTGCGCCAGCTTCGTCGATCCGCTCCGGCCAGTGGACAATCAGCGGCACGCGCACCCCTCCGCCGTGGGTGTTCTGCTTGTACCAGCGCAGCGGTGTATTGCCGGCCTGGGCCCAGCCCCAGGGATAGTTCGAGTCGGAACGCGGCCCACCGATTTCGTGTAGGCGCGATTGCAGCTCGTCCAGGTCTTCCCTCGGTCCGAAGAGCCGCGGCTCATCCGAGACGCCCTGCGGTCCGCCTTCCTGCGAGGCGCCGTTGTCGGCCAACAGCATGACGATGGTGTTGTCCAGCTGTCCGGAGGACTCGAGGTAGTTGAACAGGCGACCGAGCTGCTCGTCGGTGTGCTCGAGGAAGCCGGCAAAGGCCTCCTGTAGTGCAACCGCGAAACTACGAGCGTTCTCGGGCATGTCGTCCCACGCCTCGACGCCCCGGTTGCGCGGAGCGAGTTGCGTGCCCTCGGGCACGATGCCCATTTCCTGTTGCCTGGCGAACCACTCCTCGCGGATCGCATCCCAGCCGACGTCGAACTTGCCCCGGTAACGCTCAATGAACTCCTGCGGCGCCTGGTGCGGCGCGTGGGTCGCGCCCAGAGCGAAGTACAGGAAGAAGGGTTGGCCGGGATAGACCGACTGATGGTCGCGCAGGAATCCAGTGGCATGGTCGACCAGGTCCTCGGTGAGGTGATAGCCGTCCTCGGGGCGCGCGGGCGGTTCGATCAGGTGGTTGTCGTAGCAGAGTTCCGGATAGAACTGGTCGGTCTCGCCTGAGAGGAACCCGTAGAAGCGATCGAAACCTCGCTGCAGCGGCCAGTTGTCGAATGGCCCTGCCTGGCCCATCGCGTCGACCGGACAGAGATGCCATTTGCCGATCGCGAAGGTCGCATAGTTCTCATCGGAAAGGATCTCAGCCATCGTCGCCGCGCTGCGCGGGATCTGGCCGCGCATGTTGGGGTATCCCGGATCGAACTGGGTCACGGAGCGCATGCCTACGGTGTGATGGTTGCGTCCGGTCAACAATGAGGCGCGCGTCGGTGAGCAGAGCGGCGTGACGTGGAAGTTGGTGAAGCGCAGACCGTTGGCGGCCAGCCGGTTGATGTTCGGCGTGGCAATCGTCGAGCCGTAGCAGTTGAGGTGGGCGAAACCCAGATCGTCGAAGAGGATGATCAGCACGTTGGGACGATCCTGGGGCGCCGTCGGCAGCTCCGGCCACCATGGTTCAGAGTCGCGGAAGGTTCGGCCGATCTTGCCTTCGAAGTCCTCGTTCGTGGTCATTCGGTGTCCTTCCTCAGCCGGCCGTCCGAACGCAGCGAAATCCCGTGTTGCTGGTTGCGCTATCAGGAGTGAGCGCCATGCGGGCCGCCGTGCGATAACGCAGACAATAGCTCTCATGACACATGAAACTGCCGCCCTTGAGCACCTTCAGGTCGCCGCCTGGAGGACCGTGCGGATCGACGACTGGCGCGGAATCGTGAAAGACGTCAAACCAGTCGTTGCACCACTCCCACACGTTGCCGGTGGTGTTGAACAGGCCAAGTCCGTTGGGCGGATACTCGTCGACCGGACAGGTCGCGTACCAACCGTCCTCATTGACGTTCTCGGTCGGAAACACGCCCTGCCAGACGTTCATCCGATGCTCGCCGCCCGGCGTCAGCTCGTCGCCCCAGGGATAGGGCTGCGATTCGAGCCCGCCGCGCGCGGCCCGCTCCCATTGAGCTTCGCTCGGAAGTGATTTGCCGGCCCACTCGGCATAGGCGGCTGCGTCGTTCCAGCTGACGTGTACGACCGGATGATCAAGCCGCTCGTCAATGCCCGTTTCCGGTCCTTCTGGAGATCGCCACGACGCACCCTCAACTTGCCGCCACCAGGGCGCGTCCGCCGCGCCGCGAGTCGGAGCAAAGTCATCGGGCAGCAGCCCCGCAAAAACGAACGACCATCCGATCAGCTCCGACTCCGTCCGGTAGCCGGTGGCATCGACGAAGGCCGCAAAGTCGGAGTTGGACACGGCGCAAGCGTCGATCTCGTAGGCCGTGAGTTCAATCTCACGCAACGGACCTTCACCGTCTCCGGGATACGACAGTGCGTCCACCGACCCCATCACGAACGGACCTGCGGGAACGGCGGACATGATGCCCGATTTCCTTCCCGGCTCGATCGGGGGGCGGAGCGGTTCTCGAGGCGTCCCCTGTTCGTCACTTCCCGCCATCTGCCCTCGCACGCGAGGAGAGTTGGGATCTTGACCAGGCGCACAACAGTTACACATCGCGGCGGACGACCTACTGCTGAGCCATCAGCAGCTTGAAGGCGTTCCGCGCTGCCTCATAGGCCGCGCCCGACTTCGGGTACGGCGTGACTTCCAGGGTCAGCTCATGAATCGTGCCGTCGAACTCGAATGGAGCCTCGTATGAACTGGTGACGGGCGACTTGCGGTCGGAGCCGATGTCGGCGCCGCCTCGGCCTCCGAAGCCTCCGCGCACAAGGAATGGCACATCGCCCTCTCCAACCGCCTCACCATTGAGGCGGATCGTGACATGGCCGGGCGCCGAGGGAGCCTCACCATCCATGCTCATACCAATCGTGCAGCGACCTTCAGGTACTTCGACATCAGAGACGATCTCCGTGACCTCAGTGAAGGCGTTGTAGTCCACCCGGAGGCGGTTGTCCTTGATGTAGAAGCTGATCCCACCCATGACCGAACCCCGGGAGAAGATCACGCCGTCGCCGCCGCTGTCGCGCTCGATGTCGGCCTCCAGAACCCATGAGCCCAGGCCGACGGCGGGCGCAATCTCGCCGGGCAGGTGCGAGACCGGCGGTGTGTAGCGGTACTTGAGACCGTTGTGCGGGCCGCCGGGGCGTTGTGTCGGTCCGCCGAGTTGGAAGCTGCGGTCGTCGAGCGGGAGTACGCCGTAGCGCCCGGCCTCGACCCACCAGCGGTCGACCAGTTCGCGCAGCTTTTCCGGATTCTCGGCGGCCAGATTGTTGGACTCGGAGAAGTCCTCGGCGACGTGGTAGAGCTCCCACTCGTCGTCGCCCCAGGGATCGTTCTTCTGGTGCCGCGTGACGGCCTTCCAACCGTTGACCCAGATACCCCGGTGGCCCAGCATCTCGAAGTACTGCGCCTCCTTGGCTGTGTCGGCGCTGGCGTCGTCGAAGGCATAGGCGAAGCTGGTGCCGCTGACCGGCATCTGACGATGCCCGGCGTACTCCTCCGGCGCCGTCGCCTGGACGGACTCGAGCACGGTCGGCAGCACGTCGCTGACGTGATGGAACTGCCGGCGGAAGCTGCCGGTGTCCGTGATCCGGTCGGGCCAGTGGACGATCAGCGGGACGCGCACGCCGCCGCCGTGTGTGTTCTGCTTGTACCACTTGAGCGGCGTGTTGCCGGCCTGGGACCAGCCCCAGGGATAGTTGGGCGAGCTGCGCGGACCACCGATCTCGTGCAGCCGCGATTGCGCCTCGTCGACGTCGTCCAGCAGCGGCTGACCATAGCGCGCGGTATCGGAGACGCCCTGCGGTCCGCCCTCCTGGCTGGCGCCGTTGTCGGCCATCAGCATCAGGATGGTGTTGTCGAGCTGGCCTGAGTCGTCGAGGTACGAGATCAGGCGGCCAATCTGCTCGTCGGTGTGGGTGAGGAAACCCGCAAACGCCTCCTGGAAGGCGGCGAGGAAGCGCTTCATGTTGGGCGAGAAATCGTTCCAGGGCTTGACGCCGGGATTGCGCGGAGCGAGCTCGGTCCCCTCGGGGATCACGCCCAGCTCCAGCTGTCGCGCGAACCACTCCTTGCGTACCTCGTCCCAGCCCTGGTCGAACTCGCCCCGGTAGCGCTCGATGTACTCAGCCGGCGCCTGGTGCGGCGAGTGCGTCGCGCCCAGCGCGAAGTAGAGAAAGAACGGTTGCCCCGGATAGACCGACTGATGATCGCGCAGGAAACCGGTCGCCTGGTCGACGATGTCCTCGGTGAAGTGGTATCCCTCTTCTGGAGTCCGGGGCGGATCGATCAGATGGTTGTCGTAGCAGAGATCGGGATAGAACTGGTCGGTCTCGCCCGACAGGAACCCGTAGTAACGATCGAACCCGCGCTGCAACGGCCAATCGTGGAATGGTCCCGCCTGCGAGCAGGTCTCGGACGGATTCAGGTGCCACTTGCCCACGGCGAAGGTGGCGTAGTTCTCGTCGCGCAGCATCTCGGCCATCGTCGCCGCATTGCGGCTGACCGCCCCGCGCATGTTCGGATAACCCGGGTCGTAGCTCGAGATCGATCGCATTCCGACCGCGTGGTGGTTGCGGCCCGTCAGCAGCGACGCCCGCGTCGGCGAGCAGAGCGCCGTGACGTGGAAGTTGGTGAAGCGCAGGCCATTGGCCGCCAGCCGGTCGATGTTCGGCGTCGCAATCGTGGAGCCATAACAACCCAGATGCGAGAAGCCGGTGTCGTCGAACAGGATGACGACCACGTTGGGCCGGTCCTGCGGCGCGGTCGGCAGCTCCGGCCACCACGGCTCCGACTCGCGAAACGTCCGTCCGATCACTCCACCGAACTCTTCTTGCTGATTCATCGCATGCTCCTGATGTGCATTCGTCGTTCACGCTCGCCGCTCAAGATAGTGAAGGTCCGCCGGTTCATGATCGGATTCTTCGGTCAGGTCGTTAGCATTCGCACAATGTTCCGGAGATAGCCGAGGAGATTGGCCATGGACGAGCTTGGGGGCGGCATCTTTTCGGGAGTCCGGGTGTTGGAGTTTGGCCTGTTCGTCGCCGGTCCGTACGCGGGAGAGCTGCTCGCCCACGGCGGCGCCGACGTGATCAAAATCGAGCCAATCACCGGCGACGCCACCAGATGGAACAGCACGATCGTCCATGGCGAGGGACGACACTACATCATCAAGGCGCGAGGCAAGCGCGGGGTGCCGATCAACTTGCGCAATCCTGACGGGCTCGCAATTGTCCACGATCTTGCGTTGAGAAGCGACGTCATCATCTCCAACATGCGGCCCGGCGCGCTGCAGCGTCTGAGCCTCGACTATGACTCGCTCAGCGCCAGGAACGAACGGATCATCGTGGCCGAGATCTCCGCCATGGGCGAAGACGGTCCCTACGGAATGCATCTCGGCGCCGACTTCCAGGCCGCCGCCGCCTCGGGCCTGGCGATGTCGACCGCCAACTTCGACGGCGACGAACCCCGCATTCTCGACGCCTACCTTTGCGATTTTCACGCCGGCACGCTGCTCTCGTTCGGCATTGCCGGCGCGCTCTATCGGCGAGAGTTCACCGGCAGAGGACAACACGTCCGTACCTCGCTCTACCAGGCCGGGCTGTCGCTGCAAACGGCGACCGCCAACCTGTTCGACGCCGTCGACGGCTGGAAGCGGGAGTTCGCCGACTGGATGGAGCAGGAGCGTCCCCACCCGAGGCTCGCCTCACAGAGTCGGCGCGATCAAACCGCGCTGATCGTCGGCGGCTTCTACGAGACACGGGACGGACATTGGATCACACTCGGCGCCGGACAGCTGGCCTTCAAGCGACTGCTCGACGTCATTGGAATTGAAGACCCGAGCGCGCACGATCCCGATTGGGAGATGCCCGATGATCCCCGCGATCACTTCACCTCGCTCCGCCAGCGGATCCGCGAGATCGCGTTGCGATACGACGGCGAGGAGTTGCGCGAGCGGATGCAGGCCGCCGGCGTCCCTTGCGCGCTGCTGAGCTCGCTCGAGGAAGCCCTGCTCAGCGAGCATGCCCGCGCCAACGACTACGTCCACAGCTTCGACCACCCGGCCGTCGGTCCCGTCCTCATGCCGCAGGCGCCGGTCAAGTTCAGCCGAGACCGCTACCGGGCGGCAGAGCAGACTCCCGCCTTCGGCGAGCACCTGCGCGACGTGATGCATGAACTGGGCTACGACGACGCGGCCATCGAGCAACTGATCGAGAGCGGCGCGATCGCGGAAGAGCTGACCTAGGCGCCGCGCAGGCGCGGATCGAAGATGTCCCGCACCGAGTCGCCAACCAGGTTGAAGCCGAGCACGGCGATCGTCATCGCGACCCCGGGGAAGATGCTCAGATGGGGGTACTTCCAGAGCGTGCGCGCTTCGGTCAGCATGCGTCCCCAGGACGGCTCGGGCGGCGGCACGCCGAGTCCCAGGAACGACAGCGCGCCTTCGAACAGGATCGCGCCACCGAGCAGCGCGGTCACGTAGATCAGCAGCGGCGGACCCATGTTGGGCAGCACATGCCGCCAGAGGATGCGGTACGGCGACGCGCCAATCAATCTGGCCGCTTCCACATACGACTCCGCCAGGGTCGCGAGCGTGCTGGCACGCACAATTCGGACCATGTTGACCGCGAAGATGATCCCCATTCCCAGCGCAACGGATTGCCACCCCCGACCTATCACCTGCGTGAGCAAGAGCAACAGGACAAGACCCGGGAAGGCCAGCATCATGTCGATGACGCGCTGCGACAGCAGGTCGAACGTGCTTTGCGCATACGCCGACAGCATGCCCCAGACCAGCGCCGCCCCGACGCCGATCGCCATTGCGCCGAGTGCCAGCGACATCGAGAGCCGCGCCCCCGCGATCACGCGAGCCAGGTAGTCGCGTCCGAGTCGATCAGTGCCGAACCAGTGCTCGCTGCTAGGGCCGACCAGGATGTCAGCGGAGATCGTCTCTGAGTCCGGGACGATGATCGGCCCGAACGCGGCCAGGAAGATCACGAAGATGACGAGCAACAGGCCAAACGCGCCCAGCGGATGTTGTCGAAGCAGCCGACGCGCGCGAACGCTACGGGGCGCCTTCTCGGCAATCCCGAACTCATCAAACGTGATAGCCCTTGGCTCTGCGGTGCTCACTGGAAACGAATCCTCGGATCGAAGATGCCGTAGCTGATATCAACCAACAGATTGACCAGGATGAATGCGGCGCCAAAGACCAGCATCCAGACCTGCACGACGGGTAAGTCGTTGGTCAGCAGTGATTGCACCAGATATCGACCCATGCCCGGAATCGCGAAGATCTGCTCGACGATCACTGCGCCGGCGATGCCGGTCGCGAAGACCAGACCGATCAACGTGATCAGCGGAATCATCGTGTTGCGCAGCGCGTGCCGCAGGATCACGACCCGGTCGGCTAATCCCTTCGAATAGGCCGTACGTACGTAGTCCTGGCGCAAGACTTCCAGCATTTCTGAGCGGGCGACCCGACCCAGAACGGCAGCGCCAGCCAGGGCCGCAATGGCAGCCGGGACAATCATCTGGATCAGGTTAGTTTCAGGTTCCTCCCAGAGTTGCACATAGGGAACGGGAGGCGCATAACCCCAGAGCACCAGCGGAACGATGATGACCAACGTGGCCAGCCAGAAATTTGGCACGGCGAGAAACAGGATCGTGACGAACCGAATCCCATAGTCGTCCGCCCGGTTCTGGCGCACAGCCGACCATACCCCCGTTCCAATCCCCAGCGGGATGTAGATGACCAGCGTCAAGATCAATAACTCAATCGTCACCGGCATCCGGCGACCGAAGTTATCGAGAATATCCTCCTTCGTCAGCCACGACGTACCGAAGTCGCCGCTGAACACCTGGCCAATCCAGGTGACGTACTGGACGTGGACCGGTTTGTCGAGGCCGAAGTGCGCTTCCAGCTTGGCCCGGTCGTCCGCGTTGGCGGTACCGGGGAACCCGGACGCCAGGCGCGCGTCGATCACCGAACCCGGGACCAGCCGAATCAGGCCGAAGACGAAGATCGACAGCAGGATGACCGTGATCGGCAAGAGCATCAAGCGCCGAAAGATGTAGTTGCGCATCAGCTTCTATTCGGTTGGCGAATAACTCCGGGCCGCGCGTCGTGCCGAGGCTGGGCATCAGCCTCGCCTCGGAACTGACAGACGGTTAGAACTGCTCGGCGCCCTCGGGAATCTCGTCGAACCACATGCCCCACAGAATGGCATTGGATGCGGTCGGTCCTGGCGTCGGCCGGAATCCCTTCATGTAGGAGCGGAACGCGACGATCACCGTGCTCCACGACCAGTACAGGCGCGGATTCCACTCGTTGAGTAGCCGATCCTGCGCCTCGTCGTAGATCGCCTTGCGCTCCTCGACGTCGAAGACCGCGCGTCCCTTCTCAACGATGGCGTCGAACTCGGGGTTCGAGAAGTTGCCGTAGTTCTGCCCGCCGGTCGTGTGCAGGTCGTTGTAGAGCAGGTCGGGGTCCGATGCGCCCTGCTGACCAAGCATGATCATCGAGAACTCGCGGTTCTGGCGGGCCGCGAGGGCGTCAGCGGTGGTCAACTCGTTGATCCCGATGTTTACGCCGACTTCGCCCAGGTTCTGCTGCAGCACCTGGGCATAGTCCGAAGCATCGGGCGCCCAGATGTCCAGGGGCGGGAATCCGTTGAGGTCGACGCCGGCCGCGTCAAGCATCATCCGCGATTCGGCCAGATCTTCCTGGCGCAGATCGCCGGAGCGGTAGCCGGGGAGCTGGCGCAGTTCGTCCTCGGTTCGGCCGTACGGCGCGATCGCCACGGCGATCGGCCCGCCAATCACCAGTTCACCCAGCGACAGCGCGATCAGCTGTTCGCGGTCAGCGGCGAGATGAACGGCGGTGCGCACTCGTGGGTCGGTGTACGGCTCGACCTCGGTATGGATGTGGGTCGCCATACCGTAGGTCACCGGGTTGGGGACGCCGGTCACCGCGTCTTCGCCGAGTTCGGCAATCACCGAATCAAGGTCGACGGGCCGGCCGAACCACTGGTAGTTGAGGAAGTCGGTCTGACCGTTGACGAATGACGCGATCCGAATCGCGTCATCGCCCAGGCTGATGCCCTTGTATCCGTCGAAGTAGGGTTGACCTTCCTTGTAGTAGTTCGGGTTACGCTCCAGCCTCAACTCGACGTCGGCCTCCCGAGACACTCCCACCATTGCGCCCGTGCCGATCTGGGCCTCAAAGTCGGTGGAGATCGCCTCATCGCCGAACGCCTCCACCGCGTCTCGAGACACGATCAACATGTTGTCTTCCGCGATCGCAGTCAGAATCGGCGAGAACACCTCGCCGGCCTGAACCGTCATCGTGGATTGGTCGGGTGCTTCGAACTTGTCGATCAGTGAGAAGCGATCCTTGAAGACAAACTCGGGGTTGTCGAAGCCGAAACGCTCCAGTCCGAAGACCGCGTCCTCGGCCGTGAACTGGCGACCGTCCAGGGGCGGCTTGTCGTGCCAGTAGACATTCGGCTTGATCGAGTAGATGAAGTTGAGCTCGTCCACAACTTCGGGAAGCTCGGCCATACCGGCCGTGATCACGAATCCCTCATCGAGGTAGTTGATCCAGTCGTAGACCTGGTGGACGCCGGCGAAGGTGCCGCCATGGATCGCAATGGCCGGGTCGAAGATGCCACCGTCGGACATCACGATTCGGAGGACGCCGCCATGCTTGGGATCGCCATCGGCGGCAGCCTGCGCGGCGGCAGCCTGTTGCTCCTGCTGCTCGTCAGCACTCGCCGTCTGCGCCTGCTGCTGTCCTGCTTGCTGCTCGGCCTGCTGCTCGACCTGCGCCGCCTGCTGCTCTTGTTGCTGCTGTTGCTGCACGGCAGCGCTGGCAGGCTGATCGTCATCGTCATCGTCTCCGCAGCCGACCAGCGCGAGGCCCGCCGCACCGACGCCCGCCCGCGCGCTCGCCTTCAGCAATCCGCGCCGAGACATTCGATTCCGACGCATTCGAGTCCAATAGTTCCGCTCGGCCATGGTGCTCTCTCTCCCCGCGCTCCACCTCCATCCGGGGGTGAAGTCTTGTCAACAAGTGCGCGTAGTATGCCGATCCGCGATCCGGCTTTCAAGCGGAGGACCGGCCAGTTTCAGTCTGTCTTAGATCGTCCTGGTCTCGTCGAACCAGCACTCGTTCATCACCTGGTTGGTCGGCGTAATGCCCGGGGTCGGGCGGAACCCCTGAAGCCAGGGACGGTGGCCGACGGTGGGCAGACTCCAGTGCCACCAGAGGCGCGGGGCATGCTCATCCAGCAGCTTCTGCTGGATCTCGTCGTAGATGGCTTTGCGGTTCTCGACGCCGAACGTCGTGCGGCCCTTGACCAGCATGGCGTCGATTTCGGGATCGGAGAATTCGCCGTAGTTCTGCCCGGCCCCGGTGTGGAGGTCGTTGTAGAGCAAGTCGGGGTCGGCGGCGGCCTGCTGGCCGAGCGTAATCATCGAGAACTCGTGGTTCTGGCGGGCGGCCAGACAGTCGTTGGTGGTCTGCTCCAGGATCTCGACCTCGTAGCCGATGTCGCGGAAGTTCTGCTGTAGCACCTGGCCCTGGTCCGAGGCCCAGTCCCAGACCTCCATGGGAGGCACCGTCGAGGGATCGTAGCCGCTGGCATCGAGCAACTTGCGGCCTTCCTCGAGGTCTGCCTCGCGCTCGGCCTCGGAGCGGTAGCCCGGTAGCTGCGAGAGTTGTTCGATGCCCCAACCGTATGGAGCGATCGTCTCCGCGACCGGTCCGCCGATCGTGCCGGCGCCGAGCGTGGTCGCGATGATTCCCGGCCGGTCGACCGCGTGGTGCAGCGCCAGGCGTACGCGCGGGTCGGTGTACGGTTCGCGATTGACGTGAATGTGGGTCGCGAGTCCGAACGCGACCGGATTGGGTACGGCGACGATTGAGTCTTCGCCCGCCTCGCCGCGGATGGTTTCGATGTCTCTCAGTTCGCCGTACCACTGCAGGTGGTGAAAGTCGAGGTTGCCGGCAATGTACTGAGCGATCCTGTTCGCATCGTCAAGGCCCCAGATGATGTTGTATCCGTCGAAGTAGGGCAGTTTGCCCCCGTCAGGGGCCGATCGGTAGTAATTGGGATTGCGCTTGAGCACTGTTTCAACATCGGGCTCGCGCGAGTCCAGCATCATCGACCCTGTGCCCACAACAAGATCGGGGTTGCTGGAGACTTCTGCGTCTCCGTATTGGTCGACGATGTCGCGGGCGACCATCAGCGCCCCGGTTTCAGCCATCGCGACCAACAAGGGGGCGAACGGCTCAGAGGCCTTGACCGTCATCGTCAGGTTGTCGACCGCTTCGAACTTTTCGACCAGCACATAGCGGTCCTTGTAGACGAACTCGGGGTTGTCCTGACCGAATCGCTCGTAGCCAAAGACCGCATCCTCAGCCGTGAACTGTCGGCCGTTCAGGGGCGGCAGATCCTGCCAATGAACATCGGGCTTGATCTGGTAGATGAAGTTGAGTTCGTCGACGACTTCCGGCAGCTCGGCCATCGCGTCGGTGATCTCGTTGCCCGCGTCCATGTAGTTGACGAAGTCGAAGCACTGGAAGATCGAGGCGTCGGTGCCGCCGTGGATGGTCACAGCGGGGTCAAACAGGCCACCGTCTTCTCCCCAGATCTGGACCATGCCGCCATACTTTGGTCCGCCGGACTGTTGCTCCTGGGCCTGCGCAACCGCTTCCTGCTGTTCCTGCTGCTCTTCGGCTGTGGCGTCCTGCTGTTGTTGCTGCATCGCCTGTTGTTCGGCCTGTTGCTCAACCTGGTCCTGTTGCTGCTGGACCTGAGCGGCCGCCGGCTGACCATCGTCGTCATCGTCGCCACAGCCGACCAGCGCGAGCCCGGCCGCGCCAACGCCCGCCCGCGCACTCGCGCGCAGCAGCCCGCGTCGCGACATGCGATTTCGCTTCATCCGAGTCCAATAGTTTCGCTCTGCCATGAAAACGCCTTCCAGCTATGCCGAGCACTTGTTTCGCGCACGGCGAAACATATGCGGGCAGTATGACGATCCGCCGGTCGAATTTCAACGACCCCCGAGACAGCCCTCAATGAGCCCACTTACGGCGACGCCACCTTGCTGAACTGCTTCGACGGCATCGTACCCAGCAGCGGCGCCCAGCCCGGCTCGGGATGCGGCGGATGCGCCGCCAGCCAGTCCTCGTCGATCGCTGCGCCCAGACCCGGCGCCTCCGGCACCGAGTAGAAGCCGTCTCTGTGGGTCGGCAGTTCGCCGATGCAGGCGTCCTGGAACCAGGGGCGCATGCCGCCTTCATGGATCTTGAAGTTGGGGATCGACGCGTCGACATGCAGCGCCGCCAGGACCTCCATCGGCCCATGGATCGCGTGCGGCTGGACGCCCACGTACTGCGCCTCGGCCAACGCCGCGATCCGCTTCATCTGCCCAATTCCGCCGGTCTGGATCATGTCCGGCTGGATCATCGCCACAATCTGCCGCTGCAGCAGATCGAAGTAGGTGAACGGACTGTAGATCCGCTCACCGGTCGCGATCGGGATGTTGGTCCCGCGCGCGACCTGCTCCATCGCGTCGATGTTCTCGAACGGCACCGGCTCCTCGTAGACGAACGGGCGGTATTGCTCCATCTCGTTGCCGATCCGGATCGCCTCGGCCGGCGTCAACCGGCCGTGCACCTCGACCAGGAGCTCGACCTCGAAGCCGACCGCATCGCGCACCGCGGCCAGCGTGTCGATCGCCTTCTTCTCAGCCTCGTACGAGATGAACAACCCGCGATGGTCAAACGGGTCGCCCTTCAGCGCCGTAAAGCCCCGCTCCAGTTGACTGAGCGCAAACTCTGCGGCCGACTCCGGCGACGGACCGTCCCAGCGGCCGTAGGTCCAGATCAGGTCCCGCATCTTCCCGCCCAGCAGTTCGTAGACCGGCACGCCCAGGGCTTTGCCCTTGATGTCGTAGAGCGCCATCTCGATCCCGGCCTGGGCGCTGTTCTGGATCGGCCCGCCGCGCGTGAAGTAGCGGTGGTGAATCGTCTGCCACAACTCCTCGATCCGGAACGGATCCTCGCCGACGATCATGCCCCCGTATTCCTCGACCAGCGAGGCCACCGCCACCGGCCCGCAGGTTGCGTCGCCCCACCCGACAATCCCCTCGTCGGTCTCGACCTTGACGAACACATAGTTCCAGGGCGGGAAGTTGAACATCGGGTGCGCGGTCGTTCCCGGCGAAGCCGGAATCGCGCTGATCTTCGTAATTTTCATGGCGTGTTCTCCTCGCAATCGACGATCCCGTCGAGGCTAGCGCCCGCCCAACACGACCTGCACCAACTCGGTCACTCCCGCACCATCACCGTCATTCCCTCACCATCACCGTCATTCCCGCGCTTGCCGCGGGAATCTCGCCTGCACCAGCACAACCGCCGAGTCAGAGCAGGGCGAAGCCGTCACAGTGCCCCATGATCTCAGCCCGCCCCTACTGCAGCGCCCCATCCAGGGCGAACCGCTCGATCTCCGCATCCCGATAGCCGAGCCACTCGCTCAGCACCTCGTACGTGTCCTCGCCCAGCAGCCGCGCCCGTTGCAACTCGCACGGAGCATCCGACAGCCGGAACGACGCCTGCGGCGCCCGGTACGTGCCCAGCGCCGGATGGTCCAGCCGCTGGTAGAAGTTCCGATGCCGCAGCTGAGGGTCGTGCTCGAGCACATCCTCACCCGTCTGAACCACGCCGGCCGCGACCCCGTGCGCTTGCAGCCGCCCCATCACCTCGTAGGCGTCGCGCTCGATGGTCCATTGCCCGACCACGCGATCGAGTTCGTCCTCGTTGGTCTTCCGATCCCCCAGCGTGGCGAAACGGGGATCGTCGGCCAGCGCCGGTGCATCGATCGCCTCACAGAACGATCGCCACTCCTCGTCGGTCGAGACCGCGATTGCGCACCAGCGATCTCCCGAGCAGCGATACGCCCCGTGCGGTGCGGCGTCGGGCTGCCGGTTGCCATTCCGATTCATCACCCGGTCGTTCACGGAGTAATCGAGGAGCGACGGCGTCAGCCAATGAACCGCCGCTTCAAACTGTGACACGTCCAGGTACCGGCCCTCGCCCGTTCGACGCCGATGATCGAGCGCCGCCAGCAACAGCGGGACATTGAAGCGCGGCGCGATGAAGTCGGTGTAGGCGCTCAGATACCCCGGCTCATCCTCGGGCCAACCGGTCAGCTCATTGAATCCGGCCAGCGCCGCATAGTGTCCGCCGCCACCCTTACCATTCGCGTGCGGACCGTCCTGACCCTGCCCGCTGCAGCTCAGCACGATGGCGTCTGGGTTCAGCTCGCGCACCGCCTCAGGCCCAAGCCCCATCCGTTCCATAGCCCCCGCGGAGAAATTGTTGAACACCACGTCTGCCCACTCGACCAGCCGACGCGCGATCGTCATCCCCGCCTCGGTTCGCAGGTCGACGTTGATCGCCCGGCCGCCGGTCCGTACCTGTGCGTAGTCCCCGCAGCGCTCCCGATCCGGCACGTCATCCTGAAACGGTCCCACGATCCGCAACGAGTCCAGGCGAGCCGTGCTCTCAACGTGGACGACGTCGGCCCCGTAGTCCGAAAACGGCTTGATCGTCAGCGGTCCAACCATGAACCAGCCGAAATCCGCGATCTTGATCCCGGCCAGCGGCTTCGCCTCCAACGCGGCGGAATCGACGCCATTCTGCCGCGCCGACCCGGCGCCCAGCCGGCCGAACACCTCGTCGTTGTCCGCTCCCAGCGCCGGCGCGCAGCGCGTCTCCTCCGGAATCGGACCGTCGCCCAGGGCGATCGCGCCGGGCAAACGAATCCGACGCCCCAGCTCGGGATGCTCCACGTCGCGCCACAACCCCCGCGCCTGCAGCTGCGCGTTGGCCAGCGTGTCGGCCGACGTCGCCGACGGGTAGAGCAGGAAGTCATACGTCGTCGCCGCGTCGTACAGCTCGCGCTTGGTTCGACTCATGAACAGGTCGGCGAACAATCGCCCCAGCGGCTCCCAGTCCTCGTTCGTCATCTCCTCCAGCGGCAGGTGCTCCCAGTCGACCGCTCGAAGCTCGCCGCCTTCGCCGATCTCGTCCACCCAGTCGAGGAACCCGCTCAGCCGCTGCATCGACCCCGGCCCAGCCGGACACAGCCAGATCACGTGGCCATCGCGGCACTCCCACGTCCACGGCAGGTCAGCCCCGCCCACCGTCGGACGCTCTCTCCGATCAAGATTGCGCCCCGTCATGTCCCAGCTGCCGGTGACCTGGTACAGCCCTCTCGACGTCGCCTCCTGGATTGAGAGATCAACGTGTTGGCCCCGCCCGGTCAGATGGCGCTGCGTCAGCGCGATCAACGCACCGATCACCGCGTCGCCGCCGGCGTGCAGGAACGACTGGTAATCGTCGCTGATCTGCGCCGGAGGAGCAGACGCCTCGCCCGAGATCGACATGTTGCCGCTCATCGCCCAGAACACGATGTCCGTCGCTCGGTAGTCGCGATAGGGCCCGCTCTGTCCGAACGGAGAAATCGAAACCAGGATCAGCCCCGGATTGACCTCCGACAGCGCCTCATAACCAAGCCCCAGCTGCTCCATCTGCCCGGGAGCGAACGACTCCAGCACGACATCGGCCGACTCCCCCAGCCGCAGGAATCGTGCCCGCCCCGCCGCGTCCGAGAGGTCGACCGTGACGCTGCGTTTGTTCACGTTCCAGGCCAGCCAACGCAGACTCCGCTCCGGACCGGGAACATCGTCCACGAACGGTGGCCGCCGCCGGGCCGCATCTCCCTCCAACGGCTCCACCTTGATCACGTCCGCCCCAAGATCAGCCAACAGCTTCCCCGCGAAATGCCCCCGCTCATCCGTCAAGTCCAGCACCCGATACGGACTCAACATCGCGCCCTCATCACTCATGCCACCACCTCACCAACCAATCTACCAACCAACCACCGACCCCTCCCGCACACCCTCACCC
>VXQZ01000040.1 GCA_009838735.1 Chloroflexota bacterium
TTTTAGGCAGACCTCCGAGATCTACACATGTCTATACGTGGGCTTCGTTAGATGTGTATTATTTTTAGGCGTTGTACTCGTCGGCAAAATTGGTGACGAAGAGGTCGAACAGGCCGTCGTTGTCGTAATCGCCCCACGCGGCCCCCATACATCCTTGCGTCACCCCTTCCCCGCTGTACGCCACCCCAGCCATGAGTGCCTCCTCGGCGAAGCGACCGTCCTGGAGATTGCGAAAAAGCAGGTTGGGCGTAGAGTCGTTGGCCACGATCAGGTCGGGCCACCCGTCGTTGTCGTAGTCGCCAAACAGCGCGCTCATACCGTAGAACTTTTCGCCCTGCAGGCCGGCCTGTTTCGTCCACTCAGAGAACGTCCCGTCGCCATTGTTGCGGTAAAACACATCCGCAGCCGGCAGCAGACCCACCGGCCCGCAGTACACCTTCACGTTCTTCCACAGGCAGGGTATCGGGGATTCGTAATCGAGGGAGAAATCTACGTAATTGGCCACGTACAAATCCACGTCACCATCGCGGTCGTAATCCCCAAAGCTCGCACCCGTGCCCCACCCCGCATCGCCTACGCCAGCCTCCGTGGTCACATCGGCAAAGCGACCGCTGCCAAGGTTGCGATACAGCGTATTGCGGCCAAAGTTGGTAACGTAGAGGTCCGTATGGCCGTCGTTGTCGTAATCGGCCGCGGCGCATCCCATCGACCAGCTCGTATCGCCCACGCCAGCGACGACCGTCACATCGGCAAAGCGACCACCGTCGTTGCGGTAGAGCTGATTAGCCGGATGCTCGCCTGTGGCAAATCCTGCAAAGGAAGAGCCGTTGGTCACGTACAAATCCACATCGCCATCGCGGTCGTAATCAAAAAAGGCGGCACCGCCCATCATCCCCTCGACTATGTAGCTTTGGTCGGTGCCCGAGACATTGGGCTGCGTCAGGCCGACAGTCGCCGCCTGATCGACGAATTGCACCGCGAGCGACTCGCTCCACCCACTGGCGACCCCGACGAGGCACCCGACCGCGCACCATATCAACGCGCCCACTACTCCTGCTCCACCACCAAGAACCGATCAGCCGGCTCGCCGTGCCGCTCTTGCACACTGCCGTCGGGCCAGGTGATTTCGATCCGCTCTACCAGCGCGCAGTCGCCCAAGCCAAAGTGCAACCGGCTATCGCTCGCCGACAGATAGGTGCCCCCGCCAATCCGCTGGCGCGTTTGTACCACACCACCGCAAAACACCCGCACCCGCGCACCAACGGCATCGCGGTTCGCCCGCGTCCCCACCAACCGCAAAGACAGCCAGTGATGTTCCGACCGCAGCTCATTGCGGTATAGCCGCGCCGCACCATCGACGTTAGTCACCAGCACGTCCAAGTCGCCGTCGTTGTCGTAATCGCCATAAGCGGCCCCGCGCGACACTGCAGACAGCTCAAAGGCCGGGCCGCTACGATTCGACACGTCGGCGAATGTACCATGGCCATTGTTGGCGAAAAGCTGGTTGAGTTGGGCGTGGCTCAATGCTGAATCTTGTAAGGCAATGCGGTCGAGGACGTGGCCGTTGGCCACGAACAAATCCACGTCGGCGTCGTTATCAACGTCGGCAAAAAACGCGCCAAACCCCAGCGGCAGCAAGGTCGGACCGCGCAGGCCGGCTGCCTCCGTCGCATCGGCAAAGCGGCCGTCGCCGTCGTTGCGGTAGAGCGTGTTGCTCTCGCGGGAAAAGTTGGTCACCAACAGATCGGCATCCCCATCGGCATCCCCATCGCCGACCGCGACCCCCATGCCAGCCTCGGCTTGGCCGTCGCCATTGTACGCAGCCCCGGCCACCAATCCGGTTTCGGCAAACGTGCCGTCGCCTCGATTGCGATAGAAAAAATTGCGCGTGCCATCGTTGGCCACGTACACATCGAGGTGCCCATCGGCGTCGAAATCAGCGGCCGCTACCCCGAGCCCCTTGCCAAAGGGACTGAAGACTCCGCTGGTCTGTGTCTCATCAGAGAAATGCCCGTCGCCCTCGTTGCGAAAGAGCGCGTCTGGTGCGCCGTTGTAGCGCCTCGGACTGCAATAGGTCCGCTGGCCAGCCGGAACGCGCAAGGCGGCCCCAGTGCTAGCGACCGCACCGCCGCACAAGCGGTTGGTGTCCGGCGTCAGGTCGAGGTAATTCACCACATATAAGTCGAGATCACCATCGTTGTCGTAGTCGAAAAAGGCCGCGCTCGTGCTCCAGTGGGGGTCGGCCACGCCGGCCGCCTGCGCTCGCTCGGCAAAGGTGCCGGCCGCCTGATTGCGATAGAAGGCATTGCGGCCGTAGTTGGTCACGTAGAGATCCGGGCGACCATCGTTGTCGTAATCGCCAACCGCGCACCCCATGCCGTAGCCCAGATCGCCGGACCCCGTTCTCTCGGTGATCTCGCGGAAGGCCCCGTCCATATTCTGGTAGAGGCGATTTTGCGTCTGACCTACGCCAAGAGCCTGATGCAACGCCAACACCGAAGTATCCACTCGGCCATCGTAGCGCAGGGGCGGCCGGAAGTCCTCGACGACCCAAGTCCCCGCCGAATCTCCAGCCACGAGATTGACCGGCCCCAAACGCTCGCGCCACGGCGACAAATCAAAGCCATCTACTAAATACACGTCCAGCCAGCCGTCGTTGTCGTAATCGAAAAAGGCCGCGCCAGCCCCCATCGTCTCAATCAGGAAGTAATCGCCACTTGCCCCGCTGGTGTGACGGAATTCTAGCCCTGCCTCGGCAGCTACCTCGACAAAAAAGGCCGAGCGCTCGGGTGCGGCGCAGCCGCAGCATATGAAAAAAAAGATTAAGGGCAGGTACATAATAGATGGATAATGGGCGTAGCAGTTCACCGCAAAAAAATAAGTCCCACCTACAAATAGAGCCAATCGGGCGGCAGCTATCCGCGGCCATGTCGAAGAACCGTAGAAGTGCATCTCCTCCCATTTTTTGCTACATTCCACGTCCTTGTCTCGGATGAACGAACTGAAGTGACAGCAGGTGTCCATGGACCGCCCCAATATCCTCTTCATCCTCTCCGACCAGCACAGCAAATTCCACCTCGGCTGCTATGGCGACCCGCTGGTGCGCACCCCGCATCTCGACCGCTTGGCCAGCGAAGGCATGCGCTTTGCCAATGCGTACACCCCCTCGCCTTTGTGCGCGCCAGCGCGCATGGCCTTTATGACTGGACGGCGACCCAGCGCCAACCAAGTCTGGGGCAACGACCACATCCTCAACTCGGCGCTGCCGAC
>VXQZ01000054.1 GCA_009838735.1 Chloroflexota bacterium
CGTGAGGCCCTCCACGGGCTGGCCAACGACGAATTCGCGGATTTCAGTCAAACCACGATCCGTCGGAACGATCTTACCAGCGCCAAACAAGTCACCGAAGCTCAGCGCCGCGTTGACCGTGATGGAGAACTCCAACGCCTCGTCTTCTTCTGCGCTGTCTGTCGCCAAGTAGAGGATAGCGGCCTCTGTGGCGGCTTCGGGCGTACCCGAAATCGTCCGCGTGGCTGCGTCAAACGACAGACCGGCAGGCAAGCCGAAAATTTGATACGTCACATCGCCTTCGCCGCCCATAGCTTCCGGCAGGACCAAAGCAGTGATCGCCGTACCAGCGGTGTACGCCTGGTTTGCGATCTCCTCACCGAAATGGAGACCGGCCATGTCGCCGTCGTCCATGTCGCCGTCGTCCATGTCGCCGTCGTCCATGTCGCCGTCGTCCATCATCCCGCCGTCCATCAGCGCGATCACGGCCGAACCCGTAGCCAAACCGTCAGCTACAGCAGTTAGGACGATGACCTCGCCGACCTCCTCCTTCTCGTCGGCGATCGGGGTGATAGTCACGGATGTCGTACCAGATGTCTCACCAGACGCAATCGCGATCTGCGTCGCCCCCGGCTCGAAGCTGGCGGTGTAATCCCCATCGCGCGTAGCTGTCGATTCACCTGAAATTTCAACGGTCACCGTCACATCTTCTTCCAACTTCCCGCCAGACAAGGTCGCGGTTACTGCAACCGAAACCGGACCACCTTTCTCCGTTACAGTAGCCGGAGCCACCGAAAGCAGGATAGCCGAACTGCTCGACTCGTCGTCGGCGATCGTGATATCATCCTTAGCTCCGTCGGGATCAGTCTCCGTAGTAGCCTGCACACCGAAGGCTTTATCTCCCTTCGTAGTGTTCTGGATGGGCGTTATGGCAACCTGCGTCGTCCCCGAGGTCTCGCCTTTTGCGATGGTGATAGTGGGACCCATACTCCACGACGCCACGAAGTCCTCATCGCGCATGGCCGTACTGCCTTCGTTTGGAGCGACAAAGGCGAGTGAAACCTTCTCGTCAGCCGCAGCGGCTTTCGCCAACGTCACGGTCACGGTCACGGTCGTCGCATGCCCGGCGTTCTCGCGGAGCAAGTTAGGCTCCACATTTACATCCTTAACAAGAACCTGGGGCACTGGCTTCTCCGCGATAGTGATGGTGATGCCCAATTTTGCGGAGAGGTTACCAGCACCAATCGCGAAGTACTCGATCTCAGTCTGTCCCGCCTTCTCTGGCGTACCCGAAATCGTCCGCGTGGAGTCATCAAACGCCAAGCCAGCAGGAAGACCTCTGACGAGGTACGTCACATCTTCATCGCCCGCAGCGACCGGCAGGACCTGCTCCAACGAATCGTCAACCGTGCCTGTTATGGACACATCGGTATCCTCGAACGTTAAGGAAGGAGCTTCCGGTGCCGGCGCGGCAGGCGTAGGCGTGTCAACAAGCGTTATCGTCGCTCGTTTGACCTCAATGTCCTTATCTCCGATTTTGATGATCCCCTCGGTATCATCCTTCGCCGTCGTCGAACCCACGAGGATGTTCTCGTTCTTCGCCTTCCCATCCCCGTCATGCGCATTGTCTGCTTTTGGAAAAACGGTGATCGTCTGTGAGCCCGTTAAATCACCCTTAGGAATCGTCAGAGTCCTAAAGTTAGCTGCGTAGTCAACCTCGCGGGTCGCGTCGCCACCAACCGCAGTCAAAGGTATGGAAATATCGGCAGCGGCCGCTTTGCCGATTACGTACGCGGTAATCGTAACATCAACGCCTCCACCATCAACACCTAGACCGTCGGTCTCCTTTATTTGATAAGGATTAGGCTCCGTCCTCAGCCTTATCTCGGAAATATCCGCCTCAGCATCAACGATTTTGATCGTTGTCTCTCTCACCGCCTCATTTCCGACCCTAGCCGTAACCGTGAATTGCCAATCATTCACCTTAGAGCTGGGGTTGGGGACGACAGTGATTTCCGCTATACCACTGGTACCACCACTCTCAATCGTCAAGGGTGCTACCTCTATATCGTAATCCCTATCGCGTTCCCCATGGTTATCTATCTGCACCACCCTGACATCTATCCCCGTCGCCGCCGAAGCTTTGGACTCTAACTCAACCTTCACCTGGAGCGTCTGAGACCCCTGGCCCTCGTAGATTGGAGTAGAAATCTCTGTCACGCTCTTCACTTTATGCCTAGCAGAGTCCATTATCTCAATGACGGCGGGTCTAATCTCAAGCGTGGTATCATCAGAGGCATCGTCGGGAGTTTGGGGATCATTAGCGTCATATGTAAGGGAGGTTATAGTCCCCACCATTATATATCTAGGGTAATGCGCAGCATTATCGAAGGAATTCGGATCGAGTACAAAGTTTATTGAAATACTCGTCTTATCCTTTCCTAGGGTCACCGAGCCAAAGCCGCTAGCCTCAGTGTAATCCACATCGCGCTCCGCCAGCGAATCCTCTACAGCCTCCGCAGTACCAGCAGTCTCCCGGTTAAATTTCATACCCTTCTCGCCTGTTAGAAAGGTATCGAAGCCGGTATCAGTGCCATCTGAATCTGCCAAGTCTTCAACGCTGACATCCCTGAAAGCAATATCAATATCCTCTCCCAACGGATTCTTGCCGTTGAGGTAAGCTGTCACCTTGACTGTGAGCTCATCACTCTCGTTGCTTATCGAAATCATGTCAGCCGAGAAAGTCAACCTCGTGGCATCAGCGTCATCGTCATACATGCGAAAGGTTGATTCCATTGTAGCGGCGTCCACATTGCTGCTATACTCATAGGTAAACCCTTGCACGAACGAAGGGACAATAGCGATATAAAGGTTGACGTCCGTATCAGCGGTACCATCGCCATTGCCATCAACGATGGCATCATCGTTGGGGAAGAGCGAGATTGTTGCTTCCGCGGAGTCCTTGTCTTTCGGGATCGTGATAGGATTCAGCCCCTCAATCCTGAACCTAGAGCCCTGACCGACTTTACTGGTCCCTGTGCGTAAGTCACCGGGAGGTTGATCCAATGCGTTCGTAACACTTCTGAAATCCAACCCCACGCGTATATCTTTAGTTGCCTTGGCGTCGAGTTTGGCTGTCACCTTGATATCAACTTTTCCCCCGTCCTTCCCTGCGCCCTCGCTGACTTCAAAAGTGTTCACCGTCAGCTTAACGT
>VXQZ01000025.1 GCA_009838735.1 Chloroflexota bacterium
CCCCCCCCCACCCCCCCCACACCTGCCTCCCGCACAACCCCCACCCAACACCCACTCTTGACGCCCTCCGCGAATCGACGCACAATCAGAACATACGTACCTATCAATCCGAGGAAACCCGTTCGTTGCCAGCCCCGAACCCACCAACCCGGCGACGCTGCCGACGCATCCTCGAAGCCCACCACCTCTGGTGCCAGGGATGCTCCGCCGTGCAGATCGCCGAACTACTCGGATGCGCCCGCTCCACCGTCTACGCCTATCTCCGCGACTTCCGGCTCTACCGCGACCACATCCTCCGCACCGTCGCCGCCGACCGTCTCGCCGACCAGATCTACCTCCTCACCCATCCCGACGCGCAACCCGAACAGCGCCAACGACACATCGCCACCGCTCGCGAACTGCGCCTCCTGCTCCTCAACCTGCCCGTCATCCAGCAACCCGTTCGTCCGGATTCACCCAGAATCAGCCGGACTGTTCCGGAACGTTCCGAGACAGACTCGGACTCATCCAGACAAATCTGGACAGATCTGGACAAATCTGGACTCGAATTCGCAGAATCTCCAGTCCCCAGCAACAAATCACCCAAAATCATCCCAAAATCACGCCCACCCAACGAAGTCCGGAAAATATTGCCCGACGATTCGAACGACGCCCTCGCTGATGCTTACCGAGGCCGCCTCCTCGTGCCGGTCACCCCAGTACATCTCGCTGAAGTGCATCTCGCGAACCGCCGTCCCAATCCCCCGCTTGAGATACGATGCGATGAACTGGCCCGGATGGAGACAGACGATGGTTGATTTCCACGACAACAACGAAGAAGCCGCATTCCGCACCGAGGTGAAGTCGTTCATTCAGAACGAATTCCAGCCGCGACGCAACAAAATGCGCGAGGAGGCCCGGTCGGCACAGCCCTTCGACCGCCCGCCCACCCAGCGCGAGTGGGAGAAGGAACTCGCCGATCGCGGTTGGATCGCGCCCGCCTGGCCGAAGCAGTACGGCGGCGCTGGACTCTCGGTCATGCAGCAGTTCATCTTCAACGAGGAAATGGCCGAAGCCCGCGCCCCGCGACCCGGAGGCATCGCGATCGGCATGGCCGGCCCCACAATCATCACGATCGGCACCGAGGATCAGCAGGAAGAACACCTGCCGCCCATCCTCAGCGGCGACGCCATCTGGTGCCAGGGCTACTCGGAACCGGGCTCCGGCTCCGACCTCGCCTCGCTGCAGACCCGCGCCGTCAAGGATGGCGATGACTTCGTTGTCAACGGCCAGAAAATCTGGACCTCCGGCGCTCACAGGTCGGACTGGATGATCCTCCTCGCACGCACCGATCCCGACGCGCCCAAGCACAAGGGCATCACCTACTTCGTGCTCGACATGCACTCGCCCGGCGTCTCGACCCGCCCGCTCGTCAACATGGCCGGCACCCACGAGTTCAACGAGGTCTTCTTCGAGGACGTCCGCATTCCCCAGCGCAACGTCCTCGGCGAGGTCAATCGCGGCTGGTACGGCGCAGTTACCACGCTCGATTTCGAGCGCTCCAGCATCGGCTCGGCCGTCGGCATGCAGCAGGCCGTCGAGGACATCGTCCGCTACGCCAAGGACAACCGCGGCACCGGACTCTCCTCCGTCGACCGGCGCGAGACCCAGCTCGCCCTGACCGATCGCTACATCGAAACCCAGACCGCGCGGATGATCTCCTACCGCATCGTCTCGATGCAAAACCAGGGTCTGATCCCCAACCACGAGGCCTCGATGGCCAAACTGTTCGCCATGGAGCTGAACCAGCGCATCCAGAGCACCGCGATCAAGGTGCTGGGACTTCACGGGCAGCTCCAGGGCAAAGACGCGCCAAGGCGTGGGCGCCACTCCTACGGATTCATCCGCTCGATCGCCAACACGATCGAAGGCGGAACCTCAGAAATCCAGCGCAACATCATCGCCACGCGAGGTCTCGGACTGCCACGCGGTTGAGCGTTGATCGAGTGGCTAGCCGTCGATCAACACGTCGGCGCGCAGGTCGTCCGGCGACAGCTCGGCGGCGGCGTTGAACCAGGCGGATAGCCCGTCGACCAGGGCCAGCCCGTCGCCGCAGCCGATCCGCACGCTCGCCGACTGCCAGGCGTGATTGAGATAGATCCCGCCGCGTCGTTGTCCCGGAACCCGGCGCTCAAACGTCAGCCCGTCCGGTTCCCGCGGATCGTGGACGATCACCCGCGCACCGCCGCTGAAGTCGGAGACCGCCGCCGCAATCCGCGCCGCCGCCTCATCGTCCCCCGCCGTCGCAACAATCCACGTCCGCTGAGAGACCGGCACCCCCACCTGATCAAGCCGGTCATTGATCCGCTTCAACAGGCGAGCAGCGCGATCAGGCAACAAACGATCCGACACCGCAATGGCCACATCGTCGCGGTGATCTATGGACAATGAAGTAAGCGCTGACCCGTCGCTCATGAACGCTGATCCGCTTCGAATAGCCACGCGACGATGCTCTCGCCAATCGACTCCGAGTCGAACGCCGGATCGTGGCTGCCGCCAGCAATGCGCCAGTGCTCGACGGTCGCGCCATCGGCGCAGCCCTGACGATAGCGAACGACCCGCGTGTCGTCGCGTTGTCGGCCCGGTTCGAGATCCAAATCGGGCAGGGTCTCGGCGGCGTTGAAGTCACAACCCAGGTGCCGCGCCCAGCGCATCACCGTCTCGGGAGCCCCTGGGTACTCGGCCCCGTCGTAGCGAATGACGTCATCGGCGTCCCCGTGAATCTGCAGGATGGAGACAGGCTCCGCATCGGCGCAGCGCTGTTCATCGGCGAACGTAGTGCCGGCCAGAGAAACGATGCCACGCAGTCCAGGAAGTCCGTCACATGCCAGGCGGAATGACATGAAGCCGCCATTGGAGTGGCCTACGGCGTACACCGGACCAATGTCAACCAGTTGCGACGCTTCATCTAGCAGCGACCCCAGGTACTCCACATCGTTGATGTTGGAGTCGCCGAAGTCGCAGCAGAATTCAGTTGCGTTCCAGAACCGGTTGCCGTCTTCATCGCGCGACCCGTTGGGCATCAGCAGCAGGAATCTGTCGACACTAATGCGCCCGATCAGACCCAGGTATAGCGAGTGTTCCCAAACGTTTGATCCGTATCCATGCAACGCAATGATCAGCGGCAGTGGCCGGGTCGGATCAGCGCCGAACGGCGCAACCAGCGCGGCGGGCCGACCCTCGAGATCGAGTCCATAGACCGTGTGGTCCTGGGCGAGCTGCTGCGTGGCGTCCTCAAACGTCGGCTCCGTCTCTCCAAACAGGAAGAGATAGATCAGCGCGGCGATGATCGCAACGAGCGGAACCGCGAGACCGACGATGCCCAGCTTGCGCAGCATGAGCAGCTAGTTCGTCCGAGATTCGCTGAGCAACCAGGCGAGCAGCCGATCCGGCCAATCGTCCTCGAATGAGGGGAAGTGATCGGCGCCTTCGATGGTCCACAGCTCAATCGTGATTCCGTCGGCGCAGCCGTCACGCATCCGTCGGACCGATGTTTCAGCGCCCTGGATAGTCGCCTCGAGGTCAACATTAGGCATGACGACAGCCGAGGCAACATCGCAACCGGCTCGCACCGCCCAGCGATTGATCAGCTCCACGGCGCCCGGATATCCACCTTCGTACTCGAGCGTCCCAACGTATGGGATGTCCAGGTCGTCGCTGCCGTGGATCTGCAGCACCGAGACCGGCCCGGCGCCCTCGCAACGTTCTGGGTCGCCGAACGACGATCCGGCCAGGCTGACGATGGCCACCAGACCGTCGAGCCCGTCGCAGGCGAGGCGATAGGCCATGAACCCGCCGTTGGAGTATCCGACCACGTAGACGCCGGAGAGATCGACGATCTCCCGCGCTTCCGCGACCAGTTGATTGAGCCATGCGAAGTCATCGACCTCGCTGCCAGTGAAGTTGCAACAACCATCGGTTGCATTCCAGAAGGCGTAGCCGCGCGAGTCAGTCGTTCCCTGCGGCGTGATCAGCGCGAAGTCCCAACCCAAAATCCGCGCAGACAGCCCGAAGTACCAATCATGCGCCTCGGCCTTGCCCTGATAGCCGTGCAGTGACAGCACCAGCGGCAATGGTTCATCGCCGCGGTCCCTCGGGAGCAACAGCTGCGCCAATCGTTCACCACCGATTGTGTGAGTCTCCACACCGGATCCTGCCGCTTCATCCGATACCGACTCGAGGTCGTAGCGCTCGGCGAGCCACTTCAGAATGCCAGGCGTGAAGTCGGTCCCCCAGACCAACGGAATGTGCCCCCCACCCTCAATCGTCCAGAGCTCCATCACTGTTCCCGCGGCGCAACCATTCGCGAAACGGACGATTGAGGTTTCCGCCCCCTCCACCGCCGCGTCGGTGTCGATTGGTGGAAAGAACTCCGCGTCCTCAATGAAGCAGCCAGCACGCTCCGCCCAGCGCAAGACCGAGTCCTTCGCTCCCGGCACCGGCCGACGATCCGGGGCCGGATGATCCGGCAGCCGCCCGCCCTCATAGAGCACAGACTGATCTTTGGTGCCGTGAATCTGTAGCACCGACAGCGGTGCCGGAACACGGCATTCCTCAGGTTCGGCGTATGCCCCGCCTGCGAGGCTGACGATCGCCGTCAGGCCGGGAACTTCCTCGCAGGCGAGACGGTAGGCCATGAACCCGCCGTTCGAGTGACCGACCGCGAAGACCTGGTCGAATACCCCATACGTGTTGGCTTCCTCAATCAGCGCCTTGATGTAACCGACGTCGTCCGGTTCAGCCCCGAATATGTCGCAGCACTCGGGCGTGGCATTCCAGAAGCGGTTGCGAATCTGGTCAATAGTGCCGTTCGGCAGCAGCAGACCGAATCCTCCATCGTCTACCGACTGCGGAAACTGGAAGTACTGATCAGCTTGCATGGCAAAGCTGCTGTACCCGTGCAACAGCACGATCAGTGGGCGAGACCGCGACAGATCGGCGCCGTGAGGAAGCAACAATCTCGCCGGTCGCTCGCCGCCCAGGACAATCTCGGTGCCTGTCGCCTCTTCCTGCTGTCCCTGAACATCCTGCTCTGGCTCCGACTCCTCTGACTGCGTTTGAGGTTCGGTCTCCTGTCCCTCTTGTGCCGCATCCTCGACCTGAGTGACCGACTGCGTCTCAGATTGCTCGCTATCGGCCTGGCTCGCTTCAGGCTGGTCGTCCTTGTCGGGGTGGTCCGCCGGTTGACGTTGCCGTTGCTGCTGCGGGGCGGCAGGCTCACTGTCTCGCTGCGCCTGAGTGACTGATTCCGCCTGCTGCAGTTGCTGTCGTTCGGCAGGTTCGTCGCTCGTGCAGGCGACGACCAGGATGGCAACAATCGCCAACCATCCGAGCAACGGCATCGCAATCTGACGCATGGACGCCAGCGTACTCTCAGCCCGCGTCGGGGCACTCTCCGACTGTTAGCCTTCCAGCGCAGCGCCCTGCGCCGATGCCAACCGATGGGAGCCGACCAATGCGACGCGCCGCCTGGAATGCCGACCGAACCCTGAGCGTCCACGACGATCCGCAACGCGCTCCCGGCGAGGGCGAGGTGCGGGTACAGGTTGTGAACGCTGGCATCTGCGGCTCCGACCTGCACTGGTACCGCGGCGACTTTGAGCCGATTGCCATGCGTACGCCAGGGCACGAAATCGGTGGAATCGTCGCCGCCGTGGGACCGGGGGTCGACCATGTCCAGGAGGGCGATGTCGTCGGAGTCGAACCACTCCTGCGTTGCGGCAACTGCGGATACTGCGCTTCGGGTCACTACAACCAGTGCCAGGTCGCAGGCGGACTGATCGGCATCGCCGTTGACGGCGGTATGGCCCAGGACGTCTTCGCGCCCGCCCCCGCCGTGTTCAAGGCTCCACCGAACGTCGACGGTGAGGTCGCCGCGATTGCCGAACCGCTGGCCTGCGGCGTCCACGGCTACAACATGGCCACCCTCAGCCAGGGAGAAACCGTCCTCGTGATCGGAGCGGGCACGATCGGCCTGACCGCTCAACTCGCCGCCCAGGCTGCCGGCGCCAACGTGATCGTGCTTGCCCGTCATCCACATCAACAGGAAGCCGCCCGCAATCTTGGCGCCGCCGAAGTGATTGGTGAGGATGAAGCGGGTCAGCAGCGACTCAAGGAACTGACTGACGACGACGCGATCGACGTCGTCGCCGAGTGCGTCGGCGGACACGCCGACACGATCCGGCAGTCTGTCGATGTCGTCCGCCGGTTGGGGCGAGTGATCGTGCTTGGCGTCTTCGCAATCGACAACGCCGGCTTCAATCCCCTCACCTTGCTCGGCAAAGAGATCACGATGGTTGGCGCCGTCACCTACGGGGCGATCGGCGGCCGCGCGCCCGACTACCAGCAGGCCCTCGAAGTCCTCTCCGGCTGTACCGAGGAAGCCCGATCCCTGATCACCCACCGGTACGGCCTCGACGGCATCAACGAGGCCTTCGATACGGCGCTCGACAAGAGCTCCAAGTCCATCAAGGTCCACATCACGCCGAACGCGTAACTCGCAAGATTCGGAGCCGAACATGCGTCGCGCAGCCTGGAATGCCGACGCCAGACTGAGCCTGATCGAGGATTCGGATCTGGCGCCAGGCGACCAAGAAGTCGTCGTCCGGGTGCTGAGCGAGGGAATCTGCGGTACGGATCTGCACTCCTATCGGGGTCACCTGCCGCCTGAGGCCGGCCGAACTCCTGGACACGAGATGGGCGGCATCGTCAGCGCCGTTGGCCCCGGCGTTGACCACGTTCGTGAAGGCGACACCGTTGGCGTCGAGCCGCTGTTGCGCTGCGGCGAGTGCAAACTCTGCACAGATGGACACTACAACCAGTGCCAGGTCGCCGGCGGTCTGATCGGGCTACACGTCAACGGCGGCATGGCGCAGGAAGTGCTTGCGCCAGCGTCGGCGGTCTTCAGGCCACCGGCAGGTGTCGATGCTGAAATCACCGCCCTCGCCGAACCGCTGGCCTGCGCCGTCCACGGTTTCAACCAGATCACGGTCAGCCAGGGTGAAACCGTCCTGGTCATCGGCGCGGGCACAATCGGACTGACTGCACAGATCGCTGCCCAGGCCGGCGGCGCTGCCACCATCGTGCTTGCCCGCCATCCGCACCAGCAAGATGCAGCGCGACGGCTTGGCGCGACCGAGGTACTCGGTGAGGACGACGCCAGCCAGCAACGGTTGGCCGAGTTGGCCGCCCAGGATTCAATCGACCTGGTCGCCGAGTGCGTTGGAGGTCAGGCCGACACGATCCGGCAATCAATCGACGTCGTCCGGCGGCTGGGTCGAGTCCTCGTCCTGGGCCTGTTCGCCATCGAGAGCGTGCCGATCAATCCGGTCAACCTCATGTTGCACGAGGTTACGGTTGTCGGATCGGTCACCTATGGAGCGCCCGGCGGCCGAATCGCTGACTACCAGCAGGCCCTGGACATCCTGGCCAGCTATCAGGAAGAAGCGCGCTCGCTGATCACGCATCGCTTCACTCTGGATGACGTCAATGCCGCGTTCGAGACGGCGCAAGACAAAGGCTCGAAGTCGATCAAGGTCCACCTGACGCCAAATGGTTGACCGCGATCAGAAGATCGCCAACGGATTAGCCGGACTACCGGTGCCCCCGATGATCCGCAGCGGGCTGAGCACGAACTGGAACTCGTGACGCCCGTAGCGATTCGCCGCCTCGGCGACGTCCTCTAGCTGCATGTTGTCCATCAG
Source organism: Chloroflexota bacterium (assembly GCA_009838735.1). Classification (GTDB taxonomy): domain Bacteria; phylum Chloroflexota; class Dehalococcoidia; order Bin125; family Bin125; genus Bin125. Next base: position 7,743 of record VXQZ01000025.1, read on the forward strand.
CCAGAGACCCATGTGCACGAGCCCGACTGCGTGAATGGGGATACGCAGCGTGTCGTAGCCCGACGGATTGACGTCGGTGGCGGTGTCGGCGCCGATCACGGCCGCGCCCCGCTCGTGCAGCCAGGGCAAACAGGCGACGTGCCAGCCGGGAAAGCCGGTCTCCAGCAACGGCTCTCGACCAACCTCGCGCTTACGCTTGCCGTAACCCGTCCGCAACAACACGGCGTCGCCGGCCTGAACCTGGACCCCCTGGCGTGTTTCCGCCGCCTCGAGATCCTCGGGGAACACGCCTTCGCCCGGCTCCATCCAGTCGACTCCCCTGGATGCGGCGATGTCGAGCAGCACGCCGCGGGTGACGATGCCGTCGCGCAGCTCGGTGATCGGAAGATCAGTGGCGCCGCCGCCTGAGTTGACCAGGTGGGCGGGTTTGCCGTTGTACATCTGACCGTCCCAGAAGATGTGGCACAGCCCGTCGAGATGCGTGATCGAGTAGCCGTGGTAGACGAGACCGAAGAACTCCAGCGCCCCGCCCATGCGCGAAACGCCGGACTCGGCGACCGCCGCTGCCGACTCACCCGTAGCGACCATGAAGCGCTGCGGCGTGCCCATCGCGTGGTCGGGCTGATGGGTGTTCTCGATGTCCCAGGCGCAAGAAACCGACACGCCTTCTGTCACCAGCGCAGCGGCCGCCTTGCGCACTTCGGGCGTGACGTAGTTGAGCGTGCCCAGCTGATCGTCGTCGCCCCAACGTCCCCAGTTGGACAGCGAGTCCATCATCGCAATCACTTCAGCTTCGGTCGGAATGTTCGGCATCAGGTGTTCCTCTCCAGGTCGATACGACGCCGTCAGGCTACCCGCTATCTGACGTGCTAGCGTTGCCTGCGGAACCGCGACCGATCAGTCAGAACAAGGACTGCAAACATGACCGAGGCACCAATCGGCGGATGGAACGAACCACGATTTGACGCAGTTCGGCAGGCGTTTGGGACCAACTTCGCCGAGCACGGCGAGGTGGGCGCGGCCGTCTCCGTCTATCTCAACGGCGAACCGGTCGTCGACCTCTGGGGCGGCTGGTACACGCCCGACCACGAGCGCGAGTGGGACCGCAACACCCTGGTCAACGTCTTTTCGACGACCAAAGGCCTGGCCGCCTTCTGCGCCCACCGGTTAGCCGAGGAAGGCCGGCTCGACATTGATGCCCCAGTCTCGGAGTACTGGCCCGAGTTCGCGCAAGCCGGCAAGGGCGACATGCCGGTCCGCTGGCTGTTGTCGCACCGGGCTGGCATGGCCGCCGTCCGTCGTCCGCTGGTCATGGAGGACCTCTACAACTGGGACACGATGTGCGAAGCCCTGGCCGAGCAGGAGCCCTGGTGGACGCCGGGCGAACAGCACGGCTACCACGCACTGACCTACGGCTGGCTCGTGGGAGAAGTCGTGCGCCGGATCGACGGACGCTCAATCGGTCTGTACTGGTGGGACGAGTTCGCGGCGCCGCTCGGCCTCGACGCGCATATTGGCACGGGACCGGAGTTCGACGGCCGGATATCCACGCTGATCAACGCGCAGGCGGATCCCAACGCGCCCAACCTGGTCGAGTTGCTGGGCGAGGACAGCGTCGGCGCGGCCGCATTCTCGAATCCGCCGATCGGAGGTCCGGACGAGGACAACATTACCTCGAGTCGAGGCTGGCGCGGCGCTGAGATCCCCGCCGCCAACGGTCACGCCACGGCGCGATCGCTGGCGCGACTCTACGGCGGAGCCGCCAACGGCGGCACAATCGACGGCATTCACGTGATCGATCCCGAAACGCTGGAGAACGCCATCGTCGAACAGTCGAAGGGTCCCGACACCTGCCTGATGATCCCAACGAGGTTCGGTCTCGGCTTCATGCTGACCGGGGAGTTCATGCCACTCGGCCCTAATCCGCGCGCCTTTGGCCACCCGGGAGCCGGCGGCTCACTCGGCTATGGCGACATCGACGCCAACATCGGCTTCGGCTACACGATGAACCAGATGCAGAACAACCTCGGCGGAGACCCCCGAGTCATCGGCCTCATCGACGCCGTGTACGCCTCTCTCTAACTCGCACCTTCAAGGGACAACTCAGATGACCACTCCGATCCACGGCTGGAACGAACCACAATTCGATGCTGTCCGCCGGGCGTTCGAGAGCAACTTCGCCGAGCGCGGCGACGTCGGCGCGGCGGTCTGCATCTATCTCCATGGAGAACCGGTCGTGGACCTCTGGGGTGGCTGGTACGCGCCCGATCGCGAGCGGGAATGGGACCGCAACACACTGGTCAACGTCTATTCCTCGACCAAGGGCCTGGTCGCGTTCTGCGCCCACCGACTGGTTGAGGAAGGAAGACTCAACATCGACGCTCCTGTCGCCGAATACTGGCCCGAGTTCGCCGCCGGCGGCAAGGAGGACATGCCTGTCCGCTGGCTGCTCTGTCACAAGGCCGGCATGGCGGCGGTCAAGCGCGAACTCGTCACTGAGGACATGTTCAACTGGGAGACCATGACGTCTGCGCTCGCCGAGCAGGAACCATGGTGGACGCCGGGCGAGAAGCACGGCTATCACGCGATGACCTTCGGCTGGCTCGTGGGCGAAGTCATCAGGCGTATCGACGGGCGCTCGGTCGGCGCCTACTTTCGTGAGGAGTTCGCCGCGCCGCTCGGACTCGACGCCCACATCGGCACCGGACCCGAGTTCGATGCCCGCATCTCCACCGTGATCGAACCGCAGATCGCCGCCGAGTTCCCGCCCACCAGCGACCTCTTCGGCGACCCCGACAGCGTCGGCATCGTCGCCGTGATCAATCCACCGGTCTTCAATCCCGGAGGTCCCGCGATGGCCTCGCGCCGCGACTGGCGAGCGGCTGAGATTCCCGCCGCCAATGGACACGCCACCGCCCACGCGCTCGCCCGCATCTATGGAGGCGCAGCCAGCGGCGGAGCAATCGACGGCGTCCACGTCCTCAATCCCGAGACCATCAAACGCGGCATCGAGGAGCAGACCAACGGCCCCGACACCTGCATCGGGATCAACACGCGCTTCGCTCTCGGCTGGGCGCTGACCGGAGAGTCGACGCCATATGGTCCCAACCCCCGAGCATTTGGCCATCCCGGAGCGGGAGGCTCGCTCGGCTACGCCGACCTCGACGCCGGCATCGGCTTCGGCTACACCATGAATCAAATGGGAACCGAAGTCGCCCACGACCCCCGCTGCACTGTCCTAATCGACGCGTTCTACGAGTCGCTTTAGGGGGCAAGGCATTGTCGAACGCCAGATATTATGCACGTGTGTGCTATCCTTTCACAGGAGGGGAAGCACAGATGCCGACTTGTGGCCGTGTCACGCACTTCAACGAGACTTCCAGAAATCTGTACTGGAGGTATACGGCCAAAGTAAGACCCCCGAGTCTTAGGGATCACCTCTCGATGGCAGTGAAGCGCTCACTGATGCCGGGAGTCCAGGTAACGCCCGGCTACGCCTGGAATGAAATCGTCCTTGCGACACGCAGCCCCGACGCGCGAAGCCAGATCCGATCACTCCTTGAGCTCTTGTCCCGATCCGTGACAATCGAAGACGACGCCGACTGCTCGCACGCACTCGGAGTCCATACACTCTTCAACCCCGACGTTGAGGACACCAGCGGCGCCAAAACCTACATTGGGGAGGTGGCCAGCGACGCGAAGTACACGGGACATGTTTGGTCAGCGGGGCAGCTCGCGGACCTAATGGCCGACTTCGTGGATTCCCATCCCCTCTATAGTCAGGCTTCTCGCATCACCTGCCCTCCGAGCAGCAACGATGGCTTCAACACCTCCGGGTTGGCCTACCGAATGGCGCAGCGCGTCTCGAATCTACTCGGACTGCCCTTTGTCAGTATGAGTGGCAGCCAGCGCGAGGCTCGCAAGAACAAACGCCGCATTAACGATTGCTCTGATGTCATCGGCACATTCGAAGTGACCGACCACGTATCGGGGGACACTGTTTTGGTCGTCGACGACCTGTACGGCCACGGCTGCACCATCAACGAAGCCACCAGAGCCCTGCGAGTCTCCCGATGTAAGCGCGTCTTGGCTCTATCGGGCAGCAAGGACGCATCGGGCTGCCAAGGCTTGCCTCCGCATATCGACAAGTGGCCAAACTGGGTTCCGGCCGAGTCTCGGAAACCCGCCGGCGATCTACCCTTCAAGTGAGGAGGCCTACATGGCGACCAAGGACATTTGGCGTCGCCACGCCAGAGATTCCATCCCTGACTTGACCGGCCTGGGACCCGAGCAACCGCTTGCCGAACCTGGCTTCTCCCTTTGCGGCTCACGCAATGCCGGCGAAACGGGGATTCAGTGGGCTAGAGAAGTGGGCCGCTTCGCCGTTGACCAGGGCTTCAATCTGGTCAGCGGGTACGCAAAGGGCGTCGACATGGCCGGTCATGTCGCCTGCGTCGAAGCAGGCGGACACACCATCGCCGTGTTGGCCGAAGGACTGGGGCGATTCCGACTGCGACGCGAACTCCGAGCGGTAATCGAGCCGTGGGATGAACTTGAGCAGTATCTGACTGCCGTCTCCCAGTTCGAGACCAACGCCGGCTGGACCGTCTGGCGGGCGATGCAGCGCAACGACCTCATTTGCGCGCTCGGTGTTGTGCTCGTCGCCATCGACCCGGGCGACAGCGGCGGCACCCACGACGCCGTCAAGAAAGCGATCAGACGCGAGATGCCGGTCGTAATCGGATGGTCCGACCGCGAGCGTGATCGTGCGCATGTCGACCTATGGCTCTCGAAGCCACGGGTACGGCTGGCCTCGTCTGAAGAGGAGCTGGTCGCAGCGATCAACGATGCCCTGACCAGCGAAGCACCGACGCCGGAGATTAGCCAACCGACGTTGTTGTAGCGCTCACACCGACGTCAATCCCTCTGCGATCACGCCGTCGTCGGCCAGCCGCGAGATCTCCGACGAGCTCATTCCCAGCAGCTCTCCCAGCACGTAGTGATTGTCTTCGCCGTAGCACGGCGCGCCACGGTCGATCGGGCCGCCCATGAACGGCGGGGTGTGGCTCCACTTGACCGGGACTTCTTTCGTCGGCCAGGGGCCCATCTCGGTGTGCTCGACCTCGGTCAGCCAGTTCAGGTGGGCGAGCTGTGGGTCAACCTCGAGCCGGTCCTGGGCGTCCTGGCAGACTCCCGCGGCGATGCCAACCTCTTGCAACTGGGTCATCAGTTCCCAGCGGTCGTGCTGACGCGTCCACTCTGTGATCCGCTCATCGAGCTCGTCCTGGTTTGCGAGCCGGTCGGCCAGGCTGGCGAAGCGCTCCGACGATGCCCACTCGGGGTCTCCCATGACGTGGCGGAGCAATTGCCAGTCCGAGTCGTCGAAGCAGGCGAAGGCAATCCAGCGGTCCTTGGACTCGATGTCGTCGCGGCACTGGTACGCGCCGTGCGGGGCGGCCGGCTTGTAGGGCGAACGATTCCCATAGCGCTGCCAGACCGTCCCATTGGCCGACCACTCCAGCACCGACGTGCCGTTCAGATAGATGCCCGCGTCAACCTGCGACGAGTCGATCCACTGGCCCTTGCCGGTGCGGTCGCGGTAGTACAGCGCCGCCATCATCGCGTTGGCCAGGTTGTACGCGCCGAACCAGTCCAGGTAGCTGTAGCCCCAGCCTGCCGGCGCATATGGCTCGGGCAGTCCCGACAGCTCGGAGACCGCGCCGAACGAAGCGGCAATCGGTCCAACCGTTCGGTAGCGGCCGTACACCCCAACCTGGCCCATGCCCGATTGAGACAGATAGATGATGTCCGGCTTGATCTCCTTCATCACCTCGTAACCCAGGCCCCAGCGCTCCATCACGCCGGGCGAGAATCCCTCGGCGACGATGTCGCTGACCGCGACGAGCTGCTTGGCAATCTCGAGCCCGCGTGGGTCACGGAGGTTGAGCGAGAGTCCCCGATGTCCGGCGTGGAAGTCGTTGAACTGTCCCGAGCGGTTGATCGTGGAGTTGTCGGGCGGCAGCCGATCATCGTTGACGCCGAGCGCCTGCCGAGCCGCTTTGCCGCCCTGCGGGAACTGCGCCATACCGACCCGCAGGTCCATGTTCTGATGCCACTCAACCTTGATGTCCTCCGCGCCCAGCGCCGACAGGAATCGAGGCGCGCCGCCAGAGGCGAGCCACCAGGTGAAGTCGAGAATCCGAACACCCTCCAGCGGAAACGGCGTGCCCCAGCGCGACAGCGAGGGCTCCCCCGTAGGCGGAGCTGCCGCAGAGCGGCTGAGGGGGCTCGCTCCATCTCCTCCCAACGCTTCTCCAGGCCGTGGAGGTTTGATTTCGGCCAGGATCTCGTCATTGTGCTCGCCGAGCAAGGGTGCCCGTGGTCCCACCTTCCACGATGTCTCCGACGAGACCCACTTGCTCGACGTGTAGACGAACTCCGCCTCGTGCTCGGGATGTTCGACCCTGGCGAAGCTGCCGCGCTCCCACCAATGAGGGTCAAGAGCGTTCTCGTGCGGCTTGCGCAGTGGCGCCCAGAGATGCCCGAGATCCTGCGCGTCTCGCCAGGGCACGTCCTCAAACCGGAACTTGCGGATCAGCCTCTGCGAGACCTCCTGCAAGTGGGCGGCGGTTTCGCCCCGCGAGCGCGTGTTCGCTCCGCCGGACTCGGCTGGCACGTCGTTCAGGTCGGCGGCCATGCCGTAACTGTCGAGGAAGTCGATCAGCGATTGCGAGCGTCCCCGAGGCAGCGCCATCACCCAACGGCCGTCCTTGGTCGGACCAATCATCGGCAGTGGCGAGACCTCTTCCATCGCGTGACGGCACGTCTGGCGATAGAACCGGGCTCGGCGGTAGACCCAGCTCATCAGGTCGAGCTCGGTGTTCTTGGCAACCGCGTCGTGGACGGCGGTGTGCAGCGTTTGCGCGCGACCCGACCTACCCCGATCGATCAATGCGCCGATCGCGTTCATCACGGTCAGCTCGCCGGCGATGTGGTAGGCCTGCCACATCTGCGGCGCGATCGGCGGTGTGTCGTAGGTGCCGTCGGGCTGCGGGTCATAGCCGCAGTTCATCATCGGCCCGCCCAGCGCCAGGTGGACCAGATCCGAACCCCGATAGTCGGCCCAGGGTCCCGAATCGCCGAACGGCGACATCCGAGCGATCACAACATCCTGATTCGCTGCGCGGACGGCGTCTTCATTGGGTCCGAACTGGCTGAATCCAGTCCTGGGCCGCGCATCGAGGAAGAGGTCGGCGGTCGCAAGCAGTTGCAGCAAGGTCGTCCGGCCTTCTTCCGATTCCAGGTCGAGCTTCACCGAACGTTTGCCGATGCTGTAGTGCCACCAGAACAGCGACCGTTCCGGTCCGGGCTCGTCCTGATAGAACGGACCGATGTTGCGGGTCGGGCAGCCCTCGGGTGGCTCGATCTTGATCACGTCGGCGCCGAGTCCGGCCAGTAGCTTGCCCGCGTAGGCGGAGATTTCGTCGCCGATTTCAATCACACGGACGCCGTCGAGGAGGTGTTCGTTCTGGCTCATTGGAAAGTCCTGCCCTGCCACATCTCAGAGGATGATATGGGCAGGTCGCTGGAAGTTCGAAGGCGAGCTAGGCCCGCGGCAGGCCCAGGCCGCGGGTTGCGATGACGTTGCGTTGGACTTCGGAAGTTCCGCCTCGAATGGTGGCGGGGACCATGCCGACGTAGTTGCGGGTGAACGTGCTGGCCGGCGGCGAGTCGCTCCAGTGTTGGGCGTGGAGGCCGAAGACCTTGGTCGCCGTCAGGGCGAGGCGCTGGCTCAGCTCGGAGGCGAAGAGCTTGGCCGTCGACGCTTCGTAGTTCGGCACCAGGCCGGCCGACTGCATGGAGATAATGCGGAAACTGAACTGGTAGAGCGTCTCGGTCTCAACGTAGCGATCGACGATCTCCTGGCGCAACTCAGGGGTAACGCGTTCCCGGGCGCCCTGATCGTTGTTCTGGATGTGCGTAATCAGCTGGTGCAGTTGTCGTCGCGCGGCGACGGCGCCGCCGATGTTCGAGCGTTCGAAGTCGAGCAGCGTCATGCCGACGTACCAACCGCGATTGAGCTCGCCAACGAGGTTGTTGGCGGGAATGCGGACATCCTCGAAGAAGACCTCGTTGAAGTAGTGGTCGCCGTTGATATTGATCAGCGGTCGCACGGTGATGCCGGGCGTCTTGATGTCGTCAATCATCACGAACGAGATGCCGCGATGCTTGGGCGCGTCGGGATCGGTGCGGACCAGCGCGAACATCGCGTCGGCGGTGTGCGCCGCGGAGGTCCAGATTTTCTGGCCGTTGATGATGAAATCGTCGCCGTCGCGGACGGCTCGGGTGGTGAGTGAGGCGAGATCTGAGCCGGAGCCCGGCTCGCTGTATCCCTGCGCCCACGTCACGCCGCCGTCGAGGATCGGCGGCAGGTACTTCTCCTTCTGCTCGTCCGATCCGTGAACGATCAGTGTCGGCCCGAGCATGTGCACGCCCGACCCGCCGACTGCCGGTGCGCCGGCCTCGGCGACCTCCTGGTTGAAGATGAACTGCTCCATCGGCGAGAGTCCGCCGCCGCCGTATTCGGAGGGCCAGTGCGGCGCGACCCAGTGGCGCTCGGCCAGCGCGCTGTGCCAGTCGACGGCGGCCTGGAGCGCGACCGGGTCGTCGGACTTGCGGTCGTTCTCCCAGGCTCGCTCTGGCATGGCGCCGCGGGCGGCGAAGTCACGATAGCGCTGAGGCAGCCGTTGATCGATGAGCGTCGAGACCTCACCTCGGAAGGCGGCCTGCTCAGGTGTGTCGCGCCAATCCATGGCGGCCTCCGGTGCCGAACTGTGGCGAGGAACCGACTCGGCGTTTAGAGTCCCGGCACTGCCAGGGCGACGGCCGCCTGGATCTCGTCCAGCGTGCGGTTAACGCTCATGCCGATCAGGTCCATGCGGGCGAGCTGTTCGATTCGCGCCTCGACGCGCTCCAGGTACTCACGCGGCAGCAACAGCTCCAGCAATCGGCTGGCCCGGGCCAGACCGATCAGGGCCACCGTCTCCGGGTCGGGGATTTCGTCGGAGAGCAACGAGTCGATCAGCTTGCGCTGCACGTCACGCACGACCTGAGGGTCGACCGGCGGGAACTTTTCGGACTTGAGGACAATCAACCGACGGCCGGCTTCACGCTGGATGATGCGGCGATCGCTCAAGTCTTCGATAATCTGCTGTCGCAGAACGAGGGCGTATCGCGCAATCTCCGAGATCCAGTAGGAAATCGGCTGATTCGGCGGTCCAGAGTTGATCTGGTGCAGCACGCTGTCGAGCAGCGGATTGCCGGTGGCGTCGGCCGAGATGATAAACAGGCGATTGGGGTCGGTATCGATCCGATTGAGGAACGAAAGGTCCAGCAGCGACGCGCCGGCGATGGCGTAATCGAGCCGGCCGTCATAGGGCCGCTCAAGCACACCGTCTTCACCGAGTCCGAGCAGGACGATTTGGTCGCTGATAGAGAGGTCGGCCATCGATGTCCCCTTCGAATACTGAATCTATCCATGCCATTGTGACATCAGAGAGTGACACGCAGTGTGACTAGCGCCATGCTAGCCGACCAACGGCGCCGTTCCTGTCTCACAATGATCGGTCGCCGCTTCAGAGCCAGGGTTCGCGGGTGAGATGAGTGGGCCCGGCAATTTGGGCCCATCTGGGCTGACTTGATGCTACGGGCTGAGATCTCGCTCTCGACGCGTGCGGATTTGTCCAGATTTGTCCAGATTCCTCTGGATCGGTCCCGATTTCGTGAGGCTGGTTCCGCCTGAGACCAGTGATGTTGAGTGTTGGTCCTGCTGGCTGCGGCATTCATGTGAACAGGACCTAGCGGCTGCCCCGCAATCGCGGATCGAGGACGTCACGCAGCGCGTCGCCGAGCACGTTGAATCCGAAGACGAGGCTGGTCAAGGCGAGACCGGCCCAGAGCGATGTCCAGGGCGAGTAGACGATGAACTGGCGGCCGTCGGCGATCATCTTGCCCCAGGAAACATCGAGCGTACCCAGTCCGAGGAAGCTGAGCGCCGCTTCGGCGAGGATGAAGGCGCCGATGGTGATGGAGAAGATGACGATCAACGGGGCGAACAGGTTGGGCAGGATGTGGAAGACCATGATCCGGATCGACGACGCGCCGATGGTGCGTGCCGCCTCGACGTACGGCATCTCGCGAATTTGAATCACGCTGCCGCGCACAATGCGATTGGTGGGCGCGATTCCGAGCACCGAGAGGGCGAGTGTGACCCAAAGCGCGGAGGGATCGGTGAGGGATGCGATCAGCAGGAGGAAGACGATTGGCGGATACGACTGAATCGCGTCCATGATCCGGTTCACGGTGAGGTCGACCGTGCCGCCCAGGGAGCCGGCCACCAGTCCGATGACCGTGCCGGCACCGACGCCGATCAGGGTGGCGAAGAACCCGATGTACAGGGACAGCCTGGCTCCCTCGGTCACTCGGGAGAACAGATCATGTCCGGCCCGGTCAGTGCCGAGCCAGTGCTTGCTCGACGGTCCCTGCAGGGAGGCGGCGGTGAGTGGATTGTCGGTTCCGGTGGCGAGCAACGCATCGACATCGTGGATGGTGCCGCCGCGAATCTCAATCTGTTCCTCGTCAACCAGCTGGGAGAGTAGGGTTCCTTCTTGAACGTGATTGAGGGCGTAGTCGACCATTTCGCCGGCGACGCCCTGGTCGATGGCGGCCGCTCCGAAGATCTCGGGGTCCGACACGATTTCTCGCAGGGACGAGTCCGAAACATCTTCGTCCATGCCATCCAGCGCGTTGGCGAGCTTGTCGTCGGCATAGGTGGCCGACGCGATCTCGAAGACGTCGCGGGAGTCGTAGCGGCCGACGCCCAACCAACCGCCGCCGTCGCCAACCGTGCCAACCGCGATCACGCTCCAGAAGAAGACCAGCAAGACTCCCGCAGCGCCTAATCGCTTCTGGCTCATGAACCCGACGAACCAACGGACAGCGCCTCGGAATCCGCCGGAGTCGTCAACACGCAGCCCTTGCGAGGCTGCGAATTCCTCGACGGTCGCGGCGTCGGCCGAAGGCTCGCTCATGTTGAGGCTCCAGCCGGGTTACGCATAACGGATTCTCGGGTCAATCAGCGCGTAGCTGATGTCGATGATGATGTTGACGACGATCACGAAGAGCGCGAGGAAGAAGACCATCGTGGCGATCACAGGAGTGTCGGCCTGGTAGATCCGCTGCAACAGCGCGAGACCGACGCCGGGGATGTTGAACAGCACTTCGAGGATGATGTTGCCGCCGACCAGGGCGGCGACCTGGAGTCCGAAGACGCTGAGCACCGGCACGAGCGCGTTGCGGAACGCGTGACGGCGAATGACCTGTCGCTCGCGCAGTCCCTTCGACCAGGCAGTGCGGACGTAGTCCTGGCGCAGGACCTCAAGCAATTCGGAGCGCGTGATGCGCATCAGTCCGGCTCCAGCGGCGATGCCTCCGGCCACAGCAGGAATCGTATAGAGGGCGAAGAATCCAGGTACCGAGGTGAAGATGCTGCGCGCTTCCTCCTCGGCCAGCGGGATCGACCACAGGCCTCCTTCGAAGAGTGAGCCGGGCGAGACGACGAAGATCAGCATGGTCGCGACCCAGAACGAGGGAGCGGCGAGTGCGAAGATGGCAAAGCCGCGGAGCAGGTAGTCGGGCAAGCGATCCTGGCGCATCGCCGAGAAGATGCCGACCGGCAGGGCCACGATGATCGCCACGATCAAGGCATAGACGTTGAGGTGCAATGTGCGCGGGAGCGTGCGGAGGAAGATGTCCATGGAGGGCTCATTGGTCTGGAACGAGGGCCGGAACTTGAGTCTGACCGTGTCCCAGATGAACTCCACGTACTGAATGCCGAGGGGCTTGTCGAGACCGAGTCGATGCTTGACCGACGACTCGGTGATCTCTCGAGTCGGCGCGATAATCGTCGATCCCGGGAGCAGCAACGTTTCTGCGGTCAGCTCGCCGTCCGGGTTGGACGGGGTGCCGACGAGGTTGACGTTCAGATAGTCCTCGGGCTTCACTCGGTTGACCTGGGCCAGTTCAGTGATCGTCGTGCTGTCCCGCAGCTTTAGTGAAATGCCGGAGGGTGCATACGGCTGGCCGGCGAAGGTTGGGAAATCGATCTCCGGATTGCGTGCGATCAACAGGTCAACACCCTGGTCGACATCTTCGGGAAGCGAGAGTCGCTCTCGTCTGGCGATCACGGACAGCAACTGGCCGTCGATGATGATGATGCTTGAACCCGGAATCAGTTCACTGTCCTGCTTGATCCGTGGATTCAGCGCCAGAATCTCCTCGGGCGCTACCTGGTAGAAGAGCGCCAGGGAATCGACGCTGTCACCGGCGACAACGCGGTGCAGGGTTCGTTCGGTTTGAACCTCACCAATGATGTCAGCCGGCTGGGTCGTCGCCCCGGAGGCCTCGAGATTCGAGAGCTTGATCGTGACGTAGTCACCGGGCAGCAGGTTGACCCCGAGGAAGAGCATCGAAATGACCAACCAGAGGGTCGGGATCACCAGCAGGAGACGGCGGATGAGGTACTTCTGCATTGTCTGCTCCGGCAACGCCGCCTAAGGCGGCACTGCCACGAATGCGGGGAACCGCACTGAATGTGCGGAACCCCGCGTTCGCCAGGCTCCAGCCCGCTGCTCGGCCTAGGCCGGGTACTGCGGGTGAGTCGTGTCGAGCCAGGTTTCGTCGTGGTTGTGCGAGTCGTGCGCGAACTGCCAGGTGTCCTCGTCGCGGTTGACGTATGGCCACCAGATTGTCGGCACGACGCCGTTCATCACGCCGAACCAGCTGAAGATGCCATCGAGACCGTGCTCGCTGTTCGGGTAGCCGCCGCCCTCGTCGACGCCGAGGCCGATCCGCTGGACCTCGCGCGCCATGTCGCGACGCTGCTCCGTGTCGAGCGTGACGGTCATCTTGTCGATGATGTCTTCAACCGGCTTGTAGTTGTACTGCGTGACGTTGGAGGCGCCGCCGACCTTGAGCGCAAGTCCGAACTGCGCGGTCGGGTCGAGGTCGGCCGGCGGGTTGGTCCAGGTCGGCGCTCGGCCGGGGAAGGTCTTGTTGTCGAAGCGGTCCTGCATGACCGTGTATGGCTGCAGGTCGAGTTCGACGTTGAATCCCACTGCCTCGCTGTACATGTTGCGGGTGGTCTCGGAGATACCGGGGTAGGTGGTCTCCCAGATATCCGGGATGTAAATGGTGACGGTTCGGTCCGTGTCGAAGCCGGACGCGTCGATCAGTTCGCGGCAGAGCTGGATGTCGGCCTCGCGATCGATTCGGTAGCCCGGGAACTGACGCAACTCGTCGGCCGGGATCGTCCAATAGGTGGAGAACCAGGGGCAGTAGTGCGTGCCGGACGGCTTCGCCGCGCCCAGGTAGACCGCGTCGATCAGCAGGTCGCGGTCGACCGCAACGTGCATCGCATAGGCGAAGCGCCGGTCGAGATAGGGGTTGCCCAGGCCGTCGGAGCCTTCCCAGCCCGGTTCGTACGTACCGGTAACGGTGACGATCGTGTAACCGAACGCTCCCTCGGCAAAGGGGTGGTCGGGGAAGTCGGCGTTCAGCTCCTCCACCTGCACGGACGAGAGTGGGAATCCGCCGATGTCAATCTGCTGACCGCGATAGGCGGCGTCAACCGCAGTCGGGTCGGTCAGGTTGACGAAGTCGACGGCGTCGGGATAGGGCAGTTGCTGACCGTCGGCGCCGGTCTTCCAGTAGTTGGGATTGCGCTCGAGGTAGGTGCCGATATCAGGGTCGTAGCTGAGCGGGATGAAGGGCCCGGAACCCGATGACAGCTCGATGTTCGCCGTTTCGTCGCGCCAGCGGCTACCGAACTCCTGGATGCCTTCCGGCGAGGTAAACCACGAGAAGGGCCTCAGGATGGTGCCGCCGAGGTAGGTGGCGTCGGGCCCATCCGTGCGGGCAATGAAGGTCTGTTCGTCCGCGACCTCCTTCATCACGGTCTTGCGGAAGGCGTCCTGGCCGCGGAAGCGGGCGTCTGGGTTGCCGTCGGCATCGAGCGCAGCGATCTGTCGATCGAAGTTGATGTCGATGTCCTGCGCCGTGACCATGCGGCCACCCTCGGTCGGATAGCGGTCCCACCAGGTCGCGCCACGGTCGATGTTGAAGATGTAGGTCTCTTCGTCGGGCAGCTCCGGCAAGGAAGCGATGTCCGACTCCATGATCCCCTTCTCTTTGTTTGCCCAGCGGATGAGGTAGTTCATGTAGAACCCCATCCAGTAGACCGTGGGACCGAACACGCCTCGGTGCGGGTCGAAGAAGTCGTGGGTGGCTGCCGGGGTGGAGAACTTCAGCGTGCCGCCGTAAGTGCGCAGGGCGGCGGCCTGTTGCGCCTGCTGCTGTTGCTGCTGGGCGGCTGACTGTTGCTGCTCTTCCTGGTCGGCTTGCTGCGCGGCCTGGTCGGCCTGCTGCTCCTGCGCATCTTGCTGCTGCATGGCCTGCTGTTGTTGCTGCTGCTGGGCAGCCTGCTGCTGCATGGCCTGTTGCTGCTGTTGTTGCTGCGCCTGCTGTCGCGCGACGGTTTGCTGCTGCGCGTCGTCGTCATCGTCGCCACAGCCGACCAACGCCAGACCTGCCGCTCCGACGCCGGCCCGACCCGATGCTCGCAGGAGCGCACGTCGGCTCATCTGCTGGCGCTTCATTCGTTGCCAATAGTTGTGCTCACTCATCGCTCTCACTCCTTCTCAGCAGAACGGGGTTTGCCGCTGATCGTTGCGCAAGTCTACCCGAAATTGGAAGACCGTTTCCAGAGAGCGCCACGCATCCGTGAACCGATCCGTCGCCAGGATTCGGCGGGGTCGGCAGAAGCTAGCGGCTGCCGCGGAGCCTTGGATCGAAGACGTCACGCAGGGCGTCTCCGAGGACGTTGAAGCCGAAGACGAGGCTGGTCAGGGCGAGACCTGCGAAGAGCGAGGTCCAGGGCGACTGGACGATGAACTGGCGGCCGTCGGCGATCATCTTGCCCCAGGACACGTCGAGCGTGCCCAGGCCAAGGAAGCTGAGTGCGGCCTCGGCCAGGATGAAGGCGCCGATGGTGATCGAGAAGATCACGATCAGCGGCGCGACGATGTTGGGCAGAATGTGCAGCATCATGATCCGCGCGTTGGTCGCGCCGACCGTGCGGGCCGCTTCGACGAATGGCATTTCGCGAAGAGCGATCACGGCGCCTCGCACAATTCGCTGCACCGGCGCGATCGCCAGTACGGAGAGCGCGAGTGTCACCCAGATCGCCGAAGGCTCGGTGACCGAGCGCAGAAGCAGCAGCAGCACGATCGGCGGGAACGAGAGCAGCGCATCAACCAGGCGGCTAATGGCCAGGTCAATGTTGCCGCCTAGCCCTCCCCCAATCAGTCCGAGCGCCGTACCGGCAACCACGCCAATCAGCGTCGCGAAGAACCCGATGTACAGCGATAGCCTCGCACCTTCCGTGACGCGGGAGAACAGGTCGTGTCCGGCTCGGTCGGTGCCGAACCAATGCTTCGCTGACGGCCCTTGTAGCGAGGCGGTCGTCAATGGCGTGTTGGTTCCGGTCGCGAGCAGGTCGTCGACATCTGTGATCGTGCCGTTGGCGATCTCGATCTGAGCTGGATCGATGTCCTCCGACAGGTGGGTCAGCACAGTTCCAGAGGAAATCAGGCCTTCGACGTAGGCGAGCATGTCGTCCAGTACGCCGGACTCCCGGGCGAGATCTCCGTAGACCTCAGGGGCGAGCAACAGCTCCCGCAGCCTGGCGTCGGAGATGTCGGCCGGCTCACCGTCCAGGGCGTTGGCCATCTTGTCGTCCGCGAAACTGGAGCTGGCGATCTTGAAGACATCCTGCGAGTCGTAGCGCCCGATTCCGAGCCAGCCGCCGCCGGAACCGACCGTGCCGACCGCGATGATCGACCAGAGAACGACCAGCACGAGACCTGCGGCACCCAGGGGTTTGGTCCTGAAGAACGAAATCAGCGCTCTGGTGACCAACTGGAGCGTGGTGCGTTCTTCAACGCGCAGACCTTGAGCCTGCGCGAACTCTTCCAGTTCCCTGGCGGTCGTCTGACGTTCGTCGCTCATGATGCGTCTCCCGCTCGACCCGGTTACGTGTATCGAATACGCGGATCGATCACCGCGTAGGAGATGTCGATGATGATGTTGACGATGATGATGAAGAGTGCGAAGAAGAACACCATCGTCTGCACGACGGGCAAGTCAGCCTGGTTGATCCGCTGAATCAGCAGCAGACCGATCCCGGGGATGTTGAAGAGCAGCTCGAGGATGATGTTGCCGCCGACGAGCGCAGCGATCTGCAGACCGAGCACGCTCATCACGTTGACCAGCGCATTGCGCATCGCGTGGCGTCGGATCACCGTGCGCTCGCGCAGACCCTTGGACCATGCAGTACGCACATAGTCCTGACGCAGGACCTCGAGCAACTCGGACCTGGTGATCCGCATCAGACCGGCCCCAGCCGCAATCCCTCCGGCGACCGCCGGAATCGAATAGAGCGCCAGCGCGCCAGTGAAGGAGCTAAAGACCGAACGCGCCTCCTCGGATGTCAGCGGAATCGACCAGATGCCTCCTTCGGAGATGCCGCCGGGTGTGACGACGAAGATCAGCATGGTCGCAATCCAGAACGAGGGCGCCGCCAGCGCCAGGATGGCGAAGCCGCGCAGCGCGTAGTCGAGCGGCTGGTCCTGCCGCATGGCCGAGAGAATCCCGACCGGCAACGCGATGATCAGCGCCACGATCAAGGAATACACGTTGAGATGCAGCGTGCGCGGCAGCGCGCGCAGGAAGATGTCCAGCGAGCCCTCCTGAGTCTGGAACGACGGACGGAATTTGAGCCGCACTGTCTCCCAGAGGAAATCGATGTACTGCGTGCCCAGCGGCTTGTCGATCCCAAGTCGATGCCGGATATTGGCCTCGGTGATCTTTGTCGTCGGTGAGACGATCTTGTCCGACGGGATTAGGATCTCCCTGCCGGCCTCGAGCGGTTCAGCGGCATCGACTCCGCGATTCGCGTCGGTCAAGTCATCGACGTTGCGCCCGAAGGCGGCCGCAATCCCTTCCAGTGTGTCACCCTCCTCGGCGATCACCAGCGCCGTTGGCGCCAACTGCGTATTGGCAGTCAAGCTGCCGTCGGCATTGCTCGGGCTACCGGTCGGATTGACGGCCAGGATGTCGCCCGCCTCAACCCGGTTGACGTACGCCCACTCCTCCAGCGTGAGGCTCGTGCGGATCGTCAGGAGTGTCCCGGCCTCCGCATATGGTTTGCCCTGATATAAGGGAAACTCGATATCAGGATTGCGATCAATCAGCAACTGCGCGCCCTGCTGGGCTTCTTCAGGCAGTGATACTTTCTGCGCGATCGCAATCGTCTCCAGCAACCGGCCAGGGATCAGGGCCACTCTGGTGCCGGGCCGTAAGCCACCCGACGTATCGAGGTCGGGATTCGTCGCCAGGATCTCCGAGACGGTGGTGTTGTTCTCCGCGGCAATCGACTCCAGCGTGTCGCCGGAGATCACGCGGTGCGTTGTTTCCTCGACCTCGATGTACCCAACAATCTCCGACTCCCGCTGCTCGGCGCCCTGGTTCTCCAGATTGGCGAGCTTACGCGTGACGAAGTCGCCCGGCAGGGCGCGAAGCGCAAGGAAGAGCAGCGAGACAACCAACCAGAGCGTGGGGATGACCAGGAGAATGCGCTGGAGGAGATATCGCTGCATCGCTGTTCCTGGTTGCTGCTGATCGGCGGGCGCCGACTCGCGCACTGCGTCCGGCTTGGCAGAGTCTAAGCGATTTCTGGGTCGTTATCCGTGCCGGACAGAGGAGATTCAGAGTCTCCCGACTGCGCAGCAAGCATCGCTGCGCAGTCGGGTGCTTGTTCGGCAGTTAGGCGGGGTAGTCCTCGTGGGCTGTGTCGAGCCACAGCTCCTCGACGATCTTGTGACCCTGGTGGGCAAACTGATAGCCATCCGGAATCACGTGGTACCACGGCCACGACGCCTCGTTGGAGACCGGGTTCATCACGCCCAGGCCCGGCGAGAGCGATTCCCAGCCGTAATCCGGGTGGATGCCTAGCTGCAACTCGACCATCTCCCTTGCCAGGACGCCCTTGTCCTCGAGGTCGAGGGTGATCTTCATTTCCTCGGCGATCTCGGTCACGCGAGGGTTCTCGTAGTTGTAGAAGTTGGCCGAACCGCCCGGCACGCGGCCGTTGAGCCAGTAGCTGGTGGGGTCGAGGTCGGACGGTGGGTTGGTCCAACATGGGATCTGACCGGTAGAGGTGCCGTCTACCAGGCGTTGCAGCAGGATCGTGTATGGGTCGACGCTGATCTCGATACCAACGCCCAGACCCGACTCGTACATGTTCTTGGCCGTCTCGACGATGCCGGGATAGCGCGTTTCCCACACGTCGGGGGCGAACAGGTAGATCGAACGGCCGGTGTCGCGGAAACCGCTCGCGTCCATCAGTTCGTTCGCTTCCTGTAGATCCTTGTCGTGGTCGGCACGGAATCCGGGAATCTCCGTCATCTCTTCCTGACTCGGCGACCAGAATGTCGAGAACCAGGGAATCTCTTCCAGCACCGACGGCTTTGCCGAGCCGAGGTAGACGGTGTCGATCATCAGGTAGCGGTCGGTCGCGAGATGAAAGGCTGCGGCGACGCGTCGGTCCAGCCAGGGGTTGCCCTCGCCGTCCTCGCCCGGCCAATCGGGGTTGTAGTTGGTGCGAATCATGATCGTGAATCCGCCGCCGACCGTGTTGCGCTGCATCTGCGGGAAGTCGTTGAGCAGCGATTCGACCCGGCTGATGTTGAGCCAGGCCCCGTCCAACTCCTTGGAGCGGACGGCGGTCTCGATGGCCGTTTCGTCGAACAGGTTGTAGTACTCCATCCGGTCGACGTAGGGCAGCTGCTGGCCCCAGGCGTCGTCCTTCCAGTAGTTCGGATTTCGGCCGGCGACGAACACTTCAGTTGGCTCGTAACTCTCGGCGATGAACGGACCGGAACCGGCGACCCGAAGCGTCGTCGGGTCGTCGCGCCAAACGTCTGACTCGGTGCCCCACTCGCGAATCCCTTCCGGCGCCGCCATCCAGCCGAAGGGTCGCAGGAACGTCGCTGAGAGATAGGTGGAATCGATGCCATCCGACGTCGTGCGCAAGGTGTGTTCGTCGACTGCATCGGCCGTCGCGATCTTGCGCCAGCTCGAGAGACCGAGGAAGGAACCGTCTTCCGCACCCGTCGAGTCGACGCCGGCCGTGTTGCGGTCGACGTTGACCACGATGTCCTCAGCCGTGATGTTGCGTCCGCCTTCGGTGGGGTATGCATCGTGCCAGGCCGCTCGCGGGTTGATGTTGAACACGTATGTGGTCGGGTCGGGAATCTCCGGAAGCGCTGAAATGTCCGCTTCCATCTCCGCTTTCTCTTTGTTCTTCCAGCGAATCAGGTTGTTGTAGAGCATCGAGTGCATGAACTGGGTCGGTCCGAACACACCTCGGTGTGGGTCCCAGTAGTCGTGCGTTTCAATCGTCGATGCTCGGCGCATCGTGCCGCCGTATGAGGGGATGCCAGACTCGGGGACCGCGGCGGCCTGCTGCTGCTGATCGTCGGCGTCAGCTACGGCCTGCTGTTCCTGTTGGTCGGCCTGTTGCGCCGCCTGATCGGCGGACTGTTGCTGGTCCTGCTGCTGCATGGCCTGCTGCTGTTGCTGCTGCTGAGCCTGTTGCTGCATCGCATCCTGTTGCTGCTGCTGTTGCGTAGCAACCTGTGCGGCCGACTGTTGGCCGTCGTCGTCGTCGCCGCAACCGACCAACGCCAGACCCGCAGCCCCAACACCGGCTCGTCCGGAGGCTCGCAACAGGGCACGCCTGCTCATCCGGTTGCGCCGCATGCGTTGCCAGTAGTTTCGTTCGCTCACTTGCTCGCTCCTTTGCCGGTTGACCTGCCAACCGATGCCGCGAGTGTAATCGGGATTACATCCCATACACCAGATTTACCACTGATCTGCGAAGTATTTTTCCACTGAAACGAACCGGGGGGGGGGGGGGGGGGGGGGGGGGGGGGGGGGGGGGGGGGGGGGGGGGG
>VXQZ01000029.1 GCA_009838735.1 Chloroflexota bacterium
CTCGAAGCGATCCTGCTGGCGCCGCAAGCTCCGGTCAGGCGAGCCGGACCTTGAGCCGACCCTCGCACGACTCGATTGATGAATCACGCACCGTTGGCTTCAGTCGGCAGCCGAGCTCGGGGGCCCGTCGGTCCGGCTTTCGTCGAGACCCCCTGGGAGGTGCTTCCCGCCGCGATTCCACGGCTGGTGGGTTCGGGCATGGCGTGCGTCGAGGTTCTGGACGGAGCAGCAGCCGCCGAATCCCACTGCCAGGCCCGCGAACGCTGGCCCGAGATTCGCCCATCCGTACGTTGTGCGGTCTGACAAGAAGGAGTGATCGTGTCCCGAAGCCACAACTACAACCTCATTCGCGAGGCGATCGTGAGCAGGCAGCAGATCATCGCTGACTACAACGGTCGCCGTCGCGAGCTGTGCCCGCATGCGATCGGCACGAAGAATGGCCGCGAGCAGGCTCTCTTTGTGCAGTTCGGTGGGGGCAGCGCAAGCGGACTGGGCAGGCCCGAAGAGAACTGGCGATGTATGCCGGTCGGTGGCCTAACCAACGTATCGGTCCGAAGTGGCGAATGGCATACGGCGTCGAATCATTCGCAGCCGCAGCGATGTATCGATGACGTCGACATCGAGGTCGAGCACTAGGCGCCTGCGCGCTATCTCTCGCCATAAATCATTGGCTCGATTGGAGGGTCGCTAGACGTGGACCAAAGCGTCGATTGGGTCTCAGCATCAGCGATGCGGAACTACGTGCTGAGGGATCCTCTGCTGGATTGGCTCGACCTTCATGGCGAGGCGTCAGGATTCGAACGCGATCCTTTAGATCCGCGGACGGACTTCGACTCATTCGTGGCCCGCAAAGGCCGAGAATTCGAAGGTGCCGTGATCCAGCATCTTGGCGGACTTGGTGTCGGCGAGGTGTACCAGGTTGCAGACGACGAGGGAGTCGCGCGGGATCGCTGCAGCGATGTGGCCGTGGAGGCGACACTCGCGGCGATGCGCCGGCGTGCGCCGTTGGTCGCGAGAGGGGCGTTGCAAGACGTCGAGTCGCGAACTTTCGGCTTCCCAGACCTGCTGGTGCGGAGCGATGTGCTGGTGCGGTTGTTCCCCGGCGCCGCTACCTACTGCCTTGCGACGGCGCCTGCTCCCGGGCTCGGACTTAAGGAGTGCCACTACGTCGTTGTGGACATCAAGTTTCTGACGCTGGATCTTTCGGCTAGTGGCGGACTGACCAACTCGGGCTCGAATCCGGCGTACAAGGTGCAATTGTTCGTCTACAACCGAGCGCTCGGAGCATTACAAGGTCATCTGCCGCAGTACGCCTTCCTGCTCGGGCGAGGGTGGAAACAGACCAAGAGGCGCGAGACGCAGCGGGTGGGGAACTGCATGGACCAGCTCGCACCCATCGGACACGACGAGTCGACTCCTCGTGGCATGCTTCGCGAGCAAGCCGACTCTGCGGCCGCGTGGGTGCGGCGGGTGCGCGGCGACGGCCACTGTTGGTCTGTGCTCCCCGACCCCTCGGTCCCCGAACTGCGCCCGAATGCCACGGGCGACCACGGCCCGTGGAAGAGTGCTGTTGGACTGATCGTGGATGAGAGCAAGGATCTGACCAGGCTGTGGTACGTCAGCGCGCCGAACCGAGATAAGGCAAACGCCCGCGGCCTGCTGCGCTGGACCGATCCCGAGGTGACTCCCGCAGCGGTAGGGGTCACAGGCTCGAAGAGACAGCCGCTATTGCAGGCACTGCTAGACGTCAACCGAGGCGACGGGCTGAGCGTCCAGCCTGCCCGCGTCGGCACCCTGAGAACTGAGTGGCACCAACGTGCTGATGCCGAGTTCTACGTCGACTTCGAGACGGTGACTGACCTGGACGACGATTTCAGCGCGATCCCTGAGCGCGGCGGGCTACCGCTGATCTTCATGATCGGTTGCGGACACCTTGAGGATGAGCAGTGGCGATTCTCGTGCTTCACCGCCGACGACTTGACCGAGGAATCGGAGGAGGCCGTCATCGAAGCATGGATCGACCACATGGGTGACGTCACGAGACGCCTCGGAGCGAACGGCGCTCCTCGGATGTTTCACTGGTCCGCGCACGAGGTGACGTCGCTGGAGTCCGCTTTCAACGCGGCAGCCGCGAGGCACCCCGCCAAGGCTGAACAATGGTCAAGTCTGGAGTGGTTCGACTTCCTAAAGCTTGTAGTGAAGGCCGAACCGGTGGTTGTGCGCGGCGCCCACGCGTTCGGCCTCAAGGCAATGGCCAACGCCCTCGCTGCCCTCGGCCACATCGACATCTCTTGGGACACGGGCCCTACCGATGGCCTCGGAGCGATGGTCGGCGCATGGTGGTGCCAAGACCAGGTTTCCGCCGGTCAAGCACAGCGACTCGCCGACGTGGGACTCATGCGTGAGATCGAAAAATACAACGAAATCGACTGCAAGGCGATGATGGCCATCATCAGCTACCTGCGCAATCACCACTGACGGACAACATCCTCCCGAACAGCCAGAGCGCAACATCGCGACTGTCCAGCTGCTGCGCCGGCGCTGGATCCTCCGCATCCGCAGGCTCCCCGCCACACACACCTGACGCCAGCGGTACTCAAGCCCCGTCGAACCCGAACCCGTTGCCGAGTCCCCTCAGTTGCGTCGATTGGCGCTGGTGGCACAGGCTGAGTGGCGCACTCCAGTGACATCACGGGCTTGACCGGGAGGAGGGCCGATGGCTGTCGAAATGGCAATCTGGCGGATGACCGACGACGGGCCGCACCCGTTGGTGTCGTCGCCGCTGGACTCTGAGCAGCGCCTCGAGGACATGATCGCCGAGGATCCCCGCATGAGCGGAACCGATCTGCTCATCATCGGCAGGTAGGTACCCACCGGGTTCGGGGGATTCATCGACCTCCTCGCCCTCGATGCCGAGGGACGCGTCCACGTCCTCGAACTCAAGCGTGACCGCACTCCTCGGGACGTCGTCGCCCAGGCGCTCGACTACGGGTCCTGGGCGAAGGATCTGAGCCTCGAGGAACTGGAGCAGATCTACCAAGACAACGGAGAGGGCGATACGCACCTCGACGAGGCCTTCGCCGAGCACTTCGGCGGTCCGCT
>VXQZ01000045.1 GCA_009838735.1 Chloroflexota bacterium
GTTGGGGGATTGGATTCATTAGCATTTTGGCGTATGGAATTTGGGGGAGTTTCATGGTTCTGGCAGAGTCGGCTCGATTGACGGTTGAGACGGTGGACATTACGGACTCGGATCGGTACCGGGACCATGGATATCCGTGGGCGGAGTGGGATCTGCTTCGCCGGGAGGCTCCGGTGTACTGGTATCAGCGGCCGGGGTTTGAGCCGTTCTGGGCGATTACGAGGCACTCGGATATCCGGTTCATCAGCGCTCATCCGGAGTTGTTCTCGAACTCGCAGATGCTTCGGTTGAACACGGCGGAGAAGTTGACGCAGCAGCAGACGGAGCGGGAGTTCCAGACGAATCGGCATGGCGGCGATCCTTCGGATCCTCAGGACTTCATCTGGATGGATCCTCCGGAGCATCGGCAGCATCGGGGGATCGTGGCGCGGCACTTCACGCCTCGGGTGATGAAGACGCTGGAGGATCACTTTGCGGAGCTGGCGGAGGACTACGTCTCGGACTTCGCCGAGAAGGTGGTGGCGAGTTTCGCCGAGCATGGCGCAGATCAGGGGGCGGATTCGGCGGTCGACGTGGTGCACGAGCTGTCGGCCAAGCTGCCGGTCGCGGCGATCTGCGACATGGGCGGGGTGCCGGAGGAGGACTGGGAGAAGATTTTCGAGTGGACGGAGGCGTTCGCGGGACAGGACGATCCGGAGTACTGGGAGCCGGGCGAGAACTCGTTCCAGGCGGTGCAGCGAGTCGTGCAGCAGTGGTTTCGGCATACGCAGGGCTTGATCGAGGAGCGTCATCGCACCGGGTTCGGCGACGATTTGCTGAGCGATCTGCTGCGGGCGGAAGTTGACGGTCGGAAGCTGACCGGGGACGAGGTGCACAACTACTTCTTCCTGCTGCTGGGGGCGGGCAACGAGACGACGCGCAATGCGATCACGGGCGGGGTCAAGGCGCTGCTGGACCATCCGGAGCAGATGCAGATGCTGGTTGAGGATGAGTCGCTGGTGCCGTCGGCGGTGGAGGAAATCCTGCGCTGGACGTCGATCGTGATCCAGTTTCAGCGGACGGCGGTCGAGGACGTCGAGCTGGGCGGTCAGCTGATTCGCAAGGGGGAGTCGGTGGTGCTGTGGTATCCGTCGGCGAATCGGGATGAGGAGATCTTCGAGGATCCGTACAAGTTCGATATCACGCGGACGGAGAACGACCACTTCGCCTTCGGCGGCTACGGCGAGCACTTCTGCCTGGGGGCGAACCTGGCGCGCTGGGAGATGCGCTCGATCTTCCATGCGCTGCGTCCGATGCTGCCGCAACTGGAGATTGCGGCGGATCCGGAGTACGTGATCTCGTTCCTGCACGTGGGCGGGATTAAGCGTCAGATGGTTCGTTATCGGCCGGCGTGATGGGGAGGCTGGTCTAGCATTTCGGTCACGAGGACGAAGGGGAGATTCCATGGTTATCGCCGACGCACCAGGACTGACGCTCGACGCGGTGGACATCACAGACTCGGATCGCTACCGGGACGTTGGCTATCCGTGGGCGGAATGGGATCTGCTGCGGCAGGAGGCGCCGGTCTACTGGTATCAGCGGCCGGGGTTTGAGCCGTTCTGGGCGATCACGAAGCACGCCGATATCCGTTTCATCTCGTCGCATCCCGAGCTGTTCTCGAACACGCAGATGCTGCGTCTGAACAAGGCGTCGAAGCTGGCGTCGGCGCAGCGTCAGCGCGAGGCGGGGACCAACCGGACCGGCGGGCAGCCGGAGGATCCGCCGGACTTCATCTACATGGATCCGCCGGAGCATCGGCAGCATCGGGGTCTGGTGGCGCGGCATTTCACGCCGCGGATGATGAAGATGCTGGAAGACCACTTCGCGCACATGGCGGAGAACTACGTGTCGGACTTTGCCGACAAGGTGGTGGCGGACTTTGCTGAGCGCGGTTCGCGGTCGGCAGTTGACGTGGTGCATGAGCTGTCGGCGAAGCTGCCGGTGGCGGCGATCTGCTCGATGGGCGGGGTGCCGGAGGAGGACTGGGACCAGATCTTCGAGTGGACCGAGGTGCTGGTGGGGGCCGAAGATCCGGAGTACCGGCTGCCGGGCGAGACGCCGAGCCAGGCGAGTCAGCGGATCTCGGTGGAGTGGTTCCATTACAACAACAACCTGATCGAGGAACGGAAGCGGAATCTGGGCGACGATCTGCTGAGCGATCTGCTGCGGGCGGAAGTGGACGGTCGGAAGCTGACACCGGGCGAAATCCATGGCTACTTCGTGCTGCTGCTGGCGGCGGGCAACGAGACGACGCGGAATTCGATCTCGGGCGGGGTGAAGGCGCTGATCGATCATCCGGAGCAGATGCGGATGTTGGTTGAGGATGCGTCGCTGGTGCCGTCGGCGGTGGAGGAGATTTTGCGCTGGACGTCGATCGTGATCCAGTTCCAGCGGACGGCGGTCGAGGACGTGGAGTTGCGCGGTCAGACGATCCGCAAGGGCGAGTCGGTGGTGCTGTGGTATCCGTCGGCGAACCGGGATGAGGATGTGTTCGAGGATCCGTACCGGTTCGACATCCGGCGGGATCCGAACGATCACTTCGCGTTCGGCGGGTACGGGGAGCATTTCTGTCTGGGAGCGAATCTGGCGCGTTGGGAGATGCGATCGATCTTCCATGCGCTGCGTCCGATTTTGCCGCAGCTCGAGCTGACGGCGGAGCCGGAGCATGTGATCGGGTTCCTGCATGTGGGCGGGATTAAGCGTCAGATGGTTCGGTATCGACCGCAGTAGGGATTCAACAGCGGAACGGTCGAAGTCGTTATCTTCGTGGTAGTCCCGGCGATTGGGATTACCACGGAGGCTTGAGATGGTTACCGCTGAACGACCTGGTCTGACGCTTGACACGCTGGACGTGACCGATACCTCGATCTACGTCGAACAGGGGTATCCCTGGGAGGCGTGGGACATTCTGCGGCGCGAGGCTCCGGTGTACTGGTATCAGCGGCCGAATTTTGAGCCGTTCTGGGCGATCACGAAGCATGCGGATGTTCGATACATCTCGTCGCATCCGGAGTTGTTCTCCAATACGCAGATCCTGCGGATCAACGACACGGAGTCGGTCGGGATCACGGAGCGTGGGCGTGAGGTCAACGCGAACCGCTACGGCGGGCATCCGTCGGAGCCGCCGGACTTCATCTTCATGGATCCGCCGGAGCATCGGGAACATCGACGGTTGGTGGCGCACCACTTCACGCCGCGGATGATGAAGCGGCTGGAGGATCACTTCGCCGAGATGTCGGAGAATTACATCTCGACGTTTGCCGACCGGATCGTGGCGGACTTCGCGGAGCGCGGCTCGACGAGCGCGCTCGACGTGGTGCACGAAGTCTCGGCGTTGTTGCCGGTTGCCGCGATCTGTGACATGGCCGGCGTGCCGGAGGATGACTGGGGCCAGATCTTTCACTGGACCGAGACGGCAGGGGGCGCGGCTGATCCGGAGTTCCGGCTGCCGGGTGAAGATCGCGAGCAAACGATTCGTCGGGTGAACCTGGAGTTCAACGTCTACAACGAGGGGCTGGTGCGCGAGCGTCAGGCGAACGGGCTGGGCGACGACCTGCTGAGCGACCTGATGCGGGCCGAGGTGGGTGGCGAGCATTTGACGCCGCGCGAGATTTCCTCTTACTTCCGCCTGCTGATCGGAGCGGGCAACGAGACGACCCGGAATTCGATCACGGGCGGGATCAAGGCGCTGCTCGATCATCGCGATCAGCTTGACGACCTGGTGGCGAATCCGGAGTTGATTCCGTCGGCGGTTGAGGAGATCCTGCGCTGGACGTCGATCGTGATCCAGTTCCAGCGGACGGTGACGGAAGATCTGGAGTTGCGCGGGAAGACGCTGCGCAAGGGCGACTCAATCGTGATGTGGTACCCGTCGGCGAATCGCGATGAAGAGGTGTTCGCGGACCCGTACAAGTTCGATATCCGGCGCGATCCGAATGATCACTTCGCGTTCGGCGGGTATGGCGAGCATTTCTGTCTGGGCGCGAACCTGGCTCGCTGGGAGATGCGTTCGATCTTCCACGCGCTGCTGCCGATTTTGCCGAACCTGGAGTTGGCGGGCGAGCCGGAGATGGTGCCTCAGTCGCTGCATGTCGGCGGGATCAAGCGCCAGATGGTCCGCTACCGGGCGCAATAGTCACATACAGTGGCGGGGATGCACTTCCCCAAACCTCTGGCGTTTGCTGCAGCAGTCGTTGTCGCGATCCTGGCCGTCGGGGTTGCGGTTCTGGCTGTCAATGTCGGCAGCGCTCAGGAGCCTGGGTCGGCTCAGCCGAGCTATGAGTTCAGCGGGCAGATTCTGACCCGGGTTGATGAGTTTGGGCGGTTGGAACTCTGCCTGCGCACCGAGGACGGTCAGGTGTTGTGTCCGGAGGCGCGCTTCGTCCGGCCGGATCGGGCGAGGACGGATCGCTGGATCGCGAGCAGCGAGGTCGAGTGGACGGCGGCGATTGAGCCTGAGCGAATCGTGTACCCGATTCGTGAAGGATCGGGGATTGGTTCGTCGGCGACGTGCGAGATTGACGCGGAGCGGATGCTGTCCGCCACCTGGCAGGTCGAAACGTCGCGGTCGCGGGCGACGGCGTTTCATATCGGCGAAGGTCGGTTCATCACCGCGTATCACGCGGTAAATGGGAAGCCTCCGTTCGTTTCGTTGATCCACGGCGAGCGGACGATTGGCGCGGTCGTGCTGGGGACCGACCCCCAGTTTGACCTGGCGCTGCTGGAGGTGGTGAATCCGGAGCTGGTGTCGGACGTTCCGGCGATGCGGCTGCGAGCGCCGACCTCTGACGATGTGGGGCAGCCGGTGTACGTGGTGGGGTATCCGGGAGGCGAGGCGTTGACGTTCTCGGGCGGCGGGACGGTGATCCAGGTCTGGGACGACAACATCCAGACCAGCAGCGCGATCCGTAGCGGCAACAGTGGCGGGCCGATGTTCGACGCCTGCGGCGACGTGATCGGCGTGTTGTGGGCGGGCAGTTCGTCGTGGGCGTACACGTTTTCGGGTCAGGCGCTGCAGAAGTCGCTGAAGCGGATTCGCGACCAGTGGCCGACGATGCCGCGACTGCCCGAGAATCTGCCCGCGACGCTGCGGGCGGCCGACCGACTGGTCTGGCACTACGGCCCGGAGCCGCCGCAGGATGTGGACTGCTCGGAGCTTGACGCCGACTGGTGGATTGGCGTCTCCGGGATTGCCGATGAGGCAGAGGTGCGGGCCGATCTGGAGCGCAGCGGCTGGCGGCAGGTCGGCGTGTGCGGGGCGGATGGACCGGATGATTTCGACAACGGGTACACGTACGTCGCCGCGCTGAGACCGGTGGATCCGTTTGCAGCGCTGCCAGAAGACTGTTCCGGGGACGGCGTGTTCTTCGTCGACACGGTGCTGTTTGACGACCCGCAAGCGTTCGGGTCGATCCGGCTGACGACGAACGGACTGGGCCCGTTGTGCCCCGATATGCGGCGTTACTCGTTGCTGATCGCATTTGACGATCCGCTGGTCGCGGGCTCGGACCTTGGGGCGACTCTGGTGGGCGCCGATGGATCGTTGCAGGTCGGTCGCTGGCAACAGCGGTCGTTTGCGAGCCTGGACGGCGCTCCGGACCGGTTGGTGACCACGTTCTGGCAAGAGTGGACGGCGCCGGCGGAATTCGATCCGGTCGCGCTGCGGTTGGCGCTGGGCGCCAACCGGCTGTTGCTTCCGTTGCGAGAGGGACTGCCTCAAGCGTCGGCGGCGGGAACGCAGTTCGCAACCATCGAGCAACGCGCGCAGATCGTGGTCAGGATTGACGGCGAGAGCGGAGCGGTGCGGACATGCCTGCGAATGCCGGACGGTGTGCATTGTTCGCCGGACGGAGGAGTGGTGGACTATCCGGGACACGTGGGTCGGTGGCGGGAGTCGTTGCCGATTGGCTGGACCACGACCGTGCCGACCGAGCTGACCGCGTTGCCGCAACATGTGAGTCAGCCGGTCCTGAGCTGCGCATACCAGGGTCCGGAGCACTTCTTCGCCTGGCAGTTCAACTCTTTGGCCGGCAGCGGTACGGCGGTGTATGTCGGCGACCGACAGTTCGTCGTCAACGGAGCGCAGGTTCCGGACGGCGCGCCCTGGGGTGTCGTCTCTCGAGGTGCGCAATCGCACGCAGTGATCCGCGTAGCACGCGACCCGCGCAACGACCTGGCGCTGGTCGAGCTGGTCGACACGGAGGCGGAAGTCGAGCTTGGCCGCGCTGCCCGGATCGGATCCACCGGCGAGGACATGGTCGGCGGCAACGTGTATCTGCTCTCGTATCCGTCGGGCAACGCCGAGCGGTTCCACCTGACCGTGCTGGAAGTGACGTCCGTCACCGATCGAGTGTTCCGGGTCGATCCGACGGGCATCCGGCGCCACGGCGCGCCGCTGGTCGATCTGTGCACTCATGAGTTGGTCGGCATCTCGATTGGTGGCGACGACCTGTTGCGGGCTGAGACGGTCGCGGGATCGCTTGAGCTGATGCGCAGCGAGGCTGAGCGACCCTACTTTGACCAGGATGGTCCACCTGCCCACGGGATGGCCGCCGTCCTTGGGCAGCCTCTGTATGCCGGACCGGTTCAGCCGCAGTTTTCGGGGCGAATCTGCGCCATTCATCCGTCGGAGCGGTATGAGCAGCACTACGCGGTGTATGCGTCCAACGTGGATGATCCGGACGTCTGGCGGGTCTACGAGCAGGACGGCTCCCGGCCTGCCACGTGCGACTTTGGCGACAAGATCTTCATCGTGGAGTACCGCGCCGACGAGCCGCCGGAGGCGGTCTGCATCGAGCCGCGGCGTCCGCTCTCGCCGGTCTCCACCGTTGAGGTGGAGCTGGAGGCGCCGGACGGGGTCGAGCTGCTGCTAGCCCGGGAGTTCGTGCGCGACGATTGTCCGGGTCTGTCGACGTTGGAGCAGTCGCGGTGGTTCTCGACGCACTACTTCAAGCTGAGAAACACAGGTCGGCACGACTTCGAGGACATGACGGTGCGGGTCTACAACGAGGAAGACCAGCGCTACATCCCGAGGCGGGATGTGGTCAGCTTCGCCGACGCTGACGTCCGGGCCTGGCGGGTGCGGGTGCGGGACGGCGCGCCGGTGAAGATCGTGGTGACGGTGCGGTAGGGGTCAGGATCGATCGTCGCGGGGGACTGATTTCTCGCCGTCGTCGGTGAAGACGACTCGGGACTTCTTGCCTCCGTGGACGCGGGTACCCTGTGCCTCGCAATGCGAATGCCCGCCTCCATCCGTCTCATTGGCGTCTGTCTCCTTGCCCTGGTCGGAGTGCTCCTGGTTGGCGCCTTGTTGCCATCGAGAGCGCACAGTGAAGATCCGGCGCGTGAGTTGCTCGTTACCGACGCGGATCAAGCGTTTCGCGATCCGCAGCACCAGGTGACAGCTCGAATTGTCGCGCGACTGCGGGACGATGGGCGAATCGAGTTTTGCCTGCGCACCGCCAACGCGGGGGATGTTTGCCCGCGGGCTCGGACCCTCGACCCCGCCACTGCCCGGCTGGACCACTGGATCAACAGCAGCGAGGTGTCCTGGGAGATTCCGATCGACGCTGACCTCGTCGTCAATCCTGCTGACCTCGAGCTGTCGTCGAGCATCCCGGGAGCGAGTTGTATTCCGGACTTCGAGCGGATGCTCGCCGCGACGTGGAAGGTCGCAACGACGACGAAGCTGGGAACAGCGTTTCATATCGGCGGCGGCCGGTTTCTGACTGCGCACCACGTGATTGACGGCGTTCCTCCGTTCGTGATGCTGACAAACGGTGAGCGGGGGATGACGGCGGCCGTGCTCGCTTCGGATCCTGATGTCGACATGGCTCTGTTGCAGGTGTACGACCGGAGCACCGTTGACGATCTTCCGGTCGTACACCTGCGGGTGGCGACGAAGTCAGATCTGGGAAGACCGGTGTTCCTGGTCGGCTATCCGGGTGCGGGCCCGCTGACAGTCTCACTGGGTGGGATCGTGTCGCGAGTGTGGGAGGACGAGATTCTGACCACGAGCGCCAGCCGAGGAGGAAACAGCGGCGGGCCGATGTTCGATGCTTGCGGCGATGTCCTGGGCGTGCTCTGGGCGGGCAACCGGGCTCGGAATTTCTCTCACTCTGGGACTGCCCTGCTCCGCGCTCTTGAAGACCTGGAGCCTCGTTGGCCCGATGCGCCTACCAACATCCCCGATTCGCACCGCTTGCCTCCGGGTTGGATGATCTGGCACTTTGATCGGACTCCACCCGATGACGTTGATTGCAGCGGGGCAGACGGCGACTTTTGGGTCGGCTACGCGGGTCGGCGCAGCTCTGAATGGTATGTCAATGTCTTGCTGAGGCCCGAACGCTTGACGGGACCTCAACACTACGGTGATAGATGCAGCGGGGGCTGGGGGAATCCTGGAGTTGTTGGGTTCATTGCGCCGGATGGCGCCGACGCAGAGTGGGTGCCTGACATCTGTTTCTGGGTTCCACGTACCGTGCTCGGAGGTGAGGGCCTTGTCACCGAGGTTCTGCATGATTCCGTCGAGTCTTTCGGCAGCGTGCGGGTGACCAAGCTTGGCGCGACGACGAACTGCCCTGACGAGTTGACCCATCAGGTTGAGGTCGGGTTCAACAGTCCGGATCAGTTTGGGTGGGAGGTGACGATCATCGGTGAAGACGGCACGCGGGTGCGTCATCCGAACAATCTCAATTCCTTTTCGCAGGATTCGAGCACGCTCACCTGGCCGCTTGAGATACCTGACGGTGTCGTCCCGGGGTCAATCGAGCTGCGTGATCGCTACAGAGGTATCTGGCATCGGGTCAGAATCGTGAAGCCGACGGATCCAGCGCCGATGCTGCCGGTGTCTGCTCGGGTGTCGGTGTTGATTGAGAGCGAGACCAACACGGCGCGGCTTTGCCTGATGGCGGATGAATCGCAGCATGTTTGTCCCGACCAGCACGCGCTGGCTTTGGATCGTGCGGTGCCAGGGAGGTGGTATCAGTCGTCCGTTGCCTCGTGGACTGCGCCGATCGGAAGGCAGCAGCTGCCGGATGAGATTGGACTGGCCGACAACGTGGGCTATAGCTGCGCCCTGACAGAGGATGTGAGCGACGCTGCCTGGCAGCTGTCAACGGTGAGTCGCGAAGGAACGGCCGTGTACATCGGTCGGCGCCAATTCGTCGCGCCTGCACCGTTGTTTCCTGAAGGTCTTCCCTGGGGGATTGTGGCACAGAAGGACGCCGTATTCCCAGTTGTCCAAGTAGCAACAGACGACCGAAACGGACTCTCGCTGCTGGAAGTGATCGGAAACACTGATGCTTCTCTGCTGGGTTCAGCGGTCGGGATTGATGAAATGGACGAGCTGGATGAAGAGTCGACGAAGGTGTTGGTCGGCTATCCCTGGGGGGACGCGAGCCGTTTCACGATTAGTCTGAGTCGAATCAGCCAGGTGGACGATCGCTCATTCTTCTTCCCGTTAGGTGGAGGCTGGTACCGAGCCGGCGGTCCGATACTAGATCCATGCAGCCGTGAAGTTCTCGGCATCTCACTTGCCAGCGATCGCATTTTGCGGTCGGCTGAGGTCGTGCGCTCAATCAAGTCCCTGCGCGCCGCACGAGCTATGCCGGTCCTGAACGCAGACGGCCCACCGCTGTTCGGCTCGGTCGCGCTGAGGCAGCAGCCGATCTACTTGAGCACCACGCAACCGGATTTCGGCGGCTGGATCTGCAACGTTCGAGCGTCGGAGCGCTACGACGTCATGTACGCGATCTATCTTGCCGGTATCGACTCGCCGAGCAAGACCTCTATCCGAGACGGCAAACACCAAGCGCTGCAAACGTGCGGCTTTGGCGGTCGCATATTCATCGTGGAGTATCGCTCCGACGAAGTTCCCGATGCTGTCTGTGTCGAACCACAGAGGCCGACTTCACCCCTGTCGACGATGCAGATCGAGTTCGAGGCGCCCGAGGGTTTCGAGTTGCTGCAGGCAACGGAGTTTCGACGCGAGCCCTGCCCGGGGTTGGTCAACGATGGAGGAACCGACTATTGGCCGTCTGATGCGTACATCAGCTTGAGAGCGACGACCGATGTCAAACTCCGGGACATAGTTCTGGCATTCGTCGATCCCGCGGGGAACGAATTGGACGCGATCCTCTGGCACGTCTCAGATGTCGATCCTGACGTGTTCTCCCGGAGAGTCAATCTGCCTGAAGGCGCTGAGATCGCCAAGCTTCTTGTGACGGTGAAGGATTCCGAGGAGGCTGACTAGTCCTCCACCGAGATGGCGGCTCGCGGGCAGGTTCGGACGGCTCGGAGGACGTTGGCTTCTTCCTCGGAGGGGACGGTGTCGACGAGGACGTGGGAGAGGTCGTCGTCGCGGACTTCGAAGACGATTTCGGTGGCTTCCATGCACTTGGCGTGGCCTTCGCAGAGGCTTTCGTCGATCTTGACCTTCATCTCGTCCTCCCCATCCTCAGGTTGCTCTGGATTGCATCGCCATGTTACCGAATCTTGATGTCCGTTCCGCGTTAGCGGAACCTGGGGATGACCTCCTGAGCGAAGAGTTCGATGCTGCGGCGGGCGAGGTCTCGGGAGGCGCCAGGCGGGACGGGTGAGGTGATGATGTGGTCGGCGGGAATCCAGTCGAGGGTTCGGTCGATGGCGGCGGCGACGTCGTCGGGCGTGCCGGCGACGAAGCGGGCGCGCAGGTCTTCGTCGGTGTGGTGCAGGAATTGGCCGAGGGGATCCTGTTCGCCGAGGTCGGAGGCGTCGTTGTACCACTTGCCGTAGGTGTCGCGCAGGTAGCGCTGGTGCGGTTTGAGCTCCTCCCAGAGCGCGTCGGGGTCGTCGCTGACATAGCCGCCGGCGGAGAGCAGGACGTCGAAGTCGTCGGGGTCGTCGCCCTGTTCGCGGAGAGCGTCGGCCCAGGCGTCGTAAACGGGGCGGTCGGCGACGATCATCAGGTTGGCCTTGAATCGGGCGGCGCGTCGGGCGGCGGCCTCTGAGCGTGCGCCGACCCAGAGCGGGAAGGGCTGCTGAATCGGCGGCGGTGTGACCTGGACGTCCTTGACCTGGTAGTGGCGACCGTCGAGGGTGACAGATTCTCCGGCCATGGTGCGGGTGATGATCTCGAGCGACTCGTCCATAATCGAGGCGCGGTGGCGTCGGTTGACGCCGAAGCCGTCGAACTCTTCGATCCGGTAGCCGAGTCCGACGCCGAGATCGAGGCGTCCGTTGGAGAGGATGTCGACGGTGGCGGCGTCCTCGGCGACGCGGATCGCATTGTGGAGGGGGAGGAGGAGGACCCAGGTGCCGATCCGGACTCGGCTCGTCAGGCGGGCGATCGCCGCGGCGATCGGCAGCACCGACGGCGTGTAGCCGTCGTCGATGAAGTGGTGCTCGGTGATCCAGATGTGGTCGTAGCCGAGTTGCTCGGCGTAGACGATTTCGTCGAGGAGTTCGTCGTAGAACTGGGCCCAGGGCTTGCGCCACTGGGGCGGGTTGCGGAAGTCGTAGATCAGGCCGAACTTTGGTCGTTGCGAGGGCATCAGTAGAGGCCGATCCGTCCGCCGAGGGGGATGTCGAGCAGTTCCGACCGCGGGGCGACGTGATTGAGTTCGTTCTTGACCGGCGCGAGCGCGTCGGGGCCGGTCATGTCGTGGGTCATGGGCGGCATCCAGTCGTCGTGGTGGCCGAGCACGATGCGCGGCGCGCGGAGCATGTCGGACATTCGGCCGACGAACTGGGCGAGCGAGCCCTGGATCGGTTCGCCGTCGATGTTGGGTCGTCCGGCCATGGCGACAATGGCGACGTCGGGGCGCATGTTCTGGACGACGCCGGTCCAGCAGCCCGATGTGTCGTGGTAGAAGATCGAGCCGTAGGGGGTGTCGATCAAGTAGGCGAGCGCGCCGCCGGTGTCGTTGGAGCCGAGGCAGCTGGCGACGTGGTCGGTCATCTGGCTCTGGGCCTCTGAACCGAGGTCCTGGGATCGCTCGCCGAGAGAGCCACCGATGTCAATGCTGCCTCGGTTGCCCCAGCGCTCTTCCTCGGTGAGGCCGTACTGTCCGAGGACGACCTTGCCGGGATCCCAGGAGCCCTGGGTCCAGATGCAGGAGTGCAGGCCGGGGAAGACCTCGACGGTGATGTCCCTGGAGATGCGGTGACGCTCGCCACCCTGCGAGCGGAGGAGCTGGTCTTCGGAGATGCCGGCTTCGAGCAAGACTCGGGCCGATTCGTTGGAACCGATCACCGGTGCGCCGGTGTTGGCGGCGATTACCTCGGCTCCGGCGATGTGGTCGAAGTGGGAGTGACCGACCAGGACGGCATCGGCGCGGGAGATGTCTGCTGCAGTGAGGCCGACGTCCGGCGCGAGCGGGACGCGGTCGATGTAGGCGTCGAGCATGATCACGGTGTCGTCGACCTGGAGTCTGAAGGTCGCGCAGCCGAGCCAATCGAGGGTGACGGTCATATGGGCCTCCGATGGTTGTGGTCGGAGGGTAGTGGTTCGGCCTAGACGGGCAGCGAGCCTAGCGGAACGAGCCGTTGCCCTTTCGGGTCGACTGCGAGCTCCAGACCCTCCAACGTGAATGCGCCTAGCAGGAGTTGTCCGATGTCGTTACCGAACGCGACAGTCGTGATCCGCCGTCGATCGCCGAGCGTGATCCAGACGTGGCCGATCTCCATATCCACATGTTGATTGTCAGCCAGTCGGAACGGGACGCGGTCTATCGGCTCGACGCCCAGTTCGCGAAGCATGTAACCAGGGAGCACTGAGTAAAAGGCACCCGTATCGACCACTGCGTCGATCTCGATGGAGTTCTTGCCTGTCAGGTCGCTGACTGTAATCCGCTGGCTGAAGATTCCCATGGCAGCAGAGTAACCGGATTGAATCGATACTGCTATATCGAGACAATGCGATACCACTTGCGGCGTCCGACTCGGAGGACGGCGCCATTTCGAATCTCGGCGCTCTGTTCTTTGACGACTTCGTCGTCGATTCGGACGGCGCCTTGGGAGA
Organism: Chloroflexota bacterium; assembly: GCA_009838735.1. Lineage (GTDB taxonomy): Bacteria > Chloroflexota > Dehalococcoidia > Bin125 > Bin125 > Bin125. The sequence goes on from VXQZ01000045.1 coordinate 13,040, forward strand.
CGAGGCGTTTGGCCTCGGCTCGGCTGGCGGCGGCTCCGATGTCGTGGAGGAGGACCGGGAGGGCGACTTCGACAGTGTCGGCACCAGCGAATTCGATTGCCGCGTCGGGGATGTCGTCAGGGACGCTTCGCTGGGAGAAGGTTCGGGTCCATTGCTCCTCGGCGGCCTGAGCGGCATCGTCGCCGTGCCATTCGGCGACGATTGAGCGGGCCAGGCGGCGCTTGGCGTCCATGGGCTTGAATGTGCCCGAATTCAAATCGGCCTCGATCTGGTCGACTTCGTCATCCGGAATGTTGGTGCCGTAATCGAAGAAGCGGACGATCACGTCGTCGGGGATCGACATCGCCTTGCCGTACTGCGTGTTGGGCGGCTCGTCCATGCCGATGTAGTTGCCGGTGCTCTTCGACATGCGCTGGGTGCCGTCAGTGCCGACCAGGATCGGCGTCAGGATCGCCACCTGCGGACTCTGTTCCTGCCGCTCCTGCAGGGTGCGGCCGCACATGATGTTGAAGGTCTGTTCGGTGCCGCCGAGCTGGATGTCCGCCTCGAGCGCGACGGCGTCGTAGCCCTGCATCAAGCCGTACATGAACTCGTGCACGTAGACGGGTTGTCCGCCGTCAAGCCTGTTCTTGAATGTGTCGCGCTCCCTGAATTGCTGGACAGTGAAGTTCGAGGCGAGGTGGATCACGTCGCCGAAGGACATCTCACCGAGCCACTCGCTGTTGCGCCGCACCTCGGTGCGCTGGGGATCAAGCAGCTTGAAGGCCTGATCCTGGTAGGTCTCGGCGTTGCGATTGAGGATTTCGGCGGCCTGCATCGGGCGCAGCGAGTCCTTGTCCGACGGATCGCCGACGAGACCGGTGAAGTCGCCGATCAGCAGGATTGACTGGTGTCCGAGCTGCTGAAACAGCGCCAGCTTGCGCAGCGTGACGCAGTGGCCGATGTGCAGGTCGGGCGAGGTCGGGTCGACGCCGAGATAGACGCGCAACGGACGGTTTTCGATCAGCGATTCGGTGAGGCGCGCGCGAAGCTCGCGGTCCATGACGCGGCGCGTGCCTTCATCGCCGTAGGCGGTGCCACGCATGATCAGCGCGTGCTGGCGCTCGACCTCTGCTGCAACGTCTGCTGGGACTCCGTCACTCATGACCAGGTTCCTACTAGGTTCCTATTGGGCTCCGATGGACATGCCGGCCAGCAGATCGCGGGCTGCGTCACGATCCTTGCCGATCTGCTCGACCAGCGCATCGATGCCGTCGAACTTGCGCTCGCCGCGCAGCCGTTGGACAAATTCTACGCGCAGGTCGGCTCCGTAGATGTCGTCGTCGAAGTCCATGATGTGGCACTCGATCGAGAGACCGCCGCCGTCGTCGAAGGTCGGCCGCATGCCGATATTGGTCACTGATGGAACCGGTCCCGATTCCAGATGAGCGATCGTGGCGTAGACGCCCGGCGCAGGGATTGAGCGGTCGTTGCCGATCGCCACGTTGGCGGTCGGGAAGCCGATTGATCGACCGCGCTTGAATCCGACCACGACCGGACCATGCAACGAGTAGCGGCGTCCAAGCAGGTCTCCGACCTGTTCCACATCACCCTCGGCGAGGGCGATGCGGATTTCGGTGGAAGAGACCTTGTCGGTCGATTCGCTGGTGAGCAGTTCGATCACTTCGACCTCGAATCCGAGTTGTTGCCCGAGTGCTTTGAGGGTGTCGGGGTCGCCGCCGCGCTGGCGGCCGAGAGCAAAGTCCTCGCCAATGATCAAGCGGGCCAACTGGAACTCCTCGACCAGCATGCGGACGAAATCGCCGGCGTCGGTGAGTGAGAAGTCGGAGGTGAATGAGACGGTGGCTACACCGTCGAGTCCGGTCTCGAGGATGAGTGAGAGTCGGTCCTCGAGTGAAGTGACGTACTCGGTCGTCAGGTCGGGTCTGAGGACCTGGCGGGGGTGGGGGTGAAAGGTGATCGCGGCCGCAGCGAGGTCATGTCTCCGGGCGCTCTCGACGACATGTTTGAGCACGATCTGGTGACCGCGGTGGACGCCGTCGAACACGCCGATCGTCAACGCCGTGGGCCGTCCAAGCGAGGCCCGACGCAGCTCCGACCGAGCCAGCTCTGTCACCACCGGAACAGGCCCTTCAAACGATCAACCGGCATCGGAACGGAAGCCCAGCGTATCAGCCGCTCGGATGCTTGAGGCTCATTCGTCCAGAGATGATGCGTCTGCCGCCGCCCAGGCGGAGTCCGGCGCGTCGGGCAGCGCCGTGATCAGGATGTCCTCAAACTCACCCTGCTGCTCGATCTCAATCGCAAGCGATTTGTGCAGCTCAAGGACGGCCATGAAGGAGACGATCAACTCAAGCCTCGATTCGGCAGCCTCGATCCAGGCGCGAAAGGACAGTGCGTGACCGCTCATCAGCCGGGCGCGGAGATCGCCGGCCCGCTCACGCACCGTGATTCGCTGGCGTTCGATTGCTGCGTCGTGGGCAATCTCTTCCTGCGCTTCCCGTTCCGCGGCGCGGTCGAGAACTTCCTGCGCGATCCGCGCGAGGGTGTCGAGCGTGAGGTCATGCGACATCCCGACGGGCAGCGGTCGATCAACCGGCGGGGCCGAGATCGGCGTGTACGAGCGCAACTGTTCGCGGTCTCGCTCACCGAGTTGGAGGATGCCGTCTCGATACATTTTGTATGCACGCGCCATCTCAACCAGTTCGCGAGCATCATCTGCGGCTTCCTCGTCTTGAGGAGGAGTTTCCGGCGAGGGAAGCAGTTGGCGGGCCTTGAGCAGCACCAGGCGTCCGCCAATGCTGATGAAGGCGGCTAGGGCGTCTGCCCGCTCCTGACTGATGGCGCCCTCGGGTGGCGACATCGACGCGACCTGAGCCAGGTACTGGTCGGCGACCTGCGCCAGCGACAGCTCGGAAATGTCGAGTTTGCGCGACTCGATCAGTTCCAGCAGGAGGTCGAGTGGACCCTCGTATTCGGGGAGTCGGAGCTGGACCATACGCCTACCCGGGCCGCCAGAACCGTCAGTTCGCGACGAAGTTGAGCAGCTTGTCGGGCACCCAGATCACTCGGCGCAAAGTCTTGCCATCGAGCTGATCCGCCACCCGAGAGGAGGCGCGCGCGGCGACCTCTGCATCGTCCTGAGAAGCGCCGGGAGCCAGGGCCAGCTTCTCGCGCAGCTTGCCGTTGACCTGAACCACGACCGTCACGGTCTCTGCCTGGGCCAGCGACTCGTCGTACTCCGGCCAGGTCTGTTCATGGATGGAACCGTCGTGACCGGTTCGCTGCCAGAGTTCCTCGCTGATGTGCGGCGCTGATGGAGCGAGGCAGAGCAGCAATGCATCGATCGCCTGCTGCCAGGCGTCGGAGTCGACCGGTCCCTGTTCGCGAATGTCCTGCAGTTCGTTGGTAAACTCCATCATCGCCGCGATCATCGTGTTGAAGCGGAAGCGCTCGATGTCCTGCGAGACCTTGCCGATCATCGCATGCGTCGCGCGGCGGATGGCATTCGCCTGTCGGTTGCCGCGTTCGACATCGCCCAAGACCAGGTTCCAGACACGGTTGAGCCAACGCCACTGGCCAGAGATGCCGCTGTCGTCCCAGTCGCCGCCGGCCTCCCAGGGACCGAGGAACATGAGATACAGCCGGACCGTGTCGGCACCGTAGCGGTCGACCCACTCGTCGGGATTGACCACATTGCCGCGCGACTTCGACATCTTGTGGCCGTCTTTGGTGATCGTGCCCTGGTTGAAGAGCCGCGCGAAGGGTTCGTCAATCTCGAGAATGCCCATGTCGCGCGCCGCTTTGGCGAAGAAGCGCGCGTAGAACAGGTGCATCACGGCGTGCTCTGCGCCGCCGGTGTAGGTGTCGATTGGCAGCCATTGCCGGGCGAGGGCGGGGTCAATCGGCGCGTAGTGGTTGTGCGGATCGACGTAGCGGTACATGTACCAGTTGGAGCACATGAACGTGTCCATCGTGTCGGTCTCGCGGCGGCCCGTTTCGTCGCAGGTCGGACAATCGACGTTGACGAACAGCTTGTCCCGCTCCAGTGGCGATGCGCCGGTCGGCAAGAATTCGGCGTCGTCGGGCAATAGCACCGGCAGCTCGTCTTCAGGCACGGGCACGGTGCCGCAGGAGTCGCAATGGATCATCGGGATCGGCGCGCCCCAGTAGCGCTGCCGTGAGATCAACCAGTCGCGCAGCCGGTACGAGACGGTGCGGCCGCCCAGGTCCATCTCGTCGAGCGCATCGGCGACGGCGAGTTTGCCTTCCTGCCAATCGGTCCCGTCGAAGCGTCCCGAGTTGACCATGGTTCCGGGACCGGTGTAGGCCTCCTCCAGGTCGTTGCCGTCCCAGTCGGGCGGCGCGATCACCACGGGAATCGGAATCCCCCGCTCGGAGGCGAAGGCGAAGTCGCGCTCGTCGTGCGCGGGAACGCCCATCACGGCGCCCGTGCCGTAGCTGAGCAGGACGTAGTCGGCGATCCAGATCTGGATGTCGTCGCCGGTGAACGGATGCTTCGTGTACGCCCCGGTGAAGACGCCGGTCTTCGCGCGACTGGTCGACTGCCGTTCGATCTCGTTTTGCCGGCGCGCCTGCTCGATGTACGCCTCGACGTCGGCGCGGCACTCATCGGTGGTCAACTCCGCGACCAGCGGATGCTCCGGCGCGAGCACCATGAAGGTGCAGCCGAAGAGCGTGTCGGGCCGCGTAGTGAAGACGGTGATCCGGTCCTCACCGTTGACTTCGCGGCCCAGCGGGAACGAGATCTCCGCGCCTTCAGAGCGGCCGATCCAGTTGCGCTGCATCAGCTTGATCGGCTCGGGCCAATCGATGCCGTCGAACTCGAGCAATTCGTCCGCGTAGTCGGTGATCCGGAACATCCATTGTTCCATCTGCCGCGCCTCGACGACCGCATCGCAGCGCTCACAGATTCCGATGCCGTCGTCGTTGCGTAACACCTGCTCGTTGGCCAGCACGGTGCCGCACGGGGGGCAGTAGTTGCAGTCGGCGCCGGCGCGGTAGGCCAATCCGTGTTCGTACAACTTGAGGAACCACCACTGGGTCCAGCGGTAGTACTCGGGATCGGAGGTCGAGAACTCGCGGTTCCAGTCGAATGAGGCGCCCATCGACTTGAGCTGGCGGGTCATGTTCTCGACGTTGGCGTAGGTCCACTTCTTGGGATGCGTGTTGTTGTTGATCGCCGCGTTCTCGGCGGGGAGACCGAATGCGTCGAAGCCGAGCGGGAAGAGTACGTTCTTGCCCTGCATCCGGTGCCAGCGGGCGGCGACGTCGGAGGGCGCCATCGCGTACCAGTGGCCGATGTGCAGATCGCCGCTCGTGTAGGGAAGCATGGTGAGGAAGTAGTACGGCGGGCGCGAGTCGTCGTTGTCGACTCGGTAGAGACCGTCGATCTCCCAGCGTTCGCGCCAGCGCGGCTCAATCTCGGACGGGTCGTAGGCGGGAATCTGCGTCGCTGTGGTCATAGCGCCAGATTACACGGGGGTATCTTGTGATCTGACCCACAAGCCGATGGGAAGAACAGGAATATCGCTCTATGACCGACGGACCGCTGGTTGGTGTGATGATGGGTTCGCATTCGGACTGGGACACGATCAAGAACACCGCCTCGACGCTTGAGTCGCTGGGAATCTCGTGGGAGGCGCGGGTGCTCTCGGCGCATCGCACGCCCGACGAGACGGCCGAGTACGCGGCCGAGGCGCAGGGACGCGGGATCAAGGTGATCGTCGCTGCTGCCGGCGGTGCGGCGGCCCTGCCCGGCGCGGTCGCGGCCAAGACGCCGATCCCGGTGATCGGCGTGCCGGTCAAGGGCTGGGCCACGGACGGTCTCGACTCCCTGCTCTCGATGGCTCAGATGCCGCGCGGCGTGCCCGTCGCGACCGTGGCGATCGGACGGACCGGTGCGGTTAACGCCGCGTTGCTCGCTGGGCGCATCCTCGCCTTGTCACACCCGGAGATCGCCGACGCGGTCAATCGCGATCGCGCGCAACGCGCCGAGGAACAGCTGAGTCAACCGCATCCCACGCTGGACTGAACCTGAGGCCGATGGCCGTCCATCAGATCACGACGCTGCCCAGAGACGCCGCCGTCCTCCGTACCCCCGCGAAACGCGTGCGCAAGTTCGATGCGTCGCTGCGGGCGCTGGTCGCCGACATGATCGACTCGATGAACGCCGCCCATGGCGTCGGCATCGCCGCGCCGCAGATTGGAATTGGACTGCGCGTCGTCGTGATCGGCATGCCGGGTGAGCGGCCCTTTGTGATGGTCAACCCGGAAGTGGTCAAACGCAGCGGCGAGCGCGAGCTGATCGAGGGCTGCCTCAGCGTGCCTGGCTACCGTGGCCGGGTGACACGCTCGACTCGCGTCCTGGCCAAGGCGCAGGATATCTCGGGCCGCGAGATTCGCGTGCGGGCCGAAGACGATCTGCTGGCGCAGTGCCTTGAGCACGAGATCGATCACATTAATGGCCGCGTCTACATCGACCACGTGCCCTCGATCGATCAGCTCTGGACACTGGACGAAATGATCGCTGCTGACGATGACGGGGTTGACGAGGACGATGAAGTCGACGAAGACGTCGATGAGGAGTGACGCGGCTGCAGCCCTGCCCACACTGGCTGAGCTTGAGGCGGACGGCGTCTGGGTGGTTGGCGGTGCGGTTCGCGATGCCCTGGCTGGTGATCAGAGTGAGCGGTTTGACATCGACATCGCAGTCGCTGATGGCGAGGATTGGGCTCGCCGTGCCGGAAATGCACTCAACGCGCCCACGGTCAAGATCAGCGCCCACTTCGACATCTGGCGGATTCCCCTCGACGGCGGCCAGATCGATGTCTGGGATCTCCCCGGCAACGACATCGTGCGGGACCTGCGCCGTCGCGATTTCACGGTCAATGCAATGGCCGTTCCGTTTGGCGATTTCCGCAGTGGCGAGCTGCATGCGTCGCTGTTGGATCCATGCGGCGGGCGCTTCGACATCCAACACCGCTCACTTCGACTGGTCAGCGATGGCGCGCTCAGAGCTGATCCGCTGCGCATGCTGCGAGCCGTACGGCTCGAGGCCCAGGCAGGTTGGCGTCCGGATCTCGAACTGCGCTCGGCAATCAAGCGAGATGCCGCGCTGATCCTCGAGTCGGCGGCCGAACGGCAATGGGAAGAGCTCCAGCGCATCCTCCTGAGTGAACGGCTCCCCTGGGCCTTGCGACGGATGGAACAGACTGGGCTGTTCGATCGCATCTTGCCGGAACTAGCCATCGGACGCTTCGTGGACCAGCGTCCCGTCCACCGCCGCGATGTCTTCTGGCACCAGATCGACGCTGTGCGCTGGATTGTTCGGCTGACATCTCCGAGCGTTGCCCGGGGATTGCGTGCGTCGGCGATCTGGCGGGAGCTACAGCCGCTGCTGGAGGTACAGGGCGTCCGCGCCTCCCTCGACGACTGGCGGTTGCCGCTGCGTCTGGCGACGCTGTTGCACGACATCGGCAAGCCGCAGACGCGCACCGTCGAAGAAGACGGCTCAACGCACTTCTTCGGCCACTCGGAACTGGGCGCGGAGATGGCGCGCGATCGTCTGACCGCATTGAGAGTCCCGGCCAGGACGATCAACCGGGTCGAGCTGCTGATTGCGCAGCACCTCCGTCCAGGACAGGTCAACTCGCCGGGACAGGCGCCCACTGACCGGGCGCTGCACCGTTTTCACACGGCGCTCGGCGACGCAGCAGTGCCGCTCTGCTGGTTGTTCCTGGCCGACTCGCTGGCCACAGCCGGCGCCGAATCGTTACTGCCGCGTTGGCGGGCCTACGCGGCGCACGTGGCGCGAATCCTCGCCTGGCAGCCGAAGCGGCGAGCGCAGACCGGCCGAATGCTTGATGGCAACGCGATCATGGAGGCGACCGGACTGGAGCCCGGACCGTTAGTTGGACAGATCCGTGCGAAGATTGATGAGGCGGCCGCGGTCGGCGAGATCGCATCCGTTGATCAGGCCCGAGAGATGGCCCGCCGGCTCGCGCGCGACGCGACCGTGTCTCTGAGCCACTTGACCGCCGGCCACTAACATAGTACGCCTGTACTGTATCTGCTCGCCGCAAACGAAACCCGCCATGTCTGCTCCTGTTGAGCTACCGAACACAGACCGAACAGACGACGAACTGCTTCGACCAGCACAGAACACCGGCCGACCGTTTCCGCACACATCCGAACAGAGCCGAACAGACCCGAACGCGTTCGGCCTTCCAAAATCTTCCAAAGCTAACCACTTCGACCACACGATCTCCCGTAAAACACTGGGTTTGCTCCACTTCGGCGCCGGAGAGAAATTCAAACCTGACCACCCGGTTACTCGACACAACTGGCAACAGACCGAACACCCAGTCTCAATCCGTACGGCAGCCCGATCGGGCGCTGGGAGGAACGCCTCATGACCGAAGTCATTCTGATCACCCTGCTCGTCGTGGCGTTGTTCTATCTCTTCTTTATTCGCCCGACGCGCTCGGAGGAGCGCCGCCGCCAGCGCGACCTGAACGAGTTGCGGGTCGGCGACACCGTGCTGACTCGCGGCGGTCTGATCGCCGAGGTCGAGGGTGTCGAGACGCCCGAGGACGGTCCCATGGTGGTCCTGCTGCGCCTCTCGGAGAACGTCGTGGTTCGTGCGCGAACCGGGGCGGTCGAGGAGCGAATCAGCACTGGGCCAATTGACGACGTCAGCGACGAGGCCGATTCCTGACCAGCGGCAGCCGGGTTGGCTGAACACAACCGCCTGGCTACTTATGCTGAACCGACATAAGCGGGATAGAGTGCGCAGAGCGCTCTCGATGCGTCGGCCCTATTCGCCGGCGCGCGCCAGCGGCTGATGGGTGGCACGATCGGCAATGCAGCCGGTAATCGACTTCTTCCGACGATTCAAATTCCGCGACGCGTACATCTTCGCGGTGATTCTGATCCTGACTGCGTTTGCCATCGCATCAGCCTGGCCAGGTAATCCCGACCGCTACCTGCCCAGCTTCATTCCCTGGCCCTCCGGCGGCGGCGTCTCGGTTGGGGATTGGGAACGAAATGAGTTTCGTCTTGGCCTGGACCTCGCCGGCGGCGTCTCGATCACCCTTGAGGTTGCGGGCGAGGCGGCGCCGGTCCGGCGCGGAGAATCCCTGAACCAGTTCCTCGACCGCGAGGGCGTCTCGCTGGACCAGATTCTCAGCCTCAACCCCGCGCTCGCTGAGCTGGAGAGTGAATCCTACGACCTGCCCTTGCCCGAGCGCTTCGCCGAAATCGTCCTCCCGCTCGACGTCGACGACGCCTCAATCGAGGAGGCGGTCGAAGAGTCGCGCCGAGTGATCGAGGAACGAGTCAATGGCTTCGGCATCTCCGAGGCGGAAGTGACCGTTGTCGGGGCGGACCGAATCAACGCTCAGATTCCCGGCGTGGACGCCGACGAGGCGTCCGACCTGGTCGGTTCCACCGCATTGCTCGAGTTCCGCTCCATTGACCCGGCCCAACCGCAGCCGCAGCCGCCGCTCGACCGCCTGCAGGTCGGCGCAGCGATCGACGACGTCTGGGATGCAACCCTGCCGCGCGACGACAGCCGCTTCGTGCGTCGTGCAGATCCCTACTTCATTCCCCCGCCGGACGAGGACGTGATCGTCGCGAACGGCGTGCGCTGGTTGCCCGCCTCGGGCATCAATGCCGAGGGGCTGACCATTCAACTTTCCGGTCGACACCTGATCGCCGAATCGATTTCGCGGACAATCGATCAGGGCGGTTCTCCGGCTCTGTTGTTCGAGCTGGACGACGAGGGCGCGCGGCTGATGGAGCAGATCACCCGTCGGCTGTTCGAGAGCCGCGGGCTGCTCGGCATCTTCGTCGATGGCCGCCTGATTTCGAGTCCGTCGGTCAACGCGGTGATCTCCGACAGCGGAATCATCAACGGCCTCTCGGAAGAAGATGCGGTCACGCTCCGGCGCCAACTCCGGGCCGGCGCCTTGCCGATCAACCTGCGCGTCCTACAGAGCACGGAAGTGGCGGCAACGCTGGGCGAAGACTCGGTGATCGATACGGTCCAGGCCGGGGTGGTCGCCTTCGTTGCAATCGTCGTCTTCATGATGATCTACTACCGCGTACCCGGAGTGGTCGCGGCGCTCGCACTGCTCGTCTACGCCGCGGGCGTCATGGCCACCTTCAAACTGGTGCCGATCACGCTGACCCTGGCCGGTGTCGCCGGTCTGGTGCTGTCGATTGGCTTCGCGGTCGACGGCAACGTGCTGATCTTTGAGCGGCTCAAAGAGGAACTGCGCCTGGGGCGCAGCCTCTCGGGAGCGGTCGAGACCGCCTGGGCGCGAGCCTGGCCGGCGATTCGAGACGGCAACGTGTCGACGATCATCACGGTCGCGATCCTCTGGCTGTTCGCCGACGCCCTGAACCAGAACCTGATCAAGTCGTTCGCCCTCGCGTTGCTGGTTGGTACGGGCTTCAGCTTCGTCACCGTGATCTTCGTTACCCGCAACTTCATGACCATGGCCGTCAGCACCGGCTGGATCCGTGGATTGCGGCCGTTCGGTGTGCGCCAGATGACCGTCCGGCCGCGCGCCGGCGAGGCGGGAAGCGGTGAAGGGGGCAGCCCAGCATGATCGACTTCGTCGGCCGCCGCCGCGTTTACGCCGTGGTCTCACTGTTGATGATCATCCCCTCGTTAATCGGACTCGCACTGTGGCAGTTCGAAGCAGGCCTCGACTTCGCCGGCGGCCTGGAGACGGAAGTGCGCTTCCTTGGCGACACCGATCTTGATGACGTGAACGAAGCAGTCACGGGCATCGAGGGAGCCCCGGAAGGTACCCAGTTCTCGGCGAGCGAAGGCGAAGACGGCGCGTTCGTCGTCAGCGCTTCCTACGAGTCCGGATCTCTGGACGACGGCTTCGCGATCGCCGATCTGATCGGATCCCAGCTAGGGGCTGAGCTGCCGGCGAGCGTCAGCCTCGGACTGGACGTCGATGAATCGGAAGTCCGCACCGAGCTCTGGTTCCCCGGCCAGGTGAGCCAGGACGAGGTCAGGGCCGCGTTGGAGACTGTGGGTCTTGGCGGCGCCAGGATCCAGGCGACCGCGGACTCGGCCTTCCGGCTTCGGGTTGAACAGCCGTCGGACGGCGATTTGGAGCGCCTGCGACAGCGAATCAACGATTCGTTGCGGGGCGAAATCGGGCCGATTGTGGTCCTGCAAAGCTCCTCGGTCTCGGGGACGCTATCGGTCGAGATCGCGCGGGACGCGGGCGTCGCACTGGCCGTCGCCGCCGTCGCAATCCTGATCTACATCTCGCTCGCATTCCGGCGATTGCCGAATCCCGTGCTATACGGCTCGGCGGCAATCGTCGCCCTGCTGCACGACGTCACCATCGTCGCCGGCGCGTTCGCGATCGGAGGCCAGCTTGCTGGCCTCGAGGTCAATGCGATGTTCGTCACGGCCTTGCTGGCGATCATTGGTTACAGCGTCAACGACACGATCGTCGTCTTCGATCGGATCCGCGAGAACCTGCTGCTCGATCCACGCGAGGATTTCCGCCGGGTCGTCAACGCGGCCATCACCCAGTCGCTCGGACGTTCACTCAACACCTCGATCACCGTGGTTCTGGCGCTGCTCGCGCTCCTCCTGATCGGCGGCGTCACCATCCGGCCGTTCGTCGTCGTGCTGTTCATCGGCACCGTCGCCGGCACGTACTCGTCGATCGCGGTGGCGAGCCAGATCGTCTTCCTCTGGCAGGACGGCACCTTGCCGCGCTTGCTGCGTCTGGGTGGAGAGCGCCGGGTCGTCCGGCGGGTCGAGCGCCGAGTCTAGCTCCTGTTAGCCATGCCAAAGAACCCTGGCGTCGCCCACCCTACGGGTGACGCGGGTGGTATCGAGATGTTCGAGGAAGGCCTGCGCGATCTTGCGGCTGGTACCGAGCTGATCGCGGACTTCCGCCAGCGTCGCCCGCTCTTGAGCCTCGAGCAGCGCCCGCGTCTCGGCAACCATGTCATCGAAGGTCTGCCGCTCGAGGTTGACGCCGCCCTTGAGCCTCACGATCAGGCCCTGCGCCTCGAGGTACTCCAACAGATCTCCATCAAACGCGGCATCGGTATCGGGCCGCACGCCCTGATCCTTGAGCCGCGACAGGAGTGCATCAACCAGCGCCTGTTGCTCATCAGAGAGGGCGACGCTGCGGTCGGGAAGGTCAAACGACCCGTCGCGGACCATGAGCTGTCCGGAATTGGACATCAGCTCCTGAAGGAATGAGAAGGCTCGCTGGGGCAGGTTCAGACGGCTGCGCAGGTCTTCACGCGGCAAGCCGGCCCGAAGCGGATTTGAGTTGACATAATCCGTCACTGTCGCTTCGGCGCGCGCGGTGAGTGCGCCCAGACCCACATCGGAGATCAGCACCGCGGAATCCGACATGCCCCCCTCGTCGAGGACGACGACTGCTCCACCTGAGACCTGGCGTTCAAGCGCGGCAGTCGCCTCTTCGACGGCCAGTTCGCTGCGCGCGAGCAGGTCGCTCCAGCGGACCGGCTCCATTCGTTGCAGAACGGTCAACAGCGTGTCGTCGGGAGAACCGTCGAGCAGCCGCTGCAGGGCCTGGAGCGTTGACTGATCGTTGCGATGGTGGCGTCGCGGCCGGGTGTCGACGATTCTGCCGCCGGCGACAGTGGCTTCGGCGGATCGCAGCACGAAGTGATCGCCGCGCGCGGCGGCGATCGGCCGTTCCAGACGCAGCTGCGCCCAGGTCGAGTCGCCGGGCGCCAACAGATCACCCTCGAGCAGGCGGATCCGTGCCTGTACCTCATCCGCGCCGACGTGGAGCGTGCGGGTTGCGTTGTGCGGCAGCGGTCTCGACGCATCAGCAACGACGCGCAGCCGGATGTCGATTGCTGATGTCGGTTCTAGCCATCCTGGCGAGGTGAGCACCATGCCGCGCTCGATGTCGTTGGCTGATACGCCGCTGAGATTGACTGCCGTGCGAGCGCCGGGCGGCGCCGTGTCGAGTGCTTCCTCATGTGATTGCAGACCTCGCACGCGGCACTCGATCCGACCGGGTTCGATCACCACCGGATCGCCGACCGAGATTTCTCCGTCGAGCAGCGTGCCGGTGACCACCGCGCCGAAGCCGGAGATGGAGAAGGCGCGGTCGATTGGCATTCTGGGACGTCCCTGGTCGGGAATCGGCGGCAGGTCGTCGATCAGTGAGTCGATTCTCGTGCGCAGTTCATCGATACCGTCACCGGTCAAGGCAGAGACCGGCGCGATCGGCGAACCTGCCAGGGCCGTGGCCTCCAGCAGTTCGGCAATCTCTTCTTCAACCAGTGCGAGCCATTCTTCGTCGACAAGATCCGTTTTGGTCAGAGCAACCAAGCCGCGGTCAATGTCGAGCAGATCGAGGATGTCGAGATGTTCTCTGGTCTGGGGCATGACGCCCTCGTCGGCAGCGATGACAAGCAGCGCCAGATTGATTCCACCGACGCCGGCGAGCATGTTCTTGATGAACCGCTCGTGGCCGGGCACGTCGACGATGCTGACGGCTCGTCCTGAGGGGAGTTCGCACCAGGCGAAGCCGAGATCGATGGTCAGGCCGCGGGCCTTCTCCTCGGCCCAGCGATCGGGATCGATGCCGGAGAGCGCCTGGACCAAGGCGCTCTTGCCGTGGTCGACATGTCCCGCGGTGCCAATCACATACACGCGTTTACCCTGACCCTCAGTCAATCCCTATCGAACGAGGATATGTGCGATGAAAGCGATTGTTGTCGATCCGCCGGGCAAGACGTCCGATTCTCTGCGACTGGCAGACGTGCCCGACCCGCAGCCGAGCGACGAGGAGGTACTGCTTCGCGTCCACGCCAGCGCGCTCAATCGGGCTGACATGATGCAGCGGATGGGCAACTACCCGGCTCAGCATGGAGCTTCGGAGATTCTGGGACTCGAACTGGCCGGCGAAGTGGTCGAGGCCGGTTCGCAGGTTCAGGGTCTGTCGGTCGGTGACCGCGTGTATGGACTGTCTGGCGGAGGCGGATACGCAGAGCTGGCGACCCTGCACCAGTCGTTGGCGATGCCGATTCCGGATGAGTTGACCTATCACGAAGCGGCGTCGATTCCGGAGGTCTTCTTCACGGCCAACACGGCCGTGCGCACGCTTGGGGAAACGCTGCCGGGTGAGCGGATCCTGATTCACGCGGGCGGCAGCGGGGTTGGTATCGCGGCGATTCAGATTGCTCGATTGATTGGCGCGGAGGTCTGGATCACGGCCGGTTCGGAGGAGAAGTGCGAACGCGCTCGCGACCTGGGCGCCGACATGACGATCAACTACCGCGAGCAGGACTTTGCCGAAGTGGTGCAGGAGCAGACCGAAGGCAGGGGCGTGAACGTGATTCTCGACGTGATTGGTCGCGATTACTGGGAGAAGAACCTGCGCTCGCTGTCGATGGCGGGTCGGTTGGTCCTCGTCGGGCTGATGGGTGGTGCGGTGGCGGAGACGAACCTGGGACTGCTGATGCAAAAGCGGCTGCGGGTGCATGGGACCGTGATGCGCTCGCGACCGCTGATTGATCGGGCGGAGATCACGCGCGACTTCCAGCAGCACCTGGAACCGGCGATCGTTAGCGGCGAGATGAAGCCGGTGATTGATTCGGTGTTTCCGCTGAGCAAGGCCGCCGAGGCGCATCAGTACATGGCCGAGAACCGGAACTTTGGGAAGATTCTGCTTGATTGCATCGATATCGAGTGAAAGGGACGGTGCGGCTGCGTGGGAGGATCGCGGGCTGGGCCCCGCATCCCCTGTTCAAGCCAGGGGC
>VXQZ01000044.1 GCA_009838735.1 Chloroflexota bacterium
CTCTCCCCGAGGGAGAGGGCTGGGGTGAGGGCCCGCCGCCCCTCCCCCGATGCCCCGCACTCGATGCGGGGCGCAGAGCACTCAACATCCCGATCAGCCCTCCATCACTCCGCCAGCTCCGTCGTGGAAGATTCCGTCCACTCCGCTTTCTCCCCCCGCGCAGCGGGGGGAGATGTCCCGGAGGGACAGAGGGGGGTCCCCACGAGTCAACCCAATCCCACTCCAACCCAGACCATCCCCGATTCACCGTTCAACCCAGAAAACCTCCGACCGCTCAGTCCCTGAGACCCTCGCGTGATACGTCCTTTCGGCGGAGGATGACCGGCCGCGCGTTGAACACCGGCTAATCTGCATCGCGAACAACAACTGCAAGAGCTGGAGCATCAACATGGCAGCCATCGTCCAGACGGAATCCGGCCGGGTTCACGGATCGTCCGAGAACGGCCTCAGCGTCTACCGAGGCATCCCCTATGCCGCCCCACCCGTCGGTGACCTCCGCTTCCGCGTCGCACGCCCTCACTCCGGATGGGACGATGTCCTCGATTGCGAATCCTTCCGGCCAATCGCCCCGCAGATCCCCAACGAAGCGCTCGACGCCATGATCGGCGCCGCCCCGCAGGAGCAGTCCGAAGACTGCCTCTTCCTCAACATCTGGACCCCGGGAACCGACGATGCCGCCCGACCGGTCATGGTCTGGATTCACGGCGGCGCATTCACGATCGGTTCCGGCAGCGAGGGCCTCTACAACGGCGCAATGCTCGCCTCACGCGGCGATGTCGTCGTCGTCACCATCAACTACCGCCTCGGCGCGCTCGGCTTCCTCCACTTGCCGGCCCTCGAGGAATCGAACTTCGGCATGCGCGATCAGGTCGCCGCGCTGCGCTGGGTGCGCGACAACATCGCGGCATTCGGCGGCGACCCGGCCAACATCACCATCTTCGGCGAGTCCGCCGGCGGCATGTCCGTCGCCTCCCTGATGGGCTCCCCCGAGGCGACCGGTCTCTTCCACAGGGCGATTCCCCAGTCCGGCGCCGGTCACCACGGGATCGAGGATGTACAAGCAGTCGAACACGGCCGCATGTTCTGCGACCACCTCGGTGTCAACCCCGATGATGCCGAGGCCCTGCAGGCTGCCTCAGTGGAAGACATCGTCGCCGCCCAGGCCGAGCTCGAACAGCAGATGCTCTACGTCGCCATGGAGGCCGGCAAGCAGCCCGAGATGCCCTTCCGCCCGGTCATCGACGGCGAGTTCCTCACCGAGATGCCGATCGACGCCGTCCGCGCCGGCCAAGCCGATGGCGTCTCGGCGCTGATCGGCTGCCTCGACGAGGAGAGCAAGCTGTTCGCCGCCATGGTTCCCACCGAACCGCCCAACGAAGAGGACGCCGTCGCCGTCATGGACGGACTCCACGGCGACGGCCAGCGTCTGTATGACATCTACCGCGCCGCCCGCGAAGCCCGCGGCGAATCAATCACTCCCTACGAGATCCAGACCGCCGCCTCCGGCGACGAACTCTTCCGGGTGCCTGCAATCCGTCTGCTCGACGCCCAGTCCCAGCACAGCGATCAGACCTGGTGCTACCTATTCGACTGGAAGTCGCCCATGCTCGACGGCGCCCTCGGCTCCTGCCACGCCCTCGACATCCCCTTCGTCTTCGGCACCCACGGGGCCGCCTCAGCCTTCGCCGGCGAAGGAGTCGCCGCCAACGCCCTGGCCGAACTCACCATGGACACCTGGCTCGCCTTCGCCCGAACCGGAGACCCCTCAACCGGCAACCTCCCCTGGCCGAAGTGGGACGCCGAAACTCGGCAAACGGTTGTACTCGGAGAGTCAGCCCGAATCGAAGATGATTTCAGGGGCGAGGAAGTCGCAGCCTGGGACGGAGTGCTCTAGGCGATGATTCCCCGCGCTCTCAAGTCCTCAATCTCCGCCGAGCCGTAACCCGCGCTCGCAACGATGTCGTCCGTGTCCCGACCGAGCGGCGGAGACGATCCCTGCGCCGCGGTCGGTGTCGCGCTCATCTTCAGGAGCGGACCCACCTGACGTTGCGGACCAGACAGTTCGTGGTCCAGATCGACGACCATCTCGTTCGCTTCGATTTGCGGATCGTCCGCGAGCTCTTCTGGAAACTGGATCGGACCGCTGGGCACTCCGTGCGCCTCGAAACGCTCCAGCCAGTACTCGGTTGTTTGAGAGCGGACATGCGCCTCGACCTCACGCACCCGGGCCGTGGCTTCGGCGAGCTGCTCCGGGTGCGTCGGATCCAGGTTCGGGTCCGCGAAGCCAAGGAAGTCTGTCTCCAGGGCAGCCCGCACCTTCGTCCACAGCGAAGCCGACAGCGCCCCAATCGCCACCGCCCCGTCCCGAGTCTCGAAGCAGCGGTAGTAGATGTTCAACGCTCCCTGTGCGCCGCGATCCTTGTAGACCTCCTGCAACTCCGCGTACGGAGCCCCCTCTGACCGCAGCTCGTTGATCCGAGCCATCTTGGCCTCCGGTAGCTCATCGGCGAGCGGCAGCTGCATCACGCTGCTGCCCTGCATCGCCAACGCGGTGTTGAGCAATGTCGTCTCCACCATCTGTCCCTCGCCCGTTTGTTGACGATGAAACAGTGCTGCGCAAACCCCCAGCGCAATCACGATCCCCGTCCCATAGTCGGCTACGGGCGCCGACACCGGCGACGGCGCCGTCCCGTTGTCGTCCAGCTTCCCGTCCAACGCCATCAGACCCGTCACCGCCTGCGCCACGATGTCGTAGCCCGGCCGCTGCGCCCACGGACCCTGCCGCCCAAATGCCGTGTTATCCACATAGATCAGGTCCGGCCGAATCGCCCGCAACGTCTCGTAGTCCAGCCCCAGCCGCGCCGCGACATCGGGCCGATAGTTGATCACCACCACATCGATCTCCGCCACCAGCCGATGCACGATCGCCTGCGCCTCCGGATCGCGCAGGGCCAGCACCAGCGATCGCTTGCCCCGATTCAACGACTGGAACCACTTCGACTCGCCCGGCATGAATTGCGAGAATTGTCGCCAGGCTTCCCCCTCCGGCGGCTCGACCTTGATCACCTCAGCGCCCAGATCCGATAGGTTCTGGCAGCCGAACGGCCCGGCGATGATCTGCGAAAACTCCAGCACCCGAATGCCGCTCAATGGGCCCTGGTGCGGAGAACCGTCGTGAGTCGTGGTCATGGTCGCTACCCTTTCGCTCAAGTCAACTTCGCGCCGTACCTTGTTCCCTACCCGGCGCCGCCATGGAATCGAGATGAACCGGTGCAGGCAGTATCAGTCAGGATTCCCTTACAGGTTGCTGCGTCGCTGGCAGTTGGCCTCACGATCATCATGTTCACCGCCGCCTGCGCCGACGAAATCCCAGGCACATCGGCGACGCCAGTCAGCGTCGTCGAGCCAGCCGCCACGCGCTTCATGGAAGACACCGAATCGGCCGGCTTGCTCTACGTGCAGCATCAGGCCAACCCTCCGGGCAACTGCCTGTTCGACAACGTCGCCCGCGAGACCGAAGAGGAACGCAGCGGCACCCTCTGCGACGCTGAGCGCATGACGGGCGGCGCAGCCGCCGGCGACTTCGACGGCGACGGCGCCACCGACCTCCTCGTCACCAGGCTCGACGGACACGACCTGCTCTTCCGCAATCGCGGCGACGGAACCTTCGAGGAGGTCTCGGGACAGACCGGACTGGCCACCTGGGAATTGCCATCCAACGGCGCCGCATGGGGCGACGTTGACAACGACGGCGACCTCGACCTGTTCGTTACCACCGTCGGCGACACCAGGCACTACCTGTTCATCAACAACGACGGCGTGTTCACCGAGCAGGGCATGGAGCGTGGCGTCGCCGTCGACACGGGCGACCGGCGCATCGGTTTCTCCGCCTCCTTCGGCGACTACGACCGCGACGGATACCTCGACCTGCACGTGACCGAATGGCGACCGTCGCAGCTGGTCGGCGAGGCCGTCGCCGGAGTGCGCCTCCTGCGCAACCTCGGCGCCGGATCGCCCGGCTACTTCGAAGACGTGACCGATGCGGCCGGAGTTCGGATGTCGGGGATCACATCGCAGACCCAGGCCCAGCTGACCGAAGGCACGTTCGCCTTCGGATCGACCTTCGTCGACCTCGACGGCGACGGTTGGCCGGAGCTGGCGATCGCCTCCGACTTCGGCACCAGCCGGCTGTTCTGGAACAACGGCGACGGCACCTTCAGCGACGGCACGCTGGCGGCAGAAGTCGGAACCGCGCAGAACGCGATGGGCACCACGTTCGGCGACTACGACGCAGACGGCGATCTCGACTGGTTCGTGACCTCGATCTACTCCTTCCAGCGCGGCAGTCCCGGCGGCGATCAGGAAGGCACGAAGGACGGCAACCGCCTGTTCCGCAACGACGGCGGACGGCGATTTACCGACGCCACCGACGAGGCCGACGTGCGCGATGGCTCGTGGGGCTGGGGCGCGGCGTTCTTTGATGCGGATAACGACGGCGACCTCGACCTGACTATGACCAACGGCATGGAGATGATGCCCGGATACGGCGCCGACGCGATGCGCTACTGGCAGAACGACGGCCGCGGCCGGTTCCGCAGCATGAGCACGGCCGCCGGACTGGACGACATCAAGGACGGCAAAGGACTGCTGATCTTCGACGCCGACAACGATGGCGACCTGGACGTGTTCGTGGTCACGAACGCGGCCGAACCTCTGTTCTATCGTAACACGTCGAGCGGGATCGGATCGTGGCTGCGGGTGTCGCTGGAGGGCACGGTCAGCAACCGGCAGGGGTTGGGCGCGCGGGTCTCGGTGTTTGCGTCGGGCCTGCCCGAGCAGATTCGCGAGGTCGGCGTGTCGAGCCATTTCCTCGGCCAGAGCGAGGATGCGCTGCACTTCGGGCTGCGAGAGGCTGGCAGCGCGGATGTGGTCATTCGCTGGCCGGCCAGCGGTTTGGTCACGACCTTGAACGACGTGCCGGCCAACTCGTGGATTCGCGTCACCGAAGGCGAGGCCGGGTTCGACCTGGTTACTCCTCGGAGTTGATCTCGTTGATCAGGTGCATGAAGCGCTCGAGGTTTGCGATCCGGTCGCGGACGGTTTCGCCTTCGACACCGGCGCGGAATGTGTTGACCCCGGCGTCGCGGTAGACGCGCAGGCGCTCCTTGATCTGCTCGTCGTTGCCGATCACGTTGATCTTGTAGGCCAGTTCGACCGGGACGCGGTCGCGGGCCAGGTCGCGTTCGCCCGAGATCCAGAGCCGCTGGACCTCCTTGGCCGCGTCGGCCCAGCCCTGCCGGCAGAAGGCGTCGTTGTAGAAGTTGGTCTTGGCCGAGCCCATCGCGCCGAGGGTGAAGGCGATCCCTCTCGCGTGACGCGCGGCGTCGCGTTCCGGGTCGTCGCTGAAGACGACTCCGCCGCCGGCTTCGAGGTCGATCTCGTCAAGGCTGCGACCGGCGCGCTCGGCGCCGGTGCGGATGTCGTCGAAGAAGACGTCGGCGGTCTCGGGGACGAAGGATGACGCGAGCCAGCCGTCGGCGATTTCGCCGCACATCTGCAGACTGCGAACGCCCAACGAGGCCATGTAGATCGGCGGGGGCTCGATCGGCGGCGAGCCCGAGCGGATCGCCTTGCCTTCGCCGTCGGGCAAGGGCAGCGTGTAGTGCCAGCCGTTGTAGACGACGCGCTCGCCATTGCAGACCATGCGCACGATCTCGGCGGTCTCCTTCAGCCGCGAGGTCGCGCGGGCGAACGGCACGCCATGGAAGCCCTCGATCACCTGCGGTCCCGAGGTGCCCAGACCAAGCATGAAGCGGCCGCCGGACATCGACTGCAGGCTCATCGCGGTCATGCCGATCAGCGCGGGCGTGCGGGTGCCGCCCTGGATGATCCCGGTGCCGAGCTTGATCGTCTCGGTCTTGCCGGCCAGGTAGGCGAGCGGGGTGATCCCGTCGTAGCCCCACGCCTCCGCCGACCAGATCGAGTAGACGCCGAGTTTCTCGGCCTCCTGCGCGTAGAGCGCCGCCGAGTCCCAGTCGTCAATCCGGTCGCGGTGCAGGCCGATGGCGACTCTCATGGTGGTTCCTCTCCTTGAGGCTGGCCCGGACCCTCACCCCAGCCCTCTCCCAGAGGGAGAGGGAGCGGGAGCCTTCCCTATCTGATCCCCTCTCCCTGAGGGAGAGGGTTAGGGTGAGGGCCCTTCCGGGTAGCCCGCGGTCTCTTTGATCGCGTTGACCTGGTTGACGTGGTCGAGGTCGTGGACTCGCTGGAACATGAACCAGCCGCGCGAGTGCAGGGGTCCGAAGAAGGGATGCGCTGGGCGCGGCTCAAACGCCGGCGGCTCGGGCAGGCCGTCGATCACGTTGCTGAACTGGCGTGAATCGTCGAGCAGGGCGTCGACCAGGTCGGGCCAGGAGAGCGCCGCGGCGCGCTGCGCCGGATCGATCGCGCCGATCCCTTGCGGCCCGAGATTGGGTTCCCGCCCGAAGGCCAGGTTGGCGATCATGTCGGCGTTGCGCCGCGATCCATCGAGCACGTGCTGGGCGACTTCCTCAATGCTCCAGTCCTCCGGCGCGGGCTTCCAGGCGGCCTGTTCAGGCGAGACCCGGTTCAGCGTGTTGAGGAAGTCAATCCGGGCGTCGACGACGCGGGGCCACAGGGCGAGCCAGCTGTACTTCTCGCCCTGCGAGAGCAGGTAGCTGGAGACGCGCTGGCGTTCGTCGTCGGCGATTGGTCGCTGCGGCATATCGGTTGCCTTTCGGTTGGGGCGGACCCCCCTCTGCCTTCGGCATCTCCCCCCAGAGGGGGGAGAACAGGAGGGAGGGCCGACTCCCTCTCCCTCTGGGAGAGGGCTGGGGTGAGGGTCGGCCACATTTTGCTATCCGGCCAACGCCGCTCCTTGAGCGCCGGCGCCCTCACCCTAACCCTCTCCCTCAGGGAGAGGGGACCGGACGTGGGAGCATCTACCGCCCCTGAAACTCCGGGTCCCGCTTCTCCATGAAGGAGCGAACGCCTTCCTTGAAGTCGTCGGATTGGAAGAGGGGGAGGAGCTGCAGGTAGATGTGGTCGACCGCGGCCTCGAAGGGTTCGTCCATGCCGAGCCGCATCATGCGCTTGGTCGCCTGGACGGAGAGCGGGGCGTTGGCGGCGATTTCGTCTGCCAGTTCCATCGTGCGCGTCATCAGTTCGTCGTGTGGGACGACCTCGTTGACCAGCCCCACGTCGAGCGATTCCTGGGCGTCGAGCACGCGGCCGCGGAAGGCGACCTCGGCGGCGCGGGCCCAGCCCAGCAGTCGGGGCAAAATCCAGGTGCCGCCCGACTCGGGCAGCACGCCGCGCCGGGCGAAGACGGCGCCCATCTTGGCGCGGTCGGAGGCGATCCGGATGTCGGCCAGCAGCGCCATGTCCATGCCGTAGCCGGCGGCGGCGCCGTTGAGCGCGCAGATCACCGGCTTGTCCATCTTCTGCAGCACGACCGGCGGGGCATCGCGCAGGTCGAACAGGTTGTAGCCGGGCTGACCCTCACCGGCCGACATGCGCTGCTGCTGGTCGACGAGGTCGAGGCCGGAGCAGAAGCCGCGCCCCTCGCCGGTGATGACGACGACGCGGATCTCGGGTTCGCGCTGGCAGGCGATCAGCTGGGCAGAGAGGGCCTCGAGCATCTCGTTGGAGATGGCGTTGAGCCGTTCGGGACGGTTGAGGGTGATGATGGCGACGTGTCCGCGCTCTTCGTAGAGCAGCGTCTCGGTCGCGGGAGCGGTCAGCGTGGTCATTGGGCCTCCTGCTGGTTGGTGTCGAAACGAGTGTATATGCGCCGTCATATGCGTCCTCAGTTTGGATATCGGGCGATGCGACCTCCGCGTGGCTTGAAGTAGACGATTGGGGCCTGGTTGCCGGGCCGGGGGAGGTGTTGGAGCAGTTCGTGCATGTAGCGGTCGGCGTCGAGCAGGTCGTCGTTGCGCTTTCTGGGTCTGGGGTCGGGGTCGTCGCCGGACTGCCAGACGTATTCGCTCATGCGCAGAGGGAACTGGGTCAGCTCGGGCGTGTAGTAGGAGTAGGGCGTGTCGGACGTGAGCCGCTCGTGGACGAGGTTGACGCCGTAGAGGATCGATCCGGGAGTCCCTGAAGCCGGGACCACGTCGATGCCCTGGCGCCGCTGGTGGTCGATCCAGGCGGACTGGGAGCGGTCGGCGGCCCAGCGGATCGGGCCGTACTTGCGCCGGCATGCTTTCTGCCAGCGTTCGAGCCGCTGGATGACGCCGGGTCCGCGGTCCTCGAATTCGGCCAGTCGGATCAGGGTGTAGTGGTGTTCAGGTTTGGGCGGAGGCGTGCGCATACCCGCGCGCTGCCATTCGGAGATCGGCGGCGAGAGGCGGTCGGAGCGGACCAGGCCGGCGAGGATAGCGGCGGTGTAGTGGGCGGTCTCGGTCTGGCCGCCGAAGTCGAGTCCGCCGATGTAGCTGCTGAAGTGCGGCAGGGGCTGGTCCCAAACGTGAGTGTCCGGGTCGAAGTCGGGGTAGACCCGCCCCAGCAGGGCATCGAAGCGGCCCTCGATGAAGCGTTCGCGCCAGGCGGGCGGCATCAGGGCGTGGTTGACGTCGGCGTAGTTGTCCGGGAGATGCGGGTTGTCCTCGATTCTGGCCGGGATGAACTCGACCTTGCCGCTGGCGGCGTTTAGGGCCTCCTCGGGCAGCTCGCGCTGGACGAACCAGCGCTGGAACCAGCCCGGCCAGGGGTTGGAGGCGGCCACGAACCAGCGCTGCGGCTGGGCGGGATGTCGCAGCCGGGTAAGCAGCATCAGCGCGGCCTCCTCCTCGACCTGTCCGGCCTCGTCGATCAGCACCGCCCCGTACTGCTGGGAGCCGAGACCCTGCCAGTCGGAGAGATGGCGGAAGTTGACGGTCGAGGTCTGGCCCTCGGGCCAGTCGGACAGTCTGAGCTGGACGAGCTGGGTGGGGGCCTGTTGGCGGCGCAGGATCAGACCGGTCGGGCAGTGGGCGAGAAACTCTTTCATGGTGGTTGAGGAGAGGTCGGAGAGGTGGTGTCGGGCGACGAGGACGTTGTTCCCGGGGAAGGCGAGGGCGGCGTCCATCGCGAGTTCGGCGATCGCCCGCGTCTTGCCGCCGCCCATGGCGCCGCCATAGCCGAGCAGCGTGAGGCGGTCCGCGCCGGAGCTGTCGTCGTCGGGCGGGCAGGGCGCGCTGAGAAGCGCGTCGTAGAGTTCGAGCTGGCGGTCCGTCGGAGAGAATTTCCGGTACTCGTGCAACTCGGTAATCCGCCGCCAGCTCCGTTGATCTGCGTCGTCCATCATCCTCAGGCTCTCTCTCCTGCCGCCGGTCGCAACCTCAGGGCCACCGCACCTTGTCGTTTGTCGCCACACAGTACATCAGTTCGTCATTAGTAGACGTCGCACCCGCGTCCATGATCTGCAACCTTCGCCACTTCACCCCCAGCCGCCGGCCAACTGGTGAACACTTGCAGCACGTGCGTTCGTATACCATCAACTGCAAACGCACGTTCTGAGACAGGGCCAGACATGAGCAACGCACGACCAGGCCAGCAAGACATTCAGGATCGCTACTGGGCGATCGCCAATGACCCCAACGAACGCGGCTATGCGCGCGTCCGGGCGCTCGACTCGCTCGCCCGACTCCTCGACCTGTTCCCGCGCTCTCAGCACCCCGATCTCTCCACGGATGAACCCGAAGCCGAACCGACCGACCCTCACCTGGCCGTCGCCGCCATGAGCGACGAGCAGCTCGACGCGTTGATCGCCAGCGAGAAGGCCGCAGCCAAGTCCAACGCCGGCTCCGAGCCGGACGACGCAGATGACGAGGAATCCAATGAGGACGAGGACGAGCCTCCCTAATCCCCCCGGCCGCGTTTTTTTTCTTTCCTGAGAATCCAGTCGCCGCCTCCACTCGGAGATTGGCCCCGCACACCCGGATTCAACCCCCGCCCAAGAGCGTGGTACAGCTTCCTACGCCCCGGCCGACCCGAGGGCCAGACCCCTCATCAAGTGCGGGGTATCGGCGAGGCAGCGCGTACTGCAGGGATCGAGATTCCCGCGGCGAGCGCGGGAATGACGAGGTTAGGTGTGGGTGTTGGGGTTGGGTGGTGTGATCGGCTCAGGTTGCGGCGGCGATGGGTTCCGATGCGGGTTGGGTGGGGGTGGTGAAGGTGTAGTCGTCCTGGTAGTCGACCTGGATGGTCTGGCCTTCGGCGAAGTCTCCGGCGATCAGGAGCTTGCTGAGGGGATTCTCGATCCGGCGCTGGAAGACTCGGCGCAGGGGCCGGGCGCCGAATGCGGGGTCGTAGCCGTCCCGGGCGAGCTGGCGGCGGGCGGCGTCGGTGAGTTCGAAGCTACGGCCCATCTCGGACAGGCGGGTTCGCTCCTCGTCCGCGATCAGATCGACAATCTGCAGCAGTTCGTCCTCGGCGAGCGGATCGAAGACGACGACCTCGTCGACGCGGTTGAGGAACTCGGGCCGGAAGAAATCGCGCAGGGCTCGCGCGGAGTCCTGGGCCTTCTCGTCGTGGGACGAGTTGAAGCCGATGCCGGACTGCAGCCGGGCGGTGGTGCCGAGGTTGCTGGTCATGATCACGACCGTGTTGCGGAAGTCGACGGTGCGGCCCTGGCCGTCGGTGATGCGGCCGTCGTCGAGCACCTGGAGGAGGAGGTTGAAGACGTCGGGGTGGGCCTTCTCGA
Organism: Chloroflexota bacterium; assembly: GCA_009838735.1. Classification (GTDB taxonomy): domain Bacteria; phylum Chloroflexota; class Dehalococcoidia; order Bin125; family Bin125; genus Bin125. The sequence goes on from VXQZ01000044.1 coordinate 10,709, forward strand.
TCTCGTCCAGCAGGACGACGCGGAAGGGCCGGCGGCGGACCAGTTCGGTCAGGCCGCCGCCGTCGTCGTAGCCGACGTAGCCGGGAGGCGCGCCGACGATCCGGCTGACGGTGTGGCGTTCCTGGTACTCGGACATGTCGAGCCGGACGAGCGCGTCCTCCGAGTCGAAGAGGTATTCAGCGAGGGCCTTGGCCAACTCGGTCTTGCCGACGCCGGTCGGTCCGACGAAGATGAACGAGCCGATCGGCCTGGTGGGATCCTTAAGACCGGCGCGCGCGCGGCGGATGGCGTCGGAGACGACGCTGACGGCGTCGGACTGTCCGATCACGCGCTCGTGCAGCTCCTGCTCGATGCGCAGCAGGCGCTGCTCGTCGTCTTCGAGCATGCGGCTGACGGGGATGCCGGTCATCTCGCCGATCAGCTCGGCGATGTCGCGCTCGTTGACCGTGTCGCGGCGGGCGTGTTCGGCGTCCCAGTCGTCGCGGCTGGCGCGGACCTCGTCCTGGATGGCGAGCAGTTCCTGCTTGATCCGCGCGGCGGTCTCGTAGTCCTCGCGCTGGGCGGCCGCCTCCTGCTCCTGCTTGAGATCGTCGACCCGGCGTCGGAGCTCGACCACGCGGGTGGGCGGCGACTGGTTGTCGATCACGAGACGGGAAGCGGCTTCGTCGATCAGGTCGATGGCCTTGTCGGGCAGATGACGCTCGGTCAGGTAGCGCTGGGAGAGTCGGACGGCGGACTCGATAGCCGCTTCGCTGATTGTGACGCCGTGGTGGGCCTCGTAGCGGGGTTTGAGGGCGGTAAGGATCTCGATCGTGTCGTCGGTCGAGGGTTCGTCGAGGTAGACGGGCGCGAAGCGACGCTCGAGGGCGGCGTCCTTCTCGATGTGGCGGCGGTACTCGTCGAGGGTGGTCGCGCCGACGACGCGCAGCTCGCCCCGGGCGAGGGGCGGCTTGAGCATGTTGGCGGCGTCGATCGCGCCCTCGGCGGCGCCCGCGCCGACGACCGTGTGGAGCTCGTCGATGAAGAGGATGACCTGGCCCTGGGACTCGCGGACCTCGTCGATGACGGACTTGAGGCGCTCCTCGAACTCGCCGCGGAACTTGGCTCCGGCGAGCAGCACGCCCATGTCGAGCGACATGAGTCGCTTGCCGCGCAGGTTGTCGGGCACGTCGTCCGCCGCCATGCGCTGGGCGAGGGCCTCGGCGATGGCGGTCTTGCCGACGCCGGCCTCGCCGATGATCACGGGGTTGTTCTTGGTCCGCCGGTTGAGGATTTGCAGCACGCGGCGGAGCTCGACGTCGCGTCCAATGACGGGGTCGAGCTTGCCCTCGGCGGCGAGGCGGGTGACGTCGGTGGCGTAGCGGTTGAGCGAGTCGTAATGCGATTCGGCGTCGGGCTGGTCGACGCGGCGGGATCCGCGGATCTGCTGGAGGGCGCTGTAGAGTCGCTCGGCGGTGATGCCGTGGGCGCGGATGATCTGGGCGGCGGGGCCGCCGGAGTCTCCGGTCAGGGCAATCAGCAGGTGCTCGACGCCGACGTACTCGTCGTTGAGGCGTTCGGCTTCGACGTTGGCGCGTTCGAGCAGTTGCACGACCCTGGGCGTGACGGTGAGCTGGACGACGTCGTAGCTGAGCTTGGGCGCGGCGTCGATCGCGGTGTCGGCGTCGGCGCGGAGTCGGGCGCGGTCGACGTTGAGGGCGTTGAGCAGGTCGTTGGCCAAGCTGCTATCAGGGCCCTCCTCGACGCGGGCGATGCTGGCGAGCAGGTGCTCGACGTCCCACTGGGCGTGGCGCTTCTCGCGCACGAGTTGCTGGGAGGCCTCGAGCAGTTGCTGAGCCTGGATGGTGAATCGGTCTCGTCGCATCATCGTCGTCGCTCCGTTCGCGGGCCGTCGGGTTGGACGGCGGGGAGTTGTTGGTCGCGGACTCGTTGGAGTTCTCGCTTGAGTTGGCGGTTCTCGAGTTTGAGTTCGTCGATCTGCTGTCGCATGCGGACGATGATGTCGGCGCCGGCGAGGTTGACGCCGAGTTCGTCGATCAGGCGGCGGATCAGGAGCAGGCGCTCGATGTCGTTCTGGCTATAGAGGCGTTGCCGGCCCGCGGTCCGCGCGGGGATCAGCAGTCCCTCTCGCTCGTAGGTGCGGAGGGTTTGCTGGTGGACGCCGACCAGCTGGGCGGCGATGCGGATGGTGTAGACGGGCTGGTCGGTCATTGGTTGTGGTCTTCCAGGTCACGGAGTTGTTGGAAGAGGTCGGTCTGCTCGGGTGTGAGCTGGTCGGGCAGTTTGAGAGAGACCTCGGCCAGGATGTCGCCGCGTCCGTCGCGTTTGAAGCGCGGCATGCCCTGTCCGCCGAGCCGGAAGATGCGGCCGTTCTGGGTGCCCGGCGGAATCGTGAGGGCAAGGCCTCCGCTGCCGCTGAGCGAGCGGACGACGGCTTCGCCGCCGAGCGCGGCGGTAGTGACGGGAACATCGACGAAGACGTGAACGTCGTCGCCGCGGCGCTCGAAGACGGGGTCCTCGTCGACGTGGACGATCAGGTACAGGTCGCCGGGGGAAGCCTGGGCGGGGTAGGGGGAGTCTTCGCCCTTGCCGGAGATCTTGATCCGTGAGCCGTTGTCGACGCCCGGGGGGATGGTGACCTCGAGGCGGGATCCGCCGGGGCGCTGGACGGTTCGCGTGGTGCCGCGGAAGGCTTCGCGCAGGGAGACGGTCAGGTTGTGCTCGATGTCGCGGCCTCGAGTCGGCGCCTGGGGGGCTCGTTGGCCGCCCCGTCCGCCGAAGAGATTGCCGAACAGGTCGCCGAGGTCGGCGGCATCGCCGAACTGCTCGCCGAAGTCGAAGTGGATGTTGCCCTGCTGGCCGCCGTGCTGGCCTGCGAATGGTTGCCCGCCTCCGAATCCGAATCCGCCGAAGCCTCCGCGCTGCCGCTGCATCTCTTCGAGCTGCTCGGCGTGCTCCCACTGGTCGCCCCAGCGGTTGTATGCGGCGCGCTTGTCCGCGTCGCCGAGCACGTCGTGGGCGGCGTTGACTTCCTTGAAGCGGGCTTCGGCGTCGCGGTCGCCGCCGGTGACGTCGGGGTGATACTGGCGGGCCAGTTTGCGATATGCTGAACTAATGTCCTTATCGGAGGCGTCTCGGGACACGCCGAGGATTTGGTAGAAGTCCTGAGCCATAGCGGATTTTTCCCGTCTACCGCTGATGGTATCATTGCTGATGCTATGGTGATTGGAATAGTTGAGTGTTACACATTCAAATTTATTGACTTGTTGACGTCAGCTGCATAGGGTGGCCGTACAGCCGCCGGAAGAGACTCCCGGCGGAGGAAAGGAAATCAGCAATGACTCACCTCGTTACTCGCAACCCATTCGTTCCATCCGCCCGTCGGCGGGGCATGAACGCGGGAAGCATGCCGGTCAACGTCTATGAGACTGAGACGGGGATCGCGATCGACGCGACGCTGCCGGGATTCGACAAGGACGACATCGAAGTCACCGTCGAGTCGGGACGGCTGAGGATCAGGGCCGAGCACAACACGGAGTCCTGCGAGGATTCGGGCCACGACCACTCGGATCGCCGCTACCGCTATCGGGAAGTGTTCCGGCGTACGGCGGAGCGCAGCTTCGAGATCGGCGACCGCTTCGACGCGGGCGCAATCCAGGCCGAGCTGGACAAGGGCGTGCTGCACCTGGAGCTGCCGCGATCGGAAGCTGACCGGGCGCAGCGGATCGAGATCAACGGCAACTGAGCGCCCGGGTTGCCCCCCTCTGCCTTCGGCATCTCCCCCCGCGGAGCGGGGGGAGAGAAGAAGAAGCGTCTCTCCTCCTTCAAGCGGGGGGAGAGCGAGCAGCGGCTCCACCGGTTGGTGGAGCCGCCGTGGTTTAACCTGATCGCATGGTGCAACGGATGTTGGCTCTGGTGCCGGATGAGCAGGCGCGCGCGCAGATCGACCTGTTGAGAGCGCTGTACGACCGTGAGCAGGTTGACGCGACGCCTCCGCACATTCCGCTGACCGACCAGTTCGACGATCACTACGGGCTTGAGGATCTGCAGCAAATGCTGGAGATCATCCTCGGTCTGTTTCATCCATTCATGCTTGAGTTGGGCGCGCCTGAGTCGTGGTACGACGACGGTGAGCACTTGCTGCAGATGGTCGCCGAGCAGGGCGCGGAGGACGCGCAGCGGATCTCGTCGATTGTCTATCGCGACCTCTATCCGGAGCAGACGCCGAACGCGCTGATTCGCTCGCGCTCGCCGATGGAGCGGACGGCGCTGACGGTGGGCCGCTTCCGGCGCGAGGCCGAAGCCGTCAGCGCGGCCGAGTCATTGTCGGCCCAGCGCTACTTCCTGGTGGTGACTCACGTGGGGGTGTTTGATGTGATGGAGCAGTCGGAGGGACCGTCGGGCTGGTCGCTGCGGCGGTCGTTGCCGCTCGGTTCGATGATGGCAGACGTCTAGGCGGGTGGGGATCCTCCTCTCTTCCGTTGGAGTACTCTGGGCGTGCTGACCCCCCGATCACGCCGGGGGCAGGCGTCAGCGCGGGAGGTGCGCGATGCCGGTTGTGACAGTTTCGAGCCAGTACGGCGCCGGAGCGCGCGATGTCGCGCGACGTCTGAGCCGGGAGCTTGGTCTTGAGTACATCGACCAAACCGTGCTGGTTGACGCCTCGCGGCAACTGGGCCGGACGGTGTCGGAGGTGGCCGAGAAGGACGAGCGGACGGACTCCCTGCGAGCCCGCCTGGGTCACTTCCTGCAGCGGGCGCTCGAGCGCTCGGCGGCCGGCGGAGCGATTGATCCGATGCTGGGATCGGGCAACCTGGAGCTGATGCTCTCGCAGAGTTACCAGGAGCTGTCGGACAGTGGGTCCGGCGTAGTAGACGACCGGGCGATCCTGGCAACGACCTCGCAGATCATGGAGTCGATTGCCCAGCGGGGCAATGTGGTGATCATCGGACGCGGCAGCCAGATGGTGTTGCGGGAGATGCCGGATGCGACGCACATTCAGCTGGTCGCGGAACCGGCAGTTGCGTTGGCTCGCGTGCAGGAGTGGGAGGGCGTGGACGAGATTCAGGCCGCGCGTTCGATCGAAGAGTTCAACAAGGGCCGGGCGGCGTTCCATGAGAAGTTCTGGAAGGTCGATGTGTGGTCGCCGTTGCTGTACGACGTGGTGATCAATACGACGCACCTGACCTACGTGCAGGCCGCGCAACTGATTGCCGAGGTGGTGGAGAAGAAGGCGGCGGCGGCGGTCTGAGGGGGAGCGAGGACTAGGTGACGAGAGTGCGGAGGATGTCTTCGGCGGCGAGGAGGCGTGGGGCCATTCCGTAGGGGCCGTGGATCTGGAGGCCTTCGGCGTCGAGCGACTCTCTGGGGCCGATGGCTTCGAGGTAGCTGGCCATGACGGGATGCTCCTGGCCGACGGCGTCGGCCAGCAGTTCTTCGGCGGAGTCGCGCCAACGCATGAAGTCTTCGGTGGTGGGACCGATTGCCCGGATGTAGCGGGATCGTTCGAGCAGGGCTTCGATCTGTTCGTTGAGGTTCATGGCGGGAAGTGTATCGCAGGTCGGTCAGCGGATTGGTCAGCGGATTGGCCAGCGCTCTTCCAGTTGTCCGCCGCGATCATCCCAACGGAGCGAAAGGCCGCCGGGCCAGCGTGCTTCGAATCGTTGCCAGGCTGAGTGGTCCAGCAGTTCCGGGTGTCCGGGGGTTGGCATACCCATGAGCACACCGTCCTCGCGCGGATTCGAGTAGAGATTGGGGCGGATCGCCTCTTCGGTGAATCCGCGGCTGCGGTACAGCGAACGGGCGACCGCGTTGGATTCGCGCACCTCGAGTTGAATAATCAGGCAGTTCAGGCGCTGGGCAAGCCGGACGACGCAACTGAGCAGCAGCGCGCCCAAACCCTGTCCCTGTTGGTCGGGATCGACGGCGAAGGTACAGAGGTGCAGTTGGTCGACCACGTGCCAGGTGCCGAAGTAGCCCATGATCCGGTGTTGGGCGTCGGCAAGCACGTAGAAGACGCTGATGGGCGACTGGGTCAGTTCACCTTCGAAGTAGCGGCGGCTCCAGCCGGATTCGCCAAACGCGCGGCCGTCGAGGTTGGCGACATCGTCGAGATCGTCGAGGGTCATCGGTCGGAGGAGCATTCGTTGGCTCATGCTGGTCCACTTGCCGATCCACTTGCTGGTTCGCTTGCTGGGCCGGGGTTGGTTGAGTCAGAGTAGGACCGTGCAACGCGGACAACTGTGCGCCGGGGGAGGCGAGACTATACTGCGGTCGAGTTATGAGTGAGTTCCAGCGGCGCACCGACGCCAGGGCGATGCAGACCATCCGCCCGGTCGGGAGCCGAAATTGACCAGCCTGAGCAGCCACGTCGAGCCGCAGCGCCGGTATCAGTTGCCGATCTCGATCCTGATCCTGGGTCGGGTGCTGCGGTTCGCGCTGCCCTACTGGAAGGGGTTGACGGTCACGGCCGTCGCGATCCTGGCGGCGGCCGGGTTTGCGATCGCGACGCCGGTGCTGCTGCGCTGGGCGATCGATATCGCGATTTCGACGAACATCGTGAACGGCGAGACGGTGATCGAGATCACCGGCTGGTTGGTCCTCGTCGCCGGTCTGGCGCTGGTTGGCGCGGCGGTGTTGCGCGGCACTTCGATGTTCGTGCAGCGATACCTGGCGGAGTGGGTTGGTCAGACGGTCGCTTACGACCTGCGCAACGCGATCTACCAGCGTCTGCAGACGCTGTCGTTCCGCTACCACGACGGCGCGGAGACGGGCCAGATCATGGTCCGCGCGACGCAGGACGTCGAAGTGGTGCGGATGTTCATCAACTTCGGCGGCGTGCAACTGACGTTCACCCTGGTGCTCGGCGTGGGCACGCTGGTGATCATGCTGCTGATCAACTGGCCGCTGGCGCTGATGGTCTGGGGAATCATGATCCTGATTGCGGCGCGCTCGGCGTTTGTCGCGCGGCGCCTGCGTCCGATCTGGAACGACGTGCAGGAATCGCAGGCGCAGCTGGGGACAGTGCTGCAGGAGGCGTTGTCGGGGATTCGCGTGGTCAAGGCGTTTGGCCGCTCGGAGTTCGAGGGACAGAAGTTCGGCCGCGCGGCCGGCTGGCTGCAGCAGCGCTCGTACGACGCGTCGATGGTGCAGGCGGTGAACATGCCGCTGATGACAATGCTGGGCGCGGCGGCGATCGTGCTGACGATCTGGTACGGCGGCCGCGAGGTGGTGAACGGCAACTTCACGGTTGGTGAACTGACGATGTTCCTGATGTTCCTGACGGTGCTGCAGATGCCGATTCGGGGTCTGGGCTGGATGGTGATGATGGTGCCGCGGGCGGCGACCGCGGGGATGCGGATTTTCGAGATCCTGGACCAGGAATCGGAAGTGCAGGACAACCCGGCAGCGGTGGCGCCGGAGCGTCCGCAGGGGCATATCAAGTTCGACCAGGTCGGGTTTGCCTACGATCCGCGTTCGCCGGTGTTGGGCAACATTGACTTTGAAGCGAAGCCGGGCGAGTTGATCGCGCTGTTGGGTCTGACCGGCAGCGGCAAGACGACGGTGGTCAACCTGATTCCGCGCTTCTACGACGTCAGCACAGGCCACGTCACGTTCGATGATCAGGACGTGCGCGACTGGCCGCTGGAGGCATTGCGCCAGCAGGTCGCGATTGTCCAGCAGGAGGTCTTTCTGTTCGCGGCGACGTTGAAGGAGAACATCGCCTACGGTCGGCCCGACGCGACCGATGAGGAGATCGAGGCGGCGGCGAAGCTGGCCCGGATCCACCACTTCATCAATCGACTGCCCGAGCAATACGACACCTGGGTGGGCGAGCGCGGGGCAAACTTCTCGGGCGGGCAGAAGCAGCGGATTGCGATTGCGCGTGCGCTGCTGATGGACCCGCGGGTGTTGATCTTCGACGATTCGACGTCGTCGGTGGATGCGGCGACGGAATTCGAGATTCAACAGGCGATGGCGGCGCTGATGCAGGGCCGGACCACGTTTGTGATTGCTCACCGGCTGCGGTCCTTGCGCGAGGCGGACCAGATCCTGGTCCTGGACAAGGGCCGGATCGTACAGCGAGGCAAGCACGACGAGTTGCTGGAAGAGGGTGGGCTGTACCGCGAGATCTACGAACTGGAGCTGCGTGACCAGGAGTCAGCGCAGGCTCAGGCTGAAGAGTCGGGGGAGTTGGCGGAGCCGACCGAGGCGGCGGCAGCAGCGGGCGGGAGCGGCTAGATGGGCATGATGGGCGGCGGGATGGCCGGCGGCTGGAGCTCCAACCTGGGCGGCGGCGGGCATGGTCCGCGCAGTGGCTGGGCGAGTTCGGCGTCGATGGCGGACGGCTGGGACAAGGAATACGGAACGCTGTACAACCCGAAGCTGGTGCGGCGCTTTGGACGCTATATCGGACCGCACAAGAAGCGGCTGGCCGCGGCGATCATCGCCAACGCGATCTTTGCGGTGGCACAGAGCGTGCAGGTGCTGGTGGTCTACGAGGCGTTGCAGGGGGCGTTGGACAACGGAGTGATCGCGACGCTGGACCGGATCGCGGTGCTGTTTGGGATTGTGGTGTTGGTGTCGTGGGGCAGCGAGTTTGTGCGTCAGTGGTTGATGGCGAACGTTGGCCATCCGATCCTGAGGAAGATGCGGCAGGAGGTCTTTGACCACCTGATGAAGTTGGAGCATCGCTTCTACGACCGGGGCGAGGTCGGGGCGATCATGTCGCGGGTGACGTCGGACGTCCAGGTGCTCCAGGAAATGCTGACCTCGGGCGTGTTGACGGTGATCGGTGACATCTTTGGTCTGCTGATCATGATCGGCGTGTTCCTCTACATCGACTGGCAGATGGCGCTGGGCACGTTCACGATCCTGCCCATCCTGGTGGTCTGCATGGCGTTCTGGAGCCGTCGGGCGCGGAAGGCGTTCCTGGAGACCCGGGTCGCGATTGCGGCGGTCAACTCGACGCTGAATGAAGACCTCAATGGTGTTCGGGTGGTCCAGAGTCTCAATCGCGAGTCGGAGAACGCGCGACGGTTCGACCGGATTAACAACTGGAATCTGCGCGCGACCCGGCGTGCGGGTCTGCTGTCGGCGGCGATCATGCCGCTGGTGGAGATCCTGATCGCGGTCGCGACCGCGATCGTGATTGCGATTGCAGTGGCTCGACTGACGAACGGCAGCCTGGAAGAGGCGGCCGGCGTGGCGGGGATCGTGGCGTTTGCGATCGGGATTCAGCGATTCCTCGATCCGGTGCGCGACCTGGTGCTGCAGTACACGATGTTCCAGCGCGCGATGGCCGGCGCGGAGCGGGTGTTTGAAGTGCTGGACACGGACCCGGAGATCGAGGATTCGGCCGCGGCGAGGGACCTGCCGGACATTGCCGGACACGTGCACTTCGACGACGTGTCGTTGGAGTACGTCGATGGCGTGCGGGTGCTGTTTGACCTTGATCTGGAAGTGCAGCCGGGCGAAACGGTTGCGCTGGTCGGTGAGACCGGGGCAGGCAAGACGTCGATCACGTCGTTGATCACGCGGAACTACGAGGTGACGGAAGGCGCGGTCCGGATTGACGGGCACGACGTGCGCGAGGTGACTCGAGCGTCGTTGGTGCAGCGTGTTGGCGTTGTGTTGCAGGATCCGTTCCTGTTCTCGGGATCGGTGCTGGACAACATTTTGTACGGGAACCTTGAGGCGACGCGCGAGCAGGCGATCGCGGCAGCCAAGGTGGTTGGCGCGGATGAGTGGATCGAGCGGCTGCCGCAGAGCTACGACACTCAGCTGGCAGAACGGGCGCAGAACCTGTCGATCGGTCAACGACAACTGGTGGCGTTTGCGCGGGCGATCCTGAGCGATCCGCGGATTCTGGTGCTGGATGAGGCGACGGCGAACGTCGACTCGCAGACCGAAGCGTTGATCCAACAGGCGATTGCTCGGGTGTTGAAGGGTCGCACGGCGTTTGTGATTGCGCACCGTCTGTCGACGATTCGCTCGGTCGACCGAATCATCGTGTTGGAGTACGGGCGGATCCTCGAGCAGGGCTCACACGAGGATCTGCTGGCGCAAGACGGTCACTACGCCAGGCTGTACCGGATGATGTACGCAGACCAGGAATCGGTGGAGTTCGACGAGGACGCGGCGCTGGCAGTGTTGGACCGGATGCGCGAGCGGACGAGTTCGAACGGCCGCAACGGGACGGCGGTCTCGCAGGAGCCGGCAGCGGCGCTCGACTGAGTTCCAGGTCCTTGGAACCTGGTTTGAGTCAGCGGACGTTGCGCAGGCGCGGGTCGAAGGCGTCGCGGATGCCGTCGCCGACGAAGTTGAAGGCGATCACCATCAGGATGATGGCGGCGGCGGGGCCGATCATCGGCCAGCCGTTTCTACGAATCAGGGTTTTGTAGGCCTCGGAGACCATTCCGCCCCAGGCGGGCGTCGGCGGCTGCACGCCGGCCCCGATGAAACTGAGTCCGGCCTCGACGAGGATGATGCCCGCGGCGGAGAGTGAGGCGAGGACCATGATCGGGGCGACCGCGTTGGGCAACAGGTGGCGCCACATGATTCGCCAGGGGGTCGCGCCCAGTGCCCGGGCGGCGTCGACATAGACGTCGTTGCGGATCGAGACGATGATCCCGCGGGTGAGGCGGGCATAGCCGGGCGACCAGACGATGCCGATCACGATCATCGAGTTGGTGATCGAGGGTCCCAGCGCTCCGGTCACGGCGAGGATCAGGATCAGGCCGGGCATCGCCATCAGCGCATCGACGATGCGCATGATGATCAGCTCGTCGAGCTTGCCGCCGATGTAGCCGGAGATCAGGCCCAGCGGCACGCCCAGCACGATCGCGACACCGATCGCGGCGAGCACGATTTGCCAGGCGATCCGGGCGCCGTACAGCGTGCGGCTGAGCACGTCGCGGCCCTGTGCGTCGGTACCGAAAATGTGGTCCCAGCTTGGCGGCTGGAAGACCGATTCGAGCCTGAGGTTGGTGGTCAACGGATCGGCGGGCGCGATCAGCGGCGCGAAGGCGGCCACGATGCCGAATCCGAACAGCAGAAACGCGCCCACAACCGCAGGTCGGTTGCGGACGAACACGCGGATGATCGGCGCCGCCTCCTGGAACACACCCAGGTTGCGGAATCGTTGCAACAACCGCTGCGGCGCTTCCGAAGACTGGACGATCGCCGTCATTCGCTGGCCTCCGCTCCCATGCGGATGCGCGGATCGAGGAACGGATAGGACAGATCGATCAGCAGATTGACCAGGATTACCGAGACGGCAAAGAACATCGTCACGTTCTGCGTGACTGCGTAGTCTCGCTCCTGGACGACGGCCTCAACGAATAGCCGGCCCATACCGGGAATCGAGAAGACCGTCTCGGTGATCACGGCGCCGGAGAAGATCAGGCCTGCCTGGAAGCCGAACACCGTGACGATTGGGATCAGCGCGTTACGCAATCCGTGGCGGACGATCACAATCCGCTCGCGCAGGCCCTTGGCCCGCGCCGTGCGGATGTAGTCGTCGGTCAGGACGTTGATCATCGCCGAGCGGGTCTGGCGCATGAGCAGCGTGGTCGCGGTCAACGAAACCGCGATCACCGGCAGGGCCATATGCTTCATGTTCTCGGCCGGGTCTTCCCAGAACGGGACGTAACCGAAGATCGGGAACCAGCCGAACTCCAGGCCGAGGACGATCACCAGCGCGATCCCGGTCAGGAACTCGGGGATCGAGTTACCGACAATCATCAGGGTGCTGGCGCCGACCTCCTTCTTGGAACCGGGGCGCAGTGCGGACAACACGCCTACCGGGATCGCGATCGCGATCACGACAATCAGGCTGAGGATGCCTAACTGCATGGTCGCCGGGACGCGGCGCTCGAAGTACTGGTTGATCGAGACCTCGCCGATTAGCGAGGTGCCGAGATCACCCTGCAGGGCGTTCCAGATCCAGCGTCCGTAGCGCTCGGGCAGTGGTTTGTCGAGTCCGAGCCGACGTTTGGTTGCTTCGATCAGCTCGGGGGTCGCTTCGACGCCGAGGATGCCAGCCGCCGGGTCGCCCGGCAAGATGTTCATCAGCGCAAAGACCAGCACGCTGATCACCCAGAGGATGAACAGCGAGGAGACGATTCGCGTCGTGATGTAGCGCAGCATCGCCGATCAGCCCCTCAGATCAGACCTCCCCCTTGGGGGAGGTGCCCCGAAGGGGCGGAGGGGGCCGCCCGGAGCGTTGCGCAAGCACCCTGCGACGGGAGCCCCCTCTGTCGCTCCGCGACATCTCCCCCGCAAGAGCCTGTCCCCGCGCAGGCGGGGAGGGGAGATCTTTGGCGGACCTTCTCCCGCCTCCAATCAGACGTTGTTGAACCAGATGCCCTTGAAGCTCATTCCTTTGGGGAAGCCGAAGAAGGGGATGATCTCGAAGTTCTCAACATGCGGTTGGGCCACCCAGTTGGCCGGCCACTGTGCGATATAGGGGAACCACATGTGTTCCTCTTCGGCCTCCCAGACCTTCTCATAGAGCGGCACCCGGTCATCCTGGCTGGCCGGGACCGCGGCGTCCCAGACCAACTGCTCGGTCGCGTTGAGGTTGGCCAGCACCTGGTCGTTGGGATAGTCCGCCGTGCTGGCGCGGCCGGTGCGCGGGCCGCCTTCGGGCGATCCGTACATCCAGTTCTGCAGACCCTCAAAGGAGGGACGCAGGACCGGGTCGGGATCGAACGGCGACTCCCAGGACAGCGTCCCGATCGTCCAGTCCTGGGTGGCGAGGAGGCGCGGGATAATCTCCGCCTCGGTGCCCTTGATGTACTCCATCTCCATGCCGGCGTTGCGCATCTGCGAGTTGACCGGCTCGGTGACGACCGTCTGGAACTCGGCGATGTAGCTGAGGTGGATGCCCTCGATGCCGTCGCCGTAGCCGGCGGCGTCCATCAGTTCGTGGGCTACCTGGAGGTCGTGGCCGGGGTAGTAGTTCGCGTCCTTGGCCAGCGCCCAGCTCTCGACGGAGACCGGCGCGCGCGATGGCGCTCCGAGACCTTCCCAGGCGACCTCGTTGATCGCCTGTCGATCGAGCGCCCGGTTGTAGGCGTGGCGCATGCGCGGATCGCGAAAGGCGTTGAAGGGCAGATCGCCGGTGGGCGCGTTCGGGTTCAGGTTGAACCAGGTCTGGGTCCAGGTCTGGGCCGTGCCGCGGATGACCTTCATGCCGTCGGCCTCGAGCTCGGCCTGCAGATCAGAGTTGACCCCGCCAGTCGGGGCATCGATGTCGATGTCCCCGTTGAGGAAGGCGTTCCAGGCCGTGTTCTGGTCCGGGATGATGTTCTGCACGAAGCCGTCCAGGTGGACATTGTCGTTGTCCCAGTAGCCGTCCCAGCGCTCCCCGACCCAGCGCTCGCCAGGCTCGTGGACGACGTGCTTGAGGTGGCCGGCGCCGACGGGATTGGTGACGGCGGTGTCGAAGTGCTCGGGCGAGATCAGCAGGCCGGTTCCGGGGAATTGCTGGAAGAAGGCCAGGGTCGGGCCGAAGGGCTCGCCGTTGACCAGCTTCCAGGTGGCGTCGTCGGTGGCTTCAAAGAAGTCGGCGTACTGGATGCCACCGCGGTTTCGGGTGCCGCCGGCGAGGTCCTTGACGTCGCGGATGCGCTCCATGTTGAGCTGCACGGCATTGGCGTCAACCGGAGCGCCGTCCTGGAAGATCGCGCCCTCACGCATCGTGAACAGGTAGGTCACGTCGTCGGGGATTTCGATGGCTGAGGCAAGCATGGGGATCACGCGGGCCTGGTCGTCGAAGCCCAGCAGCCGGTCATAGATGTGGACCCAATAACCCAGTGCGTCGCCGCCGGTGATGCCGATGTGCGGGTCGAAGCCGCCCTGCGGGTCTTCGAACCAGCTGTGCTGCAGGGTGCCGCCGCGTCGCGGACCGCCGGTCGCCTGGGCAGCCTGTTGCTGTTGCTCTTGCTGCTCAGCCTGTGCAACGGCGGCCTGCTGCTCCTGTTGCTGTTGCTGCATGGCCTGCTGGTCGGCGTCTTGCTGTTGCATCGCCTGCTGCTGTGGCTGGTCCTGTTGCTGCGCCTCCGCCGCCGCCGGCTGATCGTCATCGTCGTCGCCGCCGCAGCCGACCAGGGCCAACCCGGCCGCGCCCACGCCTGCTCGGGCGGAGGCTCGCAGTAGCGACCGCCGGCTCATTGACCGACGCCGCATCCGCTGCCAGTAGCTTCGCTCGCTCATCAGAGACTCATTTCCTTCGCCGGACCGAACAGTTCGGCATCTCGCTGAAGGCAGTATGGCCAGTGAAACTTGCCATTTCAACCGCGAGCCGAGGGCGAGAGGCCCTTCCTAACCGGACTGCGTCTCGAAGAGGGTTCCCTGGTCGGGGGCGGATGCCTGCGGGGTGAGACCGAGGTGACTCCAGGCGGCGGGCATGGCGACGCGGCCGCGCGGCGTTCGGGCGAGGAAGCCGAGCTGGATCAGGTAGGGCTCGTAGACATCCATCACGGTGTCGGCGTCCTCGGCGACGGCGGCGGCGAGGGTGTCGAGGCCGACGGGACCGCCGTTGAAGCCCTCGATCAGGGCGCGCAAGAGACCTCGATCGTGCTCGTCGAGGCCGAGCTCGTCGACGCGCAGACCGCGCAGCGCCTCGTCGGCTACCGAGTCCGTGATGATGCCGTCGGCACGGACTTCGGCGAAGTCGCGGACCCGCCTCAGCAGTCGGTTGGCGATTCGCGGGGTGCCCCGGGCGCGTTCGGCGAGGTTGCGGGCGCCGGCTGGCTCCAGCTCGATCTCGAGCGCTTCGGCCGAGCGGACGATGACCTGTTCGAGTTCCTCGGTGCTGTAGAAGTCCAGGCGCTGGACCATGCCGAAGCGGTCTCGGAGCGGGGGCGAGATCATCGCGTAGCGGGTGGTCGCGCCGATTAGGGTGAAGGGCTTGACCGAGAGCTGGACGCTCCGCGCGGCCGGTCCGCTGCCGATCATCATGAAGAGCTGAAAGTCTTCCATGGCGGAATAGAGCACCTCTTCGGCGGCGCGCGGGACTCGGTGGATCTCGTCGATGAAGAGCACGTCGTGGGTCTGCATCGTGGTCAGGATGGCGGCGATGTCGCCGGCTCGCTGGATCGCGGGACCGCTGGTCGGGCGCAGGTTGACGCCGAGTTCTCTAGCGACGATGCGGGCGAGCGTGGTCTTACCCAGACCAGGCGGTCCGTAGAGCAACAGGTGGTCGAGCGCCTCGTCGCGCTGTTTGGCGGCGTCGACGGCGATGCGTATCGCCTCGTGGACCGTGGATTGACCCACGAACTCGTCCAGTCGCGTCGGACGCAGGGCGCGATCGTGGCTATCGAGCTCGCTTGCGTCGGCATCGATCACGCGACCGACGGCCGCGCCTTCCTCGGCTGTGTCGCCATCGGTCGTCATAGCGCTCGCCAGAGGAAGGCGTTGCGGCTGGCGACCGCGAGCGGGTGGAGCGGCTGGCCGTTGTTGAGCTGGCTGGTCAGGCGGCGTTCGAGGAACATCGCGGCCGCCGCGTAGAGGTCTTGCTCGGCTGCGGCGGCTACGGCGGCGAGGCCGGGGTCGCTGCGGACCTTGCGCGGCTCGATCTTGTCGGCGAGAAAGACGGCCAGGGCCTCGAAGGAGTAGTCGGGGTGCGCGGTCGTGTGATGAGCGATGGCGGTGAGGATCTCATCGTGTTCGATGTACATGGTCTGACGCGCGTAGGCGGCGGCGAGGGGGCCGTGGAGCACGATCGGGGCCGCCAGTTCGTCCTCGGTGATCGGAACGCGATAGTGGCGTGACAGCGCGACCAGTTCCGGGCCCTTGCAGTGGCGAAAGAGGTCGTGTCCGGCTGCTGCGGCGGCGCAAACGTCGCGGTCGAGCTCATGAATCGCCGCGAGACGCAGCGCGCCGCGCTCGACGCGCTTGACATGCTTCTGCAGTTTCTCAGGCCGGTCGATCATCACTTCGCTGAAGCGCTCACGGATCGCTTCAGGATCGGTCAGGGCGGCCGTCATCGGCGGCCTCGGCGACGGTTGCGTTCTTCGTCGGGCTGCTCGAGCTTGACGCCGATGAAGTCGGAGACGGCGTTGCCGACGTCGAGCGCTTCCTGATGCGTGGGGAAGCGGCCAATGCGCATCATCTGTCCGTCGGCGAACGAGATGTGGGCGCTGTGCGAGCCGCTGAACTGGAGCAACAGCGGGCGCGAGCGTTGCTGTGTCATGGTGATCGTCTCAACGTCGTAGAGTTCGAAGCTCCATTCTCTGTTGACGACCCAGAGCATCGACTGATGCACGCGGGCGATGTCTTCTTCGAGGTCGAAGTCGACCTCGAGGACGTCGCCGCCGATGACGCCGAGGATGGCCCAGAGGATGCCGCCGCCGAAGTAGCCGGCGGCAGCGCCGATGATCGCGGCGCCGAGCGGGTCGGAACCGCCGAACAGGCCAACGGCGAGCAGCGCCGCGATCGCTGCGGGTATCGCTCCGTAGGTCCAGTTGGGAAGCGGCGACCAGAAGGTGCGGAGGCGCAGCGTATCCTGATTGGGATAGGAGAGGCGCACGATGGACGAGCGCGTTTTCGGCGCAACCGGTTCGGGCGTCTCGGCGGGTCGACGGCGTCGTCTCCGTGCCATGACCAGAGGCTATCGGATGCGCCGGCCAGCGGGTCTGGCGTTGGCGTTGGCGCTCTGGTTGGGCTGGGTGTCTTCCGTCATGGCGGAGGAGATGGTCATGTCCGGCAGCCGCTACTCGGCTCCGCTGTGGGCCTGGATCGCGGCGATCGCGGTGGCGGCCGGTTTGAGCGCGTTGGGTCTGGTGATCGGGTTCTGGTTCCTGCGCAAGCGGTCGCGGATTGAGTCGTCGGAGTAGGACGACAAAGCGCGCTCCATTGGAGCGCGCGTAGGAAATGAATTGTAATTAGAGAAGGTATATGTACAGTATCTAGGCCGCCATTTTGGCGTGGTTGTCGGCGTCGCCCCCCCAACGCTCGGGC
>VXQZ01000052.1 GCA_009838735.1 Chloroflexota bacterium
CCCCCCCCCCCCCCGCCCCGCCCCCGCCGGGGCCCCGGCCCGCCCCGCCGCCCACGAAGGGTTGGCGGGGGGTCGGGTATCTTAGGGTGACCGGTGGAGTCAGGACAGGTGGTCGGTAACGTGCTTGTTTGCACGGGACACTGGCATACAACCGAAGGAGCGCGGCCATGTGCCGCGCTCATGCGTTTAAGCGCACTTCGACCTCGCCGGTAGTCGGCTTCGGATTAGTAAAGGGGAGACAGATGACGACGTTGACAGAACGCGAACCACTGACTCCCGGTCAGGAGCTGGTGCAGGGCGCCTACGAGTCCGACCTTGAGCCGATCCGGCATCCGCGGCGGAAGTCGCTGCAGGAGGCGTACGGCTTCGATGACGTGGCGATTGTGCCCGGGGTCCTGACGATCAATCCGGAACTGACGGACGTCTCGACGATGCTGGCGGGTCAGCGGTTGGAGATGCCGATCCTGGCGTCGGCGATGGACGCCGTGGTTGACCCGGACTTCGCCATCGAGGTGGGTCGGCGCGGCGGCATGGCGGTGCTGAACCTGGAAGGGTTGCAGTGCCGTTTCGACGACCCGGCGGAGGTGCTGGAGGAGGTGGCCGGCAGCGATACCGAAACGGCGACGGAGATTTTGCAGCGCGCCTATACGACGCCGATCCGGGATGAGCTGATTGGTCTGCGAGTTCAGCAGATCAAGGACGGCGGGGTAGCGGCGGCGGTGTCGATTACGCCCCCGAACGCCAAGCGCCTGGCGCCGGCGATCAAGGAGGCGGCTCCTGACGTCTTCGTGGTGCAGTCGACGGTGACGACGGCGCGGCACTATTCGCGCTCGCAGCGCGGATTGATCCTGAGTGAGCTGATCGCTGAGATGCAGATTCCGACGCTGGTCGGCAACACGGTGGGATTCGACGCGTCGCTGGAACTGATGGAAGAGGGGATCGCCGGATTGCTGGTCGGGGTCGGACCCGGCGCGGCCTGCACGTCGCGCGAGGTGCTGGGAATCGGCGTGCCGCAGGTGTCGGCGACGATCGAGTGCGCCTACGCCCGCGATGTCTACTACGAGCGGACGGGACGCTACGTGCCGATCATCACGGACGGCGGGATCCGGACCGGCGGCGATTTCTGCAAGGCGCTGGTCTCGGGGGCCGATGCAGTGATGATTGGTTCTCCGTTCGCCGGCGCGCTCGAGGCGCCGGGCCGCGGATTCCACTGGGGGATGGCGACGCCGCACGCGGAGTTGCCACGCGGCGTTCGCGTCCATGTGGGGCAGCACACGACGCTGGATCGGCTGCTGTTCGGTCCGACGTCTCGTACCGACGGGACTGAGAACCTGATCGGCGCGCTGCGGACGTGCATGGGCAGCGTGGGGGCGGAGACGATCCGCGATTTGCAGGAGACCGAGATGGTGATTGCTCCGGCGATCAAGACCGAGGGCAAGCGGTATCAGATGATGCGGGATTAGGCTCTGTCTGGGCGTGGGTGAAAGAGGGTGGTTGAGAAGACGAGTCTCCCGTTGTTCAGCGGGGGGACCCCCTCAGCCTTCGGCAGCTCCCCCTGCGAGGGGGAGCGCGGTAAGGTCGCGCATGGTTGAGGGCTACAACGCTTCGTAGAAGAGGTCGAGGAGGCGGCGGGTGTGGCGGTGTTGCCAGCCGCCTCGGCCCTGGTTCATGACGTAGCCCCAGCCGACGGCGGCGTCGGGATCGGCGAAGGCGAGGGAGCCTCCGCCACCGAAGTGTCCGAATATTCGCGGGTTGGGTCCGAGGGGGCGCTCGGTCATGGTCATCTGGAAGCCGGAGGCGAAGCGGGTTGGCCGGCCGAGGATGCGGTCGACGCCGTAGACCTGTTCTGCGGACATGTGGTCGATGGTCTGCGGATCGAGGATGTGGGCGCTGTCGAGCGTTCCGTCTGTGGCGAGGGCGCCGAAGAGTCGGGCGAGGCCTCGGGCGGCTCCGTGACCGGTGGTTGAGGGGAACTCGGCGGCTCGGTACTCGCGGGTGTTCTGCGAGCCTGGTCCGGTCTGGATGTGGGGTGGGTTGCGTCCGCCGAGGGTCTGCAGGGCGTTGGGTGGAGCGCGGCGAAAGTCGGGCGGCTGTTGGACGGGGAGCATGTCGGCGGTTCGGACGTCGTGCTCGGGTTTGGTGCCGAAGTGGAAGTCGAGGTTGATGGGCTGGCTGAGGTCGCGCTGGAGGTGCTCGCCGATTGATGTTCCGGTGATACGACGGATGACCTCACCGATGAGGAAGCCCTGGGTGTTGGAGTGGTAGCCGTGCGCCTCGCCGGGCGGCCACCATGGTTCCTGCTCGGCGAGGGCGGAGGTCATCAGATGCCAATCGAGCATGGCTCCGCGGGGGAGAGGGCGGCGGATCGCTGCGAGTCCGCTCTGGTGGGTGAGGATCCAGCGCACGGGGATGTCGGTTTTGCCATTCTGGGCGAACTCGGGCCAGTAATCGGCGACTCGGCGGTCGATTTCGAGCTCGCCGCGCTCGGCCAATCGCCAGGCGAGGATGGCGCAGATCGCCTTGCCGACCGAGTAGCAGCAGACGATCGTGTCCTCGGCCCAGGGTTTCGTGTGGCCGGCGTCGGTCCAGCCGCCGTATAGGTCGATGACGAGTTCGCCGTTGAGGGTGACGGCGAGGGCGGCGCCGGTCTCGGAGCGGTCGACGAAGTTTTGCTGGAACTGTTGCCTGACGGCGGCGAAGCGGGGATCGCAGTAGCCCTGCACCGGCGCGTCGGCGGGGGACGAGAGCTGCTCTGGGAGCGTGGTCATCCGGCGATGATGCGGACGGCTCGGGGCTGCTGGGAGACGTCGTCGAGGACGGTGACCTCGGCATTGGGCAGCATCTGTCGGGCGGCGTCGGCGATGGCGATTTCCTGGCCCGGATCGACTTCGAGCACGGCGACGCCGTTGGAGTGGAGGCGCGACGGCAACTGGGTGATCAGTCTGAGGATCAACTCGGTTCCGCGTGTGCCGGGGGTGAGGGCGACGCGGGGCTCATGTTCAGCGACTTCCGGTTCGAGTTCGGCCAAGCGCTCCTCGGGAATGTAGGGCAGGTTCGCGACGACGCAGTGGAACGGGCCGGGCAGCGGCGTGAGGAGGTCGCCCTGGATGAAGGAGGTTTTGGGCCGTCGGAGCAGCCGCTGGGCGTTGTCGCGCGCGACGAGCAGGGCGTCGCGGGAGACGTCGCTGCAGATCAGATTTACTCCGCGCCGGTGCCGGGCCAGTGCGATGCCGACCGCGCCGGATCCGGCGCCAACATCGGCGACCTGCGGGGTGCGGAACCGCGCCTGGCGGATGTGGTCGAGGGCGGCGTCGACGAGGAGCTCCGACTCGGGTCTGGGGATGAGGACATCGGGCGTGACGCGGAACTCGAGCCGGTAAAACTCGCGTGTGCCGGTGATGTAGGCGAGGGGTTTGCGGGTCGTTCGCTCGGCGATCGCCGCCTCGAATCGCTGTTGGGCGGCCGGGTCGATTTCGTCGGTCAGCGAGGCGTAGAGTTGAGCACGATTGAGGCCGGTGGCGTGTCGGAGCAGGACTTCCGCCTCGAAACGGGCATCGTCGATGTCGGCCGACTCCAGTTCGGCGGCGGCGGCCAGCCAGGCGTCCCTGAGCATGGCGGGAGTCGTCATTGCGACGCCTCAGCAAGCAGGCGGGCTTCCTCGGCGGTCGCGGCGGCGTCGATCAGCGGATCGAGGTTGCCTTCCAGCATGCCGTTGAGATCGTGCCTGGTGAGTCCGATTCGATGGTCGGTGACGCGGTTTTCGGGGTAGTTGTAGGTGCGGATCTTTTCTGAGCGATCGCCGGAGCCGACCTGCGAGCGGCGGAAGTCGGCGCGCTCGCGCTCGGCGGCGATGCGCTGCTGCTCGTAGAGGCGGGCGCGGAGCACGGACATCGCCTTGAGCTTGTTTTTGAGCTGGGAGCGCTCGTCGGTGCAGGTGACGACAATGCCGCTCGGTTCGTGGGTGAGGCGCACGCCGGTCTGGACCTTGTTGACGTTCTGGCCGCCAGCGCCGCCAGAGTGGAAGAGGTCGAGGCGGATGTCGGACTCGTCCAAATCGACGTCGACTTCTTCCGCCTCGGGCATGACGGCGACGGTTGCGGTGGAGGTGTGGATGCGTCCCTGCGCCTCGGTCTCGGGGACACGCTGGACGCGATGGACGCCGGACTCGTACTTGAGCCGCGAGAACGCGCCATTGCCTTCGATCTGGCAGATGACTTCCTTGAAGCCGCCCATGGCATTCTCCGAAGCGCTGAGCAGGTCGGCGTGCCAGCGGCGGCCCTCGGCATAGCGGACGTAGGCTCGGAGCAAATCTGCGGCCCAGAGCCCGGCCTCATCGCCGCCGGCGCCGGCGCGGATCTCGACGATCACATTGCGGTCGTCATTGGGGTCGCGGGGCAGGAGCGCCCGCCTGGCGGCTTCTTCGAGTCGTTCGATTTGCTCTCGGAGCTCCGTTACTTCCGACAGCGCGAGTTCTCGCATCTCGTCGTCGTCGGCCTCGTCGAGGACGTCGCGAGCCTGCTGGAGCTGGTCGGCTGCGGATTGGTACTCGTTGAGCAGGTTGATCTTGCCCTGCAAGGAAGAATGCTCCCTGGCCAGGGTCTGCAGGCGTGACGGGTTGCCGGAGGTGGCCGGATCGGCCATCTCACGCTCGATTTCGTGGAAGCGCTCGGCGACATCCCGGAGCCGGGCCCACATGGCGGCGCTATCTGACGTTGTGGTTGCTGGCATGTTGGGTCTCAGTCCTGGGGCCGAGTATATGGAGGGTTCGTCAATTCGCCTGCCAGCTGGCCGACCACGTCGCCCAACTCGACCTGTCGCTGGTCGGATGTCTGCAGGTCGCGGATCGTGACGTGCCCGTCGGCCAGGTCTCGCGCGCCGGCGATCACGGCGTAGCGTGCGCCGGAGCGATTCGCCTGTCGCAACTGGGCTTTGAGCGAGCGTCCGCCGAATGCGAGGGTGGCAGCGACGCCCTGGCGGCGAAGATCGCCGGCGATCTTCGAAGCGGCGATGTCGGCGCCCTCGCCGAGCGTGGCGATGAGCACGCCCGTCGATGCGTCGGCATCGGGCGCGAGTCCCTGTTCGCGCAGATGATGCGCCATGCGCTCGAGCCCCATTCCGAAGCCGATGCCGGGGGTTGGGGGACCGCCGATCTGCTCGATCAGGCCGTCGTAGCGTCCGCCGGCCAGCACGGTGACCTGTGAGCCGTCTGCGTGGGCGGGGACGATCTCAAACACGGTGTGCGTGTAGTAGTCGAGGCCGCGGACCAATGTCGGGGTCTCCTCGTAGGGAATTCCGATCGCTTCCAGGTGCGACTTGACGGCGTCGTAGTAGGCGGCGGATTCGGGTCGCAAGTGGTCGGTGATCAGCGGGGCGCCGTCCTGGTAGGGCCTAGTGCGGTCGTCCTTGCTGTCGAGCAGGCGCATGGGAGCGCGGTCCCAGCGGGCCTGATCGTCGGGCGCGATGCGCTCGATGTGGGGCTCGAAGTGGTCCTTGAGCAGCGGCACGTATGCGCGACGGTCTTCGATGTCGCCGATGCTGTTGATCAAGATCTTGAGGTCGGACAGGCCGAGCGTTTCGGCGATTCGCCAGCCGAGGTCGATGACTTCGGCGTCGAGCGCGGCGTCGCGCACGCCGATGGCTTCTACTCCGAATTGGGTGTGCTGGCGGAAGCGTCCGGCCTGGGGTCGCTCGTAGCGGAAGATCGGCAGGTGATAGGCCAGTTTGACCGGCTGGCTGAGGTTGGCCATGCCGTGCTGGAGGTAGGCGCGACAGACGGAGGCTGTGCCTTCGGGACGCAGGGCGAGTCGTTCGCCGCCGCGGTCCTCGAAGATGTACATCTCTTTCTCGACAATGTCGGTCCCTTCGCCGACGCCTCGGGCGAACAGCTCCGCTTGCTCGAAGGTGGGCGGTTCGATGAAGCCGAAGCCGGCCAGGCGCGCCTGGTTTCTCGCATGGTCAAGGATGTGGGTGTGGATGGCGTGGTCTTCGGGCAGCAGATCACGGGTGCCGCGAGGCGTCTGAAACGGTCGGCCGCTGTCACTGCTCATCGTCGAACCTCAGACCTCATCGTACAGACGGACTCTCGGTACCCGCCTCCAAGAAGCTGTGCGGATGGGTAAACGTTTGCTGTTGTGGAGGTTTGTATGATCGATCCATGGCGACGCAGACGGTTCCCGCTGAAATCGTCGATCTGAAGAAACACCCGACGCTCGACGTGCTGGTCGACGTGCTGGAGCAATATCTTGCCCCGGCCGATCGCGATCTGGTGCTCTCCGCCTATGAATATGCGGAGGAGAAGCACGAGGGTCACCTGCGGCGATCGGGGCATCCGTACATCGAGCATCCACTTGCCGCCGCCGTGACGTGCGCCGAGCTTCAACTCGACGTTCCGGCGTTGCAGGCAGCCCTGTTGCACGATGTGATGGAGGATTGCGGCGTCACGCGTTCGCAGTTGGTGACCGAGTTTGGTGTGGACGTCGCCAAACTTGTTGATGGCGCGACCAAGCTGTCGGCGCTGCAACTGCCTCGGGTGACGGGCACGATCGACCGTGAGGCTCAGGCCGAAAACTTGCGCAAGATGTTCGTTGCGATGGCGGACGATGTGCGGGTTGTGATCGTCAAGCTGGCTGATCGCCTGCACAACATGCGCACGCTGGACGCGATGCGTCCGGACAAGCAGATCCAGATCTCACGCGAGACGATGGAGATCTACGCTCCGCTCGCGGCTCGGCTTGGGATCTGGCAGATTCGCGCTCAACTGGAAGATCTGGCGTTCAAGTATCTGGAGCCGGAAGAGTACCGACGGATATCGGAGCTGGTCGCTTCGCGGCGGCAGACGCGGGAACGGTACCTGGGGCAGATCAGGGTGCAACTGGAGAACGCGCTTGAAGCTGGCGGCCTGTCGGCCCAGGTGCGCGGTCGGGTGAAGCACCTGTATTCGATTCATCAGAAGATCAGGAAGTACTCGGCGCAGGGGAAATCGTTCGACGACATCTATGACCTGCTCGCGCTGCGAGTGCTGACGGCGTCCACGACCGACTGTTACGCGGTGCTGGGCGTCGTGCATGGACTCTGGCGGCCGTTGCCGGGCGAGTTCGACGACTACATCGCCAGCCCGCGGCCCAGCGGATATCAGTCTCTCCATACGACGGCGTTCTGGTCGCCATCGCACGCAGTCGAGGTCCAGATCCGGACTCATGACATGGATCGCGAGGCCGAGTACGGCGTGGCGGTGCACTGGGCGTACAAGGAGAACCGCCACAACGCGATGAACGACCGCGAGCGAATGTCGTGGTTGCGCCAGCTGGTGGAGTGGCAGGGCGAGCTGTCGGGCGCCGACGACTTCCTCGAAACACTGCGATCCGATGTGTTCCAGGATCAGGTGTTCGTACACACGCCGAAGGGCGAAATCCTCGCATTGCGAACGGGCGCGACGCCGCTCGACTTCGCCTTCAGGATTCACACCGACGTGGGCTACCAGTGCGTCGGAGCCAAGGTCAACGGACGGCTGGCGAGATTGTCGACTCCGCTCGAGAACGGCGACGTCGTGGAGATCGTGACCAGCCGCACAGCGCGAGGACCCAGCCGCGACTGGCTCAATCCGGCATTGGGCTACGTGACGACGCAGCACGCGCGGACGAAGATCCGCCAATGGTTTAACCGTCAGGCGCGGACCGAAAACATCGCTCGGGGACGCGATGAGCTGGAGCGTGAGCTGCGCCGTCTGAGCCTGAAGTTGCCGAACGTGGAAACGGAAGTGATGGAGGCGACTCGCGCGAAGAGCATGGAGGATGCTCTGGCGACGATCGGCGCCGGCGACGTGACCGCGCACGCCGTCGCGCTCAAGGTGGCCTCGGCGGGGGAGGAAGAGGTTGAAGCGGCGCCGGTGATTGAAGTCGTCGAGCCGCCATCCGCGCCGGGCGCCGACGCAGTCCAGGTGCTGGGCGGATCGAACATGCTGACCCGCCTGGCACCATGCTGTTCACCGCAAACTGGCGAGGCAATCACCGGATTCATCACTCGCAGCCGGGGCGTGACGATCCACCGCAGCGAGTGTCCGAACATTCTTTCAGTGGGTGAGGACGATCGCGTGGTGCCGGTTCGCTGGAACACGTTCCGCGGTTTGACAGAGGCTCGGCTCAGGGTGACCGGCTGGGACCGCGTCGGCCTGGCCCGCGACGTGGCGGGCATCTGCGCCGACGAGAACGTGAACATGGTCTCGTTCGTGACCGGCGAACCGGATCACGGCGCCGTCACGCTGACATTCACGGTCGAGGCCAATGGACTGCGACAGCTTCAACTGGTGATGTCGAAGCTTGACGGGGTCCACGGTGTGATGAGCGTCGAGCGCGAGTACTAGACCGCTGCCGACTACGGCTTGAGCGCGGCGACCAAGCGGTCGATGTCCGACTCCGGCGTGTAGAAGTGCGGAGACGCGCGTAGCCGTTCGAAGCGGACCGCCGTGATGATTCCGGAGTCCTGCAAGCGTTCCCAGGTCTCGTCGACGGTCTCGCGCGCGGCCAGCTCGGGCGGCGGATCGAAGATTACGATTCCGCTTCGTTCCGATTCGCCCCTGGGCGAGAAGACCTGACATCCCGCGTCGGTGAGCGCGTCACAGAGGTAGGCGGTCACCGACTCCAGTTGCGCCCAGACGTTGTCGATGCCGACGTTGAGCAAGTGGCGAATCGCCGCGCGCATGCCGAGCATCGCCGCCGTCGGAGTTGCACCGGGTTCAAAGCGCGAGGCCGTCGGCGAGAGGATGAGCTCGTCGTTGCCGGCGGCGAGGCCGCCGTCCATGCTGTTGGCGCCGAGCACCGGCGGGATCAGGCCGTCGATCAGCTCTTCGCGGATGTAGAGCATGCCGGAGCCGGTCGGCCCGAGCATCCATTTGTGCCCGCCGGCGGCGAGGATGTCGATGTCGTCGTCGACCACATTGACCGGCAGCGCGCCGGCCGATTGAATCGCATCTACGGAGAGCAAGCCGCCGACGGCGTGCACGGCGTCGGCGATGGGGCGCAGGTTGGAGCGAAACCCGCTGCCCCACTGGACGTGGGAGATGCCGACGAGCTTCGTGCGTTGGGTGACAGCGGAAAGGATGTCTTCGGTCGGGATGCGTCCGTCGTCCTGCTGGTGGACGACATCGAGCTCGACGCCACTCTGTTGCAGGGCGTTGTAGAAGTGGCGGTTGGACGGGTACTCGGCATCGGTGACGAGGATGCGGTCGCCGTCCTGCAGGTTGAGCGCTCCTGCCGAGACCGAGACACCGGTCGCCGTGTTGGGCACGAAGGCGATTTCGTTGGGGCTTCGCGCGCCGATCAGCTCGGCAGAGACGGCGCGAAAGTCCTCCATGTCCTCCATCCAGGTGGAACCGAAATAGCCCGCACGAGCGGCCTGGTCGGCGTAGTCGTGAACAGCCTGGGCGACATCGGACGGCAGCGGCGAGACTCCGGCGTGATTGAAGAAGGCGAGTCCGCTGTCGAGGACGGGGTACGAGTTGTTGTTCATCGGTAGTGCTCCACTGAGGAGAGTCTACGCACGATCAGCGCTCCGCAGTCGATTGCGACTTGCTTGATAGAGAATGTGTGTTCTATAGTACCCACTACTGAGAGAACACAAGTTTGGTATTTGTGTTCTACACAGAACTCAAGGAGTTAGGCAATGCACACGCGAGTCAACGGCGGAGCTGTGATCGGGCTGGACGGAGCGCCGATCTGTGTTGAAGTGGATATCTCATCGGGGCTGCCCAAGACAACGATTGTCGGATTGCCCGACGCCGCGGTTGACGAAGCGCGCGAGCGTGTGCGTTCGGCGATTCGCAACGCCGGCGCCGGCTTTCCCACGAAGCGGGTCACGGTGAATCTGGCTCCCGCCCACATTCGCAAAGAAGGCGCGGGATACGATCTGCCGATCGCGGTCGGGATGCTCGTCGCGACCGGGCAGGTTTGCGAATCGGCTGTTCAGGACACCCTCTTTCTGGGTGAGTTGGCGTTGGACGGCGAGCTGCGCCACGTCCGCGGCGTGCTGTCGGTCGCCGCGGCTGCACGCGACGCCTCGGTCAAGCGCATCGTCGTGCCGAGGGTAGACGCCGAGGAGGCTTCGTTGATCGACGGGATCGAAGTCCTGGCCGTTGATTCGTTGCGCGATTGGATCGAGATCGCCACTGAGGAGCGACCGATCTCGGACGCAATCTGGCCGACGGCGTGCGTGGTCGAGGATGATCCGGGTTCCAGCTACGACGGGCACGATTTCTCCGACGTCAGAGGACAGGAACACGTCAAGCGTGCTCTGGAGGTGGCTGCCGCCGGCGGACACAATCTGCTGATGTGCGGCCCGCCAGGCGCCGGCAAGACGCTGCTGGCCTCGTGCCTGCCCGGCATTCTGCCTCCGCTGACCACTCAAGAGGCGCTGGAAGTGACCAAGATCGCCTCGATCTCGGGCATGACCGGCGGGAACAAGTTGATTCGTGAGCGGCCGTTCCGCGCGCCGCACCACACGATCTCCAACGCGGGGCTGGTCGGCGGCGGACAGCGTCTGCGTCCGGGTGAGGTGACCATGGCGCATCGCGGGGTGCTGTTTCTGGACGAGTTGCCGGAGTTTTCTGTGCGCGCGCTGGAGACGATGCGGCAGCCGCTGGAAGACCGGCGGATCACCATTTCCCGCGCGCATGGGACTGTCACCTATCCGGCCGATGTCTGCCTGGTTGGGGCGATGAATCCCTGCCCTTGCGGGAACTTCGGCTCCGACCAGCACTGCACCTGCACGGATGGCGCGGTCTACCGGTATCAGCGGCGGATTTCGGGTCCGGTGCTCGACCGAATCGACATGTTCGTCGATGTTCCACGGGTGGATGTGCAGAAGCTGATGGAATCGTCAAGCGATGCTTCCCCGCCGAGCGCGGAACCGTCCACGGAGGTCAGGCGGCGTGTCGTTCGCGCCCGGAATGTGCAGCGAGGCCGGTTTGGATCTGATGGGCCCAACGCCAATGCGACACTCTCGGCGCGTGAGGTCAACCAGCATTGCTACAGCTTGCTGGACGATCGCGCCCGCATGCTGATCCAGGAGGCGGTCGACCGGCTCAACCTGTCCGCAAGGGGATTCCACCGGGTGCTCAAGGTGGCGCGAACGATTTCTGACCTGGCGGAATCGGAGCAGATCACCGCTCAGCACGTGGCCGAGGCAGTCCAATACCGGCGCCGGAGCAATCTGAACTGACTGTCGGCACTGGCCAAACACTTGCAGCATGTTCAGCTGGGGCGATTTGGTCGTTCATCATCGAAGCAGCGGACCATTCATACCCTGCGTTCAGTAACTGGCAAGATGCCAGGTATCAGAGCGGGAAAGGGAACATCGAAATGAGCCGCAACAATGCATTGCGCGGATTTGCGCCCTTGAACTGGATTCCTCGGCGTGCGCGGTCCACGTATCACTGTGAGATTTCCTGCGACGACGCGTGCTTCAGGCCAGCGCCGAACCACAGCGGCAACGAGCCGTTTGCGGCGATTCTGAACCGGCGCATTTCTCGCCGATCATTGGTGAGAGCCACGATCGCGGGCGCTCCACTGCTTGCGCTCAGCACATCCCCGTTGGGTTCACAGATCTTCGGGTCGGCACCGTTGAGCAGACAGGCTGAAGCGGCGTCGAGCACAATCGGTTTGCAGAGCATTCCTCACGACAACGAGGACTCAATCAACATCGCCGAGGGTTACACCTCCAACGTTGTGATTCGTTGGGGCGACGCTGTCGTGCCCGGAGCGCCGGCCTTCAATCTGAACGGCCAGACGGCTGAGTCGGCAGCCAAGCAGTTCGGCTTCAACTGCGACTACAACGGATTCTTCCCGCTGCTGCCGGGCCAGAGCCGGCGTGGGCTGCTGGGCGTCAACCACGAGTACACGAGCGGTGTTGACATGTTCCCCGGCTACGACGCGGACAATGTGACGGCCGAGCAGGCCGCGATCGAAATCGTTTCGCACGGTCTCTCCGTGGTTGAGGTCACACGAGGCGAGGACGGTTCCTGGTCCTATGACGCATCGTCATCGCACAATTTCCGCATCACCGGAGAAACGCCGATGCGCCTGACCGGTCCCGGCGCGGGCAGCCTATACACGATCACCATTGCGGACCCGACCGGCGTCGACGTGTTGGGCATGTTCAACAACTGCTCAGGGGGCCGCACGCCGTGGGGCACCATTCTGACCGCGGAAGAGAACTTCAATCAGTACTTCGCCAATGCCGGCGAGGACACGCGGGCGGCACGCTACGGGATTCCCGAGGCCGGCTCGCGGCGCCACTGGGAGGATTTCTACGACCGCTTCGACATGAACATCGAGCCGAACGAGCCGAATCGCCACGGCTACCTGGTAGAGATCGATCCCTACGACCCCAGTTTCACGCCTCGCAAGCACACTGCCATGGGTCGCTTCAAGCACGAAGCCGCCAGTGTCACCCTGTCGGACGATGGACGCGCCGTGGTCTACTCCGGCGACGACCAGCGGTTTGACTACGTCTACAAGTTCATCAGCAACGACCGCTACAACATCTTCAGTCGCTCGGCGAACCTCGACCTGCTGTCGTCGGGAACGCTGTTCGCGGCCAGGTTCAACGACGACGGCTCGGGGGAGTGGCTACCGCTGGTTGCCGGATCGCCGCCGCTGCACACATGGACCAACGCCGGCATTGCCACGTTTACGCGGCTCGCGGCCGACGCGGTTGGCGCTACGCCGATGGACCGTCCTGAAGACATTGAAGTCAACCCGATCAACCACCGTGTCTACATCGCCCTGACGAACAATACACAGCGGGCGGAAGACGCGGTCAACGGCGCGAACCCGCGCGGTCCGAATACTCATGGACACATCCTCGAGCTCACCGAAAATGGCGGCGACGCGGCCTCTCGGCGCTTCACCTGGGACATCTTCATTCTCTGCGGCGACCCGTCCGACAGTGAGCAGGAGACGTACTTCGCGGGCTTCGACAAGAGTGAGCTTGACTCCATTTCGGCGCCCGACAACCTGGCCGTCGACGTCAACGGCAACCTGTGGATTTCCACCGACGGACAGCCGAGCAAGCTCGGCCAGGCGGACGCCATCTACGTCGTGCCGACGGCCGGACCGGAACGCGGCCGGATTCGCCGTTTCATGACCGGCGTTCCAGACGGCGAGATGGCAGGTCCGGAGTTCACTCCCGATTTCGGCACCCTGTTTGTCAGCGTCCAGCATCCGGGCGAGGCAGGCGGCCTGGATGAGCCGACGAGCACCTGGCCCGACGGCGAGTTTCCGCGTCCCAGCGTGGTCGCGGCCTACAAGGACGACGGCGGGGTCGTCGGGACGTAAGCTCGATGTTCCGCCGGGCGACGGTGATATCGTGGCCTTCCCGCCCCCGTAGCTCAGGGGATAGAGCACCGGCCTCCGGAGCCGGGAGCGTAGGTTCGAATCCTACCGGGGGTACCAGCGGCGCCCTGTTCGGTCAGTTCGTCTCCCAGGTGATCAACATGGCTTGCGAGGGTGTCCGCCATGCGGGGAAGTAGGCGTCGTCGCGCATAAACAGCTCGCCGAGCCGGGGACGCAAACGCTCGGCGACCGCGTCCTCGTCTCGCGGACTCAGCTCGCGATAGATGAACTGCAGGGCTTCGTCGTCGTTCGTGGGCCGTCTCTCAGGCCACGCGAATCCTTCATCCGCGAGTAGTACGTCCGGCACGATGTCCATTTCCCAGAGGACCGGCAACAGCTCGCGGAAGCCCGGCGAGGGAGCCTCGTCCTCGCCAAAGGCGAGCCGGAACAGCGCGGCGTTCACATTTGGAGGCGGCACCGTCCAGGTGAGGATGGCGACTCGGCGTCGCGCCGCCTCGTGCATGGCCCGGAGGAACGATTCGATCTCGGAAATGAAGTAGGTGACGTCGGCGGTGACGACCAGGTCGGCGCTGATCGCCTCCTCCATCGGCCAGGAGGAAGCGATGGCCTCGGCGTTCTGGATGCCGTGCTGCCAGACGGCCAAGCGGAACTGCTCGCGCATCGCCGCCGAGGGCTCCACGTTGCGCAACGACTTGCCTCGCAGGGCGAGCGTCAAGCCAACCCGGCCGGCGCCGCCGCCGACTTCGATGATTTCATCGTCCATCTGCATTCGACGGATCACCTCTCTGATTGAGGCTTCGGGCAGACGGTGAGGATCGAACCGGTAGGTGTGTGCGAAGCGCTCCCAGTAGGACTCACCAAAAGGAGTGGCGAACCGGGACTGTTGCTGCTGACGAGCGGTGACCATCGCGTTGTAGCGTTCTGCGGCGTTCATTAGCGGTTGGAGGCCTCTCCAGGCGTGTGCCCGTCGTCATAACGTAGAGCGGTGATAGCGTAAGTTCTTGAGCGTGTCGACGGGCCGAGTGGACTGAGGGGACAGCCGGTGTCGCAACGAGGTCGCAGCGCTCGAACGCGTCCCCAGCGGTTAGCGCGTCGCCGAGCTGCGTCGCAAGGATTCGACCGCGGCGGCGTCCGACGTTCGAGGTTGTTTTCCCGTCCTGTCATCGCCACGGTCGGACTGGTTCTTGCTGTCACGCTCATCGCCAGTCTGGCTGTCGTCGCGTTCGACAGTAGCGGTCCGTCGCCAACGACCGATCCTCCCCCGGTTCGTCGAACCGGGTCGGAGGTCGATACCGGCGCGGTTGAAGGCAAGCCGCGCTGGGATGCACCGCCCGTGTACGGCCTGACGGAAGGCGTCGACTACACCGCCGAGATCGAATTGGAGAATGGCGAGATCGTGGTCATCGATCTGTACGAAGGCCTGGCGCCGGAACACGTCAACAACTTCGTCTTCCTGGCCCGCGAGGGCTTCTACGACGATCTGACTTTCCACCGAGTGGTTCCCGGGTTCGTCGCTCAGGCCGGTGATCCAACAGCAACGGGGACCGGGAGCGCCGGGTACACCCTTCCAGACGAACCGATTCATGACGGCAACGAGCGCGCGCTGTCGGTCACGCCGATTGGGATCGTTTCGATGGCGCGCAGCGGACTGGGCGCGTCGTCGTCACAGTTTTTCATCAAGCTCGGCGATCAAGATCACCTGGACGGCCAGGGGTTTACCTCGTTCGGAATTGTGACGTCAGGGCTTGACCTGCTGTACGCCTTCGACACACGCGATCCGGCAGCGGTACCCGCTCCGCCCGCCGGGCCGAAGATCGTCGCGATACGTATCACTGAGCAATAGCGAGCGTCGCCGACGCTTGCCCAGGAAACCGAGGTTCGTGATGGCCAGTTACAGCAGTCGACCGGCAATGGCGCTCAAGGAAGGCGTTTCTTACGGGGCCACGATCGAGATGGAAGACGGCGGCACGATCGAGCTGGAGCTCTGGCCCGACAAGGCGCCTGAGCACGTCAACTCGTTTGTGTTCCTCGCCAACGACGGCTTCTACGACGGCGTGACCTTTCACCGGATCATCAGCGGATTCATGGCCCAGGGCGGCGATCCGACCGGCACCGGCACGGGAGGCCCCGGATACAACGTGCCGGCCGAGTTCAACGACACCGCGCACGTCGAGGGTGTGCTGTCGATGGCCCGGGCGCAGGATCCGAATTCAGCAGGCAGCCAGTTCTTCATCTGCAACGCCGACGCGACGTTCCTCGACCGTCAGTACACGGCGTTCGGCAAGGTGACGTCGGGGATGGAAGTCGTACTCGCCTTCCCCGACCGCGACCCGCAGGACCCGCGACAATCGCGCCAGCCGGGACCGAAGATGAAGTCGGTGACGATCACCGAGTCATAGTCAGCGAAGAGCAGAGTTCATGTCGTCGCAGCCGCCTCAGATTCCCCCGATTCCACCCCTCGCGGTGGTGCTTCGGGTGATATCGATCCTGGGGATGGGCCTGACCTTTTCCGGCTGTGTGCTGGCGCTGGTCGCGGCCGAATGGTGGTGGGCGATCGGTACCGGCGTGGCCTTCGTGCCATTCATGCTGATCATGGGCATTGTTGACCGGCTGATTCCCGACATTTCCGAGTGGACCGCCGAACAGGCCCCGCCCAACGAGCAAGATTAACCAGGACGCTCTGCCGCAACGCGTTGCGGCAGAGCGTCCTGTGCGTTCCCTCGTCCAGGAGCTAGTCGTCGATTCGGGCGGTTGCCGTGCCTTTGACGACCTCGGCGCCATCCTGGTTGATCGTCGAGACCGAGAGATCGACGAGGCTCACGCCGTCTTCCTCGCGGATGTCTTCAACGGTGGCGGTCGCGGTCAGGCTGTCGCCCGGCCAGACCTGGCTGACGAAGCGGACCCCGTAGTTGGTCAGGCGGCCGTCGCCGACGTAGTTGGTCAGCATCTTGCCGGTCAGGCCCATGCTGAGCATGCCGTGGGCGAAGACGGTGGGGTAGCCCGCGACCTTCGTGGTGAAGATCTCGTCGGTGTGCAGCGGGTTGTAGTCGCCGGAGGCGCCGGCGTACTGGATGATCTGGGTGCGGGTGAGGTTGTCCACGACCTGTTCGCTGTGCTGGTCGCCGACGCTGAGGTTTGCCTTGCTGAGCGGCATGGTTTGCTCTCTTCTGCTTTCTCTTCGAATCCCGGACGCTACTCGACCACTCGTGAGGTCTGCACGCCCACCGAACGGGCCGTGACAACCAGCACGCCGTCCTGGTTGTAGTACTCGGTGATCGACTCGTTGAACTTCAACGTGCCTCCGCGGCGGCCCTCGCGACTCCATGAGTTGCCGGGCTTGTCGACGGCCTTCAACACGTCGCCAGGCTGGATCGGCGCGTGGTACTCGTAATGCTGCTCGGCGTGGAAGCCGGTGCCACCACCGCCGCCCGAGGATTCGCGCTTCACACCGGTTGGCTCTTTGCCCGAGCCGAACCAGGGCTCGCCGACCACTGGTCGGAGGACGTAGCCGTCCGTGAACTGAGCCGAGGCCTGAACGAACGTGGGCGGAGGAATGACGTGGCCCGGCTCCGTGCCGGTTGCCGCGTTGGCGTCGTGATAGATCGGGTTGTCGTCGCCGATCGAGCGAGCGAAGAGCATGATGTGCCCGGCTTCAATCGGAAAGTGGTCGGTTGCCACTGGCGGGTCCTTTCGTGTTCGTTTGACGCGTACGGGCGATAGCTTAACGGACACTGTCCCGAGCATCGATTGGAGCGCGGTCGACGATGACGAAGCCGTTCAGTGAGCTGCGCGTGGTCGAGTTGGCGGGTTCGCACGGGGGCGCCTTTGCCGCCAAGATGTTTGCTGACTATGGCGCCCAGGTCGTCAAGGTCGTTCCGCCGGATGGAGATCCGCTGATCCATCACGGAGAGTTGCTCAACGCTCACAGCCTTGGAGACTCGGACGTGGGCTCGATCTGGGCCTTCTGCAATACGTCCAAGTTCGTTCTCGAAGCGGATGCCGGTTCTGCCGACATCCAGCGATTGATTTCGCTATCAGACGTAGTGATAGAGAGCTCCGCACCTGATCCTCTAACGCCAGTGACGGAGGAACTGGAAGCGTTGAGGTTGGTCAGGGTCTACATCTCGCCGTTTGGGTTGTCAGGAGCCTGGTCGCGTCGCAGATCGAACGTTTTCACCGACGACGCGGCCAGCGGTCACATGTACCTCAACGGCGAAGCGAACCGGCATCCGTTTCGCCGGCATGGTCGACACACCGAATACGCGGCCGGCATGTATGGCTTCATTGGCGCACTCGCGGCGTTGATTGCGCGCGAGTCGACGGGAGAGGGCCAGACGGTCGAGGTGTCGCACCTCGAGGCGATGGTGGCGATGCATCAGCACACGACGACGATGTGGACGCACGCCGGTCACATTCTCAGGCGAGACGGCAATGCTCAGCCGGGGATGTGGCATCCGGCGGGCGTGTACGAGTGCGCCGATGGATTCATCTTCCTCGGTCACGCGACCGGGACGAAGCTAGAACCGTTCCTACAGGCTGGCGGGATGGGGCACCTGTTTGACGATCCTCGCTTCGCTACCAACGAATCGCGAGGCAGGAACAAGAAGGCGTTCGACGCGGCGTTGCGTCCCTGGCTCATGGCGCAGACCTCGGAAGAACTCTGTGAGCTCGGTGAAGCCACGTTTTCGCCGATGGGACCCGTCTGGAGCACTCACGAGTTCCTGGCCGACCCGCACATGGCCGCTCGCGAGTATTTCGTCCCGCTTGACGACGAGCGCGGCACCGAGGTGATTCCACGAGGGCCGTTCCGGTTGGGTTCGGACCTGCTCGGAGGTTCACCTCGACCGCCGACAAGGATCACCGTTGACGATCTCTCCGTTCAGGGAGATCCAGAACCAGCGCCGGCAACCGGTGAAACTCTGGAACAGGGTCCGCTGTCAGGGTTGCGAATCCTCGACCTGACTCGGGTCTGGGCCGGACCGATTGCCGGTCGACTACTGGGGGATCTCGGAGCTGAGGTCATCCACATTGAGTCGCCATGGAATCGCGGGCCTCTGGAAGTCGCGGACGACCTTGCCGACCTGACTCATCTGTATCCGGATAACGAGCTGGGCGAGCGCCACTGGAATCGCAACGGCGGATTCAACAAGTTGGCCCGAAACAAACAGGGGCTCTCGATCGACCTGTCGACCAGTCGAGGCCAGCAACTGTTTCGCGATCTGATCGGGGAGTCGGACGTCATCCTGGAGAATTTCTCTCCGCGAGTATTTCCGCAGTGGGGGCTGGACTGGGATTCGCTGCAAGGGATCAACCGGTCGATCATCCACACTTCGATGCCCGGTTACGGCGCCAGCGGTCCTGGTGCCAATCGCGTGGCCCTGGGCCCGGTGATTGAGGCCGCGACGGGAATGACGATGATGGCGGGATACGCGGACGGCATTCCGTTCCGGTCCGGCGTCGCCTGGCCCGATCCGGTTTCGGGCATGAGTGCCGTAGCGGGCACGCTGGTCGGGCTCTGGCAGCGGATGGCTTCAGGCGGCGAAGGCCAGCGGGTCGAGACGGCAATGATCGAGTCCATGGGCACGTTTGCCGGCGATGAGTTGCTCTCGGCGCAGGTCGTCGGACAGTCTCCGCCGCGTCGTGGGAATCGCGAACAGGGCGTGGCGCCACAGGGCGTGTACCGGTGTTTCGGCGACGACCGCTGGCTGGCGATTTCAGTGACATCAGATGAGGAATGGCGGTCGCTCTGCCGGGTCGCCGAGTTGCCGGACGCATGGCATGGTTATGAGTTGTGGGAGCGTGAGATACGGCACGACGAGATCGATGCCGGATTGAATATCTGGACGCGTTCGATCTCGCCAGCCGAGGCCGCGATGCGGCTGCAGTCGGCGGGCGTGATTGCCGCCGGCCTGGCGGATGCACGCGATCTGTTGGAGTCGACACACCTGGCCGAGCGGCAGTTCTGGGCCGAAGTCGGCGGAATCGACATGGGGGTGCTGAGGTATCCGGGCTGCCCGATTCGGTTGAGCCGGACCCCGCCGACATACCGCCGTGGAGCGCCCGGCCTGGGTGAGCACAATGCCGCAGTGCTGACGCAAGTGCTGGGCATGAGTGAGGCGGAGGTCGGAGAGTTGCTGGCCGACGGCGTGCTCGCGGAACGCCCGCCGAGCATCGAGGAAATGTTGAAGCCTCGACTCTGAAGCGGTGGGAGGACTGGAGTGGTCGGGGTGGGCGGATTTGAACCGCCGGCCTCACGGCCCCAAACCGTGCGCTCTGCCAAGCTGAGCTACACCCCGGTTGTGCTCACTCTATGGGCTCCGATGCCTCAGTCGACCTGGACGGCGCCGATCAACTCGGAGATATCCGAAACACCGTTGTCGCGGCAGTAATCGATCAGTTCCTCAAGCACACGGATCGCAGCGAACGGATCGCGGAACGATGCCGTGCCGACCTGGACGGCGCTGGCGCCGGCGAGCAAGAACTCCACCGCGTCGCGGCCGTCCACGATGCCGCCGCAGCCAATCACGGGAATCTCAACCGCTCGGGCCGTCTCCCAGACCAACCGCAATGCCAACGGCTTGATCGCCGGTCCCGTGAGTCCTGCGACGGGACGATTGGTGCGCGGGCGACGCGTGTTGACGTCGATGTTCATGCCGACGAACGAGTTGGCCACGCAGAGGGCGTCGGCGCCGGCCTCTTCACAGGCTCTCGCGACGACGCTGATGTCGGTCACGTCGGGCGTCAGCTTGGCGATGACGGGCAGCGTGGTCGACGTCACCACCGCTTCGGTGACTCTGGCCGCCGCCACCGGATCGCGACCGAATGCGACTCCGCCCACATCGAGGTTGGGGCAGGAGATGTTGACCTCAAGGCCGGCGACTCCGGGCGCTCCGTCCAGCACCTGGGCCAAACGAGCGAACTCGTCCACGGTGTCGCCGAGCATGTTGACGACAACGGGCACATCCCAGGTTTCCCAGACGGTCGCCACTTCGTTCAGCAGCTTGCGCACGCCGATGTTCTGGAATCCGATGCTGTTGAGCATGCCGGCCGGCGTCTCGACAATCCGCGGTGTGGGATTGCCTCGCCGAGGCTTGAGCGTGACGCCTTTGGACAGCAGACCGCCGAGACGGTTGATATCGAAGAGCCGAGCGAACTCGAGACCGTTGCTCGACGTGCCCGAGGCAGTCATCACCGGGTTGCGGAGGATCAGCTCGCGCTTGGCGCCCGGCGCGAGATCAACCGTCAGGTCGGGCAACGGCTCGCGGTGTCTCAGAGACGGCTGGTCGAGCGTGTCAGCAGACGGCGACGACATCGTGCCTCCTTCCGCGCATGCTACGGCGCAGATGGGGCGCGGATCGGTTCAGTGACGAACTGGAGCCGGTGAAGAGCTAGTTGGAGTTCTCGGCGGGGCGGCGACGCTTGGAGATGCCCATGTCGTTCCAGCGCGAACGACCCTCGTTGCGATCCCAGATTGAATCCTCGGAGGAGTTGCGGAACTCTTTGGTTTCGCCGCAGCTGCAGACGCCCATGGACATCGGCCCGTTCGGCGCCTCGATCGTCCAGTGGTGGATGTGGGTGGGCGCTTCGCTCTTCAGACGAGTCTTGGCAGGCATTCAGGGAACCTTCCTGGGGCTGGGCAGCCGGGCTGAGGACGCAACCCGCGCTCTGTCAGTCCCACGTGAGCAGGACGCTACGTATGGGCTGGCTGCTGGGCAATACATCGGGCAACACACCGGATCTGCACCTGTAAAGTGGGATACGCGCCTGTAACTACTTGACGAATCGACAGTTGATTCTGTTCCCGACAGGTCCCACCGAGCATGAATCGAGAGGATTCGTTCTCGATTTTGCCAATCGGAACGAACTTCGGAGAGAGTGGGCGCATGTCATTGGGTTACGATGAACTCAGTCCGATCTGATGCTCCCGCGCACGCGGTGACCAGCCATGCGGATTTGATCAGCATTGATACTTACACCACTTCGCGAGCTACTGTTCCTGAGGCGCCAGCTATGGCGCGGAACACGACTTCGACCACGTCTCGGGCAGGCTCTTCTTCACGGTACCCCGATCGGGCGAATCCGGGGGTGACGTAGTCGTGGTCTGGCGTCGGCTGGCTGGCAAGGGTGACGGGCGCTCTGGGGGCGACGGGAAAGGCAATGGCATGGTGCTGACGGTCGAGGCGGTTCGCGACACGCTGCGAACGATCCGCGATCCCCATCTGGGACGAGATCTGATCTCTCTGCGCACATTCGGCGGTGCGGTGATCGATGACGGATTGGTGACCGTCCATCTCACTCTTCCGCTGCATGGCTATCCATCACAAGAGGATCTCGAACAGCGGATTACCGAGGCGTTAGTCGACGCGGGGGCAACATCCGTCGCATTCGAGGTTCGTGTCGATGTCCCTGCCTGGCAGGGCAGCGGACAACAGGCCGCCATTGGCGGCGTCAAGAACATCATCGCCGTGGCGTCAAACAAGGGCGGCGTGGGCAAGTCAACGATCGCGACGAATCTCGCCGTGGCACTAGCGCAGACGGGCGCCGCGGTTGGCCTCGTCGACGCGGACGCAACCGGTCCCAACCTGCCCACGATGTTCGGCTTGCCCAGCGGATACCAGGCCGAGAGCGAACGGGGATTACACCCGGTCGAACGCTATGGGGTCCGAGTGATCTCCCTCGGGTTCCTGATACCGCCCGGTGCTCCCGTGGTCTGGCGTGGTCCGATGATTGGCTCGGCGATCAAACAGTTGCTGCACGACGTGGACTGGGGGGAGGTCGACTATCTGCTGATCGATCTACCGCCGGGGACCAGCGACGCATCCATGTCGATGGCGCAGGAGGCGCCGATCGCGGGCGCTGTGATCGTATCGACCCCGCAACAGGTGGCGCTGGAGGACGCAAGCAAAGCGGTGACGATGTTCGAGAAGCTCGACGTGCCGGTGTTCGGCATCGTCGAGAACATGTCCTATTTCATCACGCCCGACACCGGTCAGCGCGTTGAGATATTCGGGCATGGCGGCGCACGTGACGCCGCCGACGATCTGGAGATTGATTTTCTGGGCGAGGTGCCACTGGCGACCGAGGTCCGAGCCGGCGGAGACGATGGGCAACCGATCGTCGCGTTTGGCGCGGAACACCCGTCGGCACAGGCGTTTGCCGCAATAGCCAATCGCGTGGCGATCAAGGCCGCCGCTTCGGCGTTGCTGCAGGCGCCCACGGTGCCCGTCCTATGAACGGAAAGCTAGGAAATGGCAAGGTTTTTGAGGCGGTCTGCATCGACTGACCAGCCCGCCGAGGACAAGAACGAAGAGCAACCACAGCCGGCTGTGAGAAGTCAGACGCCGGCCGAGGCGAGCCGGAAGAAGCCGGCGATGAATTCCCTGGTCGAGCCGCCAACGCGAGCCCCGTCCCGGCGTGGCGGCAGGCGTCGCTCATCAGGCGGCAACGGTTCCAGCAGTGCGACGGCACCCACAGCGGCTCCGAACAAACCATCGGGCCGACGAGGCTCTCGTCGTGGCCCGCAGGAGACCCTACCCACGGATCCAACAGAGAAGATGCTGGCGCTGCTGGAGCGCCAGACCGCGCTGCTGGAGCAGCAAGGCAAGACGATTGAGCGCCTGGCTGAATCGCAAACGTTGCTGACGGAAACGCTGCTCGGCCAGCGAGGCGAAGATGCGATTCCGGCCAGGATCGAAGTTCTGCCCAGGTTGGCCATCTTCGTGGACGTCCCGAACATCCTGTACGGCGCGGAGTCGTCGGGCGTGCGTCTCAACTGGGGCAAGGTCGCCGACTTCCTCTCGCACGGACGCACG
The DNA here is from genome assembly GCA_009838735.1 of Chloroflexota bacterium. Taxonomy (GTDB): domain Bacteria; phylum Chloroflexota; class Dehalococcoidia; order Bin125; family Bin125; genus Bin125. The sequence goes on from VXQZ01000052.1 coordinate 23,159, forward strand.
CTGGTGCGCGCAATCGCGTATGCGCCGATCTCGGACGACCCGACGGCAAGGACCGAGAACGAACGATTCGTTGTGCCGTTCCTCGACCACGGCTACCGGATCGCGACGAAGCCGCTCAAGCGTTTTACCGGCGGCTCGGTCAAGGCCAACTTCGATGTTGAACTGGCCATCGATGTGCTGACCATGTCGGACCGCGTTGACGTGATCGTCCTGGTCTCCGGCGATGGCGATTTCCGCCGACTCGTTGAGATCGTCGGCGCCCGCGGGGTCAGGGTCGAGGTGATGGCGTTCGGCAAGAGCACATCATCCGACCTGCGCCAGGTCGCGGACCGCTACATCGACATCGCCCAGTACGCGGATCAACTCCGCGACTGAGCGCCGCGCTCGGCTATTCGGGGGCGAAGTATCGCGCCCCGTCTCGTCGGGCTGCGCGTCCCAGTCCGGGGAAGTTGAAGTGGCCTGAGGCAATCAGGGCGTTTTCGGCTTCGATCTGGTCGAACAGCATGTGGCGGCTGGCGGTCGAGTCCGTCGTATTGACATCGGCGCCCGGGCACCAATCGGTCTCCGTGAGTTGCACCAGATGGTGGGCGGCATCGCCGATCACGTAGGCCTTCTCGCCCCCGCTGTTGACGGCGAACGCCACATGCCCGGGAGTGTGACCGGGCGTCGGCACGGTAACTACCTCCGACGTCAGGACGTGCTCACCCTCGACGAAGTCGACGAGACCGGCATCCACGATCGGGCTGAGCACGTTGTCATAGCCCGCGCCCTCCCTGAGCTCATCGCTACTGGTCCAATAGTCCCACTCGGCCTGCTGGATGATGTGTCGCGCGTTGGGGAATTGCGGAACCGGTGTCCCGTCGTTGTCCCAGGTGTTCCATCCCGTGTGGTCGAAGTGCAGGTGAGAGAACGCGACGACGTCGATATCGTTCGGGGAGACGCCCGCCTCTTCCATCACGCTCGGGAGCGCCGGCGGTTCCTTGAGCGGCATCATCGTCGGACGTCCGCCGATGCCCGAGTCGACCAGAATCGTCGTGCCTTCGGAGATCACGATCCAGGCGCCCAGGTTGAGCGTCAGGTGACCTTCATCCGTGAGCAGGTCGCGGTAGCTGTCCCAGTCCGAGTCAGTGGTCTTGTTGAAAAACGCAGTGGGCGGCATCGTCGCCCACGAGTCCTGGACGGCGATCATTGTCGCGCCGCCAACTTCTACCTTGTGGAACCGTCCCATGATCGCCGCCTCTCCAGGATCCGCGCAGCGTTGTCCGCGCCGTCTGCGCGGACTGCCCTGACTGCGCTAGGGAGGCTAACGGATTAGCCGTTGCCGGCCGCGTCCCCGAGTCGGTAGGACTCGTCCAGCAGTTCGATCGCGTGAGTGGATCGAGGCATCATCTGGGAGTCGTCGTCAAAACGCGAAATGCCGGCGTCGAGCTGCAACATGCATCCCGGGTTGGCCGTGCAAACCTGCTCGGCGCCGGTTGAGAGCACGTCTTCCATCTTCTCGGCCAGCACCCGTTTCGAGATATCGCTCTGTACCACCGAGTAGATCCCGGCGGAGCCGCAACACTTGTCGGGCTTGCGCATCTCGCTCAGGGTTAGCCCCGGAATGCTGCGCAGGACGTCCCGTGGGGCGCTACGAACATTCTGGGCATGCGAGAGGTGACAGGAATCCTGGTAGGTGACGGTTCGTTCGACTCGACCTTCTGGGGCGGCAAAGCCGATTTGCACGAGATACTCGTGCACATCACGAACGCGCGCCGCAAACGCCTTCGCTCGTTCCGAGTATGCGGTGTCGTTGCGGAGCAGATGACCGTACTCCTTGAGGTGCGACCCGCAGCCCGCCGCATTGATCAGAATTGCGTCGGGCAGATCCGCCGACTCGGGCGTGATGGCGTCGATGTTTCGTCGGGCCAGGTCGCGCGCTGCTTCCACGTCGCCACCGTGAGCGTGCAGGGCGCCGCAGCAGACCTGCGCGTTCGGAGCGTTGACGGCGACGCCGTTTCGCGTGAACACGCGGACGGTGGCGCGGTGGGTCTCCGGGTAGGCCAGCGGCATCATGCAGCCGGTAATCAATGCGGCTCGCGCGCGAACGGGCGCCGTCGGCTTGACTTGAGAGGCCTCGTTGTTTGTGTAGAAGGGTCTGTCGGCGACCGGCGATAGCGAGTCGATGTCCGCAAGCCGTGGCGAGAGCCTTGCCAACAAGCCAGTCTTCCTCACCAGCGCCTGGAGTCCTGTCCGCTGGTAGAGCTTCAATCCGTACCCGGCCAGTCGCATGCGCCCGGGATACGGGAAGAGTCCATGCATGATCAGCCGCCAGAAGACGCGCTGTCGGCGGGGCCACCTGTTCTGCGCAAAGGCCTCGGCGCGAGTCGCTTCCATCAGGCGTCCGTACGGCACCTTCGATGGACAGGCGGTCTCGCAGGCGCGGCACTGCAGGCATTGATCGAAGTGCTGCTGGACTCGCGGCGACCACTCGATCCGTCCGTCGTCGAGTCCTCGCATCAGCGCGATGCGGCCACGCGGAGAGTCAGTCTCGACGCCCAGATCGTGATACGTCGGGCAGGCATTGAGACAGAATCCACAGTGGACGCACAGGCCCAGTTCACCTGCGTCGGGCCGATCCTCGGTCATCCAGATCGATTCACTGTCCAACGGCGACGGAGCGATGGTCATGGAAGCAGCTTAGATTCCATCTACGAAACGACCAGGACTGAGGATTCCCGAGGGGTCGAACTGCGCCTTGACGTTGTGCATCAGTCGGGCACCGGGACCGGCGGGCCCCCAGACATCGACTGCGCGCTTCAGCTCGAGCGGGCCTGACTCGATGGTCAGTCTTCCCTGGAGAGGGCCGAGAAGAGTTCGCAAGGTCTTCACCGTGTCGGCGTCGACGGTTGGTACATCGACCAACATCAATCCCGAATCGGCAGCGGCAACCCAGGACGTCACTTCCGGCAGATTGTCGGCGAGGATCCGTTGCCCCCGCGGCAGATTGGCCGGAGGGAGGCCCAATCGCAGCCTGACACAAGCTTCAGTGTTCTGGAGCTCCAGATCTGCAACTGCTTGCCAGGTCTCAACGATCGCGGTCGTGGTCCGTTCCGGATTGTCGATTCCGGCATCGCGAACGGCACGCAGCGCCTGAGCCAGCACTTCGGACGCGGCGGTTTCCAGTCCGTTTGCTCGGAGCAGGATCGCCGGCTGGTCGTGGAGCACCTTGGCGCCAAGGTCGTGTGCATTAGCCGAGGCTCCGGCCGAGAGCGCTACGCATCCATTGAGAAACGGCGCTGCATTCGCCGCCGCCCGAGAAGCAGCCAGCGCCGACTCAAAGGTCGGGGCGTTGAGCGCCACGATCTGGTCGCTGGCCGGCTGCGGCCGGAGCTTGAGCGTTACTTCGACGATGACGCCAAGGGTGCCAAGGGAGCCGGCAAACAGCTTGGGCAGGTCGTACCCGCTGACATTCTTGACCACCTTGCCGCCGCCCTTGATCGCCGTCCCGTCGGCCTTGACCATGCGCATCCCAATCAGCCAGTCGCGCGGTCCGCCGAACGAACCGCGCCGCAGTCCCCCGCGTCCGACGGCGCAGATGCCGCCGAGAGTGGCCCGCTCAAAATGGGGGTGATCGAGCGGCAAGAACTGTCCGTTGGTGGCCAAATGGCGTTGCAGTTCCGCCAGGGTCATCCCGGCCTGCACGGTGATCGTGAAGTCATTGGGTTCGTAGTCGACGACCTGGTCCAGCGCTGAGAGATCAAGTGCCACGTCGTACTTGCGAGGTGGCATTCCGAGGTCGCGCATGGTTCGACCGCCGTGCGCAATAACTGACAGATCTCGTTCAGTCGCGAACGACTGCAAGCGCTCAACGTCTTCGATCTCAGTCGCCCTGACCGCTCCGTCGGGGACGAGATCGTCAACGGCGTAGCGCCTCAGGCGTTCGCTATCCGAGTCGACGTTGTCGAACAGTGAACTGAGAGAATCGAGCCGGGCAGTGTCGCCAGTCTCAGCGCCCGCCATGTTGCAGTCCGGGGTACGCCAGCCGATTCATACAAACGCTTTGGGGCCGAACTTGGCGATCTGATGTTGGGCGTGCTGGTGACCAGCTTCTCCGCACCCGTGGCCCTTGGGGAAGATCTTGCAGGGGTTGAAGTTCTCGGTCGGCCCGAACGCGGCCCGCAGCGATTTCATCGTGTCCATGTCGGCCTCGGTGAAGATCCAGGGCAGGTAATCTCGCTTTTCCAGACCGACGCCGTGTTCTCCGGTGATCGCGCCGCCAGCATCGACACACAGGCGCATAATCTCGCCGCCGGCATCGAGTACTCGCTCGGTTGCGCCGGGTTCTCGTTCGTCGAACAGCAGACAGGGATGCAGGTTGCCGTCGCCAGCGTGGAACATGTTGGCTACGGGCAATCGATATCGCTCGGCGATCTCGTAGACGCCGTCCAGGACGTCGGGCAATTGGGTTCTCGGGACCACGCCGTCCAACAGGTAGTAGTTGGGCATAATCTGGCCCAGCGCGCCAATGGCGCCCTTGCGGCCGGCCCAGAGATGCTCACGCTCCTCCGGATCGGTGGCCGACCGGAGTTCACGGGGTTCAAATCGATTGAGAATGCCCTCGACCCGCGCCCCCTCTGCCTCAACCTGAGATTCCGGTCCGTCGACCTCGACCAACAGGACGGCTTCAGCGTCGAGGGGGAATCCGGTGTTGAGCACCGGCTCGACGGCGGCGATCGTCATCTTGTCGATCATCTCCAACGCCGCTGGGACGATTCCCGAAGCGACGACAGCCGACACTGCGTTTGACGCCTGTCTGACGCTGTCGTAGATGGCAAGCATCGTTCGCACGGCGGTCGGCCTGGGCACCAGACGGACGAGCGCCTGAGTGACGATTCCGACCGTGCCTTCCGAGCCGACCACGCAACCAACCAGGTCGTATCCTGGTTCGTCGCGGGTGTCGTGCCCGATCCACTGGACCTCTCCGTCGGCGGTGACCAGTTCCAGCGCGAGCACGTGATTCGTGGTCGTGCCCCAGGCGAGCGTATGCGGCCCGCCGGCATTCTCGGCGATGTTGCCGCCGATGGTGCAGGCCCGCTGTGAACTCGGGTCTGGCGCGTAGGCGAGGCCATAGCGCTCGGCCTCGGATCCGAGGTCGAGGTTGACCACGCCGGGCTGAACCAGCGCCGTTTTGTTCTCCGGATCGACGTCGAGTATGCGTCGCATCCGGTTCATGCCAATAATCACGCCGCCCTTGGCCGCAAGCGCTCCGCCGCTGAGACCGGTGCCCGCTCCGCGGGGAGTCACCGGCGCCTCGTACTTGTTGGCGATCTTGATGAGGCTGACCACATCGACGGTGTTGGCCGGCAAGGCGATCACGTCCGGATTGCCACGGTCGATCGTGCCGTCGTACTCGTAGACGAGCAGATCTTCGTCGTGCCAGACCACGGCTTCCTCGCCAATGGCGTCAATCAGGTCCAGGACGAGCGGCGTAGGTGTCTTCATGGTTCAATCATAGAGGGGCACTCAGCGCTGCCAGCGACGGTCGAGGAAGTCGATGACTGCCTGATTGAATCTGTCCGGCTGCTCGAGGTATACAGAGTGACCGGCATCGGGAACGACCACGAACTCCGAGCCGTCCATGGCGCGGTGCGATGCTTCCATCGCCTGCCAGGGAACAATCCGATCGTGTTCGCCGACGATGTAGAGCATCGGCATGCCGAATTGTCTCAGCAGCGGCATGGATGATCCGCGCCAGGTGGCGAGTCCTGGTGTCGGCGCCAGGAATGTCGAAGGCCGTTTGGGGTTCCAGCCGTTCATCCGTCGATACAGCCAGGTGAGCTGCGGATCGTTCTGCTCGGTCGTCGGAGCCAGCGCGCGCTGTCTGAGCGTGAGGCCCTCCACGGTCCGGTAGTGGGCGGCCTGGATGTCGCGAACCTCGTCATTGACCGCGCCTGCCAGGGTGCCCGAGAGAATCAACGCCTCGATTCTGCCCGGAAAGATCAACGCGAACGGCGTCGCGGTTCTGCCGCCCATGGAATGGGCGACCATGGCGAACTGGTCGATGTCCAGGTGTTCCAGCAGCGCGTGCAGGTCGTGTGGGAACGCGCGCCTGCCCGGCCCGCCAGGAACGTCCCTGCTCAGACCGAAGGCTCGGTGATCGAATGTGATCGTGTAGTAGCGCTCGCGGAACTCGGGAACGTTGCGCCACCAGACGAGATGATTGCCTCCGGCGCCATGCGCAAGGATCAGCGGCGGCGCAGAGGGATCGCCATGCGCCTCGTAATAGAGGTCAATCTCGTTGCAGTGGAGATAGGGCACAATCAGAACTGGGAGATCAGGTGTTCGCCGATGACGCTGCCGCCTCGAGCACCAACTCGACACAGCGGACGGCAGTCAGACGCTTGTTCCCCTCACGGTCGGAGTTCCACACCTGTCGTTCCGCGTAGACTCGGTCGCCAGGCCCGACGCAGGCCATCCAGACGGTGCCGACTGGACGAGACTCAGAACCCCCGGTCGGGCCGGTGATGCCCGTCTCGGCAACACCGATATCGGCATTGAGCGTGTCGCGCACGCCTCGCGCCATCGCCACGGCCGCCTCCTCCGACACGGAGCCATGCTCGCGCAGCAGATCGCGCGATACGCCGATCAGGTCGATCTTCGGGTAGTTGTGATACGGCGACGCCCCGCCGATCCAGACCCTGGAGCAGCCGGCGATGTCAGTGATCCAGTGACCAATCAGACCGCCCGTGTCGGTCTCAGCCGTCGCCAGGGTGAGGCTGCGTTCGGCCAAGGTGTCAATCAGTTGCTGGGCGATGGCCTCGGCCATGGATGAGGCTCTTGCCTAGTCCTCGTTGCCCGTGGATCGGTCCCAGGCAAACATCAGAATCAGGATGAACGTCACCAGCACGATGAACGGCGCCAGAAGAATGGAGAACTCGTACCACTCCTCGCGGTCGAAGTTGTTGACGCCGGTGCCGCCTTCGTCCGGCGCGGCCTGTTGCGGCATGGAGAGTTCCGATTGTGTCTGCTCTGCATCAGCGGCGAGCAGGTCGCCGCTATCGTTGAACAGCGGCTGTATCGCAGAGATTGCGACCAGGGCCAGCGCAGCGGCGAGTGAGAGACGCGCCATCGGCTTGATGATTGCTCTCAGAACCTCTCGCATGGCCGTCCCCTCCGTTGTCTCGCTCTCAGCGGCTGTGACTATGTAGGTTATTCCAGCGCGCCCTCACGCGCGAGGGCGTCGATCCGATCCCGGTCGTAACCCAGCATCCGCCCGAGCACGTAGTCGGTGTCCTCGCCCAGGCGGGGCGCAGGCGACACGATCTCGGCGGGAGTTTCCGAGAGTTTCCAGGGCGGCGGCAACACCTGGCGCAAGCGCGTTTCCGGCGGTCTCACGCTGACTGCTCCGCCGCGCTGCCGGAAGTTCTCGGAGTGGTGGATGTCGCTGCCCCAGACCGATGCCGCGGCCGGCACTCCGGCGGCGCGAAGCGCCTCCGCGGTCTCGACCGCCGACTGTTCGGATGTCCACGCTTCAATCATGGGCTTTAGCTCGGCGCGGTGTTTCCAACGCTTGAGCCCGGTCTGAAAACGCGGGTCTTCACGGAGATGGTCGAGACCGCTGTGTTCGCAAAGAGAGTTCCAGTCTTCGTCCGAACGGCAGGCGATCGCGATCCAGCCGCTCCTCGCGCCCTTGTGGCCGTCGGTGTAGGCCTCCGGCGCGCGCATCGAGGCGCAGCGGAACACATCGTGCGGTGCATACGCCCGGTGACCATTGCCGATGCGGTCGCCATCGCGGCCAAGCAGGTCAACGTGCAGGAACTCTTCCGCGATGTGCATACCGATCGCCTCGGAGGACGACGCATCGATGAACTGTCCTCGCCCTGTCCTGGCGTGGTAGTGGAATCCGGCGAGCATCGCCATGGCGGCGGTAGTGCCGGCGCGCAGATCAATCGAGCCGCCCATCATCACGGGCGGCTCCTGTGGCTCGCCCGAGAGATAGGAGAGCCCGCTGAGCGCGGCAAAGGTGGGGGCATAGCCGGTGTAGTTGCGCTCCGGGCCGGTCGCGCCCAGAGCAGAAGCGGAGACCATCACAATCTCCGGATTGACTTCGCGCAAATCGTCATAGCCGAGCCCGAGCTTCTCGAGAATGCCAGGCCTGAAGTTGTCGATCGCGCCGTCGGCGGTGCGGGCGAGATCGCGGATGACCTGCTTCGCGCCTTCCGTTTTCAGATTGAGTTGGATCGAGTACTTGTTGAGGTTGACCTCATTGAACATTGGCGCCTGGTTGACGCCGCCCGTGAACGAACCCATCGCCAGCGATCGCTGACGCGAGTGATCGATCCGGGTCGCCGACTCAATTTTGATTAGTTCCGCCCCGAGCAATGCCAACTGCATCGCCCCGTACGGTCCAGCCCAGGCCCAGGTGAAGTCGATGATCCGCTTGCCCGAAAGCGGCCCCGGTCGATTGGCCGCTTGCAGCAGTCCGTGGTGTCCGTTGCTGCCGTTCGTTGTGGTGGTCATCAGATGACTCCGGCTCGTCGGGCCTGGGCAGGGCTCCAGGGCGAGAGATACTGGGTGGTGACTTCAGCTGTCGAAGAGCCGAGCAGCGGCGCAGCAGTTCTCGCGGCGCGCTGCACGCCGTTCCAGCGTGCGGCAAACTGCGGATAGCGAGCGCTGTCGGCAACCGGATGTTCGAGGCGGTCAAAGAACTCGCGCACCTGCATCTGCTCCGAGTTCATCACTTCCGACGGTCGCAAGACGGGCCCCGCCGGCGCACTGTTTTCCTGCAGCGCGCGAAACACTTCATCGCGAGTGCGAGCGCCGGCCCACTGTTCAATCGCATCCCCCGCTTCCTCGCCCAGTTGGAGCCGATCAATCAGGCTGCCGTCCGCATCGAATGCCCACTCCGGATCGCCCATCGACTTGATCAGCCCTGCCCATTGGTGGGATTGCGGTGTCACCGCGATCAGGTGGCCATCCGCGCACTCCAGCCGGCCGCCGAACGCGCTGCCGCCCTTGGTCGGCGGCCGCGCCGGAGGGCCTCCGTCGTTGTGTGCGATCGAGATGTCAACCCGGTCCATGTTCATCATTGCTTCGGTCGAAGCGACATCGACGATCTGGCCATGACCGAAACGCTCACGGGCGATCAGCGCCGACCACACGGCCAGCGCCAGTGCCATCCCGCCGTCCGCCTCGTGGACTTTGGCTCCGGCCATCAACGGAGCTCCTGTGTCGGCGCCCAGGTTGCGCCGGACCCCCGCCGCCGAGCCGGACGCGTGCGCCCGGGTCAGCGCCGTCGACGGCCACTCGGCCGCGCCGCCGACCAGGCCGAACGGCGTCACGGCTGCGATGATCAGTTGCGGATACCGGTCCCGCAATTCATCGGGGTTGAGATCGAGTTCGACCAAGTCAGCCGGCGTGCGATCGGTGACAAAGACATCAGCACTGCCAACCAGCTGCTGCAGCAACCGCCGTCCCGAGCCTGTGTCCAGGTCGAGGATCACGCTGCGCTTGGACGTGTTGTACGCCAACCACGAAGTGGACGTCTCCCGGTGTGGAGCAGGCTCGGCGAACGGAGCCATTCGTCGCGAGACGTCCCCGTGAGGGGGCTCAATCTTGATCGTCTTCGCTCCCGCATCTGCGAGCAGCCTCGAGGCAAACGGACCGGCGATCTCTTCAGCCAACTCGACCACGAGCAGGCCATCCAGCAGCGGCGGCCCGAGTTCTTCGTCGGCGTCGAGGGGTTCTGCAGAGCGCGTGGACATTCACCGACAGTCTAGAACGCAGTGCGACCTGCTCATAGACTGCCTGCGATGAGCGAGCACGAACAGGACCCGCCGGACATCGCACTCCCGTACGAAGGCGTGCGGGTGCTGGAACTGGCCGAGGGGATCTCCGGACCCTATGCCGGCCGCTGGCTGGCCGCCCTGGGCGCCGACGTGATCAAGATCGAACGAACCACGGGCGATCCTTCCAGAGCGTTCGGTCCCTGGCCCGACGATCTTCCGGACGACGAAACCAGCGGACTCTTTCTCTATCTCAACGGCGACAAGCGCTCCATCACCCTGAATCTGGAAACCTCCGACGGTCGCGAGATCCTGCGCGAGCTTGCCGCCTCGGCCGAGATCGTGATCGAATCGTTCGAACCGGGCTACCTGGCCGAGCGCGGGCTCGGCTACGACGAGCTGTCGAACGACCACCCGGCGCTCGTGATGCTCTCGATCACTCCGTTCGGCCAGAGCGGCCCAAACGCGAACCTGCCGGCGACCGAACTGACGCTCTATGCCTCGTGCGGGCAAATGTGGATCACCGGACATCCCGACCGTTCGCCGCTCAAGAACGGTGGCTCTCAGCCGTCGTATCAAGCCGGGCTGAATGCGTTCTCGGCGCTCGCAGGTGCGTACTACGGGGCCGTCATGCACGATCAGGGCTCCTACATCGACCTGTCGGTGCAGGAAACCTACGCCGCCATGGCCGAGGCGTTCCACAACCGTGCAGCTCAGTTGGGCATCGAAACTCAACGGTCAGGCAACAATCTGAACGCGCTGTGGGGCGTCTACGAGTTGTCCGACGGCTACGGCGGGATCTGCGCGCTGCCGCGCAACTATCCGGCCTTCGCAAACGCAGTGGGGCTGCCGGAACTGCAGGAAGAGCGTTTCTCTGACCCCGGACAGCGTCTGATCAACAACGATGAGCTGATGGCGCTCATGTTCGGCTGGTTCATCGGTCAGACACGACAAGGGCTGATGGAGCTGGGTATCGAACATCGCGTGCCGTTCGGATACGTGGCCACCTTCGAGGATCTGGCCAACTCCGAGCACCTTCACAGTCGTGACTTCTTTGCCCAGCACGACGACGATCGCGCCGGCAGCCTGACATATCCGGGCCGGCTCTGGCTGAGCAGCGGGCACGACTGGAAGATGGGCCGCGCCCCGCTGTTGGGCGAGCACAACATGGAGATCATCCACGGCGAACTTGGCTACGAGCGCGAAGACCTGGTCCGGCTTCGGGAACTGGATGCAATCTGATGTTTGATCCCGGCCGTCCGCTGAGCGGCGTCCGCGTCGCCGACCTGACCATGATCTGGGCGGGCCCATACGCCGCGAAAATCCTGGCTGACCAGGGCGCCGAAGTAATCAAGATCGAGTCGCCACGCGCCTGGGACAACATCCGCACCCTCCTCCCTCCGCCAGTCGCGCCGGGCGAGCATTGGTGGAACACCAACTTCTACCTGCACGAGTACAGCCGCAACAAGAAGTCTCTGACGCTCGATCTGGCCTCTGATGAGGGCAAGACGGTCTTCGCCAGGTTGCTCGAACACTGCGACGTGGTCATCGAGAACTACCGCACCGACGTGATGGACAACCTGGGCTTGACCTACGAGTGGCTCAAGGAGCAGAAGGAAGACATCATCGTCGTCGGCATGGCTGGATTCGGCAAGACCGGTCCGGAGAAGGACGCCGTCGGCTACGGACCGATCATCGAGATGATGAGCGGAATGACGTCGACTTCGGGCTACGGCGACGACGGGGTGCCCTACAAGAGCGGCATCTCTTACGGCGACCCGATCGCCGGCATCTGCGCCTCGGCCGCCGTCGCGACGGCCTTGGTCCAGCGCAAGCGGACAGGCAAGGGACAGTACATCGACCTGGCTCAACGAGAGGTGATGTCGACGCTGCTCGGCGAGTTCTACATGGACTGGTCGATGAACCAGCGTCTGCCCGAACACATGGGAACCGGACACGACTGGATGGCGCCACACAACGTCTATCCCTGCGCCGGCGACGATGACTGGATTGCGATTTGCGTGCGGACCGACGCTGAGTGGGAAGGTCTGAAGCGCGCGATGGGATCGCCCGACTGGGCAGAGCGGACGGAGTTCTCCGACCAGATTCTGCGCTGGGAACATCGCTCCCAGCTCGACGAACTGGTCGGCGGCTGGACCGCCGCAAGCTCGAAGATCGATCTCTTCGCCGCGCTCCACGTCGAGCAGATACCGTCGTCGCCGGTCTGGAAGATGCTCGAACTCCAGCGCGAACCACACCTCAAGGCGCGCGGCTTCTACGAGCCGCTGCGTCATCCCGAGGTGGGCATCTGGTCGGTCCACGGCTGGCTCTGGCGAGCCGACGGCGCCGGTCCCTGCATTGTTGCCCCGGCGCCCGACTTCGGCCAGCACAACGCCGAGATTCTTGGCGGCCTGTTGGAGATGTCCGAAGACGACCAGTCGGCGCTGGAAGCGGCCGGCGTCACCGCGACGCGGCCCGAAGGCGTGCCGCTCGCCTCAGAGATGCCGCCTACGCCTTCGATGCTCTGACGATCTCCGCACTGAGCAACGCTTGGCGAAATCGCTCCACGTGCTCGTCCACGGTCTCGCCGACCGCCTGAGTCCAGCCCTCGGACTGCTCGAATCGCTTGCTGATCTCGACGATGTCGTCATGCCAATGCCACGATTTGTCGATCGGCGCGGGCAGTCCCATGCGCAACGGACGCTCGTCGTCCGGCAGCCAGAAGTAGGCATACCAGCCGTGCCGCCGGATGATGCCCGCCTGCATCAGCAGCGCATAGGTCGTTCGCTCGTCGGGCGAGGGATACTCGTCGTCCGGAGCGCAACGGATCAGGAAGTTGAAGATCGAGAACTGCCCCGAGCGCTCCCCGGTTCGCAACTGGCCGATTGAGCAGAGCCCATCGGCAATCGCCAGCAACCGCGCCGCCTGTTCGTGCGGCAGCCGCGCTTCCTCCAGCGTGGTTGGTAGTTCGCTACTGGCTGTGGAAGGCATCGAGTGTGGCCCGCAGTCCGCGCTCTTTCAGCGATCGATTCATCTCCAACACCGGCGTGGTGAAGTGGGCGATTGCATCGATTTCGACTCCGCCCATCAGAGCCTCGCGGAATCCGCGGACCTCCTGGGTGCGGTTGATCGCCTTCTTCTGCAGGACCAGGATCTCCTTGGGCGTCTTGGCGACCGACTTGACATAATCGTCGACAAACCTGTCCAGCTCGTCCGGCGGCAACGCGCGATTGAACAGACCGATCTCGGCAGCCTCCTTGCCGGAGATCATGCTGCCTACGGGAAAAAAGAACTCCTTGGCCCGCTTCGCGCCGACCTGCCAGGCCCAGAACGAGGCCACGAATCCGGCCCCCAGCGGCAACTGCGGAGCGCCCACCCGTGCGTCCTCTGCCGCGAACGTGACGTCGCAGATCATCGCGAGTTGCGTCCCCCCGGCGAGACAGTGTCCATGCACCTTCGCTATCACCGGTAGTCGAAGATCCCAGATCCGCAGCCAGTTGCGGTTCAACTCCTCCAGCCCATCGCGGTCTCGCGAGATCGCGGACGACTGTTCCGCGGCAACGCCTGAACCTCCGCTCAGGTCATATCCCGCGCTAAACGCACGCCCGGCGCCGGAAACCAGCGCGACATGGACTGAATCGTCCCGCTCTGCTTCCTCGAGCGCTTCGACCAGCTCGCGCTGAAGTTGCCGCGAAATCGCGTTGAGTTTCTCGGGTCGGTTCAGGGTGATCCGCGCGACTCGGCCGACGTGGTCGATAGCAATGGTCTCGGGCATGTCGGCGTCTCCGGCTGCGGACTCGACTTCTGTGGACAGGTTATTCGCTTGCCTGTAGAGGCACATCTGTTCTATCGTTCAATAGGAACGTATGTACAAGGAACGGATTGTTTCATGATCGCTGTGACCGTCTTGATCCTGGCTGCCTCGATCTGGTTGCTCTGGGAATGGAGGACCGGGGCGCTGTCACCCGACGCACCACGCTCCGGACGCAGACACCCGGCAGCCGCTGCTAGTGTGCGTTCGCTGCCGACCTCAGCGGCCTTGAATGCCGATGCGGTCGTCGTCGCGAGGATGGACCCGAGACCCTAAGGCTTGATCTCAAGCAGTCCTGCCAGCACATTGCGGTGAACGGTGTTGCGCCTAGACTGCTCTGGGAGCTTGTGATGACAACCAGACGAACATCGGCGACTGACCGCGGCGGGGAAGCGTTGGACCTATTGCTCAACGTCGTGCTGTTCCGCGGCATGCCGCGACCCATGTTGCTGGAGTTGGCCTCGAAACTGCGACCGATTCGGTATCGCGCTCACACCGACATCTTCCATGAAGGGGATGAAGGCGCCACGCTCTACATCATCCTCAAAGGCGCCGTGAAGATCTTCATTCCGTCGTTAGACGGGCGCGAGGTGGTGCTGGCGGTGCATCGCAAGTATGACCTGCTGGGGGAGATGTCGTTACTCGACGATCATCCGCGGTCGGCCTCGGCCACAACGATCGAAGACACCGAGGCAGTCAGCCTCAGTCGGCACGACTTCCTCTCGGTACTCGATCGCCACCCCGAAGCCCAACGCGCCATCATCGATGTGCTCGTCGCTCGGTTGCGCGCCACGAACCAGTCAATCCAGGACGCCTACCTGCTCGACGTCCCGGGCCGACTCGCCCGACGACTGCTCGCGATCGCCGAGGAACATGGCGAGAAGACGGATGACGGCGTCGACATCGGGCTGCGCGTCTCGCAACAGGAACTGGCCAACATGATCGGCGCCTCGCGCGTCGCCGTGAACAAGCAGTTGCAGCAGTGGCGCAAGCAGGACATCGTCGACGTCAACCGCCAGCGGGTGACCATCCTCAATACGACAGCGCTTGAGCGAGAGTACGCCCTGTCGCAATAGTCCGTTGTTCCATCCCGCGTACCTGCAAGCAATTGTCCGAGTGTGAAGGGTGACCGATGACCGAACCTCTGAGTGAAGCGCAACTGGCCGATCTGCGCGCCTGGCCCTCGCCGGCAATCGCCAACGCCATCGAGACCTTCGATATCCGCAGCCGCGCGACCGGCTTCATGACGCCCGACATCCTCTGTCGATTCCCTGATATGGACCCAATCGTCGGCTACGCGGCGACCTGCAAGATCCGCGCCTCGATTCCTCCCGGAGACGACCCGCAGACCAAGGCCGCTCCCGATTGGTGGGCCCACATCGAGTCGATCCCCGAGCCGCGGATCATTGTGATCCAGGACCTCGACCAGCCGCCGATCGGCTCCTTCTGGGGCGAGGTCAACGGCAACATCCACAAGGCGCTCGGCGCGATCGGCCTGATCACCGACGGCGGAGTCCGCGACCTCGACGAGGTCGAAGAGATCGGGTTCCAGTTCCTCTCCAAGGAAATCCTCGTCTCTCACGCCTATGTACACATAGTCGAGATCGGGCAGCCGGTCACCGTCGGCGGCGTCACCGTCCACCCGGGAGACCTCCTGCACGCCGACAAGCACGGCGTCTGCGAAATCCCCCACGACATCGCCCCCCAGGTCGCCGCCGCGGCCCAGGCCGTCGAGGATCGCGAGCGCGTGATCATCAACTACGCCAAGTCGGACGACTTCACCAGCCAGGGACTGCTGAACGTGATGCAGGGGCGAGCGCCGTACGCCGACGAGGAGTAACCCTCGACTGCCCGCCAACCGGACGACGCTGCGACCGGCGGCAGGCCGCAGACCCTCCTGCGCCGCCGCGAGGCGGGGATGTTCTCCCCGTTTGCCTCGCGCGACTTTCGCGTCCTCTGGCTGGCGATCTTCCTCCGATCGGCGGCGCTGTGGCTCGACCAGGTCGCGCGACCGGTCCTGATCGTTGAGCTGACCGGATCCGCCCTGCTCCTTGGCGCCGTGCTCGCAGCCCGGATGGCGCCCAATCTGTTACTCGGCCTGTTTGCCGGCACCATCGTCGACCGCTATCCGCGGCGGGTCGTGCTGGTCATGTCGCAGGCGGGCAATGTCGCCGCGACCGGGGCGCTGTTCCTGCTGTTGCTGTTCGATCTGGCCGAGGCCTGGCACGTCATCGCTCTGGCCGCCGCCGCCGGAGTCAACATCGCCTTCTTCCAACCTGCCCGACAAGCGATCCTGCCCTCGATGGTCCCGCCCACCGCCTTACGACCAGCGGTGGCGCTCTCACAGACGGCCAACACCTCGATGCGCATGGGCGGAGCCCTGCTCGCCGGATTGTTGCTCGAATTCGCCGACTTCATCTGGATCTACGGAGCGATGACTGGCATCTACGCCGGTGCGGTGATCTGCACGGCGCTCATCCGGACGAAAGGCACAGCCGGACTCAGCGCCAGCCGCGCCGGCGGATCGCTCGCCCGGCAGACCCTCAGTGGGCTGCGCTGGGCGTACGAGACCCGCTGGCCACTCGCCGTCCTGGCCATTTCGGTCGTCATGTTTGTCTTCCTCGTGCCCTACCAGGGGGTCTTCATCCCGCTCATGGTCATCGACGTGCTCGGCGAGCAGAAGTCCTGGGTCGGCTACCTGATTGCAATCGGCGGCGCCGGCGCAGCAGCGGGCTCGTTGGCCCTGGCCGGCCTACGAACCATCCCCGCCCCGGGACGTCTCATGGCCGCACTCCTGATCGCTGGAGGACTGAGTCTGGCCGCGATGTCTGGCGCGCCTCATCTGGCCGTCGTGGCCGCTTGCGTCTTCGTCGCCGCGGCCAGCTCAACCAACGTCATGTCCCTGGCCAACCTCACCCTGCTCGCCCAGGCGACCGAGGGCATGGCCGGACGCGCCCTCAGCCTGATGAACATCGCCCGCGGCATGATCCTCGTCGGCGCGCTCGTCACCGGAGGCCTCGCCGACCTGTTGGGCGCCCGCGCCGGACTATTGACGATGGGAATCTGCCTGGCCGTGAGCGCAGTCCTCATGTTTGCCAGCCCCATCGCCCGACGCGTCTCCGAGCCAGAACGTTCGGACTCTCGCGATGGAGCCAACCGCTAACCGCAGCCCAGGTCCGGAGGCTCCGTCGGCCAGGCAGTCGCCGTGGTCTCCAGGGTCAGTCGGCTGAAGCCGCGCCGAACCGTGATCGTCATCTCGTCGCCCGGAGCGATGTCGGCCAGGGCCTCGACCAACTCGGCAAACGAATCGGCGGACTCGCCGTTGATCCGCAGCAACACGTCTCCAACTCGCACGCCTGCGCGATCGGCTGCTGACTCGCAGACCACGTCCAGAATCTCCAACCGACCGCCGGTTGGCGGAAGCGACACGCCGAGGTAACTGCGCTCGACATCCTCGCCCTGCAACATCGTCGGCAAGGAGCGAAGCATCGCCTCCGCGCTGACGGCAAAGCCGATCCCGCTCGAGCTCCGGTCCGCGCTTTCAATCTGCGTCGGAATCCCGACGACTCTGCCAAACTCGTCGACCAGCATGCCCCCCGAGTTGCCCGGATTGAGCGCCGCATCGGTCTGAATCATCGAGCGCAACGGTTCCAGCGTGCCCGTGCCGCTGGGACGCGTGCGGTCGAGGGCCGAGACGATGCCCACCGTCAGCGAATTCGGCAGACCGAACGGCGCCCCCAGCGCGCCGACCGGGTCGCCGATGCGAAGGTCGTTGAGCCGGCCGAAGCTGGGAACACTGATCTCGGTCGCGTCCGCGTCAATCTTCAACAGAGCCAGATCATTGCCGGCGTCTTTGGCGATCATCTCCGCTTCGTGGCGGCTGCGGTCCTGCAGGTACACGTAGACCTGCTCCGCTTCGGACACGACATGCAGGTTCGTGATCACGTGACCGTCATCAGTCACGAAAAAGCCCGAGCCCGTCCCGGCCTCGGTCACAACCGACACGAGGGAAGGCGACACCCTGGCGTACACGCTCGACCAGTCGACAGCTGAACGCGTCAGGCTCGAGAAGGTGTCCGGCGGCGTCAACGGAACCGCCGGTGATTGCGACGAGCCAAGCGACTCGGACAGCTCGTACTGAATCGCCACGGATGGCTCGCCAATCCCGGGCGACTCACCATTGCCGAACGACAGGAATGCGGCTGCCGTGATCGCTGCAGCGATCAGCGCGGCGGAGATGCTGGAAGCGAATGCTCTGCGTCTGCTCATGACTGTCTCTCCATGGGCTCAACCTATGAGCGACATGGATGCCTGGGAGCAGGTCATTCAGGACCTGCGAGAACTTCGATCAGAACGCTTACACGCCCTTCAGGAAGGATGGCCAATCGCTGAAATGCAGCCTCCGACAGGTCGACATGATTGTGCCCGAGCAGTCCGGTGTCCTGGACAATCACATCGACGAACCGGTCATCTCTCCAGATACGTAGCCGTGTACCGCAGGGCCAGGTCACGGCCGCGCCGATTTCTGGATCCGTCGGATCATATCGATTGTGCGGCGGGCAGAACATCACCCCACCGGCCAGGGACGGATGGTAGTACGTGATTTCGCCTTCTACGAGACGCGCGGCCCGGTCGGGCTCGATCACGCCGCCTGCAGGGTTCCAGCGCGCGCCGCCAATCCGCATCCTCACCCACACCGCGTCGCCCGGATGCAGCACCGCGAACAACTCCTCGGCCGACTGTCCCGGCGTGTACGCAATCCACTCCTGCAGGTCGGTGTTCCAGCGTCTGGCCTCTGCCACCGATCCCAGCGGTTCCTGGCCGAATGCGCCCCAGACCGTCTCCCGCAGACCCGACCATCCAAGAAATGACCAGCCCACCGGCAGCTCCACCGGTTCGGGCATCGCCCCGCGAAACAACGGTTGCCGCCAGCTGGCATCGGCCGACATCATCAACATCAGCGGTTGCCCGTGTTGCAGCACGCCAATGCTGTCGATTGGCGTCTGCGGCGCGTACGCCAGCCAACGACGATCGGCGACGTCCCATCCATAGGCGATTCGCAGTGGCAAGCTTGCCGTTGCTTCCGCGATCGGAGTATCCGGTCCGCACCAGGCGTGGGAGTTCATTCCGGCCACCAGCGGAATCGAATCTGCTTCGCGAGCCAGCGACGGCAATGCGGGTCCGAGCGTCGCTCCAACCGCCAACACCGCCCCCGCCCGTAGCAGTTGGCGGCGGCTCAATCGTCGGGTCATTGCCGAGCTTGCCAGCCCCGAAAGGCGAACATCGCCACCGAGGTCGCCACGGCAACATTGAGACTGTCGATGTTGCCGAAGATCGGCAGTTCAAGCTGGAGTACCGCCGCCTCGATGAACGGCTGCGGCAACCCGTCGCCTTCATTGCCCGCAACGATCAGCGGCCGTTCCGGCCATTCCGCCTCCCAGACCGGCTGCGCATCTGCGCCTTGCTGCAGCGCCACAATCGCAAAGCCCTCCTCCTCGGCCCGGGCGAGGCACGCTGCCGGCGAGTCCATCGTCTCGACCGGCAACCACCAGTCCGAGCCCTTGGTCGACGGTCGGTAGTAGAAGTCGCGCCCGATAATCCAGACTGCCTCCGCTCCCGCAGCCTCGGCGCTCCGAACCAGCGTGCCCAGATTGACGCCGTAGGAAAAGTTGAATGCCGCGACCGCAAACGACTGCGGTCGGGGCGGAGGCGAGTCACGATACGGAAGTCCGAACGGGCGGACGTAAGAGAGGTTGCGATTCCCGTCCTCGGGAGGTCGGGCGGCGATCGCGTCGAGCGCGCGCCGGGCCCGATTGCGGATCGCCTCGTCGGCGTCACCCGCAAGCCGTTCGAGCAGCGACACCGCTGGCGAACCGATTGCCGCCAGCGCAACGCACGCCGCTCGCCTCGACTTGCGCGCTCCCGTTTCCAGCACCGGATCGAGTTGTCGGCACACCTCCTCGGGGTCAAGACGTGGCAGCAAGGTCATCGACCGTCGTCGCATCCGCTTGTTCGGCGAGAGCAACGCCGGAAGCAGCGCCGCCACCACCTCATCCGCCGGACCCAGCTGCAATGCAATCCGAGCTTCCCCCCGGGGAAACCCATGATTCGCATTCAGAGCAACCTCAACCGTCCGCTCAATCCAACCCGCCGAGCGAGCCTCAGAATCCGCGCGAACCGCAAGCCCAGCCTCATAAGCGGCCCGCTCGTCGACATCAAGGTCGGGGATCGAATCGAGATCTGCTAGTAGGGCTTTACGCTGTGTCACTGGAGGTCATGGTATGCCGAAGGCGTTCTCACTGAGCGTGCTCATGCCGCAGGGAGAGCCGCAAGGCTTGTGGGTGCTAACGAAAATCCATTGGAATGGCGTTGGTCTGTTCTTTCCTCGCGCCCGGCTAGAGAAGGCTCGAGAACGCTCCGAACTCAATCGGACCGGCGTGTATGTGCTGTGGAATGACGATGACCAGCTCCGACCAATCATCTATGTAGGTCAGTCAGAGGATGTGTCGAGACGCCTGAAGGAGCACTTTAGTGACGAAAAGATGGATTGGTGGACGAGGGCAGCGGCATTCACCACGAAAGACAACGCCTTCAACCAAGCGCATGCCCGATTTCTTGAGTGGGCTCTGACTCAACGAGCACGAGAAGAAAATCGCTGCGAGCTACAGAACCGCATCACACCCTCCAAACCTTCGATTTCCGAGGCAGACGAAGCGGATACGTCACGTTTCCTGGAAGACGTGCTTCAGTGCCTCCCGTTGGCTGGCCTGAGGGCGTTTGAAGCACTGGTTCCTGCGGGACATGATGGCGATTCAGAGAGAGGGAACCTGACGCTGTGCTTGGACCGACCGGTCATCGGCATCCAGGCTCGCGCCATTCCAGGCGTGGCAGACTTCACAGTGCTCAAGGGAGCCCAGGTCCGCCGTGATGAAGAACTCCCGAAAGGGTTCACAAATGAGCATCCCGGCTACAGAGCTCTACGGAGCAAACTGATCGAAGACGGAACCATCGCTGACCAAGGTGGAGAACACTACGTGCTGAAAGAGGACTGGACGTTCAGTTCGCCTAGCCAAGCGAACGTAGTCATCGCCGGCCATCCGATGCATCCGTATCAAGTTTGGAAGGACTCCTCCGGTCGAACGTGGAACGCGATTCTCCGTGACGAGGATGAGGAAGATCAATGACGGTGCGAGAGATCGAGATCGACGCCGAACCCATTGACGCCTACGAGGCGGCCGTTGAGGTCCTGGAGCGGGCAATCACGGAGGGCGCATTCAAGGAGATCGTCAACGAATCACCACGCCATTATGCGATTGACTGGTCAACCGCGCTGACCGGCGCCCGCTATGATTTCCGCTTCGAGCGCACGACAGGTTCAATGACCCGCGCCGAGGCGGTCCTTGAGTTCTCGGGCTTTCTTGGCCCGCTGCTCACCCTGATCCGAAGCGCCGGCAACGGCCCTCACCTGGAACAGATTCTCGACGACATCCGCGACCTGGCCGAGTCTGAAGAGTTCTACGAAGACGACAGCGAGGATGGTGATGACGAGGGCGAGGACGAGGAACCGCCGCAGGACGAGTGAACGCCCGTCGAGGCACTCTCCGCTGTAGAATCAGAACGCACGAGTTAGGTTAAGCGAGGCCAGCGCAATGTGTTCGAATGTGTCCCGGCGAGTCTCACCGCTTCGCCGGAATTGGTCGGCCGGCACCGGTCTGGACCTTCCATCTCCTTCCAAACTCAACCACTTCCAACCACGTCAACCTCACGAAACCCAGCAAAACACGGGCGATCATTCGTTTTTTCTCCTGCGGCGCTCAGAGAAAAATTTCTTCCCAACCACCCATTCGGCCTCACATATCATCAACCCACACCCATCACCAATCAGGAGATTGCCTTATGCAGCTCAGCGGTCTTGACGGCAAGGTTGCCGTCGTCACCGGCGCCGGCCGGATGCGCAGTATCGGACGGCCCATCGCCGTCGAGTTGGCCCGGCAGGGCTGCGACATCGTGCTCACCGGAACCGGACGCGCGCCGGAGAACTACCCCGACGACGAAAAAGCAGTCGGATGGCGCGACATCGAATCGGTCGCTGACGAGGTTCGCGCGGAGGGACAGCGGGCGCTCTCGCTGGTTTCGGACGTGGCGGACTATGGAGCCGTCGAGGATCTGCTGGCGACCACCTTGGACGAGTTTGGCCGGGCCGATTTCGTGATCAACAACGCCGGCGCCGCTCGCGGATCAGACCGCGTCCCGGTGGTAGACCTCGATCCCGAACTGTGGAGAGTGGTGCTGGACGTCAACCTGAACGGCGCCTTCTACATGAGCCAGGTCTTTGGCCGACACCTGATTGAACAGGGCGATGGCGGCGCGATCATCAACATCTCCTCGATTGCCGGCAAGATGCTCGGCCCGAACACCGCCGCCTACGCCTCGTCCAAAGCCGGACTGCAGGCCTTGACGGCCTCGATGGCCCAGGAAATCGGACAGCACGGCGTCCGCGTCAACGCGATCTGTCCCGGCATCATCGACACCTCGCGGATGGACGACATGGGCCGCGGCGAGTTCTGGCAGCGCGCGATCGATACCCGCATTCCCATGGGCCGCGCCGGCGAGGGCGAGGACATCGCCTACATCACCACCTTCCTCTGCTCGTCCCAGGGCGAGTGGATCACAGGGCAGTCGTACAATGTCGACGGCGGGACCTGCGTCCAGCACTAACTGACCACCGACCGAGTCACACACACACCACCTGAAGGGTTTGAGCATGGCCGACTACGAGTTCATCAAGTACGAGCAAGACGGCAACATCGTCACCATCACCATCAACCGGCCCGAGCGGATGAACTCGATCCATCCGCCGACCACCGAAGAACTGTCCGACGCCTGGGACACCTTCGCCGCCGACGATTCCGCCTGGGTGGGGATCCTGACCGGCGCCGGCGAGCGGGCGTTCTCGGCCGGCAACGACCTGAAGTACACCGCCGAAATGTCGCGAGTGCCGGCCAACGAGCGACCCACGTTCGCTCCGGTACAGGGCGGCTTTGGCGGAATCACCGCCGACTGGGAATGCCCCAAGCCGATGATCGCCGCGGTCAACGGCTTCGCCCTGGGCGGCGGCTGCGAGATGGCCATGGCCTGCGACATCATCATCGCCGCCGACCACGCCCGCCTCGGCCTGCCCGAGCCGCGAGTCGGCCTGATGGCCGGCGCCGGCGGCGTCCACCGTCTCCCACGCCACATCCCGCTCAAGATCGCCATGGGCTACATGCTCACCGGCAACCACATCCCGGCCGCTGTCGCGCACCAGTGGGGTCTGGTCAACGAGGTCGTGCCAGCCGCCGAGCTCATGGACACCGCAAAGCGCTGGGCCAGCGAGATCCTGCTCTGCGCCCCAATCTCTGTCCGCGCGTCCAAGGAGGCCGCTTACAAGGGCCTCGACCTGCCCCTCCCCGCCGCGCTCACCCACTCGTTCCACCAGCAGAGAATCATGGGCCAGTCCGAAGACCTGATCGAAGGCCCGCGAGCCTTCGCCGAGAAGCGCACCCCAAACTGGAAGGGCCGCTAAGCGCCCGGACGCCAGGGCGGGTCGCCCGACAGCTCGGACATCCGACGGCCGGAGTCCGGTACGTCGTGGCTGAGCTTCCGCCCATATTCCTCCGCCCAGTCGGGCGGCAGCACCTGCTGCACTTCATGCCAGCGCAGCGGCTGTGCGCGGGTATTGCGATCGGCGTCGGTCACATCGGCCAGCCAGATCGCCATGTCGCCGCCGTCCATCACGTTGACGACCTGGCATGTCATCCAACCCAGCACACCGCCAAGAATCGGCAGGCCGCTGTCGTGCTCCGACCAATCAAGTCCCTCGAACTTGTCGACTTCGCTCTGAGAGCGAAAGCCCCAGTGCCGCACCCACTGCCACTGCTCCCGCGCCATCACGTGCACCGCCAGTTGACCTGAAGCCTCTATCAACGAATTGGTGTGATTGCGCTTCTGAATCTGAACAAGCACCCGCGGCTGCGCCGGCACGATCGACGCCGCAAAGGCGCCCACCGCAATCTGACCGCCCTTCGTGCCGTCGTGGGCGGCCGTGACCACGGTCAGCGGCGACCACATCAGCGTCAGCAATGACGGAGCATCGGCGAGCGGCATGTCGGCAGGCTAGCGCTCGGATGACGCAGGCTCGGCCTGTCCACGTCGACGCCGCTGCCGCCACCAGACCCAAACCACCGGAGCGGCAAAGAACAGCACGATGGCGATCAGCGCCCCAACCAGGATCTCACGATTGCGCTCAAGCACGGCGTCGCCAAGCACCGCGGCGAGAATCAGAATCGGAGATGACGCCAGCACAGAGATGACGATGTACGAAGCGAATCGCATCTGGGTGAGTCCGGCGGCGTAGGAGACATAGTCGACGCCGGCAATGGGAAACAGCCGCAGCACGATCAGAAGCCGAATACCGAGTCGCTCGCCGAGCTCGTCGATCTTGTCCAGCGCTCGCTGTGAGGTAACCCGTCTGAGTGCCGGTCTGCCCAACCGGCGCGCGACCCAGAAGCAGATCGTCGAGCCGATCGCTGTGGCCGAAATCGTATAGAGGAATCCCAGCGCGGGACCAAAGACGGCAGCGGCAATCAGGGGCATCGGCGCCGTCGGCAGGGGAGCGAAGAGCATTGAGAGCGCGAAGACCACGATGTATACGATCGGTCCCCAGACGCCAAAGCCGTCGATCCACTCCTCGATTTCGGCCTGCTCCCAGGGGAACCAGCGCTCGTACGCCAGATACGCGCCGACCAGAATGGCGATGACCGCAACGCCGCCCAGCAGGAGCAGGACGAGGCGTCGTCGGTCCGTGAACCAGTTCTGCATGTCGTCACTCTAGATTGACGGCTCGCTTCAACCGGAACACCAGATGTGCGCTAGTGTCGGATGCAGGATTACGCGGGAGGCACGGTATGAACGGGACGACGGCGATCGATCGGGAGTTCTTCGCGACGCACTCTGAATCGGCCAGACGGGCCGAGGAGGCACGCACCATCTTCCCGGGCGGCGTCACCCACGATGCCCGGCACTTTGAGCCGTTCGGCATCGTCGTGGATCGGGCTGTGGGACCACGCAAGTGGGACATCGACGGCAATGAGTACATCGACTACGTCATGGGCCACGGCGCGCTGCTCTTCGGTCACAGCCATCCCTACCTGGTGGAGGCGATCACTGCACAGGTTGCGCGAGGCACCCACATGGGCGGCTCAAGCGAACTAGAGCGTCGTTGGGCCCTGGCGATCAAACGCCTGCTGCCGAGCGCGGAGAAAGTGCGATTTACCTCGTCGGGCACCGAAGCGACCATGATGGCCGTGCGCCTGGCGCGCGCGGCGACCGGACGCGATCGCCTGCTGCGGTTGCGCAATCACTTCCATGGCTGGAACGACAGCGTCTTCGCCGCCGGCCGTACTTCCGCCGGCAACATCTCCGCCAACGGTCAACCCGACGCCATGCAGAATCTCATCTCGGTCTTCGATCAAACCGATGTCTCTGGGATGGCCGCCGCCCTGGACTCTGAGGAATACGCCGCCGTCATCCTCGAGCCGACCGGTTACTCGTGGGGAACCTGTCCATTGGACCCGTCCGTCCCGCAGGAGCTTCGCGAGTTGACGGAGCGAACCGGGACCATGTTGATCTTCGATGAAGTCGTAACCGGCTTCCGCATCAGTCCCGGCGGCGCCCAGGAGCGAATCAGCGTGCGTCCGGACCTGACGACCCTGGCCAAGGTCGCCGCCGGCGGCCTGCCTGGAGGCGCAGTGGCGGGACGCGCCGATCTGCTCGACCAGATCAGCTTCGACGCCGGCGGCGGTCGGGTAGCCCATCCCGGCACATTCAATGCCAACCCATTGTCGGCAGTTGCCGGCGAGCGAGCGCTTCGAGCAGTGGCGGACGAAGAACCGATCTCAATCGCCAATCAACGCGCTGCCCACCTCTCCCGTGGGCTGAATCGAGCGCTGATCGAGGCCGAAGTTGCGGGTTGTGCATGGGCGGACGCGTCCATGGTCCACATCATTCTTGGCCAGGACGTCGCGCGTCCTGACGATGGGGCCACCTGGGATTGGGAGCAGCATGGCGGGCCCGCGTCCACACTTCCGATGACGTCCTCCGAGGTCGCCTGGCCATTCAGGCGCGCCTTGCTCAATCACGGCGTCGATCTCATGGGCATGGGTGCGCTGGTGTCTTGCGTACACAGCGAAGCAGACATCGACTCGACAGTCGATCGCTTCGGCGCGGCGCTGTCCGACTTGCGACGCGACGAGATCTTCTAGGTTTTCTCGACCGGTCTGATCTTCGCGTTGTAATCGAGTCGCTAGCGTGGTGAGGTCGATTGTGCGAATATTCACGTAGTATCCGCACCGTTCCCTCTCGGTTACATAGGCATCGGCTGTGTGACAGCTGGAAGCGATAGACGCTGACGATATGACCCGCAATCGCCGACCGAATCGTGCGAGCCAGACCGACTACGCAGGCCTTCACGATCCGAAGAGCTTCCGTGACGCGTGCGGTACAGGGTTCATCGCTCGACTCGACGGCGTTGCCACGCACGAATTGGTTGAGCAGGCGGTACAGGGCGTAGTCAGTCTGACCCACCGCGGCGCCGTCAACGCAGACCCCGAGACGGGCGACGGCGCAGGCGTCACGATCAGCATCCCCTACGCGATCCTGCAAGCGGATCTGGCCCGTCTGGGCCGGCCGGGAGTGAGCGATGACGATCTCGCTCTGGCGATGGTCTTTCTGCCCATGGACGAGGACGCCGCCAGTCGGGCGCGGGTCATCGTCGAGTCGGCCGTAGAACGAACCGGCCTGGATGTCCTCGGCTGGCGGGTGGTCCCGACCGATCCGTCGGTCCTGGGAACATGGGCGCTTCGCGAGTTGCCCTGCATCGAGCAACTGCTGATCGCGCGGCCGGCAGGCGTCACTCAAGACGAGTTTGCAAGGCGTATGTACCTGGCGCGCAGACGCGCAGACGCCGAGTACCAGTCGCTGCGCGATGCTGACTCGGGCGATCGCGCTGGTGAGACGTACATCGTCTCAATGTCGACCTCAACCGTGGTCTACAAGGGCCTGATGGTCGCTCCGCAGTTGAACCGCTTCTATCCGGACCTGACGAATCCGGACACGGTGTCCGCCGTGGCGCTCTTCCATCAGCGCTACGCGACCAACACGCTTCCCAACTGGCGGATCGCGCAGCCCTTCCGCTACATCGCCCACAACGGCGAGATCAATACGTTGCTTGGCAACCGGCTCTGGATGATGGCGCGCGGACCGGCATTGCAGTCCGCCGTCTGGGGCGATGCCGTCGCCGAACTGCATCCGGTCCTCGGTTCAGTCAGTTCCGACTCCCAGGCCTTCGACGAGGCGTTCGAGCTGCTCGTCGCCTCGGGACGCAGTCCCTTGCACGCGATGATGATGTTGATTCCCGAGGCCTGGGAAAACCTGGAGGACATGGATCCCGACCTGCGGGGGTTCTACGAGTACCACGCCAGCCTGATCGAACCGTGGGACGGTCCGGCGGCAATGGCTTTCACCGACGGCACGATTGCCGCCGCTGCGATGGATCGCAACGGTCTGCGACCGGCCCGTTACCAGGTCACGCGCGGCGGGCTCGTCGTCATGGGGTCCGAGGTCGGCCTGATTCCGATCGACCAGTCGGAGATCATCGAAACCGGACGACTCGGTCCGGGTCAGATGGTCGCCGTCGACACCGAGCGACACGAGCTGCTGCGCAACGACGACATCAAGCGGCGCGTGTCGACAAGAGCGCCGTATGGCCGCTGGGTTCGCCAGTATATGGGACGCCTCGAGCGAGCCGCCAGCATCGAAGCATCCAGCATCTCCCAGCCAGACGAGGGCGAATTGCTGTCCCGCCAGATCCTGCACGGGTACAGCCGTGAAGAGATCGAATACGTCCTCAAGCCGATGGCTCGGCAGGCCAAGGAACCCGTCGGCTCGATGGGCGACGACACGCCGTTGTCGGTCCTGCATGATCCGCCGCGGCCGCTGTACACCTACTTCAGGCAGAAGTTTGCCCAGGTCACGAATCCGCCGATCGACTCGATCCGTGAGCGCAATGTGATGTCGCTCGACACCTGGCTGGGACGCCGCCAGTCGCTGTTGGAGGAGTCGCCTGAGGCCGCGCGGCTCGTTCACCTCAAATCACCAATGTTGCTGAGCGACGAGTTGGACGCCCTGCTGTCGTTCCGGCAGCCAGGCTTTTCGGCCACGCTGATTGAAACCTCATTCCCGGTCGAAGACGGCCCGTCCGGACTGGAAGCGGCGCTCGATGCGCTCTGCGACCACGCCGACAACGCCATCGAGGATGGGCACTCGCTGATCGTGTTGAGCGATGAAGAAGTTGGCCCTGATCGCGTGCCGATCCCGATGTTGTTGGCCGTGTCGACGGTGCATCACCACCTGATCAACAGTGGCCAGCGGTTGTCCGCGTCAGTCGCTGCGAGCTGCGGCGATGCGCGTGATGTCCACCAGATTTCGTGCCTGATTGGCTTCGGCGCCGACGCGGTTCACCCGTACCTGGCACTGCAGACGTTGATCTCCCTGCATGCCGAGGGTGAGTTCGACGATATGGACGCGGGCGAGGTGATTGATCGCTACGTTCAGGCAGTCGACTCCGGCATCCTCAAGATCATGTCGAAGATGGGGATTGCCGCTCGGGCCTCCTATCACGGCGCACAAATCTTCGAAGCGCTGGGCATCGGCGAAGAGGTGGTCGAGCGCTCGTTCCCCGGAACGCTCTCACGGATTGGCGGAGTTGGGTTCCGGGAGATTGGTGAAGACGCGCTCGACCGGCATGCCCAGGCGTATCCCGCCGACGGCCTCGACGCCGGCGGCTGGTACCGGTATCGCCGCAATGCCGACTATCACGCCAACGAGCCTCCTGTCTGGCGGGCGCTGCACAAGGCGGTACAGGGCGGCGGCGCTGATGAGTATGCCAAATACTCCGAGCATGCCAACAGCCGCCAACCCACTGCGCTCCGAGACCTGTTGGGATTCAAGTCAGACCGCGAGCCGATCGCTCTGGACGAGGTTCAGTCGCACGAGGAAATCACCCCCAGGTTCAGCACCGGCGCGATGTCGCTGGGCGCGCTGAGCCCGGAGACGCATGAGGACATCGCTCGTGCGATGAACGTCCTGGGCGCGGCGTCGAATACCGGAGAGGGTGGCGAAGACCCGCGCCGCTTCCTGTCCACGGGCGACAAGTTCGACGCCAATTCGCAGATCAAGCAGATTGCCTCAGGCCGCTTTGGCGTCACACCCGCTTACCTGGGCAGCGCGTCCGAGATCGAAATCAAGATCGCGCAGGGCTCCAAGCCCGGCGAGGGAGGCCAACTGCCCGGGCACAAGGTCACGGCGTACATCGCGATGCTGCGGCACTCGACGCCTGGCGTGGAGCTGATTTCGCCACCACCTCATCACGACATTTACTCGATTGAAGACCTGTCGCAGTTGATCTACGACCTGAAGATCGCCAATCCGCGGGCGAGGATCTGCGTGAAGCTCGTCGCCTGTGAAGGCGTGGGTACGATCGCAACCGGAGTGGCCAAGGCCTATGCCGACGTCGTGCATATCTCGGGCGCCGACGGCGGCACAGGAGCCTCTCCGCTTTCATCGGTCAAGTACGCAGGCGCTCCCTGGGAACTGGGCGTCAAGGAGGCGCATGAGGCCCTGGTCGTCAACGGGCTGCGCGGCCGAATCAAGCTGCGAACCGACGGCGGTTTCCATACCGGCCGCGACGTCGTGGTCGCTGCGATGCTCGGCGCGGAGGCATACGGCTTCGGTACGACGGCGCTGGTCGCGCTGGGCTGCAAGATGGCGCGCCAGTGCCACCTCAACACCTGTCCGGTGGGCGTCGCCACACAACGTGAAGACCTGCGCGCCAAATACTTCGGCAAGCCGCAGATGTTGATCGACTTCCTCTTGCACGTGGCGGAAGAAGTCCGCGTAATCCTGGCCGAACTCGGCTATCGATCACTGGATGAAATCATCGGCCGCACCGACCTGCTCCAGCAGGTTCCACCTCGCTCAGGCGAGCGTGCGGGCCTGGTCGACCTCGCTCAACTCCTGGCGCCGATCGAAGCCGATCCCGAGTTCCCGAGAATGCGAGTGCAAGAACGCAACGACCGACGGCACGACATCCCGCTCGACGACGAGCTGTTGCCGATTCTGGAGCCGCACATCGCTCGCGAGGAGCACATTTCCGCGAAGTTCGACATCTCCAACGAGCATCGAACGGTTGGCGCTCGCGTGTCGGGCAGGATTGCGCAGCAATATGGCGACCTCGGCATGCAGCGCGGGACCATCGAGCTGCACTTCAGCGGCTCGGCTGGACAATCGTTCGGGGCCTTCCTGGTCCGCGGGATGCGTTTGTACCTCCGTGGCGAGGCAAACGACTACGTCGGCAAAGGCATCGCCGGCGGGATGATCTCGGTCGCCCCGAGCGACGACGCCGGCTTCCAGGGCCGCGATGGCGTTCTGGTCGGCAACACGGTCCTCTATGGGGCAACCGGTGGGACATTGTGGGTCGCTGGCCGCGCCGGTGAGCGGTTTGCCGTGCGAAACTCGGGCGCACGTGCAGTGGTCGAAGGCGTGGGGGATCATGGCTGCGAGTACATGACCGGCGGCACTGTGGTCGTGCTTGGTCCAGTCGGCCGCAACTTTGCGGCCGGGATGAGCGGCGGCATCGCCTACGTCTGGGACGCCGACGGCAGCCTCGAGAGCAAGGTCAATCCGGCCATGGTCGACCTGGAGCCAATCAGCGACCACAACGAAGAGACCATGCTCGAAGAGATGATTGAAACGCACGCCGAGCGAACCGGAAGCCCGCTGGCCCTGGAAGTCCTCGACAACTGGGACGTCGTTGCCCGGCAGATGGTGAAGATCATCCCGCGCGACTACAAGCGCGTCTTGCGTGAGCGGGCGGAAGAGCGCGCCAGGACGTTGGCCACGCAGGAGTAGCGGCTTCCAGAGCCGATCTGCGAGTTGCCAAGCAAGCTGCGTGGCGCTTAGCCCAGCCAACGCTCCCAGACGGGGCGCTGCGGTTCGACCGGCGTTAGCGACGGATCGATCGCCAGGGCGATGCTGCGACGAAGCACCGAGATTCGGGATGGCGGCGCTGGAGTTGGCTCCGCAACCTGTCCCTGCTGTGTCTGCAGGTAGAGGTCGCCGAGTTTAAGGGCCGCAATCACTGCGACGGCCATCGCGGCGAGCGGCGCCAGCAGCCGGATCAGTTGCGGGTCAATGCTGACGCCGGCGACGCGCTGGTTCCAACCGGCCTGAACGCTCTCACGCCAGTCGGCCCGCTCCGACAACACAGGTTCCTCAATCGTTGGCTCTTCGATCGCGACTTCCGGCTCACTGCCATTGGAACCATTGGTCGACGGCTCGGCGATCACCGGTCCCCAACCATCCAGCGCGAGTACCGTGCTGGTCGCCTGTTGCGAGGAACCGTTGGGGTCGTCGTGGTGCTGGCCGTTGGGCGTGGTCATCGGTGCTCCAGCTAATCGAGTGTTTCAATCCGCTTCGGTCGTTGGCGAGCCCAGGAGGCAATCAGCGGCACGGATTCGTTCAGCTGTTTGGCCTGCGAGCCGCCATTGTCGCCAGTTGCGCCGGCCGGCGGCGGTTCTCTACCTGCCACTCTAGGGCTTCCGGCAGCTTCTGTCGGCAAACCGCTTGGCGCTGCACGGGAAGATGCAGTTGGCAGACCTGGCGCGACTTCGGGACGCGGTGGTCCGGGCGTGCCTGGAGGCCGATTGGCGCCGGCCATCGCTCGTGCGTTGGCCATCATCTCTTCCTGTGTCTGGAATCTGACCCTGGGCAGTACCACTGCGATGGCGAGCACGATCGCCATGACAATTGCCCCGTAGAGGAACACGTCGGTGACGGGTACGGCGAGCGCTTCTCGCGCTGTCTGGATGATGGCG
Organism: Chloroflexota bacterium; assembly: GCA_009838735.1. Taxonomy (GTDB): domain Bacteria; phylum Chloroflexota; class Dehalococcoidia; order Bin125; family Bin125; genus Bin125. The sequence goes on from VXQZ01000052.1 coordinate 54,709, forward strand.
TCGGAGGAACCGGGCGACTGTTGCTCCAGTTGCTGGCGGAACCCCTGGAGGGCATCCGGATTTAGCAGGATCTCGGGTCGCTCCTTGAGCTGATCAAATCCATCGGGAAAGGCCTTGGTCAGTTGCGACGAAAATCCGGACACGATCATGGCGCCGAAGAGCGATATGCCCATGGCGGCGCCCATCTGGCGGAAGAACTGATTGGTGGCGGTCCCGGCGCCCAGCAATCTGAAGGGCAGGGAGTTCTGCATCAGCAGCGAGTACAGCGGCATCAGCGTGCCCATGGAAGCGCCCATGACGAACATGTACAGACGGGCCAGGTTGAGGTCGGAATCGACGTTGAGCTGCGAGAGCATGAACAGGGCAAACGTCGCTCCGGCGCCTCCGATGATCGCGAGCGGTTTGTAACGCCCGGTCCGGGCCAGGATCTGGCCGGTGATGATCGACGCGGGTACTACGCCAACGCTCATGGGAAGAGTGACGAGTCCGGAGTTGGTGGCCGAGATGCCCTGAGCGCCCTGGAGGAAGAAGGGCAGGTTGAACATCGCGCCCATCATGGCGATGCCGATCAGGAACATCACCACGGTGCAGAACAGGTAGATCTTGTTCTGGAACATGGGCAGCGGCATGATGCCGTCGTCGCCCTTGCGCCGGGCAGTCTTCCACCAGGCGAACGCGGCGACGACGGCGATGATCAGGCAGGCGACGATCGGCGAATCGAGCCATCCAAACTGGTTGCCACCCATCGAGAACGCGAGCAACAACGGCGTGCCCGCGACAATCAGCAGCCCGGCGCCCAGCCAGTCGGTGGGCTGCCGGTTTGGATGCTGCGCCTGTTGCCTGGGCATGATCATCGTTATCGCGATCAGGCCCAACCCGCCAACCGGGATATTGATGTAGAACACCCAGCGCCAGGAGAGCTCATCAGTCAGGACGCCTCCGGCGAGCGGTCCGATGATGCTGGCCAGCGCGAACGTGCCGCCAATGATCCCGGCCCAGCGTCCGCGTTCGGCAGGGGCGAAGTAGTCGCCCATGGTGGTGAAGGCGTTCGCCATGATGAAGGCCGCGCCGAAACCTTGCAGCAGTCGGAACCCGATTAACTCCCACATGGTTCCCGAGGCACCGCAGAGCGCCGATGAGATCAGAAAAATGACAATTCCGGCGAGCAAGTACGGCTTTCGGCCATGGGCGTCGGAGAGCTTGCCGATGATTGGAACGATGACCGTTGAGCCGAGCAGATAGGAGGTCGCCGGCCAGGCGAACAGGTCGAGGCCGCCGAGGTCTCCAACAGCCTTGGGCGCTGCCACGCTCCAGATTGTCTGGTCCAGCGCCGCCAGGAACAACGCCAGCATGACGCAGACCATGATCGCGACTTTGCGGCGCTCGGGCAGCAGCCAACCAGGCGGGACTTCATTCATACCCGGCATGCCAGACACACCAGGCGGGGGACCCCCGTCAGACCCTGCGGGACCGGCGGGTGGGGCGCCAGCTTGCCCGTTGGGCGATGGCGGCGGCCCCGTCGACATCACATCACCTCAGGATCGGGCGGCCAGGGAGCGAGCACGCCCTGGCGCTCTGCCTCAGCGGTGAGCAACGTGAACGTGTGGTCGATGTCGGCCAGTTGTTGCTCGGAGAAGTTGCGGAAGATCCTCCAGATCACCGCGCGTTTCCGGGCGTCCAGCTCCGTGATGACCTTGTGGCCTCGCTCGGTCAGGAAGACACGGACGCGGCGCCGGTCGGAATCGTCGCGTTCACGCCTGACGAGCTTTTGCTTGTCAACCAGACGATCGATGATCCCCGTCGCCGTCGACGGCCGGACCTTGAGCTGGGTCGCTACCGCTCCGGCGGGCGTGCCGGGCGCGGCCTGAAGCATGTACAGGACACGAAGCTGGGACATGGTCAGGCCCAACTCCTCCCATACCTCGAGGCGATTGGGATCGAATATGCCGGCGGCACGACCATAGTTGTCGAGAATGCTCTCAATAGCGGCGTCGATTCGGGAATTCACCATCGTCACTTGGTACCGCCTTTGCTAACGGGAGCCGGGAATGAAACGCCCCGCTGTTCGCCTAGCGCAATCAGTTGTTCAATGGATTCCTGGTCCAGCGGAATCCCGTTCGCCGAGCGATCCGCTCGGGCGAACTCTTCCGGGTCGCCGGGAATCACGACTCGCTCGACGCCGTCCAAGGGTTCGATATCGCGGATGGCATCGGCCATCTCCTTCATGCTGGACTTGAACTCGTCGGGTTCGCAGAATAGGTCGATTCGCCAGGCTGCAAACCACTGTCCCTGGATCAGATTCTGTCCCCGCGGAGAGAACAGGCCCGAACCGTCGCCGGAGAGTACGCCGGACATGATGTCGACCATCAGGCCCAGCCCATAGCCCTTGTGCGAGCTGGTCGTCAGGGTCGATCCGAGCGGGAGCAACGCGCCGTTCTTGCGCATGATGAACGGGTCGTCGCTATGTTCGCCGTCCTCGTCCACCGCCCAGCCCTCCGGCAACGGCTTGCCCTGCCGACCGGCGATCTCGAGTTTCCCACCAGCGACCGCCGTCGTCGCGATGTCCAACCGGAACGGGGTACCGTCGGCGATCGGGGCTGCCATCGCGATCGGATTCGTACCGAACGCGCGTCCCTTGGCGCCAGCCGCAACGGCGATCGGCGGGACGTTGCACATGGCCATGCCGATCAGGTCGTGCTCGACGGCCATGTGCGCGTAGTAGCCGGCGGCGCCGAAGTGCCGCCCGTTGCGCACCGTGACCATGCCCATGCCGCTGACCTTGGCCTTTTCGATGCAGGTCGACATCGCCTTCTGACAGACAATGGTGCCGAATCCGCCGTCGCCGTCCCAGGCGGCGGAAACCGGGGTCTCGCGCAGCACCTGGATATCGGGCGTCGGGTTGACCACACCGGACTCGAAGCCGGGCGCGTAGCCGATGTGCCAGGGCAAATGCGCGATCCCGTGCGATTCGATGCCGACCAGGTCCGCGTCGATCAATACGTCGGCGCCGAGCTCGGCATCCGCCGAGGGAACACCGTACGACTGCAGGACTGCAGACGTGAACCCGCGCAGATCTGTGGCGTCGAACCGCTCTCGGGTCTCGGGACCTTCCTGCCCGGTCCAGGCCATGCGCCTAGTCCTGACCGTAGCTGCGAACGGTGCGCAGGCCTTGAGCAGACGCCTGCGCCATGAACTGTCCGTCGCTGCCGGACGGAATGTAGAGCCAGCCTTCTTCGGCGCGGCGCTTGGCCTCGACCGGTCCGGAGGTGAAGATGCCCGGCGCGACTCGGTTGTCGATTCGATGCGAAGCGGCAAGCACTTCTGCGCAGGCGGCGACATGGTCCGGGTGAGGGTTGTCGGGGAGGACCGGGATGCCCATTGACTTGGCCAGGTCCGCCGGTCCGATGCAGGTCGCGTCGATACCCGGCACGGAGAGGATTTCGTCGATTCGCTCGACCGCCTCGATCGTTTCAATCTGAATGATGCAGGCGATCTCGTTGTTCGCTTCGTCGCCGTAGTCGGAGCCGCCGTACAGGAAACCGCGATACGCGCCGAAGCCGCGCAGTCCGTCGGGCGGGTAGCGACAGGCCGAGACGGCCTGCTCCGCCTCGGCGCGGTTGTTCACCCAGGGAATCACGACGCCGTAGGCGCCGCCGTCGAGGATGCGCTTGATGACCACCGGGTCGTTCCACTCCGCGCGCGCCATGGGAATGGTGTCGGTCGTCGAGATGGCCTGGAACATCTGAATCATGGTCTGGAGGTCGACGGGAGAGTGTTCGCCATCGACAACGAGCCAGTCCCAACCCTGATGGGCCATTGATTCGGCCGCTAGTGTCGAGCAGGTACCAAGCCAGGCGCCAAACGCTGGCTTGCCCTCGGCCCACAGTTGTTTCACCGTGTTCGGTCGCATCAAACACCTCCGCTACATGCCCCCGGCCAGAACAGTGGGCGGGAAATCGATCTGTCACCTATGTTGCAGAAAGCGTACACGATGAGTCGAAAATTCCATCCATGACGCCTCGCCCTGTGCTGGTCTCCTGGTCCTCGGGAAAGGACTCCGCCTGGGCTCTGCACCTGCTGCGCCAGCAGCCGGATCAGTACGACGTCAGGGGCATCTTCACGACCGTGACGCCGGATTCCGACCGCGTCTCGATCCAGGCAACGCCGCGCTCCATCCTTCGGCTTCAAGCCGAGCGTGTTGGCTTGCCGCTCTATGAAATCCCAATCCCTGACCCCTGCCCGAATGAGGTCTACGAGGCCGCGATGCTGCAGTTCCTCGACCGGGTGCGTGATCTGCCCTCGCATTTGACCGCGGATACGTTTGCGTTCGGGGATCTGTTCCTGGAGGACATCCGCGAGTATCGCGAGGCCAATCTGACGGGTACGGGATTCGAGGCAGTCTTCCCTGTGTGGGGCATGCCCACGTATCAACTGTCGCAGCAGATGCTGGCATCAGGGCTGAAGGCGATCATCACGGCCGTCAGCCCCACATCGAAATTGGATCGCAGCTTCGCCGGTCGCTGGTTCGACCAGTCCTTCCTCGATGATCTCCCAACAGGCACCGACCCGCTTGGTGAGAACGGCGAGTTTCACACCTGCGTGGTCGACGGTCCGATGTTCAGTCACGCGATCGAGGTCAAGCCAGGCGAGGTTATTGGGCGACCCGTCAGCCGCAGCCACGACGGCAGCGGCGGGACGGTAACCGCCTGGTACGCCGACATCGAACTCGCGGAGACCTAGCGGTCTGGATGCAGGTTGAGGGAAACCCTGTCGAGCACCGCCTTGTTGACCACCGAGCGCGGCATGTAGCCCTGCAGGACATCGGCGGCCGCTTCTCCTACCCGTTGCAGCAACAGCGGCGCTGAGGCGTCGGAGTAGTAGGCCGAGTGAGGCGTCGCGATCACGTTGTCGAACTCGAGCAGCGGGTGATCCTTGTGAACGGGCTCGGGATCCCAGACGTCAACGCCGGCGCCGGCGATCTGGCCGTTCTTGAGCGCGTCGTAGAGCGCCGACTCGCTGACCACTCCGCCGCGGCAGGTCGTGATCAGATAGGCGGTCTGCTTCATGATGGCCAGTTCCTCGGCGCCGACAATTCCTCGTGTCTCCGGACTCAACGGAGGATGGACCGAGACATAGTCTGCCTGCATGACTTCCTCAAGCGAGGTCAATCGCACGCCCGCGGCTTCCGCGACCGCGGGATCCTGGTAGGGGTCGTAGGCGATCACGTCGAGTCCGAAGGCCTGAGCTCGAATTGCTGCTTGCTGGGCGATGTGACCGAATGCGACCAGCCCCAGGGTCTCGCCGTACAGCGGCCCCGAGGGTCCCAGCGGAACCCGGTCGCCCGAGCGGGCGGCGTCGTTGTGAGCGACCAGCTTCCGGTTGAGCGCCAGTAGCAACGAGATGGCGTGTGTGGCGACCTCGTTGATGCAGTAGTCGGTGATGTTGCAAACGACGATGTCGTAGTCAACGGCTGTCTGCCAGTCGATGTTGTCGAAGCCGATCCCATACCGCACCACGACTTTGAGATTCGGTGCCGCGTCGAAGACGTCCTTGCCAACCTGCCGGTAGCCGCAGATGATTCCGTCCGCGTCGGTCACGTGAGCCGGGATGTCTTGTTGCTGTTCAAGCGTCAGAGCGACCAGCTCGGCGTCGGCCTTGGCCAACTCAGCCGCCTCGGCGACGTGGGGTTGGCGCTCCGGTCTTGAATCGACGTGGTACACCTTGAACTTCGACATCGAGATCTCCTTCAGCGCTGAAATGCGGTTACAACCAGGTTTGAATGCGGGAGCGGGGGACTGGCGGGATGACCGCCTTCAGCCGCCGACCGTCAGCAGTGAGCGTAAACGACATCTGTTTTCCAGGCTCCAGTTCCGGATGCAGGATGCGGTTGATCAGGCGAAACGACTCGAAGCGAATCAGAGAGAGCCGCACCTGTTGTTGATTGGCGGTCGGGCGAGAGACGAGCACCGCATCAACCAGTTCGTCGAAGGACGCTTGCTCGACGAGCAACAGGTGTTGAACGATGAGTTGCTCGACGACGTCGAGCTCGATCTCAATCGGCTCGGGACGCAGTTTCTGTTTGAGCCGTGAGAGGAGGTTTACCAGCGTTGGTCTGACAGTCGGCATGAGGTCCGTGTTGGTCGCTTGCCTGGGCCCTCACCCTAACCCTCTCCCAGAGGGAGAGGGGATCCAGCGTCACGCGCTTAGGTAGGCGCCGATGTCGGGGCCGCCCTCGGTCAGTACGACGCCGGACTCGGCCAGTGCGGCGGTCTGCTCGGCGGTGATGCCCAGCCACTCTTCGAGCACAGCGCAGGTGTCCTGGCCGAACAAGGGCGCGTAGCCGTAGACCCGGCCTGGAGTGCGCGAGAGCTTGAGCGGGGAGGCGGCCATCGTGACATCACCGGCGACCGGATGGTGCACGGTCGTGATCATTTCTCTGGCTGCAATCTGTTCCTGCTGAACGGCCTGGCCGATCGTGTTCAGCGGTCCGATCGGGATGTTGTATTGCTCCAGGGTGGTCACCCAATGGTTGGTCGTCTGTCGGCGCGTGGCCTCGAACAGCAGCGGCTCCAGCTCCGCATGATTCTCAGTTCGCTTGAACGACGTGTCGAAGCGTGGATCACCGACCAGCTCCGGTAGTCCCAGTTCGGCGCAGAACAACTCCCACTGGTTGTCGACGCCCCACGAAAGCGCGACGACCATCCAGCCGTCGGCGGTAGGGAAGGCCTGGAACGGCGTCGCCGACGGATGCCTGGTGCCTAGCGGGCCGGGCTCCTTGCCGGTTGAGAAATAGCGCGCAACCGCGTTCTCAAGGATCGAGATTTGACAATCCAACATGGAAATGTCGACCGATTGGCCCATTCCGCTCAGATCGCGTTCGCGAAGCGCTGCCAGGATGCCGATCGCCGTGTAGAAGCCGCCGCAAATGTCTCCAATTGAGGTGCCTGGTCGTGCGGGAGGTTCATCCGGATAGCCGGTGATGCTCATCACGCCGCCCATGCCCTGCACGATGATGTCGAGAGCCGGCTTGTTGCGAAGCGGTCCGGTTTGACCGAACCCGGAGGTGGAGGCGAACACCAGGCGCGGATTGCGTTCGAGCAACGCGTCGGGACCGATGCCGAGCTTGTCCATCACGCCGGGGGTGAAGTTTTCCATCACGACGTCGGCCTTGTCGACCAGGCGCAGGAAGAGGTTGCGGCCATCGTCGGAGCGCAAATCAATTGAGATGCTGCGTTTGCCGCGATTGACTGACTGGAAGTACATCGACTCGTTGTTGACGAACGGCCCGGTCGTCCGGGCGACGTCGCCATGCGGCGGTCGCTCGACCTTGACGACTTCGGCCCCAAGGTCGCAAAGGATCATTGCCGCGTACGGTCCGGCCAGCACCCAGGTCAGATCGAGAACGCGGACCCCGGCCAGTGGGCCTGGAGGATTCACATTGTTGGTCATTTGAGCTCCTAGACGTCTCCGATGCTGGGGTCGGAGAGTTCGATGTCGGTCACGACCCATTCGAGCGGTTCGGCATTGTTCAGGTGGGCGAGATTGACAAAAAAGATGTCGGCCGTACGCATGTAAGAGGCGTCAACGTGACACGAGTCGTGGGGAGTGATCTGGCAGTTTGGCAGGTCCCAGAGCGGCGAGTCGGGCCGCAGCGGCTCGATTGGCGCGACATCGAGGACGGCCCCTGCGATGGCATTGGATTCGAGCGCGACGGCCAGGGCTTCGTGGTCAAGCACACGGCCGCGAGCGACGTTGATCAACAGCGAGTGCGACTGCATGGCGGCGATCGCATCTCGATCGATGAGATTGAGCGTTTCGTCGGTCAGCGGGCAGCAGAGGACGACATAATCACTGGCTGCGAGCAGCTCATGCAGACGGTCGGGCGAGAAGTGCATATCGAGCGCGTCGCTGTCGGGCATCCGGCGCTTGGTCGCGAGAGTTCTCATGCCGAAGGCCTTGGCAAGTCTGGCGCACGCCTCTCCGATGCCTCCATACCCAACGATGCCCAGGGTTGCTCCCGCGAGCTCCAGCGATTCAAGCGGCGTCCAGGCTCGGTCGGCCTGGTTGGCGGCGTGCTGGGGCAATCTCTTAGCGTGACTGAGGATGTAGGCGAAGACGTACTCGGCGATGGTCGAGCCGTGGACGCCCGGTGAGTTGGTGACCATGGCGCCTGAGTCGAGCAAGTGAGCGAACAGGGAGTGATCGACGCCGGTGCTCGCCGTCTGCATCCACTTTGGCGGCGACGAGCTCAGCAACTCGACAAACGCGCCAAACGCATCGGGGAGGTAGTACAGGTCCTCGGAGAAGAAGAATGCGTCGAGGTCGGCCGGATCGGCGGACCATGCGCCCTCTGCGTCCAGCAAGATGATGTTCGCGTCGGGGACGATTTCTGGGAGGCGTGCGCCGGCGCGGTTGTGGAACTCGGTGGTCACCCCGATACGTAGCGACGTGCTGGGCATTGCGCCTCCGCGGTTGTACAGCCGACTCCGGCGGTCAAGTGCTAGCGGTAGGGTAGTGGCGTTCATGAGCCAGACGCCCAGACCGCAGAGACACCTGGCGATGAGGCGCCGCGAGCGCCTTCCGCGAGTGCTGTATTCGAGGCCGATGCGGAGGGTGTTCGCCGGTTGGTGGATCGCCGCCGCAGCGTCAATGGCGTCCTTCGCGGCGGTCACGTTCTTCAATCCGGTTCTGGGAGCGATCACACCGGAGTTGCAGGCGGAGTATGGCTGGAGCACGGCTTCGATTGCCTTGACAATGGTGATCGGCGGAATCGGCGGCGGGGTGATCGCGACCTTTGTCGGACCGATTGCTGATCGTCACGGCGCGCGCTGGTTGTTGTTTGGATCGGTCGGGTTGGTCGCCGGACTGCTCGTGGCGCTGGGCTTCATCTCTGAGCTCTGGCAGTTCCTGTTGTTCTGGGGCGTAGGACGCGGAATCACGGTGGCGGTGATCGACATTGCGGTGGTCGTGGTGATCGCCAACTGGTTCATTCAGCGGCGTGGATCGGCGATGGGGATGACGATGATCGGGACGCGCGGCGGGATGATGATCTTTCCGCTGGTGATCTCGGCAGGGTTGTGGCTGGGTGGTCTGCGCGAAGCCTTCCTGCTGATGGCGATGCTGGTGTTGCTTGTCGGTTGGCTGCCGTCGCTGATCCTGCGTCGCCGGCCCGAAGATGTGGGGCTCCGACCGGATGGACGACGGTCGAGCACGAGGGTCTCGGCGGCGGAGTCAGGGTCGCTGTTGACGTCTGATCCGGACTGGACCGTGCGTGAGGCCATGCGCACGCGCGCATTCTGGCTGCTGCTGTTCGGGACGACAATCCTGATGGCGGTCAGCGGGTCCGTGAACTTCACATTCGTCTCGCACATGACGCAGAACGGGATCGACGCCGATACGGCGCGGAGCGCACTGGCGTTGTGGGCTGGGATGGGAATCATTGGTGGCGTGCTTGGTGGCGAGCTTCGGCAGCGGCTGGCCGTGCGCTACTCGCTGCCGCTCGTCATCCTGGTCACGACCAGTGCACTGGTCTGGTTTGTGCTCACCGACAGCGTCTGGATGGCGTTCGTGTTCGCGGTCTGGCACGGCCTCGCCTTCGGCGCGCAGCTGCCGCTCAACCGGATTTCGTTTCCGGACTATTTTGGCCGCTACTCGGTCGGACGGATCCGTTCGGTCACCGCGCCGCCGCAGTTGTTGCTCAACGCGTTCGGGCCGTTCGTGTCGGGCCTGGTGATTGACAGCCGAGGTTCGTACGACTTGATCTACGTCGTCTTCATCGGTCTGCTCTTGAGCGCCGCGGTCAGCGTGCTGCTGGCGCGTCCACCTGAGGCGCCGGCTCGCACGGGGGCCTGACGTGGGCGTCCGGAGACCGAAGGGGCGGCCTTCGAAGGCCGCCCCTCCGGGTCTTCCACAGATGGTGACCTTATGCGTTAGAGAGGATGATCGTTCCGGCTGAGGCGAACATGCCGCCGGGGCCGTGGGCCATGCTGACGTTGACGTCGGGCACCTGCCGCTCGCCGCACTCGCCGCGCAGCTGACGAACGGACTCGACGATGGCGAACATGCCGTACATGCCGGTGTGGCAGTAAGAGAGTCCGCCGCCGTTGGTGTTCATCGGGAAGTCGCCGCCGGGGCCGGACTTGTAGATGACCTCGCCGTTGGGTCCGGTCCTGGTCTCGGCGAAGAAGGGACCGCCTTCACCCTTGGGCACGAAGCCGAGATCCTCGGCCGCCATCAACGGGGTGAAGGTGAACGCGTCGTAGAACATGCAATGGTCGATGTCCTGCGGGCCCAGGCCGGCGCTCTTGTACGCGGCCTCGCCGGCGATCCGGTAGCCGTCGGCGGTGGTGTGGTCGCGCATCTGCGAGACCATCCAGTGCGCCGCCGCTTCGCCGGCGCCGAGGACGTAGACCGGGTCCTTGGCGAAGTCCTTCGCGCGCTCTTCGGAGACGAGCACGAGCGCGCCGCCGCCGTCGGCGACGACACAGCAGTCGAGCAGGTTGAAGGGGTAGCAGATCATCCGCGAGTTGAGCACGTCCTGGGGCGTAATCGGCCCGCCGCCCCGCTCGGGGGCTCGGCGGTGGCTGCCCATCATCGCCATCGGATTGAGGTTGGCCCAGGCGCGGGTCGCCGCGGCGATGTGCGCCAAGTGTTCCTTGGTCGTGCCGTATTCGTGGAAGTGGCGCAGAACCGGAATCGAGAAGGTGGTCGGTGCGCCACCGATCGCGAAGGGCGACTCGTACTGGCCGCCGGGGGAGGAGGCCGAGCCGCCGCGCGGGGCATCAACGCCGGAGCGTCCGCTCTCGCCGTGAGTGATCAGGGCTACGTCGCAGTAACCGGCCATGATCGCGGCCACGGCGTGGCGGACGTGAATCATGAACGAGCAACCGCCGACGGAAGTGCCGTCGATGTAGCGCGGCTGGATGCCGAGGTACTCGGCGACCTCGTTGGGGATCGCGCCGGCGCAGAGCAAACCATCAACATCGGCCAGCGACATGCCGGCGTCTTCGAGCGCGTTCTTGGCCGCCTGGGCGTGCAGGGCGAGCCGGGACATGTGAGGCATCTGGCCCAGGTCGTCGGTCTCGGCGGCGCCGACGATCGCGACCTTGTGTCGAATCTGATCCATGAGAGTTCTCCGTTTCAGACGGTCTGCTGGTTGGCAGAGGGGAAGGGATTGGGGGGACCCTCACCCTCGCCCTCTCCCTCTCCCAGAGGGAGAGGGGATTAGACAGGCTTGAACTTGGGCAGCGTGACCTCGTCGGTCACGTCGTCGAAGACGATCTCGACGTCCATATCGACCGTGGTCGAATAGGGGTCGTCGATGATCAGATTGGACATCATCCGCGGGCCCTCTTCGAGTTCAATCACCGCGATCACGTAGGGCGGAGCGTTGTCCTCGGTGTTGTAGGGCGGAATCGGCTGGTGGGAGATCACAAACGTGTAGACCTTGCCCTTGCCAGAGGCCTGCATCCACTTGATGTCCCAGTTGAAGCACTTGGGCATGGGGCAGAAGGGACGCGGGTAGAAGTGGGGGCCGCAATCGTCGCAGGTGGGCAGCATCAGTTTGTGCTCTTTGAGGCCGTCCCAGTAGGGCTGTGACTCAGGCGTCGCCACTGGCAGTCTGCCGGCGTAGTCAGCCATGCTGTGCTCCTTCACGTGTGTTCCAGGTTGTCCACAGCGATGCTACACGACACCCGGGACTTCACCGCGTCGACGACTCGCGGTCGATCCATGACCGTTCGAGTTCCGCTTTGCGTTGCGTCCAGGCTGGATGAGCGCCTCTGCGCTGCCGCGCCATCTCGGAGAGGATGACGGCCGCAGCCACGGACACATTGAGGGACTGCACGAATCCCACCATGGGAACGATCAACGCGCCGTCGGCCAATGCGAGCATCTCGGCCGAGCAACCGGCATGTTCGTTGCCCAGCACTATTGCCGATGGGCCGTTGAAATCGACGCTGAGATAGTCCTGCGCATCGTCGGTCAGCTGTGTGGCGTAGACCCTGATTCCCTCCGACCTGAGTTCCGATACGCACTCCTCGGCTGACTCGTAGCGATCAATCTGCAGCCACTTCTCGACCTTGGCCGCGACGCCGCCCGAGATCTCAGGGAACTCCTGATTGTTGTAGACGAGCGCGATCCGCCCGACTCCGAAGGCGTCGCAGCTGCGCAGGATGGCCGAGGCATTGTGGGCGTCGTGGATGTTCTCGAGAACCACGATCAGATCGTCGTGGCGGCGTTCGAGAACTTCCCGCATCCTGGCGAGGCGGCGTTCGGTGATTGGCCGTTGGCGGTGTTCGGCGGGATCGGACGAATTGGTCAATCGGCGGGCTCTTTCAGGTTTCCCGGGAACCTTTTTCTCGGACGAGAAACACAGGCGATCTCCAGCGTATTGCTGAAGATCGTGGGTTTGGAGTTTCAGGTTCTTTCAGGTTTTTTCAGGTTTTTTCAGGCCGAATCCTGTTCGGATTTGTTCGATGTTGTTCGACTCTGTGCGGGTTTGGGTCGGGGTTGGACGGACGTCGACGGGCATGGTCGAGTCTGGGCGGAGCTGGTCGGGAGAGTCTGTTCGGCGCATGGCTTCTCTCGCAGGAGGCTGATTGGAGTTGATCACTGCCATTGTACCCGCACATGTGTGCGGTTAGGTTGTGCGGCGTTGTTTTGGTGACAGATGAAGTTGGAGGCTGGGGCGCAGCGTGAGTCACTTGCGCGCCGGAGCCCTCACCCCAGCCCTCTCCCAGAGGGAGAGGGAGTCGGAGGGAAACCTCTTCCAGATGGAGAGCGAGTCGGTGGTGCTAGACCGCGCACTCGCCTTCGCCGCGTTGGAGGATGTAGATGTCCTGGCGATCCCAGTCGATGAACATCGGCAAGGTGTCGGCCGAGAACTCGGGCGGCAGGGTGAGGTCGTTGAGCGTGTCCTGGATCGGACTGAGGCCGACCCGGTCGACCCAGGTGCTGAACAGCTCTTGATGGTCCTCACGGTCAGCGTGATACAGGTCGATCACGCGCTCGACGGCGTCGGGGACGCGCTTTGCCGGAATGCGGACCTTGGGCACCAGCGTGCCCAGCCGCATCTCCTCGGTCCGGTAGGTGCCGGCGACGAACATGTGGTAGGCGGGAATCTGGCGATTGCCGACTTTGATCGCGGCGCCGTGGAAGCCGATATCGGCGATGTGGTGCTGGCCGCAACTGTTGGGGCAGCCGCTCATGTGGATGCGCATCTTGCGGGTCAGCGGATCGTCGATCGCCATCTCGCGGACACGTTCCTGCACAGCGCGGTTGAGGCCCATTGACGAGGTGATGCCGAGCTTGCAGCTGTCGGTGCCGGGGCAGGAGACGACATCCTCGATCTCCTGGGCATCGGGCGCGCCCATGCCGAGTTCGTCGAGTTCTTTCCAGACCGCGTAGACGGCCTCGTTAGGAATCCAGCGCAGGACGACGTTCTGCTGCGGGGTGGTACGGGCGCGCTCGCGTCCGTACTTGCGCAGGATCTCGGCCAGGCCGCGGAACTGTTCCGGGGTCAGGTCGCCCTGATCGATTGATGCTTCGACTGCCGAGTAGCCGTCCTGCACCTGGGCGCGGACGTTGGTCGCGAGGAAGCGCTCGAATCGAGCGGCGTCACCGTTCGGGGATGGCAGTTCGACGGCGATGTCGCGTGCGTCAGACGCTTCGTCGTCGAGGTAGAGCAGTTCCTCCAGCGGCGGCGTCTCGGCTGACCACGCCTTCTTCAGTTCTTCGTCGACCATCTCGCGGAAGGCCTCCTCGCCGACGCGGTGGACGAGGAACTTGAGGCGGGCTTTGAGGATGTTCTTGCGCAGCTCGTCGGCGGCGTTGAAGATGCGGATGACGGCCTCGGAGAGGGTGAGGAACTCCGACATTGGCACGAAGTCGGTCAGGGTGACCGCTTCCTTGGGCATGGTCGAGAGGCCGCCGCCGACCATGACGCGGAAGCCGCGGACCTCTTTGCCGTCGATCACACGGACCTGCGAGAAGAAGGCGAGGTCATGGATGGCGGCGATGGCCGAGTCGGCCTCGCGGCCGGTGAAGTAGACCTTGAACTTTCTCGGCAGCAGCTGGGTGATGGAGTTGCGCACCCAGTAGCGGACGAAGGCGCCGGCGTAGGGGGTGGGATCGAAGACTTCGTCTTCGGAGATGCCCGCCCAGGGGTCGGCGGTGACGTTGCGCACGGTGTTGCCGCAGGCTTCGCGCGAGGAGAGTCCGACCGTGCCCAGGACTCGGAGCATGTCAGGCATCTGGTCGAGCGGGACGAAGTGAACCTGGATGTTCTGGCGCGTGGTGATGTGGCCCTTGCCCAGCGGTGCGAAGGTCTCACAGACTTCGGCGAGTCCGTCGAGTTGATCGGACGTGACGCCGCCCATGGGCAGCTTGATCCGGTTCATGTGCACGTCGGGCTGTCGCTGTCCGTAGACGCCCTGGCGCAGCCGGTAGAGCATGAACTCGACCTCTTCGCGTTGCTGCTCGCGGAACGCGGTCGCTTCGGTTTCGAAATCGTCGAGTTCGTCGTCCCAGATGGGGATCACGACTCCGGGAGTGTCGGTTCTGGAAGTGGTCATACCGTAGTTCCCCAACTATGTTTGTTCGGATTTCATCTTAGCAGCGAGGGATCGATCTTTACCCGCCGCGGACCTCGGGGACTGGCCGCTCGAACGCGCATCCTGGACAGGGTGTCGATGCCTTCTGAAGTGCGTTGTCCCGACGACATGACTTGCTGCAGGACGGGATCGGCGTCCGGCGGCCGCTCATCGAATCGTGCAATCAGGTCCTGGTCAGCCAGCCGCCAGACCTGCTTGCGGTGGCCGATGCTGGGTTTGCCGGGCGAGCGCTTGGCGACAGGCTTCCCGTCGTACTCGACCATCTTGTAGGCGGAGTCGAGCGTCGCCGCGTCGGGCGGGGCGACGATGCTGGTGCCGCAGGCGAAGATGTCGATTGGCGCGTTGGCGCCGACCAGCTCCGCGATCCGGTATTCGTCGAGGCCGCCGCTGGCGACGATCCGCACGTCCGACAAGCCGGCGGTGTCGAGTTTGATCCGCGCCTGCCACGATTCGTCGCGCAGGTTGCCGGAGTCGATCCGGATGGCGCCGACCGAGCCGGGGCCGTGTTTCCTCGCGGTTCTGATTGCATTGGTGACGCCGTCCGGGGTGTCGAAGGTGTCAACCAGCAGCGTGGTTGCGGGGTAGCGGGCGACGAATGCGTCGAACGCGGAGGCCTCGTCAGCCTCGGCCAGGACGAGGCTGTGGGCCATCGTGCCGGTGACCGGGAGGTCGTAGCGTCGGCCCGCCTCGACCGACGAAGTCGCTTCGAATCCGGCGATGTAGGTCGCCCGCGACGCCTCGACCGCGGCCTCGGAGCCATGGGCCCGCCTGCCGCCGAATTCGATGACCGGACGACCGGCTGCCGCGTCGACCGCGCGCGCCGCCTTGCTTGCCACCAGGGTCGGGTAGGCAATCTGGTTGATCAGCGCCGTCTCGACGATCTGCGCTTCCGGCAATGGAGCGATGACCTGGATCAGGGGTTCGTGCGGGCAGACGATCGTTCCCTCGGGCGGCGCCCAGACGTCGCCGGTGAATCGCAGGTTGCTGAGTTGGTTGAGGAATCGCCGGTCGAACTGCGGCAACGTGTTGAGGAAGGCCAGATCTTCATCGCTGAAATGCAGATCCTCGAGGAAGGCGAGCGCCCGATCCAGACCGGCCGCGATCAGATAGTCCCAGTTCTCCGGCAGCTCGCGGACGGTCAGCTCGAACACTGCCTGAGCGGTCATGGCGCGCTCGTAGTAGACCTGCGCCATGGTCAGTTCGTAGAGGTCGACGAAGAGGGCGGAGGGCGTGCTCACTGATCGAACGTTATTCGATCACGGCGCCTGCTTCGCTCATCGCCGTCAGGGCCGCATCGCCGCCAGCGGGCTGCAGATTGACCGCCGCGACCGAGTTGCTGGGGACCAGTACCTCGAACCCCTGGCGGCAGGCATCGAGAACGGTCTCCTTGACGCAGTAGTCCGTCGCCAGGCCCACCACGACGCACCGTTCAATCTCGGCCTCAAGCAATATGTCCTCCAAATCGGTCGCTCGCTCGTCGCCGCTTTGCGGGTCGCGTGTCGTGAATCCCGAGTAGCCGTCGTTGCCGTCGACGCCCTTGCGTACTACGGGTCCCGCATCTGAGATCAGTTCGTCGTGGAACCCAGCGCCCCAGGTGTGGCCGACGCAGTGGACCGGCCAGATGCCGCCGTCTTTCTCAAAGTGGGGGGTGTCGGCTGGGTGCCAGTCCTGGGTGTAGACGACCAGGGCGCCGGCCTCGGTCGCCTCGGCGATCGCGCGATTGGCGTTGGCGACGACCTGTTCTGCGCCGCTCACGTAGAGCGAACCATCCGGGTGCGCGAAGTCGTTCTGGATGTCAACGACGATCAGCGCGGTCTGCGGGTCGTAGGCGGGCACTGGGAAGTGTCAGAGGGGGGGGTTGGAGGCGACGACCGGATTCGAACCGGTGATAAGGGTTTTGCAGACCCCTGCCTTACCACTTGGCCACGTCGCCTGGTGCGCAGGTGCGTTGTTGTGGAGCGGAAGAAGGGATTCGAACCCTCGACCTTCTCCTTGGCAAGGAGACGCGCTACCGCTGCGCCACTTCCGCTCGCCGGAACAGCATAATGCCGCTCAGCCAGGCCATTGTACCGTCAAATGGCTCCGACTGGCGCCGTTCGCTGCGTTGGTGCCGAGGAGAGGACTCGAACCTCCACGCCCGCAATGGGCACAGCGCCCTCAACGCTGCGTGTCTACCAGTTCCACCACCTCGGCATGGCTGGTGGGTTGCTCTGGCAGGGGTGGCAGGACTCGAACCCGCGACCTACGGTTTTGGAGACCGTTGCTCTGCCAAACTGAGCTACACCCCTCCGTAAACACTGAGCATAGCAGCTAGTCGAGTCCTCTCGATGCCCGCCTGAAGGAACTGGCGGGCCTATTCTGCAAGCAGACATTGCAGAGGAGGATTCGCATCATGCTGGACCTGAACTCCGAGATTGAAGACGGCGTCCTTGTGCTGCACCCGACCGGCAGAATCGATGGCGCGACCGCGAAGGCCTACGAAGAGACTCTGCTTGATCGGATCGCCAACGGCCACACGAAGATTGTGATGAACTGCGAGGCTGTGGAATACGTTTCCTCGGCCGGCCTCCGCGTGTTGCTGATGGCCTCACGGCGCGCCGAGAAGCTGGTTCTCTGTTCCGTGCGCGACACCGTCAACGATGTGTTCAAGTTCTCGGGATTCGCCGAGATCATTCCGATTCATGGCGATCGCGAAGCCGCCATGGAGGCGTTCTAGGCCATTCGTCAATCCGGATCGTCGGACAGCGCTGCCTGGATCCGTTCGGGATAGTCGCCGACGATTCCGGTCACGCCCAGCTCAATGCAGTGCCTGATGTCTACGCGCTCGTTGACCGTCCAGACGAATGCTGCCATGTCGTGAGTCCGGCAGGCGGCCACATTGCTGGCGGTGAGGCCGGATCCATGCATGGATATGCCGTCGAGCCGATGCTCGGCGGCGATCTGCCAGATGTCGGGCGTCGGTGCGACGCAGAGATGAGCGATGCGTCGGCCGCGCGGTGCGCGTCGGGATAGCTCGATCACGGTTTCGGCGTCGAAGCTCCAGAGCCAGATCCAGGGCAGTGCGCCGGCGCGATCGATTTCGGCGAGCACAGCATCACAGAGTGCGGGCACGTCAGCGTGGGGTGAGATCTTGAGTTCCGCAACGAGCAGCATCTGTCCGTCGACCAGCTGCAGTGCGTCGCGAAGGGACGGCACCGGTTCGCCTTCGCCGGCGTTCAGCCGCTGGAGTTCGGCGTAGGTCCTGTTGGCGAGCGGTCCGGTTGCGTTTGTAGTCCGTTGTAGCTCGTCGTCGTGAAACAGCACCGGGACGCCGTCCGCGCTGAGTTGTACGTCAACCTCGACTCCATCGCAACGCATGTGGAGTCCCTGGCGAATGCCCATCAGCGTGTTTTCCGGCGCGTGCCCCATCGTGGCTCGGTGAGCGATGACCAGCGGAGTATCGTGAGACATCGGCGATCTCGTTTGCGGTTCTTCACTAGGGATAGCGATGCGGAACGAGGATATCGCCGAGATCTTCAATGCCAGCGGGCGTGACTACGAGTCCTCGGCGAGCGAGCTGATCAATCTGTCCGCTTCGATGCTGGTCGAGCGGTTGCAGTTGTCGACCAGCGACGACCTGGTTGACCTGGGCTGTGGCAGCGGCGCGCTGATTTCCCACTCCGAGCAGCGACTGACCAACGGGAGCGCGATCGGAATCGATCTGTCTCGCGTCCAGTTGGAACTGGCACGTGAGCGGTTCAGGCTGTCGCCGCTGGAACCGCGCTTCATCCAGGAAGACGCCTCGGCCAGCAGCCTGGACAATCGGTCGGTCGATGCAGTCGGCCTCGGGCTCGTGCTGCCCTACGTCGAGCGACCGCAGCAGTTGTTGAAGGAAGCGACCCGTTTGACGCGGCTCGGAGGTCGCGTCGCAGCGACCGTGATCGGCGCGCCATTCTTCGGAGCGCCGGGGACCCGACTTCTCGGTCTGCTGGAACGCCGCGGCGTCGCCTGGCCCGAAGTGGAGTTGCAGTTTGATCCTCGAGAGGCCGTCCGGCTTGCCCTGCTCTGCGACGTCGATGGCCGTCGCCTGGACGACGTCACGATCGAGGAGATTGAGCGGGAGTTCTGGTGGGACAGTTTCGACGAGTGGTGGCGAATGTTGCGGTTGTTCGGGTTTCTTCCCATTGGCCGTGATCGGGTGCTGGAGGGGATCGCGCGAGATCTGTGCGTGGATGATCGCGTCGTCGATCCTGACGGCAAAGTCCGCTGCGCCGTCAAAATCTGGTTGCTCTCGGCGACCGTCAGTGAAGGAGATCCGTGGGTATGAGTGCAGCCAAACGACGAATCTCCGTGAACCTGCCGTGGAATCCCGACTTTGTGGACACATTTGTCACCCGAGCGCGACTTGCCGATGAGATCGGCGTCGATACCATCAGCGTGCTTGAGGGCTATGGACACGACGCCTTCACCGGGATGGCGCTGCTGGCTTATGAAACCGAAAAGGCGCGGATTGCATCGTCGATCGTCAACGTCTTCTCTCGGACTCCTGCGACTCTCGCTCAGAGCTTTGGCACGGTGGACCAGCTGTCCGGAGGACGGGTTGTGGTCGGGCTGGGGGCTAGTGCGCCGGGCGCGATCGAGCGCTTCCATGGGGTCAAGTTCGAGCGTCCCTTTGCCCGGATTCGGGAGACGGTCGAGCTGATCCGCCTGTACTGGTCGCGCGAGCGATTCAGTTACGAGGGTCCCACAATCCAGGTGGAGCGGGCCCTCGTCAGCGGCATGATTCCGGCCCAGCCGACTGCGCAGATCCATCTGGCAACCCTTAATCCCACGTCGGTGAAGATGACTGCTGAGATCGCCGACGGCTGGATGCCGACCTGGATTCCCAACGATCGCGTGGGGGAATCTGTTGCCCAGGTCAAGCAGTGGTCGGTTGAGGCCGGCCGTCCGGCAGACGCCGTGGAAGCACGATCTCCTGGATCGGCAACCGTGTTGCTCGACGCCGAGCGGCAGGCCGAGATCGATCGCGGTTTCGCGCAAGGCTTGGCGTTTTTCGCCGTCAGAAACGGTCCCGGATACTTCCACCAGTTTGAGCGCCAGGGATTCGCCGAGGAGGTGGCGGCGATGCGCGAGGCGTGGCAGTCGGACGGCGTCGGCGCGGCGACCGAGATTGCGATGGAGATTGCGCGGAGGTTTTCGAAGCGGGGATCGCTGGAAGATTGCGCCGCTCATCTTGATGAGCAATCGACGCTCGGCGTCGACCTGCACCAGGTGTCGATCGACACAGACGACGATCAGCGCTGGGCGGACGCTCTCGCCGACCTGGTCGGCTAACGTCTTGCCAAACTTGTCGAGTAACGTTCACTGAGGAAACAACCCCGTCAGATTGAAAGCTCACCAGGAACATCGAAGGGACGACCAATGGCAGATACGAATCTGGCCGCTGCGCTGGCGAAGTTTACCGACCGCGTGCTGCGCTGGACGGCGCAGTCGATGGAGGACCTGAGTCAGGACGAGGTCCATTTCCGCACCTACGACGGACAGAACTGCATCGGGTTCGAGGCCTGGCACATCGCCCGCACCGCCGACAACCTGATCCACTTCGCCTTCGAGCGCGAACAACCGATCTGGATGTCCAGGAACCTGTTTGAGGAGTGGGGCCTGCCCAAGGTCGACCAGGGCACCGGCACCAGCTACGACGAGGTATCCAGCTGGGTCTTCCCAGACGGGGCAACGATCGCCGGCTATCTGAACGATGTCGCCGACGTCATCGTGCCGCGCATCGCCGACATGACGCCCGAGTACCTCGACTCGATCACCCGCATCGTGCCGCAAGGCGAGCTGCCCAAGTGGGAGATCATCGGCCAGGTGATCATCAACCACTCGAACAACCACCTGGGGCAGATCAACGTGGGCCGCTCCATGCAGGGCAAAGAGGGACTCGGCTTCTAGCCGGCACTTCCTGTACCACTCATGACCCAGACCGACGACACCAATCTCGTTCAGCCGATCTCCCTGACCGAGCAGGTGGCGGCAACTCGTTCCGGCAAACTGTCCTTGCACGATCACATCGCCAGGACGCTCGATCGGCTGGAACAGGTTAATCCGCTGATCCGCGCGATCCTGCCTGACATACGGATGCGCGAACGGTTGTCCTCTGAAGCGGCAGACATCGTGGACCGCTGGCCCGCGCCGTCGTCGCGGCCATCCTTGTTCGGCGCGATGGTGGCGGTCAAGGACATCTTCAACGTCAGCCGGATGCCGACCCGCGCTGGTTCGGCAGTGCCGCCGGAGTCCTTCAGCGGGCGCGAGGCCGACGTCGTGGCGCGGCTCAAAGAGGCCGGCGCGCTCGTGCTGGGCAAGGCCGTGACCACAGAGTTCGCTTACTTCGCTTCGGGGGCGACGGCCAATCCTCACAACAGGGAACACACGCCGGGCGGCTCGAGCAGCGGCTCGGCGGCGGCCGTGGCCGCCGGAATCGCGCCGCTGGCGCTCGGATCGCAGACCGTGGGTTCGGTGATACGCCCGGCCACATTCTGCGGGGTGGTCGGATTCAAGCCGTCCTACGATCGGATTCCGACGGGCGGCTCGCTGTACTACTCCCCGTCGGTCGACACCATTGGCTACTTCGTCAGCTCCGTCGCGGACGCATTGTTGGTTGCGCCCACACTCCTGCTTGGCTGGCGCGCTGGCGAAGATACCGACGCTGGATCTCCGCGCATTGGAATCCCGGCAGGGGCCTTTCTGGATCAGGCTTCGGATGAGATGTTGGGAGCGCTTGGTGCAGCTCGCGACCGCTTGATCGCCGCCGGCATCAGCGTTGAGCCCACTCCCACGCTGCATGACATCGCCGACATCAATGCCCGGCACCGAAATCTGACGACCTACGAGTTCGCCGAGGTGCATCAGGAGCGCTACGCGAGGTACGGGGCGATGTTCCGCCCTCAGAGCGCTCAGCTGTATGAGGCGGGACTGCAGATTTCGGCGGATGACGCCGAAGCCGGCAGAGCAAGCCGGATCGCGTTGCGTCAGCGCCTGCACGAGCGGATGGATCGAGCCGGTATCGACGCCTGGCTGGCGCCGTCGGCGGTCGGAGCGGCGCCTCACGGTCTTGGATCGACTGGCGATCCGGCCATGAACCTGCCCTGGACCCACGCGGGCATGCCGGTGATTAACCTGCCGTTTGGCGAGGTGGACGGGCTGCCGCTTGGGCTGTCTCTCGTTGGGCGATTCGGGCACGACGAAAGACTGCTGGGTCAGGCGTTAACGGTTGAGGCGGCGCTGTCAGGCTGAACCGGGCAGATCAGGAAGTGGCCGTGGGTTGAGTCTGGTCCGGGTCCGAGTGGGCGCCCTGTGATGGTCGGTTGCGGAATGTGAGCCAGAAGCTGAGCGCTGCGACGAGCAGCAACGCGGCTGCTCCGCCGTAGAGTCCCTGCAGCGCGGCCAGGCTGGCGAACGACAGCCCAATCAGGGGCCCGAGGGCGCTGCCCAGGTCGAGGAATGTGGCGTACGCGCTGAGCACGGCGTTGCGACGGTCGGGCGGGGCGAGGTCGCCGGCGGTCGCGTGTAGGGTCACGGTGAGCGCGGTGGAGGCGACGAAGGCGGAGAGGACGGAGAGCAGCATCAACCAGATCGAGTCGGTGGCTGCCAGGACGATCAGCCCGGCCGCGCCGGTCGCAAACCCGCCACTGATGACCAGGACCCGGCCGAAGCGATCGGAGAGGTAGCCAAACAGCGGTGAGAGCGGCAACCACTGCGAGCCGAGCAGGATGCCGGTGGCGGTGGTGACGCCGAGGGCGACCCCGAAGACGGCGATCTGTTGGCCGAAGTGCGCGCTCAGGTAGAAGCCGAGGGAGGCGGTGACGAGGCCGGAGAAGACGAGGCCGGTGACCAGGATGGCCCCGCAGGTGACCAGCAAGCGGCGGTCTGCGAGCACGACGCGGAGGTCAGCTCGCTCTGAGCTTTCCGGCACCGCCTGTTCGGGCAGCGCCATACGCCGACTGGTCAGCACCCAGGTTGCGGCCGTCAGCGCCATGACGGCGGCAAAGAGGGTCAAGGTCAGACGGTGTCCGAACAGATCGGTGAGGGCGGCGCCGAGCAGCACGCCGCCGACCGAGCCCATCCGCACGATCGCGGAGTAGGAGCCCATCAGGAGCCCGCGATTGTGGTCGCCGGCCGCTGTCAGCACCGTCCAGAAGCCGCCGAGGCGGAGGGTGGACCAGCAGAATCCCCAGCCCATTCTCGCCGCCAGGAGCAGCGTGAATGCGGTTGACCAGCCGTAGCAGAGCGTGACCACGACGGACAGCACCAGGGCGGCGATGAACGGTCCGCGCTGGCCGAATCGCTGGAAGATCACCGCCGCTACCGAGTTGGTGACCAGCCGTACCAGTCGGTTGGCGGAGAGCAGGATGCCGACCGCGGGGAGCGAGAGCGCCCAGGCCTCGGGCTGCGAGGGCATCACGGCGTAGAGCATGGAGTCGCCGAGCAGCGTCGATGCAACCGCCAGCGCGACTGCGATCACCGGGAGCGGCACGCCGCGCACGGCTCGCTTCTCGCCGGCGAGGTCGCTCATCGCCGCAACGTATCAGCCACTGGCGCCATGAGCGGACCGATGCCACGGTCGCTTGGTCCACCAAACTGGACAAAATCGAGAACCTTCAAGTTGAGGTTCTCGCTGGAACTATGATGCGTTGCCGATAGGCGCTCGCGCGAACTGCGCGTTAGCTCAAACCGAATACGTTCGGCGGGCTGTCTGAGCGGCTTCATCCTGGTCGGCGGCGAAGATCGCCTCAATGGTGTCGACAATCACGGCGGTGGGATGGAATCTGCCAATAGCGTGCATCGAAATGCAGGCGATGAGGACCTTCGACAGACCAGCAGCGTCGGAGGTTGGGAGCTACGCCAGGAGTTCACGGAATCTGAAGTGTGCCGCAGAGGCCATGCGAGGCCATGTTTCGCATTGATGCGGTCGATTCGCGCGCGTTGGCTGTCCACGTCAACAAGCTGCGCGATAATTCGCGATCTCAGGAACGATTTTGCCGAGCGCGTGCCTCTGGCTGTGTCGACGGCGGCTGCTCACCGCTGTTGTGCGACTCGTTGCTGCGCTGTGACGGCGCCGGCTCGATCCCTGGAATGGCGCTGAAGCTGACGCGAAGCTCACTGGAGATGAGATTCTGATCCCAGATGTCAGATTCGAACCAACAGTGGACCATCACGCGCCATCGTGATTGCGAGAGCCGCTCAAGACGAGGCAGCGTCCACGGTGTTGGGCCAGACGCCGAGCGAGATTCTGATCTCGTTGAGCGACATGCCGGACGTGATCGCCGCGGCAGCCTGGAGCGCATCGCCCTCGCTGGCGTCGCTCTGACCGCGAATCTCCTCGGATAGTTGCATGGTCATGCGTAGTCGCAGATTGGCTGGGGTCGGGGAGGCCATAGACGGTCCTTTCAGGTATCAGTCGGCAGGCCAAATCATAAGTACGCTCTCAGCTGTCGGAAAAGAGCATTTTGATAGTGCGACGGTTAGCGGATCGACCTCCGATCAATGGTCTCTTGGGCGGGCCGGGCTAGCGATCCCCTTCGCTCGCGCGCATCCAGTCGGCTGCGGTGAGATCCGTGTACATGCGCCGCCGCCAGAGCCACCAGCGGACGCGCGGCATCGAGAGGGCCAGCAAGGAGGCGCCGAGCAGGCAGGCGGCCATCGTCAACAGACCTCCCTGCGGCCGGAGCGATTCGACCAAGGCACCGGCAATCAGGGCGCCGATCAGAATCGTGCCCTGGACCAGGTTCATGAGCGTGAGCGCTTGTCCCCGCATCTCTTCGGGGGCGTGGGCGAGCAGGGCGAGGTTGGCCACGGTGGCCATGTTGTAGACGCACGCGGTGGCGAAGAAGACGCAGACCGCAACAACTGCCAGGTGTGGCGCCAGGGCGATTCCGATCAGGGAAGCGCCGCCGGTCGCGATCAGCCCGACCATGAGCAGGTTCGGGGAACGGATCTCCTTCAGCGAAGCTAGCCAGACTGCGCCCAGCGTCGCCCCGAGGCCACCGACGGCCGCCAGGTAGCCGACCCAGGAGCGGTGCTGGCCCAGTTCGTCGATCACGACCAGCGGCATGAGCACCGCTTCGTAGGGCTGAAGGAACATGTACGACATCGCCGAGATGACCAGCACCGCGATGGGCCAGCGCGTGTCGATTGCCCATCGCGCTCCGGCCGTGATCTGGCCAACGATGGAGCGCACTTCCTCCTTGCCATCTGGCTTCGGATGTTGCCGAGTCTGAATCATCCCTCCAAGCAGCGCGGCCAACGAGCTGAACGCAGTCATCAGACCGAACATCCAGGTGAAGTCGGCGATGCTGAGCAGCAGGCCGGCGAGCAGCGCGCCACCGATTTTGACCGATGTCTGTCCCGTCTGCGACAGTGCCGTGGCCGAACGCAGGTGGGCTGACTCCACAATCACTGGCAGCAAAGCGCGTCGCGCGAGATTGAAGAACACGAAGCCGATGCCAGACAGGGCCGAGAGCGCGATCACCTGCCAGCTTTGGGCTTGGTCGACGATCAGCAAAACGAAGAGCACGCCGGATGCAACCGCGTTGGCCAGAAACGAGCCGATCCATACTCGCTGATAGGGATAGCGATCGACGATCACCCCGGCGAACGGCGAGAGCAACAGATTGGGCGCCATCCAGGCCGCGAGCACCGCGCCCAGCAGGACGGCGGAGCCAGTCAACTCGACGATCAGTACGGCTCGGGCGACCAACTCCAGCGCCAGAGCGGCCGAGCGGACAAAGGTCGCTGTCCAGAGGACGCGGAAGTCGCGGTAGCTGAACGCCGAAAAGGTCTCCGGACTAAACAAAGGGCGCTCCTCGACGCTCGCCACCTAACGGTTCCGCGCATTGCGAAAGTCGGCACCGATTGCGCGACAACGAACGAGTCCAAAAGCAAGAGAGTTGGACACAGACTCGCGGATCTCGCGACGGCGGCGTGACGTCCTCCTACTCCGTCGTTGAGATACAGCATTTCACTGCGCGCGTGGGTTGCGATAGAAGAAGCCGACCGCAGTGTGCTTTCACTTTTGCCTGCTTCACCTGTAGCGATGTGCCCGCTTGACATTGGTACGGGCCGCTCTCGTTGGTGCTGGCGATCCGACGTACATTCGCAGTAATGACGGACGAGCAGCTTGAGGCAATGCGACACGACGCATATTGGTCGAGTCTGGCTCGTGCATTCCATGGCGCGCAGGAACGTCGTCCGCACGTGCTACGGGCCGTCGCGTACGCCGTGCGGAGAAGCCTGACACCGGGCAGCCTGAGCGAGCCGGGTGTTGTCCTATATGCGACCCGGATCTCGCTCTGGGGCCGCTGGTTCATCTGGTTGGTGGTCGTCTTTCTGACTGCGTATCGGCCGAGCTTCTGGTATCCGGGCATGGCCGAAGCGCTCGTCCTGCCAATCCTGCAACTGTTGGTCAACGGCCTGGTCCACTATCGGCTACGCAAGCAACGACCGATCACCCAGCGCCTGTTGCTGTTGCTGAGCGCCAGCGACGTGGCTCAGATCACGTTTGCGGTCCTCATCCTCGGCGGATACTCGAGCTTTGCTTTCGTCGCCTTCTACCCCGCGCTGGGCCTCTTCGCCGTGCTGTTCCCATCGCTCTCGGCCACGCTCGGTTGGACATCCGTGGCTGCGTTGCTCTACATCGCAGCCTGCCTCTGGAGCGGCGCAGGTCTGAGCCTCGATCGCGGTCAGGAGATGGTCCTGGTCGGTCGTGTTGCCATGATGTACGTCGTTGCGGTTGGCATCGGCATGATTGTGCGCTTCGAGCGGCTCCGCTGGCAGTCGGCGCTCTCACGCGAGCAGCAGTTGCTCAACGATCGGATTGAGCTCTCCCAGCAGATCCACGACACGACCGCTCAGACGGCGTCAATGATCAATCTCGGCCTTCACCGCGCGAAAGCGCTGGCCGCCGAATCCCAACCGGAACTGCGGTCCGCGCTCGACGCGACCGCCGAGCTGACCAGGTCGGCGATGTGGGAGATGCGCGGTCCGATCGATGCCGGGCACATAGTCGAAGGGCGGGAGTTGGGACGGGTCCTGTGGTCGCACTGCGCGACGTTCGAACGGATCACCGGTATCCCCGCCGTGCTGACGCAGTCGGGAACGGAGCCGGATCTACCGACCGCAGTGCGCTCCCAGCTCTTCGCCATCGCGCATAACGCACTGACCAACGCCTTCCTCCACGGCGATCCGGGCCGGGTTGATGTCGGCTTGAGCTTCACCAACGATCGGATTCGACTGAGCGTCGCCGATGACGGAATCGGGCTGCCGGACGACTATGCCAGGCGCGGCCGCGGCATGCGCGGCATGGTGGATGATGCCGAGGACATGGGCGGCACGCTGAAGGTCGACGGCGCGGGCAGCGGGGGCGGAACCACTATCACCTGTGTCGTGCCTCTTGAGGGGCGTGAGGGGGGAATCTGAGATGCCAACTCCCGAACCGATCACCGTGCTCGTTGTCGATGACCACCCGATCATGCGTCAGGGCATTTGCGACCTGTTGAATGGCTCAGGACGATTCTCTGTCGTCGGCGAAGCTGCAGATGGGGAGGAAGCGCTGCGCACGGCCGCGGAACTCAAGCCTCAGGTCGTGGTCATGGATGTGATCATGCCGCGCACGGATGGAATCGAGGCCTGCCGCGAACTCATGGCGCTGTTGCCTGATACCCGCGTCATGATGTTGACCGCTGCCGCGCAGGAGGATGCAGTGATCGACGCCATCGCGGCGGGTGCCACCGGTTTTGTCGAGAAGTACGCGCCGCCGGAGGAGTTCATCACTGCCGTGTCGGATGTGGCCGCGGGACGCCTGAGAGTGCCCGACGAGGCTGTGAAGCGCGTGTTCGCGATGCTGAGGGGGGAACGACCATTGGAGTCCATCAAGCCCCTGGAACGACTGACGGCGATTGAGCGGGAGACGCTGACCTACTTCGCCAGCGGAACGCCATATGGCGAGATCGCCAGGCAGCGAGGCATCAGCGTCGTCACGGTCCGTAACACGCTCTATCGCATCCAGGACAAGCTAGGCATCGAGACCAAGCCGGAACTCGTCATCTGGGCCGTTCGCAATGGTCTGGTCGACGACATCGTGGTCGGCATTGACGAGCAGTGATTCAACTCATTCGTCTGAGGAGCTTCGTCTGAACAGTCTGTCTCAGCCCGGAAGCCCTGATGGCGAAGAGCTGACGCTCGACGAAGAGACCAAGCGCTACACCGCGCCAGTACTAAGCGAAAGTCCAAGTTTGCACTTCTGATCTGTTGCCGCGCCAATGCTCGAAGTGAGAATTCGACGCAGGCGTCCTCGGGAGGATCAGAATGCGTATTCACTTCAAGAAGGCTCGGCTCCTTGAGAGTCGAACTGCCATCTGTGCTGTTGTTCTAATTGCGGCGGTTATCACCGTGGTGGCGCAGGTCCTGAGCGGCCAGGACGCCCGCAGCCAGGAGCCACGCGGTGACGGCGCTGCCGAGGTGCGCATTGCGGCGCAACGTCTGGAAGACGGCGAGGTTCGATTCGGCCTACGGGTGCGCGACGGTAGCGGCGGATGGGTGGAGCCGATCACGCCTCGGGCGCATCGATTCGATCCGGCCACGGTCTCCATCGGGCGTTGGCTGGTCAGCTCTCCGCTGACGCTGGAAGTCGACGGAGCCGCACGCGGCCGACTCGCGCGCAGCGACCAGTTCGAGCCATTCGCTGCAGGCGAGACAACGCTGGTTAGCGGGCTGGAAGGATGGTACGGCGACGCGCGCTATTCCGCCTTTCACGATGCGGGAGGCGATCTCGTTACGAGCGCCTCGTTGTACAGCGCAACAGTCGGGACGCCGGACGGCGAGCTGCGGACCACGATCACCTGTCAGAACGGCGAGATCTCGGTCAGTATCGGCGGCCTGCCGGGCCACCTGAGTGACGGTGCGCTCACGCAACGGACCTTAGTGGCGTGGAGCGTGGACCATGGGACGCAGCACAGAGAGCATCGCGCGGTGACATCGAGGGCGAGCGGACCCGAGCTCGTCGAGAGCACCGAGAGTCGACTGCCCCGAGCGCTGCTCGGTGGCGGCTCGCAGCTCGCCTTGGTGATCGGCACGACTCCGGAGCTCACGACCAACATCGACCTCGACGCGCTGCGTGCGCTGCCTGTCTACGACAACCTCCGTCACTGCGGCAGCGACGGCGCACGATCCGGACGCACCGAACTGCGCATCCGCGCACAGGTCCGCGCCGACGAGCGCATCGAGTTCGCCGTCCAACAACGGATCGCCGGCGGCTGGAGCGACAACATCCTGCCGCGAGCGCGTGTCATCGCGGCCTTCGGAGAGGCAACCGACTGGCTGTCCTCGACCCCGGTCTCGGTGCGGGTCGAGTTGAATCCTCCGCAGGGGATCATTCTGCCCGACACCGTTGTACGACAGGCCCCAAAGCCGATCACGCCCGTGATGCGCAACGGATATCGCACCGCCTCGCTCGCCTATGGCGTCTACACCCAAGACGTCGAGGGCTACTACCCGACCAAGCTCAACTCCGTGGTGGTTGCCTTCAGCGCCCAGGGTCTGCAACTGGTGGTCGGATGCTTGGGTGACGAACGTCGGGTGTCGCTAAGTGGCGCGCCGTCCGACGCGACGGGAGACTTGACCCTGACGATCGACGACAGGCAGTTGATCGCTGGATGGAGCGTCAGCCGCGACGAAGACCGGGTCTCGCTGTCGCCAGTCGATAGCGAACGAACCATCCAACAGTTGCGCGAGGCTCAATCGCTCTCCATCAAGGTTGGATCGGACAGCGCAGCTCCGGTCTCGTTCGATCTGGTCGACCTGTTCGCGACGCCAGTTCAGGCGAACATTGACCAGTGCGGAAACTATGTGGACCCGGAATGGCAGCCGGTGATCAACAGACTCTTCGTCGAAAACGATCTCGGTGAGTACTACAGAGTTTCGTATCCGGAGGACAATGACTACCTGCGATCCAGCCAGGTCCGCGTCATTGCGATTGTGGACACGAGGCCGCCGGGTGTCGACCCGATCAATCTGGTCATGACCTGCAGTTCACAGGGGTTGACATTTCATGTCTGGGGTCTGCCGGAGCTGGGCCAAACTCACACACTCAGCCTGCATTTGGGCGACGGCGACTGGTACGGCGAGCCCGTGAGCTTCTACTCGTATGAAGACGGCTCTACGATCGCCGAGTTCAGAATCGCTCTCGACCGCCTCAAGCAGGACAAGATGTTGCAGTTTGTACTTGTACTCGATCGCCCCGTCCGGGGGTCATTCGACCTCACCAACCTGCTCGGCACGCCGATCCAGACCAACTTCGACAACTGCGGTCGGGACTACTGGCCGCCGGAACGCACTTACGTGCCTGTGGTCGCTGCGGAACAGCAGAGTTCGCGGCAATTGAGGTATCGGGCGC
Source organism: Chloroflexota bacterium (assembly GCA_009838735.1). GTDB lineage: Bacteria > Chloroflexota > Dehalococcoidia > Bin125 > Bin125 > Bin125. Next base: position 84,748 of record VXQZ01000052.1, read on the forward strand.
ATGAGAACGAAGACGGGACAATCTCCACTAGCGTGCAGCTGACGGCGATAGCAGTGCTCGAGGATGAACGCGCAGTCTTACTGGGGGCCCACTGCTTGAGTAGCTCTGCGCTGCAGTTGGAACTCGCCGTACCCCAGATCCTGGAGCCGGGCGAGGTCGAAGTCACTCTGACCATTGATGACCGGCCTGCCCACACGAACACCTGGAATACTGCGACATGGAGAGCGAGCGGGTTCCTGCACCCGCCTTCGAACGCGCAGCTGATGGCCCAACTGCGCAGGGCGTCGGTGTTGACTGTGGAAGTACCTGAGCTGCTCACGGTACCGCTCATCTTTCAGCTGAGCGGAATGTTCGAGACGCCCGTGCAAGGCAACCTCGACGAATGCGGCTTCTACAAGCCTGGTGAGGTTCGGACGCTGCCGCTCCCGCTGAATCTGTACGAGGTACAAGCCGCGTACGAGACAGACCGCGATCTGGGCGTGGTCCGATTTTGGGAGCGAATCCCACGCAGGACCATGCCCGAGACGAGCACGCTCGAACAACACCATCGTGAGGATGTCTTGTCGATTGGACTCGCGATGTTCTGCGGGAGTTACGGCGCCAGGCTGTCGATCTACGGTGCGGGCGCCCACGTGCTGTTAGGGGATCACGTGGAGGTGGAGTGGAGCGCAGACGGAGAGACCACGCAGAGGGATAGCTGGAACGTGGAACGAAGCGGTGCCTCCGTCACAGTCAGTCCGCCGCGGGCGCGAGCGATCATCGCGATGTGGCGCCAGGCCTCAGACCTCGAGCTTCAACTGGTTGGCGCCAGTTCGGACATCCACCGCTTCGATCTCGAAGCGATGTTCGACATACCGGTCATCGACACGTTCGACGCGTGCCTCGCCATGCAGATTCCGAGCCAGTCACCGCCCGTCACGGGTATTCCATCGACGACCAGCGGCGAGCTTACGTTCGCAGCAGGTTTCTTGGGCGGATCATCATGGCTCATCAGCCACCTCCGCATTCGTGACCGCGGGGCAGCACCCGTGCGGGCTGACGAGCAGGACACCCGTTCATCGCTGAACATCGGATGCGGAAGGGCCGGTCTCGATCTCTGGATGTCAGATCTTGACGCAGCGGAATCGACGTTGATTTACGGCGACTCGGTGGCTGTCTCCTGGACCATCGACGGGCGCTCTCGGTCCGATACCTGGAACGCGTGGACGCAATCGCTCAGTTACGGCATTTCCCCTGTAGACGACCGGGCCTTCTACGAGGCGCTCAAGGGCGCGCGCACGCTGACGATCCGGGTCGAATCGGATCCGCCGATCAGCAAGACCTACGAGCTGGCGAAGCACGACTTCTGGGGCACGCCGGTCCAGCCGAATCTCGATGCTTGTGGCGACGAGCCTGCATCGATTCAGTCTCGATAAGGCGCGAGCGCATGCGAATGAGGATGTGCAGCTAGACGAAGTCGAGTTGGCGGTAGCGACCGACCTGGTCCCCCCGGAAGGATTCGAACCTCCGCGCGCGGTTTAGGAAACCGGTGCTCTATCCCCTGAGCTACGGGGGGTGATTCTGAGTGTATGGCGAGTGGATCGTTGACCGACGTCCCGGGTTTCCTATTCTGGACACACAGTTCCTCGCGAGTCTCGGAGTCAGTTTCATGCCGCTGTACGAGTATTACTGCCGCCCTTGCAATGAGAAGTTCACCAAGCTGCGACCGATGAGCGCCGCGGCGGAGCCGTATGAGTGCCATTGCGGTCATATCGCGCAAAAAGTGCTGACGACAGCGATGGTGACGGTTGCCGGGCAGTTCTCGGACATGGAGGCGGCGGAAGCGATGCCGACGGGCGGCGGTTGCGCCTGTGGCCGCGGCTCCTGCGGCTGCGGCGGCGGGGCCGGCGCACTGAACTAAGAACGAAGCTCGATTCGCTCCGACGTATTCGATCCTGTTCCCATGTTGTAAGGGGTTTGCCGAATGATGAATCAACGTGTTCGTGTGCTTAGCGTGGGAACCTTGGTGCTCGGGATTGCCGTCGCTGCAATCTTCTTGAGCGGCGTCATTCCGCTTGATTTCGTGGCTAGTGAACATCACGGCGAGAGCGAGATCGATGTGCGCATTCAGGCGCGGCAGACCCAGAGCGGGCGAGTCGAAGTCCGCGCGCAATCAAGCGTCGCGGGCAGTGAGTGGACGACCCACACTCCGCAGGCCCGGCTCCTGCCGAGTGAAGCTGAGCCCGGACGCTGGTACTCCAGCAGTTCGTTCGCAGTCAGCGTTGCTGTTCCGGTTCCCGATGTCACCGATCCAGCCGGATACACCAAGTGGTTCGTCGAACAGGCGATCGCGCGATACGAACGCGACGGACGCGAGGCAATGCTCGCCTACTACAACTCCCCGCAGAGCATCGACGGCCAGTGGTACATGTTCATCATGGACGAGGACGATGTCGTCGTTGCACACCAGAATCAAGACTTGATCGGTGTGCCGGGTGTGGATGTCAACGGACCAGACGGTTATCCAGCCGGCCGGATGGTGATCGAGGTCGCCAGCATTGAAGGCTCCTGGGTCGACTACCAGTTTGACAACCTGGCTACAGGCCGGGCCGAAATAAAGCACTCCTGGATTGTGCGCCACGACGGCCTGATCTTCGGCTCCGGCTGGTACGAGTCTGCGCCGTCGAAGACGGACGACCCGGGGGGCTACACGAAGTCGTTCGTCGCACGCGCGATTGAGCTGTACGACGTGCTCGGCCGGGACGCATTGATTGAGTACTACAACACTGCCGAGAGCGTCGACGGACCCTGGTATGTCTTCGTGATCGGCGAGGACGGGCGCAACGTCGCCCACCAGGTTCGCGACTTCATTGGTCTGGTGGCCGCCGAGGTTGACATTGACGGCTACCCGGCCGGCGCGATGGTTGTCGCCGTGGCCAGCGAAGAAGGCGCGTGGGTCGATTACTGGTACACCAACCTGGAGACCAATCGCTCGGAGACCAAGCACTCCTGGGTGGTCAAGCACGACGGCCTAATCATCGGCTCCGGTTGGTACGAGGAAGGGCCCTCCAAAGAGCATGCGCCGGGCGCCTACACCCAGTCGTACGTGCAGCGGGCGCTGGAGCTGTACCGGGTGTTGGGCCGCGATGCCACGTTCGAGTACTACAACTCCCAGGAAAGCATCGACGGCGAATGGTACCTCTTCATCCACAACGTGGACGGTACCCGCCTGGTTAACGGCGCCCGTGCCGACCGGCCGGGCTGGCTGGGCAGCAACCTGCACGGCACCGGCGTCGACGTGACGGGATACGACTACACCGCCGACACGCTGTCGATCGAGACCAGCGGCTGGATCTCATACGTCTTCCCCAATCCCGACGCAGAATTGCAGTACCAGCGCAAACACAGCTGGATCGTGCGCCAGGGAGACCTGCTCTTCGGCTCGGGCTGGTACGACCGCAACTACAACCTCGCCGAGCAGGATCCTGCCGGCTACGCCCGGGCTCTGGTGCAAGATGCAATCGACCGCTACGACGCCGATGGCCGCGAAGCGGTGATTGAGTATCACAACTCCCCACAGAGCGTCGATGGCGAGTGGTACGTGAGCATCTACGAACTCGACGGCACTCGGCTCGCGCATCCCTACTTGCCGCTCGGAGAGAACGTGCTCGATGGAGGCCCCGATGTCACGGGCCGACACTTCCGCGAGGAGTTCATTGCGATCGAGGATCGCGGTTGGGTGAGCTACGTGTTCCTCAATCCCGACAGCGGCGAGCAGGAACAGAAGCACACCTGGGTCGTGCGGCATGGGGACTTGTTCTTCGCTGCAGGCTGGTACGAGGCAGGCGCCTACGAGGCTCCAGAATCCTGAGCCGGAGCAAACCAACTACTTCGTCTCCGACGCCATAGGTAGATTGCTGATCCAGCGCCAGCTGCGACAACGAACGCCAGCGTCACGCCGCCGATCAGCAGCGTCGTGTCAAAGAAGAACCGCTGGGGAAACAGCTGGATCAGCCCGTCGCGTGAGCTGAGTTGCCACAGATCGTTGGTGAAGAAGAGCAGGTGAAACTGCCGGAACGCGGAGTCGAATCCGCTGATCCCGATGATGCCCAGCACCACAACCAGCAGCGCGACCACTCCGCAGGCGGACAGTGTCGATCTGGCCAGCGCCGACGGCGCTTCTTGGCGTCGCCGCCAAACGATTACAGCGACGAAGGCGATGATGAATCCGAGAGCGGCCCAGCCCGCGTCGAATGTGCGAGCCATCAACCGCTTCACGTCGATCATGTGCAGGATCTCGCGCTCCGTGTAGAAGGGCTCTCCTGCCACATCGACGTCCAGCCGCTCTTCGTCATTGGTCAGATAGTCGCGAGTCTCCTCTGCGACCCGCAGTACTTCCGCCTGTGACAGACCGGTCCTACCAGTAGCGTCATAACGCTCGAAGCCACGCTCCCACCAGGACGCCGACGTTGTCGCGTATCGCACCGAGAAGGCGACCGGCAGGGTGAAGAGAGCGATGGCCAATGCAACTTCGGCCAGCATGCGGCAGAGACGGAGCGTGGCGTGTTGAGCGATAGGATTCATGTGTCGAGTAGAGCGTACTGAGCGCTGGAGTCTCCGATGATGAAGCAACTGTCCGGAATCATCGAGGCCGCCGGACTGCAGGACGAATCGACCCTGGTCGTTGCCCGATCCTCGAGCGTGCCGCCGGTCACGACGGGCGTGCTGCTGCTGCTGATCGATGACGAGTCCGGCCTGCCCAACGCGTTGCGCCATTATCCGCGGGGGCACGGGCTGCGGATCGTGGACGACAACGACGCCATTAGCCGGACCACCGTCGATGAAGTCGTGGGCGGCGTCTGCCCGGGCATCACCGCGGCGATCCTTGACCCGATCGAGCTGTCCGATGTCAGGGACGCGCCCGACGGTGTTCGAGGGGTGATGGATCGTCTGCGCGATCCGATCGATGGCTGTCCCTGGGACAACGCCCAGACCCACGAGAGCTTGCGGCCTCACCTCCTGGAGGAGACGTATGAAGTGCTTGAGGCCATTGCTTCAGGCGACTCGACGGAACTCTGCGAGGAGCTGGGCGATTTGATGATGCAGGTCGTGCTCCACGCCAAGCTGGCGGAGCAGGCGGGCGACTTCACGCTTGACGACGTGTCGGAGGGCATTCGAGCCAAACTGGTGCGGCGGCATCCGCATGTCTTCGGCGACGGCACGGCGGACACGCCGAAGCTGGTCGAGGGCGCCTGGGAACGGCTCAAGGCGCGCGAACGTCCGAATCGAGAATCCGTCCTGGACGGCGTCCCCAGGGCGCTGCCGGCTCTGGCCCGGGCCCAGTCGATCCTCGGTCGTGCGGAACGCAACGGATATGGCCGCAAGTCAAGCAAGTCGAAGGAGCTCGGTGAGCGCTTGCTCAATCTGGTGCAGGAGGCGCGGGACGCCGACGTGGCGGCGGAAGACGTACTCCGCGACGCCCTGGATGCGTTCGAACGGGGCATCCGCCAACAGGAAGCGCAGCAGCGTCCGGAGTCCTAGGCCCGTGTGAGATTGGCCATGGAGGCAAGCAGTCGCTTGACCCCGGTTTCGGCGAATCGCACTGTTACTTCGGCGTCGCGACCGATGGTTCGGAGTGAGATCACGACTCCGTGGCCAAAGATCTCGTGCGACACTTCGTCACCTTCTTTGAGACCCACCGATGGCGCGGCCTCCGGTTCTGGATCGAATGAATCGAAGTCGTCCCAGCGCACGGTGCGGTTACGGGCCGGGCGGACATCGGCGCCGACCTGGGCCTGCTGGCGCTGATGGCGCTGCACCAGGTCCTCGGGGATGTCGGCGAGGAACCTCGACGGTGGATTGTGTCCAGACCGCCCCTGGTATGAACGCCGGAAGGCGTGCAGCAAATGGAGCTCCCGCATGGCGCGAGTCATGCCGACGTAGCAGAGCCGTCGTTCCTCCTGCAGCTGGACCGGATCGTCAATCGAAAGCTGATGCGGCAGCAGGTACTCCTCCATGCCGACCATGAATACGACCGGAAACTCCAGTCCCTTGGCCTGATGCAGCGTGATCAGTGTGACGGCATCGGGAGGACCGTCCGGTAGGTCATCAACATCCGCGACCAGGGCGACGTCCTCGAGGAATGCATCCAGCGCCGCGCCCGGCGCGATCTCGGAGTAGTTCTCGGTCACCGTGATCAGTTCCTGGACGTTTTCCCAGCGGCTCTCGGCCTCGGTCTCGCTGTCCGACTGCCTGACCAGCCATTCGCGGTAGTGGGTCTTGACCAGGATCGCCCGAAGCGCGTCCGAGAGCGGCTCCTTCGAGGCTTGCAGGCGGGCGTCCTCAATCAGCGAGACGAACTCGCGAAGCGAACCGGCCGCTCGGCGAGAGACTTCGGGCGGGGTCAGGTAGCCGCCGAGCGCGTCGCTGTCGAGTCCGGCCGCGGCCTGGGCCGCCTGGTACGGCGAACGGGCATGGGTGGACGCCCAATCGGTCAGCATCTCAATCGACTTCGCGCCGACCCCACGGGTCGGCACATTGACGACTCGGGCGAACGCAACGGCGTCCGCCGGATTGCGCACGAGTCGCAGATAGGCCAATAGATCCCGCACTTCACGGCGGTCGTAGAAGCGCGTGGCGCCGATCAGACGGTAGGGAATCCCGTGCTGGACGAGCGATTCCTCGATTGCCCGTGACTGCGCGTTGGTCCGATACAGCACGGCAGCGTCGCCGGGCCGAAGGACGCCTTCGCGCACGCCTCTCTCGACATGACTGGAGATGTACTCCGCTTCGTCGGACTCGCTGTACGCCTCATGCAGACACGGCAGTGCTCCGCCGCGGTTATCCGTGACCAACCGCCGCTTGATCCGGTCGGCGGCGCGGTCGATCACGGCATTGGCGGCGTCAAGGATTTGCTGTGTGGATCGGTAGTTGTTGTTGAGCTGGACCTCCGTCGCGTCCTGGTGGTCACGCACGAAGTAGTTGAGATTGCGGATATCGGCCGAACGCCAGGAATAGATCGATTGGTCCGGGTCGCCGACAACGGTCAGATTGCCGCTGCCGCCCGACCACGCGCGCGCCAACTGGTACTGAACCGTCGACGTGTCCTGGAACTCGTCGACCAGCACGTGGTCGAATCGCTCTTCATAGCTGCGCCGAATGTGATCCTGCTCGAACATCTCAAGCGTCTTCAGCAAGAGGTCGTCGAAGTCGAGCGCCGCAGCGTCTCGGAGCGAAGCTTCGTAGCGTTCCCAGACTCGCGCCGCGATCTCATCGAAGTAGGAGCCGGTTGATGAACTGAAGTCAGTGAGCGCGTCGCCTTCCGATTTCGCTTTCGAGATCCTGCTCAGCAACGCCCGCGGGGCGTACTGCTTCGGATCGATCTGCAGGTCCTTGAGCGCGCTACGCACGACCTGCATCTGATCGTCGCTATCAAAGATGACGAAGTTGCGGGGCACACCGATTTCCTGGCCCTGCGATCGCAGCATGCGCACACAGATGCGGTGGAAGGTTCCCAGCCAGACCCGATTGCTGTCATCGTCCCCGATCAACGACTCGAGCCTCGATCGCATCTCACGAGCGGCGCGATTAGTGAACGTCACCGCCAGAATCCGCCATGGCGGAGTGCCTTGCTCGATCAGCCAGGCGATTCGATGCGTGATCACCCTGGTCTTGCCCGAGCCGGGACCGGCAATGACCAGCAACGGGCCGTGCGGATAGGTCACAGCGTCGCGTTGTGCGTCATTCAGTTGGTCGAGATCGAGCGCGCTGGGCGAACGGGTGGTTCCGGTGCTCGGAAAATCGCTCATCGTTGCGAGCATACCGGCGAAATCGACCTATAGTGGCGACAGCGGGGTGCAGCAGAGGCGATCCATGCTCGACGGAGTCGGCATTTCCTGGCCGGGTGGTTCTCCCGAGAACACCGGCCTGATTCTCGCACTGATCGTCGGCGCATATTTTGTGGTGCTGTGGTTCTCAGCGGTCGTCTGGACCGCCAGGGACATTCACCAGCGCACCGTCGAGCCGATGGCGCAACTGGTGTTCACGCTGATCGTGCTGATCTTCAACTTCCCCGGACTGGTCGTCTATCGCGTGCTGCGACCGCCGTTGACCCTGCAGGAAGCCGAGGAGCACCGACTGGAGTCCAGCGCCTTGATGCGCGAACTGGAGCAAAGTCCTCCCTGCTCACGCTGCGGTTACCCGATCGCCGCCGACTATCTCGCCTGTCCGAAATGTACGATTCAGCTTCGCCTGGCATGCGATCAGTGTGATCGGGTATTGGACCCGGATTGGCGAATTTGCCCGTGGTGCGTCGCGGAGATCCGCATTCCGTCTGATGACGCTCCGCCGCCGCCGCCGAGCGCCCCGGCCGGAACCCCGCCGCGTGATATCGTCGCCCAAGCCAGCCGACCTCAGGCTTCTCAGAGCGCATCCGGAGCGACCAGTGTCCAGTCTTCGCGAGTCCCGACTTTCGATTGACGGGGTGGCTGGAGTCGTGACGAGCGCCGGCGACTCCGGCAGTGCCGAAGCTGTCGTTTGCCTGCATAGCGTGCCCGGTTCGGGGCGCGACTTCCAGTGGCTACTGCCGGAGACTGCGAAGCTCGCGCGCTCCATCGCATTCGACCTGCCGGGATTCGGGCGGGCCGAGAAGCCACGTGACTTTCCCTACTCGATCGAGGGCTATCAGCAATGGCTCGCTCCGGCGATCGACGAGTTGGGAATCAGACGTGCGCACCTTGTCTTGCACAGCTTTCACAGCCAGACGGGGCTGATGTGGGCGGCGATGAACCCTGACCGGTGCGCCTCGGTCACTCTGCTCGACGGCGGGATCCTCGAGGACTATCCGGGCAACCTGGTCGCCAACATCTGGCGCAAGAAGTACGCCGGCGAGATTCTGCAGTTCATCACCACCCGCCCGATGTTCAAGCTGTTCATGCGGCTGGGCAATCCTCGCGGCCTCAACCCGCAGTGGTTGGATGAACTCATCACCGAAGACGACCGAGCCACGCGACGCGTGACGTTGGAGCTTTACCGCAACACCAACTTCGACGACGCGAAGATCCTGCGCCAGGCACTCGCGCCGCGCGACGTTCCGATCCTCGTCATTTTCGGCAGGAACGATCCGTTTATCAGCTGGCGCTACGCCGAGCGCCAGCGGGAAACGTTCGCGGACGCCGAAATCCACGTCTGGGACGACTGCGGCCACTTCCCCCACGTCCAGCATCCGGAGCGGACGGCGGAGACAGTGACCGCGTTCCTGCAGACCGTGGTCGGGTCGGCTGGTTAGTCGGTCGCTCCCAACTCGACGGCGAGGTTAGCCGTCTTCTTCATCTGTTCGAAGCGTTCCATCTGCTCGCGGGCGCGTTCTTCTGCGCCTTCGTGATGGAAGTCGGACTCGCTTTGTGTTTCGCTGGCGACGACATCGAAGCCGTACGGACCGTACGTCGGGATGTCGTCGTCGGAGAGTTCCGCCATCATCTCGTTGCGCTCGGCCTTGCGCTTGAACGCTTCCTCGATGTACGGCGCGAGCTCTTCCTGCTTCTTCGCTTCGCGTTCCGCCTCGAACTCTTTGAATTCGGGCATCACGTCGCGGGCGAAGATCTCGAGTGACTCGCAGATGTGCTCGTGACGGTTGTTGCCGGCTTGCTGGATGAAGACCGACTGGTCGACGCCGCAGTCGGAGAAGATGCGCAGATGCTCGCGCAGCTCGTCCGGCGTGCCGATGCCGCCCTCGCCGCCCTGCGGCGGCCAGGTGTCGCGCACATGCTCCCAGGCCTTCCAGATGTTGGTCCGGCCCGGCTTGTGCATGCCGGCGGCGTAGTGGTGACCCAGCGCATATTGGAAGAAGCGGAAGCCGTCGCCGCCGCGGGCTTCGGCTTCGGCCGCGTCCGGGTGAACCGAGAACGACGAAACCATCGCGATGTTCGCGTTGACAGAGTGTCCAATCGGCACGCACTCGGTCTTGATCGTTTCGTAGTAGTCGTTGACCCAGTGCTCGGCCTCTGCCGGGTCGATGAAGGCAAAGGTCAGGGCGCCGATGCCGAGCTTGGCCGCGAGGTGGATCGTGTCGCGGTTGGAGCAAGCGACCCAGAGCGGCGGGTGCGGCTTCTGCACCGGCTTGGGCACGACATTGCGGGTGGGCATGGAGAAGTACTGGCCCTCGTATCCGGGATATGGGTTCATGGCCAGCATGTTGGCGACCTGCTCGACGGTCTCGAGCCACATCGAGCGACGCTCTTCCGGATTGATCCGATAGCCCTCCAGCTCAGCTCGCGACGCGGACTCGCCGGTGCCGAAGTCGACGCGTCCGTTGGAGACGAGGTCGAGGGTGGCAATCCGCTCGGCCACACGCGCGGGGTGGTTGTAGCCCGGCGGCATCAGTACGATCCCATGTCCCAGGCGGATGTTCTTTGTCCGCTGTGACGCAGCGGCGAGGAAGACCTCGGGCGCGGAGGAGTGTGAGTACTCCTCGAGGAAGTGGTGCTCGACCTCCCAGGCGTGGTCGATGCCCAGGTTGTCGGCGAGCTCGACCTGGTCCAGCGCGTCCTGGAAGAGTTGCTGTTCCTGTCCCTCGCTCCATGGCTTGGGCAGTTGGTGTTCGTAGAAGATGCCGAATTTCATACGCGACTCCGTTTCGTGTCGGGTTGGATTGAGTCTACGAGACGACGACGATTTCGCGGCCCTGGAGGATCACCGTGGCCTCTGGATCGATCAGCGGCGGGAAGGGATCGCCCGGCTCGTCGGAGGGCGGGATGCCCTTGAGCGCCGACTCGGCGTCGGTGTACCAGAGTTCGGCGACGCCGTCCCAGGGCCCGCCCTCGACGCCGTGATTGGCGTGCGAAGTGGTGTAGCGCAGGCAGCGGCCATCGGCGCGGGCGATGCTGTTAGCGACCCTTGGCGAATGGCCGTCGCTCCAGGCTGCGAACAGTTCTTCTCGCGTGACGCCCTCACCCATCTTGACGAATGCCACCCACTTGCAGGCGTCATCTGACGGCTCCGAGTCGACAATGATGTTCTCGGTCGTGAACAAGCCGTCTGTGGTCGGCTCGATCAGATCGCCGAAGCCGTCGACCCCGCGCAATGCGCCTCGTTGTTCGCCAAAGGCCTGATTGAAGTGTTCGAAGTCACGGAACCAGAGTTCGGCGACCCCGTCGTACGGCATCTCGTCGGTGGCGGGCGGTCCGCCGAGCGAGCCTGGGCCGTCGAAGAAGGTGACGCAGTAGCGGACCGGCTTGGCCAGGTTGGCGACATGCGGTGCGTGGATGCACTGCCAGAACTCGTAGAAAGTGTCGCGGTCAACGCCTTCTTTCATCGTGACGGGAACGATCCATTTCAACATCTTGCACTCGCTTTCCGTGGCGCCGGTGCAGGCGGCTCTGGGCGGATTCTAGGGCCTGTTCGGCTCGGCTGGATTTCGGTTTTCAGGTTTGAGCAGATTTTTTTCTTCGGACCGGCGCCGGCGCTGATCTCCAGTGTTTTACCCGAGATCGTACGTTTCGGGTTTCAGGTTTTTTCAGGTTTCTTCAGGAATTTCAGATCCGATTTGTTCGGGTCTGTTCGATCCTGTCCGGTTCGGGCCTGTCGCGACCCATCCTGGAGAGAGGGGACTCGCGCCGGCGACGATTGAATTGCCGCTGATCGCGTGTTCGGATCGTTCGATCGTGTTCGGTCCTGTTCGGTCTCGTTCGGCACGGGGCAGTTCGATGCGGACGGGTGTCGGCAGGATCTGTCGGTTGTGGCAGGGGTCGGGACGGTTGACGATCTCGCGGTGGGGCACTGGTCTGTCCTCTCACGCACTCCGGCTCAGCTTCAAGAGGTTCGCGCAGAATCAATCAACATGCGCTGCGGTCGTGGGACCATCGTATACGCACATACGTGCTTGTCCAGGCCAATCGTATCCGGCTCTTCAGACGCGCCGGGGCTGTCCACGGGGGAAGGGTTTGGACTAGCGAACCGCCACAAGCTGTTGGCTCACTTCACGAGCTCGCTGCGCCTGGCTACGGGCGATCTCTGCGCAGGCGCCGGTGTATGTTGCCGGCTCCAGCAGCTGATCGAGTTCAGCTTCGGACAAATGCTGACGAACCTCTCGGTCGGCGACCAGCAGGTCGCGGAATGCGACCTCCTGCACGGCAGCATCCTGAGCGTGTTCGTAGACGACATCGTGGGCGCGCTGACGACCCATTTTCTCGCCCAGCGCCAGCATGATGCGCTCGCTCATGATCAGCCCGCCGGAGAGTTTGAGGTTGGCTCGCATCCGCTCGGGCCGTACGTCGATGCCGTCGAACAGCAGGATCATCCGCGCGAGGATGTCTCCGACCAGCTCTATGGAACCTTGAACGACGCGCTCGACCATGACGCTGGTCGATCCGTCGGCTTCATGTTCGGTGCGCATCGCGTCGAGCGCTAGCGGGAACAGGGTCGTGACCTGGGCCGCGGCCGCGCGGATGTCCTGGGAGAGCTTCGGGTTGCGCTTCTGCGGCATCGTGCTGCTGCCGACGGTGCCCGGCGGAACCGGTTCCTCGATCTCCCCGAACTCGGGCTTCATCAACGTGTATGTCTCGTCAGCCATCTTGCGGCAGGTCGCGGCAAGCATCGCGAGGATCGCGGCATATTCGGCGTGGTGGTCGTGGCTGGTGCGCCCCGGCACGGGCATGGGCACGAGATCCAGATGCTTCGCCATGCCGGCCTGGACATCCAGTCCGGGCGCGCCAAACGAGGCCAGGCTGCCCGCTGCGCCTCCGAGCATCGCAACGAAGATGCGCGGCTCGGCATCGTGTAGCCGTTCGACGTGACGGCAAAGCTCGTCAATCCAGGCGCCGACCTTGTAGCCGAATGTGGACGGGACGGCGTGCTGGCCGTGTGTCCGGCCGGCGCAGGGATCGTCGGCATGTCGCTCGGCGATTGGCGCGAGCAGTGACAACACCTGACCGATCTGGCCGAGGATGATCGAATGAGCCTGCCGCAGCTGCAGGATGTCGCCCGTCTGGGTGATGTTCTGGGTCGTCGCACCCCAATGGACATAACCGCCGACTTCTCCGCCGAGTATCCGGTCGAGCTCCCAGATCAATGGAACCAGCGGGTGCGCCGTGACGGCCAGGCCGGCCTCGATGTTGTCAACGTCGAGTAACTCGAGCCTGCAGTGATTGGCAATCTCCACCGCGGCGTCTGCGGGGATCATGTCGAGTTCCGCCTCGGCGCGGGCCAACGCAGCCTCAACGTCGAGCCAGGCCTGCCAGCGAGCTTCGCGGGTGAACAACTGACGGATTCCCGGATCGGGGACTCGGGCGGCGGTCGGTCGGTGCTGCATCGTCGGCTCCTTCTCGCACGGCAGGTAGGATCGGACTGCAAGCTAACGAAGGATTTGACTATGGTTGCTCCGCTTGAGGGAATTCGCGTGATCGAGGCGGCGAACTGGCTGGCAGCGCCGTCGGCGGCGGCCCTGATGGCCGACCTCGGCGCTGACGTCGTCAAGATCGAGAATCCCGTGGGAGACGCCTGGCGCACGACGCTGATGCGCGGTCGCAAACCGGATTTCGATCCCGAGACTGACGTCGACGCAGCGTACGAACTGGACAATCGCGGCAAACGGGGCGTGGCGTTGTCGCTTGAGGCGCCGGGCGCGAGCGACGTGGTCAAACGCATGGTCGCCGAGGCGGACATCTTCATCACCAACCTCACAGCGCCGCGAATCGCCCGGTACGACCTGTCCTGGGAGTCGCTGAAGCAAGTCAATCCCAGACTGATCTACGTCGTGCTGACCGGCTACGGCACTCGCGGTCCCGACAACGCCATGACCGCGTTCGACTACTCCGCGTTCTGGTCGAGGTCGGGGATCATGAGCCTGATCGGCGAGCCTGACGGACCGCCGATGCCCTGCCGGCCGGGCCAGGGCGACCACGCGACGGCCCTCAACCTGCTGTCGGGGACCCTGGCCGCGTTGCGCCTTCGGGATCTGACCGGCGAGGGCCAGTTTGTCGAAGTCACGCTGCAGCGGACGGGGGCGTGGACGATCGGCGCCGATGTTGCGACGTCGCTCATCCTGGAAGATCAACCGCCGCGAATCGATCGGGTGCAGCCCGGCAATCCGATGTTCAACTCCTACGAGACGGCGGACGGCCGCTGGTTGATGTTGGTGATGCCGACGGGCGATCGCTACTGGCATCCGCTTTGCCGGGCATTGGAACAGCCGCAGTGGAGTGAAGACGAACGGTTCTCGTCATTGATGGGACGGATGGAGCACACGGCCGAACTGACCGGCGCGATGCGCGAAGTGTTCAGTTCAAAGACGCTCGCAGAATGGACGCCGTTGCTCAATGCCGAAGCGCTGACCTGGGCGCCGGTCGCCGAGTTGCCAGAGGTGATTCACGACCCGCAGATGGATGCGATGAACGCCTGGACCGAGATCGATGGTCCGGAAGGGCGGTTCCGGACGTTGAACACGCCATTCGACATCGCCGGAGCGGATGTCGGGCCCCGCGGACCGGCTCCGAAGACGGGTCAACACACGCTTGAGGTGTTGCAAGAGTTGGGTCTGTCGGACGAGGAGTTGGCGGACCTGGCCGCCAGTGGCGCGCTCGCCTGAACGATGACAGGTTGTGGCCGGATGGTGGATCGTGAGTGAAGAACTCGACCTCATCGTCAATGCGGTCCGTCGTTTCGTCCGGCGCGAAATCTGGCTCGAAGAGAAGCGAATCGAATCGAACGCTCCGGGGCTCCCGGTCGATATCCACGCGAAACTCCTGAATCGCGCAAGCGAATTGGACATCGCGCCGCTGATGGCGCCGCGCGGATCGGTCGATGGACCGCAGATCGACCTGCCCGACGCTGATCGATTGCGGATTGCGGAGGAGTTGTCCCAACATCGTGCAGGCGTGATCAACCCTGCCTACGGTCTATTCGATCCAGATCCGCCGCCGCAACTGTACGCAGCGACCGAGGACCAGAAAGATCGTTTTCTCTCTCCACTGCTTCGGCGCGAAGTCACCTGCTTCCGAGGTCTCGATGATCCTGATCTCTCCTCGCTGCCGGTCGACGGAGTCCGCATCCGCGCACAGAAGCACCCGATGGGCTGGATGCTCGACGGCACGAAGTTGTTCGTGGCCGATGCCTCAGACGCGGCCTTCGGGATCGTCTATGCGAACACGGAGGAGGTACCAGGAGAGCGGATCGGGGTGTCGGCGGTCGTCGTCGAAACCGATCGGGTCGGATTTCAACTCTGGCGTCCGTGGCCGACTATCGCTGTGGGCCGGGACACGATGGAGCTCAATCTGTCGGCCGTGAAAGTGCCGGAGTCGAATCTGCTGGGCGAGCCGGGCCGAGGTCCGGCGTTCGCGAACGATCTGGTGCTGCGCCGATGGCTGTTCACGGCTGCGCATCTGACCGGCATTGCCTCGGCGGCTCAGGACATGTGCCGCGGCGTCGTATGGTCGCGGCGAGAGCACGGGGCACCGTTGGCCCAGGGCGAGCGGGCGCGCCTGGCCCTCGCTGACAACGAAATCGAGGTCGCCGCTGCTCGTGCCCTGTATCTGGCAGGAGCGGATCGGACGGAAGAATTGGCCCTGGCGGCGACGGCGAACGCGGTCGAGATGGCCACGGCGGTGGTTGACCGTGCCATGGACCTGCACGGCGTCGCCGGAGGTTCGGCTGACTTGCCCCTGGAACGCTGGGCTCGGGAACTGCGCTGGCAACGAATCAGTCTCGGCGGAACAGATCAGACAAAGCTGACCATTGCACAGCGCCTGGTTTCGACCTTCAAGAAGTGATATCCGGCAGCGGATCAAGGGCGGCCGAAGCGATGACCTCCAAGCCGCGCGGCGTGATGGGTGGGTTGTGCAGCGGACCCCGGACGTCGCGGTAGAAGCGCTCAAGCGGCTGTGATCGATGCAACGAGATGCCGCCGACCAGCCTCATGCAGCGATCGACGATGTCGACCGCCGCGTCGCCGGTATGCAGCTTCGTTGCGGCAACGCGCGGGCCGAGTTTGAATCTGGACTCGGCGTCGAGTTGGTCCCAGGCTGAAGCCGTCTCATGCAGGAGCGCCCGGGCCGACATGATTCGCAGATCGATTTCGCCTACCTGCGCGCGAACGGTGGGCAGACTGCCGATCACGCCGGGCGCTCCGCCGGGGCGGCGGTTGCGGGCGAACTCGACCGTGTAATCGCGCGCTGCCTCGGCCACTCCGAGGGACGCCGCAGAGACCAGCAGGGCGAACCAGGCAAAGTCTCCGTGCCGTTGTCCGGCTTTCGCCGGATCTTGCCGGACCAGGAATTCGTCGTCCGTGATGGGCACGTCCTCGAACCAGACGTCGTGAGAGCCGGTTGAGCGCAAGCCGACCACGTCCCAGGTTTCTTCGATCCGCAGACCTGGTGAATCGCGGTGCACGGCGACACGCGCGAGCATTCCGGAACCGTCCTCAACCGCGCAATAGGTCAGAAACCAGGTGAGATCGGGCGCGAGGGTCGTGAACGACTTGCGTCCGTTGATCAGCCAACAACCCGGACCGTCGGGAGTGAGCGCGGTCTGAGGGCGGCCGCCGCCCTGGGGTGACCCGAGTTCGGGCTCGGAAGCGACCTGGTTGCAGAGCGCGCCCTCTTCAATGATGGAAAGGAAGATCCGTTCGCGCAACGGCTCCGGCCACGAGCGATTCGAGCGCTCGGAGCCGACCGACATCAGGTGCATGCCACAGGCGAAGGCGAGAGCCATATCGACCTTGGCCAGCGCGGTTTGCGCCGCGACCAGGTCGGCCAGCGAGCACTCTTCGCCGCCGTATTCGCGTGGAATCGGCGCGGCGATCCAGCCGATGTCGCGCAGCAACTGGAACGACGCGAACGGGAAGCTGGCGTCGCGGTCGTGACTTTCCGCGTACCCGGCGAGGGTCGGCAGATGCGGATCGAGCCGCTCGATCAATGCTCGCCCGGCGTCGTTGGTTGGCGGAACGGGCGGCATTGGCGATTCGAGAATCGGGTTTTAGAGAACGTCGCGCAGGCGCTTCAGCGCCCGCACGCGAACCTTGCCGCGGTCCAGTGCGGGGCGCGCGGCGATGGTGATGGCTTCACCAGTGGCGGGATTGCGTCCCTGTCGTTCGGGCCGCGCCGACTGCGAGACGATGTCGACCTTGATCAAACCGGCGACGGTGGCAGAACCCGGCCCGCCGACTGACAGATCTTCGATCACAGCATCCGCCAGCGCATCCAGCACCTCGTTCACATCCTGGCTGCGGATTCCTGTCTTTGCTTCGATCGCCTTGGCCATCTGAGCCTTGGTCTTCGGCTTGGAGTCTGTCATCGTCACTCTCTTTCCATTTGGGCTAGTCAACGATGCGGGCCTTCACTGCTTACGTAGTGTTATCGGCAAGTTCGCATGGGGCAATAGCGTTCGGCACCTTTCGATGGGTGAGTTAACGTCCAGCCATGCACTCTATTCGAACCACCCCGATCACTGAAGAACTGGCGAGATATCTCGAAGACACCTCGACGCGAGAGGACGATGTCTGGCGACGACTGAGAGCGGAGACCGCGGAACTGCCAGCCGGAGGCATGCAGATTGGTCCGGATCAGGCCCGCCTGTTGAGCTGGCTGGCGAAGCTGGTTGGCGCACGGCGCACTCTTGAGATTGGCACCTTCACCGGAGCGTCGGCGCTGGCTGTTGTTCAGGCGATGCCGGAGGATGGTCGGATGGTCGCCTGTGATGTGAGCGAGGAGTGGACTTCGATTGCTCGGAAGTACTGGATTGAGGCCGGGGTCCGCCACAAGATTGACCTTCGTCTGGGCCCGGCGTTGGACACGTTGGCCGCGCTGGGCCGAGAGGGAGGTGGGTTGTTCGATTTCGCCTTCATCGACGCGGACAAGGAGCCGATCTGGAGCTACTACGAGGGTGCGCTGGCCTTGCTGCGACCGGGAGGCCTGATCGCTGTTGACAACACACTCTGGGGCGGTCAGGTTGCCGACCCGACTGTTCGCGATCCTGACAAGGAGGCGATCGACGCCTTCAATCGGCGGATCATCGACGATCCACGCGTCGACGCGGTGCAACTGACGGTTGGAGACGGGCTGACGTTGTTGAGGAAGCTCTAGAGCGCGTTCAGACGAGTGCGGCAGTTGGCACGTTGTCAGCGACGAGCTCGATCGCGCGCGCGAGCTTACGTTCGCCGATGAACGCCGAGCCACCGTAGAGCGGTCCGATTGCTTCGACCGCCTCGAGCGTGGTGAGCGATGTGGTGATCAGGGCAAACGACTCGCGTTCGGCGCGCTGGGCGACGTAGGGCAGCGTCGGTTCGCCGCCGGCGAGGATCAGGCAGAGCGGCTCGTAGTCCAACGCTCCCAGCGCGATATCGATTCGGTCGTGGCGGGTAATCAGTGTCTTGTCCGGATACTTGCGGAAGTAGTCCATGCCCTCGTGCGCGCTGACCGGACCGATCACGAGGTCCCGTGAGGCCTCGTCGAAGAGCTCCTCGTCGCCGGACAGCTCGCCCTCAATCGAGGGAGCAATGTCGCGAACCGTCGGCGCGGCCAAGTGACGGTCCTGTGGAATCGATGCCGCGGCATGGCCGCCCAGATCGGTGATGCGCTGCAGCGCGGCCGGACCTCCGTGCTCGGGTACGCCGTTGACGACGACCGCGTCGGGTTGGGTCGAGAGGGCGCGCGAGACGGTGTCGTCGTCGGCTTCGCCGTGGCGGACTACCAGCACGGTGCGATCCGCTTCAATCGCCTCGGCCTCCAGCGCTTCGACGACCGTGTGGTCGGTGTCCGATGGTATCTCGGAGGCGGACACCGGTTCCGAGGCGCCGCGCACGCCGTTGACCCTGGCCAGCTGCCGGGCGTCGGCGGCCGCCGAGTCTCCGTCGTCGATCCGGACGAGCCGGACGGTCGCGCCGGTCGCTCGGAGCGCAGATGCAATTCCCGCAGCGACGACCGATTTACCGTCGCCGGCCAGCGTTGATGTGACAAGAATTCGGGTCACGAGGCGCTCCGGTTCATCTGATTGCAGTTCGCGTGCTGCCTAGCCAAGACTAAACGGCAAGCGCGCTAAGGTCTGTTCGCACGTCGCGATGAGCGGCGAGGCCAGCGCCTGGCGCTGGACGCGATGATGCGCGGCTAGACTGAAGCCCCCGAACGAGCAGCGAGCGGCGGAGAGTTTGGGATGGCGGAAGAGCAGGGCAATAGCGGAGATCTGTGGCCGCCTCCGGCGCCGGACTCGCCTGCCACCCGCCGACGTCGCCCGCCGCCGGAACGACATGCTCACTGGATCGACCATGAGAATCGGGCCGACGAGCCGCGCGAAGATGCGCCTCGCTTGCTCTGGTGGATCCTCGGCGCGCTGCTGATCTTCGGAGTGTTCTCGGTGCTCATCAGGATGTTCCTGGTCTTGTAGACCGCCAATCAACAACCTTCGGTATCTTGACTGGCAATCCCTGCGAACCGTGCGGGTGCGTTCGGCATGTCGGTCGGATCGGTCACAGTTTCCGGATCGGAGCATCGAAATGGCAAGTGAGGCGTCAGACACCCTGCTGGGCGGAGTGCGTGTGATTGATCTGGCGACATCACGGGCCGAGATGACAGGGCGTGTGCTTGCCGACATGGGCGCAGAGGTGATTAAGGTCGAGCCGCCCTGGGGGACGCCCTCACGCCAGTTGGCGCCCTTCAGCGAAGAGGATCCAGAGCGTTCGCTCTACTGGGCGGCCATGGGGCTGGGCAAGCGCAGCGTGATCATCGACCTTGACGACGAACAGGGTCGCGCCGATTTCCGAGCCTTGCTTGGCACTGCCGACGTGCTGATCGAATCGTTCGATCCGGGGACGATGGCCGGCTGGGGGTTGAGCTACGACGACGTCAAGGACGCCCATCCGGATCTGATCTATGTCTCGGTGACCCCGTATGGGCAGGATGGTCCTCATGCAGACCGTCCGGCGACGGACCTGACCATCGAGTCGGCCGGGGGCCTGGTCGGTCTGCAGGGCGACGGCGATCGACCGCCGGTGCCGGTGGGTCTTCCTCAGGCTCCGATTCATGCGGGCGTTCAGGCCGCGGCGGACACGTCGATTGCGCTGCGTGAGCGAGGCCTGTCCGGTCTGGGACAGCATCTGGACGTATCGATGCAGGCTGCCGTGGTCTGGACGCTGATGCACGCAACAGGGTTCCCGCCAAACACCGGGGACGATCCGCCGGGCACCTGCGCTCAGCGGAACATCGGCGGCGACAACATGGGTGGCGCAGTGATGGGGATACATCCCTGTCTCGACGGCTACATCGTGTTCAGCATCGTGCCGGGTGGGTTGGGGCTGCGGCACTCGACGTTGGTCCTGAAGTGGATCGAGGAAGAGGGCGAGCTGATCGGTGAGCTTGAGGGCGCCGACATCGATGAGTGGGCGAAGAATGTCGCTCGGCTGGTGACGGAGGATCCGGCCGAAGTGGGCCGGCAGGTTCTGATCGCGTCCGACAACATGCATCAGTTCGTCGCCAAGCGGACGATGGCGGAGTGTTTCTCGCGGGCCGTCCGAGACGGCTTCATGATGGCGCCGCTCTACACGATGGAGGACATTGCGAACGATCAGCACCTGGCAGCTCGGAATTACTGGGTAGACATTGACGGGCACCGGTACCCGGGGCCGTTCGCCAAGCTGTCCGAGACCCCCCTGGTGATCGATCGGGCGGCGCCGGCGCTAGGTCAGGACCAACATCTGCTGGCGGAGCTGAACGGCGCTCCGAAACGCGCACGGAGGGCGCCGGTGTCGTCCAACGGCGTGCGTGGTGAAGACGGCGGCGCGCTTTCAGGCGTCAAGATCGCCGACTTCGCCTGGGTAGGCGTCGGTCCGCTGATCTCGAAGTCGATGGCGGACCACGGCGCGCAGGTGATTCACATCGAGTCGGCGACGCGTCCCGACGTGCTGCGTCTTGGGCCTCCGTTCAAGGACAATGAACCGGGCATGGACCGGGCGCAGTTCATGGCCAACTTCAACTCGTCGAAGCTTGGTGTCGCCTTGCGGCTCGATACCAGGGAGGGGCTGGAGTACGCCCGGCAGTTGATCGACTGGGCCGATGTGGTGGTCGAGTCGTTCACGCCGGGCACGATGAAGCGGTTCGGATTCGACTACGCCACATTGAGCAAGGAACGTCCTGAGCTGATCATGCTCAGCACCTGCCTGCGCGGGCAGACCGGACCCGAATCGAGCTACCCGGGATTCGGTCTGCAGGGGGCCTGCCTCTCCGGCCTGCACCGAATCACGGGTTGGCCCGATCGGCAACCATCGGGGACCTGGGGTGCGTACACCGACTTCATCAACCCGCGCTTCGGCTCTGGTGCGCTGGCGGCCGCGATCCGTTATCGGGACCGAACCGGCCGAGGCCAGTACATCGATCTGGCACAGACCGAGGCCGGTATCCACTTCGCCGCGCCACTGCTGCTCGACTACCTGGAGAACGGCCGGATCGCCGAAGCGGTCGGGCATGGATCCATGTACGCGGCGCCGAATGGCGTCTTCCGGGTGGGCGACGGCGAGCGCTACGTCGCGATAGCGACAGAGACAGCGGAGCAGTGGCATGCGCTGAGAACCGCGACCGGCCTTGAGAACTGGTCGGGCTCGGAGTACGACGACCTGTCGGCCAGAATCGCCGCGAAGGCAGAGATTGAAGCCGTGATTGCCGAGTGGTGCGCCCCGCAGACGGCTGAGGCGGTGGTCGAGCGGCTGACCGCGGCTGGAGTACCCGCGTCGCTCGTCGAGTGGCCGTCCGACCTCTACGAGGATCCGCAACTCACGCATCGTGATTTCTTCGTCACGCTCGACCACTCGGTCATGGGGCCGACCCCGTACGACGGACTCGTGACCAGGTTCTCGGGCGGGACGGCGCGTCTGCGCCGGGCCGCGCCGGCGATTGGCGAGCACACGCACTACGTGCTCTCGGAGATCCTGTCTGTTCCGGATGAGGAGATCACTGAGGCGTTGGTCGCGGGGGCTCTGCAGTAGCAGTGGCGGGCCCTCACCCCCCGCCTTCGCGGGGGCAGGCTCTAACTCCCCGCATCAAGTGCGGGGCAGGCTTCTCCCTCAGGGAGAGGGGACCGGAGTGGGAGCCATCCGTTGGCGAGTTAGGGGTGCGACCACGGTGAATCTTGCGACCATCATCTAAACTGCCTGCGTAGAGACGCACAGGGAAGGACTTGTGAGATGGGCAACCGCACGATGCGCGGCGAAGTGGCGATCATCGGCGTCGGTGAGACGACGTATTACAAGCGGGGACGATCACCCGATTCCGAGTTCAAGCTGGTGATCGAGGCGATCCTCAAGGCCAGCGCCGACGCGGGAATCGACCCGCGTGAGATTGACGGCTTCGCCTCGTACTCCAACGACCGCAATGACCCCTCGCGGATTGCGGCAGCGCTGGACATCGCCGACCTGCGCTTCTCCAACATGGAGTGGGGCGGCGGCGGTGGCGGCGGCTCGGCGGCCTGCGCTCACGCAGCTTCAGCAGTCGCCACCGGTCTCGCCGATACCGTGGTTGTCTTCCGCGGACTGGCGCAGGGTCAGTTTGGGCGTTTCGGGCAGGGCGCTCGCGTGCCCTACGTGCGCGGCGACCAGGCCTATACGGCGCCGTACGGACTGATGTCGCCGGCGCAGTCCTTCGCCATGCGCATCCACCGACTGTATGAAGACCACGGCATCACCCAGGACACGCTCAAGGCGTGCTCGCTGGCGTCGTACCACCACGCGCAGAACAACCCGCGCGCGGTGATGTACGGTCGTCCGCTGACTCCAGAGGACTACGACGCCTCGCGCTGGATCGTGGAGCCCTTCCACCTGTTCGACTGCTGCCAGGAGAACGACGGCGCAGCGGCGATGATCTTCGTCTCGGCCGACCGGGCCAAGGATTACGCCAAGACGCCGGTTTACTTCCTCGGCGGGGCGGTCGGCTCGGGCAACCGCGCCGGCTCGGGCTCGCACAATGCGACCGACTACGCCACTTCCAACTTCAAGACGGTCGCGCCTCGCATGTACGACATGGCGCAGGTCAAGCCGGAAGAGGTCGACGTGGCGCAGGTCTA
Organism: Chloroflexota bacterium; assembly: GCA_009838735.1. Taxonomy (GTDB): domain Bacteria; phylum Chloroflexota; class Dehalococcoidia; order Bin125; family Bin125; genus Bin125. The sequence continues at coordinate 107,758 of VXQZ01000052.1, forward strand.
CGAGAACTTCACCGGCGGCGTCGTGATGAGCATCATCGAGCACGGCCTGACGAGCTACGAAGAGGCCAACGACTTCATTACGTTCGACAACCTGATCGCACCCAGCGGGAAGATGCCGATCAACACGAGCGGCGGCAACCTGGCCGAGTGCTACATGCACGGTCTCGAGCTGAACATCGAAGCCGTCCGCCAGGTGCGGGGCGAGTCGTGCAACCAGGTCGATGACGTCAATGTGTCGCTGGTCGCCTCGGGTCCGATGGTGACGCCGGTGTCCGACATGATCGTCGGTTCAGAGGCGGTGCTGTAATGGCGAATCCTGGAAGGTACTACCTGGGCGAGGGCATGCCCGCGCCCGCTCCGTCGGTCGACGGACTCGACACCGAGTACTGGGAAGGCATCAAGCAGCACAAGCTGTTCGTCCAGCACTGTCACACATGCGACCGACCCCAGTTTGGCCCCGAGTGGGTCTGCCACATCTGTCACAGCTTCGATATGGGCTGGCGTGAGGTAGAGGGCAACGGACGCATCTACTCCTGGGAGCGCGTCTGGCACCCGGTCCATCCCGCGCTGCAAGACTCCTGCCCGTATCTGGTTGTGCTGGTGGAGTTGCCGAACCACGAGAACGTCCGCATGGTCGGCAACCTCGTCGGGGACCCGATGCAGACGGTCGAGATCGGCGCGGAAGTTCGTCCTGTCTTCGAGGATCACGAGGGGACCGACGAGACCGAACCGTTCACCCTGGTTCACTGGGAAGTGGTCGGGTAGGTCGAACGCGGCTCTCCGAGTTACCCCGTATTGCGCAGGCCGGCGGCGACGCCGTTGACGCTGCGCAGGATCGCTTCGAGGGTGTCGGCGTACTCGGGATCGTCCTCTGGCAGATCGCGGATGCGGCTGAGCAGTTCCACCTGGAGGAAGCTCAGCGCATCGACGTAGGGATTGCGCAGCGCGATCGAGCGCTGCAGGACTGGCGATCCGTCGAGTAGTCGATCCTGATCGGCCAGCAGATTCACCATGGCGACGGTCCGATTGAACTCTTCGCTCAGACGGCCAAAGGTGCGTACGTCGCGGTCGCCGTCACCGAGGGTGCGGGCGTAATGTTCGGCGACGTCGAAGTCGGCTTTGGCCAGCACCATTTCGACGTTTGAGAGCAGCGTGTTGAAGAACGGCCAGCGGGCGCGCATGTCGCGCAGCAGATCCTCGCCAGCCTGGCCATGCCGGTGAATGTACTGTTCGATCGCCTTACCCACGCCCATCCATCCGGTGATCACGTGCCGGGTCTGCATCCAGGCGAAAACCCACGGGATTGCGCGCAACGAGGTCAGCGACGCGTCCGAGCCAGGCCGGAAGGTGGGTCGTGAGCCGATGGCGAGGTTGCCCAGCATGCCAATCGGTGTGACACGCTGGAAATAGGCATGCAAGTCGTCATCGTCGACGACCTGCGATCGGTACGCCTGCTGGGCGGTCGCTGCGAGTTCGTCCATCGCGGCGTGGTAGCGCTCGCGCTCGGCGTCGGGCGTGTCGTTGTGGTCATGGTCGAAGCGTTTGACGACGGCTGCGGCCAGCGTCTGTTCGAGGTTCCACTTCGCCAGTCCGGGCATGCCGTAGGTGAACTGGATCATCTCGCCTTGCTCGGTGAGCTTGATTCCGCCCTCGGTCGTGTGCGGCGGCAAGGCAAGGATGGCGTCGTGCGACGGTCCGCCGCCGCGGCTGACGGTGCCGCCGCGGCCATGGAAAAACATCAGATCCACGTCGAAGTCGCGAGCGACCTCGTGCATCGCGTCCTGCGCTCGATAGAGGCCCCAGAGCGACGGCAGCACGCCGGCATCCTTGGCCGAATCGGAGTAGCCGACCATGACTTCCTGCAGGTTGTTGTGAGCCCTGAGATGTCGCTGATACGCGCCATGACTGAAGAGCGAGCGCAGAACGGACGGAGCCCGATCGAGGTCGGCGACGCGCTCGAACAGGGGCGCAATCCGAATGCGGCCGGCCGGTGCGCCGAGGTGGATGTCGTTGAGACCAGCCTGCCTGGCGACGAGCAGAGGCGCCAGCACGTCGGCGGCGTGCTCCGCCATTGAGACGATGCATGTCTGCACGGCCTCATCTCCGCAGATTCGCTGGATACGTCGAGCCGTGCGGAACCGGCGCAAGGTGTCGTCGTCGTGCGTTGACATCGCATGACCGACCGGGAAGTAGTCGCGGTCGAGCTCACCGGCCAGGAACGCTTCTTGCTGATCCTTGTCCAGCTCGAGATAGCTTCCCCCAGGGGGCTGGATGTCCAGCCCCTTGAGCACTTCGTCGGCGGCGGCGTGGAATCGATCGGCGTGATCGCGGATGTCGAGCGTGGCCAGGTGGAAGCCAAACGTTTTGGCACGGTCGATCAGGGGCTGGACGACCTGGTCGGCGCCTGAGTGCGCGCCGTGATGCCGCAAACTGTCCGCGATCGCTTGCAAGTCGTCGACGAAGTCGCGGGCCGAGTCGTAGGGGACGCCATCGGGCTCGTTGGCGGTCAGTCTCGCATCGTGGATCTGTGCTGCTCGAGTGTCCAGCAGCGCGTAGTCGGCCTCCAGCGTCGCCTGCAGGCGAGCGGTCATGTAGCGGATCTTGTGGCGGTAGCGCTCTGCCTGGTTTCTGTTCTGCAATCGTTCCTCGACCCGCGGCATCCGGCGGGCGTCTCGCTGGAGTGAGGCGTCCAGGTCCTGCGACGTCGCGACGCGCCGCACCGAGTGGGGCAGCATCGCGTCCATGGATCTGACCGCATCGAGGTGCATGCGCAGCACCCGGGCGCGCATAGTCAGCGCCGTCTGCCAGGTCAGGTCGGGGGTCACATTGGGGTTGCCGTCGGCGTCTCCGCCCATCCAGGATCCCAGCACGATGGGCGCGGGCGCATCGACTGCGGTGACGCCGGTGGCCTGGCGAAAGCGGCGTGTGACCTCGGGGACCGCGTCCCAGAGCGTGGTCTCGAACGTACGCAAGAGCAGACGCGACTCTTCGAGCACGGTCGGGCGGCGATGGCGCAGGTGGTCCGCCTGCCAGAGACCCTCGATGTGGGTCCTGAGCGCCATATCAATGTCGTCGAGTTCGGCTGGGATGGCGTGTTCTCGCTCCAGCAACAGGCGATGAACGTCCTGCAGGGTGCCGAGCATGGTCAGGCGCTGCGACTCCGTTGGGTGGGCGGTGAACACCGGTTGTAAGTGAATCCCTGCAGCCTGCTGGCGAATCATTGCTTCGTCGTATCCCTGAGACAGCAACTGTTCAACCACGGCCGCAATGGAGCGCGGCGCGGCGCTGGTGTCGGAGGAGCGCACACGGCGGCGTCGAATGCGGTGTGTCTCCTCAGCCGTGTTGGTGAGCAGGAAATAGGTCAGGAAGGCGTTGCCGACCTCGGCCGCCAGCCACAGCGGCCAACTCTGAACGAGGTTGACGATTTCGGCGGTCAGCTGCGGCTCAGGTTCCTGGCGGACGCCGCGTCGGCGCTGGGCCAGGCCGCGAAGCTGTTCAACGGCATTGAACACCTCCTCGCCGTCGACCACCCGGATGGTGTTGCCGAGCAGACTGCTGAGCAACCTGACATCGGCCGCCAGAGGCGCATCGACCAGGGCGCGGTCGTGGTTCGGACCCGGCACGGTCGGGCTGGTGACTCGAACGCTTCCCTCAGAAGAGTCGGCCATCGTTCACCTCCCGTCACATCGACCGCTTTCGGTCGAAATCCGGCGCGTCGCCTACGATGATTGCACGTTTGCAGTGAGGGAGGGGTAACGATGAGTGAGGAGTCGGGTACACAGCGGGTGGCTCCGTACGGCGCCTGGGAGTCTCCAATCGCTACAGAGATGCTGACTGCCGGCGCCCTCCGCTTTGACGAACTCGACGTGGACGGTGACGACCTCTACTGGGTCGAGTCGCGGCCGGACGAGCAAGGACGGTATGCCGCCATGCGCTATTCGTCCAACGGTGAGATCTCAGAAGTGACGACTTCGGAGCACAGCGCGCGGACGCTCGTCCACGAGTACGGCGGCGGCTCGTCAGCCGTCTCCGGCGGCATTGGATACTACTCCAACTTCACCGATCAGCGCCTGTACCGCCGGGCGGTTGACGGCTCGGAGCCGCCGACCACGCTGACGCCTGAGCTTCCCATTCGCTATGCGGACGCCACGGTCGACGATGCGCGTGGGCGACTGATCTGCGTCGCCGAGGACCACAGGCGAGAAGGTCTGGAGGCCGCAAACTACCTGGCCTCAATCCCCTGCGACGGTAGCGGCGCAGATGCGGACGACATCACTCGATTGCACGAGGGGTTCGACTTCTGTTCGTCGCCGCGGTTGAGTCCCGATGGGCGGCGGTTGGCCTGGATTTGCTGGAATCATCCCAACATGCCCTGGGACGCCACAGAGCTGTGGCTGGCCGAGGTCGCAACCAACGGTTCGCTGCTCGCGCCGCAGCGAATCGCGGGCAACGCCAACGGCGACGTTTCGATCACTGAACCGCAGTGGGGTCCCGACGGCACGCTGTACTGCATCTCCGATGCTTCCGGCTGGTGGAACATCCAGCGCTGGGACGGAACCCAGCTCGTGCCGGTGCTCTCGATGGAGGCTGAGTTTGGTCAGCCGCAGTGGGAGTTCTCGATGTCCACCTACGCCGTGATGGACGAGTGTTGCCTGGTCGCGCAGTACGGCAACGCCGAGGGTCGGCGGATCGGCGTGATCGACATGGACGAAGGAGAGCTGAGAGAACTGGAAACGCCATTCAACAGCTTCGGTTACTTCACTGCAGCTGTCGGGCCACGCGTCATCTGCGCCGCCGCAGGGCCGGAGACCGGGGCGGCGATCGTGGCGATCAACGTTGACAACGGGGAGATTGAAACCCTTCGCGCTTCGGCAGCGCCGGAAATTGATGCCGACTACTTCTCGGCCGCTGAAGCCATCGAGTATCCAACGACGGACGGAACGACGTCCCACGCGTACTACTATGCGCCGCGAAATCCTGAGTTCCAGGCTCCAGACGGTGAACTCCCGCCGTTGGTGACGTTCATCCACGGCGGTCCGACCAGCGCGACCAGTCCCGGTTTCAACCTGGCGATTCAATACTGGACCACGCGGGGGTTCGCCGTGGTCGACGTCGACTATCGAGGCTCCACCGGCTACGGCACCGCATACCGGCGGGCGCTGAACGGACGCTGGGGAATCGTCGACCGGGAGGACTGTGAGGCCGCTGCGAAGTTCCTGGTCGAGCGCGGCGATGTCGATGGCTCGCGCCTCGCCATACGTGGCGGGTCGGCCGGCGGCTACACCACCCTGTGCGCGCTGACCTTTGGCGACGTGTTTACCGCCGGCGCGTCGTACTACGGCGTATCCGACGCGGCTGCGCTGGCCGAGGATACGCACAAGTTCGAGTCGCGCTACCTCGATTCGCTGATCGGTCCGTATCCCGAGCGGGCCGAGTTGTATCAACAGCGGTCGCCGATACACGCGGTTGACCGGCTGTCCTGCCCGATCATTTTTCTGCAGGGGCTGGAAGACAAGATTGTGCCTCCCAACCAGGCGGAGCGGATGGTCGATGCGTTGCGGGAGAAGGGGTTGCCGGTTGCGTACCTCGCCTTTGAGGGCGAGCAGCACGGATTTCGGCAGGCGGCCAACATCCAGCGCGCGACCGAAGCGGAGCTCGACTTCTATGGCCGCATCTTCGGGTTCACGCCGGCCGGGGAGATTGAGCCGGTCAAGATCGAGAACCTGTAGATGACCGAAATCTACGAACTCTCGGCCCGAGAGTTACGAGCCGGGTACGAGGCTCGCACATTCTCGCCGGAGGAGGTCGTGGTAGCGATGTTCGAGCGCGTCGATGCGCTCGAGCCGTCGCTGAATGTGTTCATCAGTCAAACTCGGGACCTGGCGCTTGAGCAGGCGCGCGACGCCGCTCTGGCGTGGCGCTTGCGAGACGGGAAGCAACTGCCTCCGTTGCTCGGCGTCCCGATCACGATCAAGGATCTCGTTGACGTTCAGGACGTTCCAACGACGATGGGATCGCTGGTCACCGACCACCGGCCGGCACCGAGCGACGAGTTGTTTGTCGAGCGGCTGCGTGAGGCAGGCGCCGTCTTCCTCGGCAAGACCAACACGTCCGAGTTCGGGCTGGCGGCGCAGACCATGAATCGACTGGGGCCGCCGACGGCGAATCCCTGGAATCTGGAGCGGACTGCCGGTGGTTCGAGTGGCGGTGCTGCAGCGGCGTGCGCCGCCGGCTATGGTCCGCTGCATCACGGTACCGATGGCGGCGGGTCGGTCAGAGTCCCGGCGGCACATTGCGGTGTGGTTGGTCTGAAGCCGACCGGCCGCCGGATTCCTCGCCGAACGCGCGGGGCCGGGATGTCGCAGATCTCCACTGACGGTGTGCTGGCTCGAACGGTGGCCGACGCGGCCCTGATGGTTGATGTGATGGCCGGCTCGGAGGAATGGAACCCCCATGTCAAGAACACCCGTTCCGAGCCGGCTATCGCCACATTATCCGAACGCGGGTTCGATGTACAGGGGCTGCGGGTTGCGTGGACGACACAGCTCGGTTGGCCGACTCCCTGCGAACCGCTGATTGCGGAGCGAGCCAAGGTCGCGGGGGAGATGTTGCAAGCCGCCGGCGCCGAGGTGGTCGAGGCGACGCCGGACATCTCGGATCCGAATGAGATTTTCCCAACGCTCTCGGCCGTCGGTGCGGCTGCCAACTACGGCGAGATGTGCGTCGGACGGGAAGAGGAACTGAATGACTACACGGTCGGCAGTCTTCGACGCGGACGCTCGTTGACCGGGGTTCGGGTCGCGCAGGCCTATGCAGCGCTCGACCGACTGTCGCGAGCGATGGACGCATGGTTCGATGATTTCGACGTGCTGCTGACGCCGACCAGCGCGATCGTCGCCCATCCGCACGGAGCGGTCATTGACGAGATTGCTGGGAAGTCGGTCACGCCCTGGACGATCTCGATCCTGTACACGCCGCTGGCCAATCTGATCCAGGCGCCGGCGATTGCGATGCCGGCGGGGCTTGACGGCGACGGACTGCCAGTATCGGTCCAGCTGATTGCCCGGGAGGGCAACGACGACCTCGTCCTCCGTTGCGCGGCCGTCCTGGAAGAGGCGGGCTTGAACGACGCTAGTCCTCTAGCACCAGTGTGACCGGCGCATGGTCGGACGGCTTGTCGCCATCTCCCTCCATCCGTCGCTCTTCAACGTCGATTTCGACTGCAGCGGCGCGCTCCACGAGCGGCGCGCTGATCAGGTGATGGTCAATCCGCAGTCCGTTGCCTTGCATGACGCCGCCGGTGCGGTAGTCCCACCAGGTGTAGACGCCTGCAGATTCGTCGAACATCCGCAATGCGTCCGTGAGGCCCCAATCGATCAGCGCGTTGAGTCGTTCCCGCTCAGGGGTTGAGCAGAGGATTCGCTCGTGCCAGAACTCGGGATCGTTCACATCTCGGTCATCGAACGTGATGTTGTAATCGCCGGTGAGGACCAGATCGGTAGTTTGATCCTGCCCGTCGAGCCATGAGCGGAGGCGGTCGAACCATTCCAGCTTGTAGTGGTACATCTCATGGCCGACCTCGCGGCCGTTGGGGCAGTACAGGCTGACCACGCGCACGCCGTTGACTTCAGCTGCGATGCCGCGGGAATGTTCGTCCTCGGGCCAGGGCACTGCTTCCTCGACCCAATCCGGATAGTCGAGGGAGAGAATCGCGACGCCGTTGTAGGACTTCTGTCCATGTAGAACGACGTTGTAGCCGAGCGCGTCGAAGCCGTCGAAGGGGAATTGCTCCTCGGTGCATTTGAGTTCTTGCAGGCAGAGCACGTCGGGCTGGTGCTGGTCGAGCCAGTTGAGGACGCGGTCTTCGCGCGCCCTGATCGAGTTCACGTTCCAGGTCGTGATTTTCACGTGGCGCTCCCCTCGTGAACCCTCTCATACGCATGATGAAGGATGATGCCGGCGGCCACATTGACGTTGAGCGATTCGACGCCTTCGCCGATCGGCACGGCGATACGCGCATCGATCAGGTCGTCAAACTGCTTCGCGACACCTGCACCTTCATTGCCGAAGATCCACACGATCATTGACGGCAGCTTCTGTTCCTGCAGCGGTACGCCTCGCTGGTCGGCCGCCAAGACGGCCGCGCCCTGTTGACGGAGTTCGGTGAGGTCAGTATGCAGGTCCACTGAGCGACTAATCCGGACGTTGAACCATGCGCTTGTGGCCGCTCGCGTGACCCTGGGGTGGGTGGGATCGGCGCTACCCGGCCCGACCAGCACCGAGTCGACGCCGAATGCTGCGGCGGAGCGGATGATCCCTCCGACGTTGCCGGCGTCCTGGACGGCGTCCAGTGCGACGACTTGCCAGCGGTCGGACGATGGGATCTGGAGCTCGCCGAGCTGATCGCGAATCAGCGCGAAGTGCCCCTGCGGTGTCCGCGTGTCCGAGAGTCGCTCGGCGTCTGCCTGGCCTAGCGCTGTGAGCGGTAGATCGGCGTTCTGCCAGAGTTCGGGAGTCGTTGACAGGATCTCTACGATCGGCGCGCAGGCATCGAGTGCGTCGCGGACGAGCTTCTCGCCATCGATCAGAAAGAGTCGCTGTGCGCGTCGCTCGCGAGCGGTCCTGAGCTTCTGTAGTTGGCGCAGGCGGGCGCGCGTGAGTCGCTGGACTGGACCCTCGTCGCTCACCGGAGCCCCCCTCTGCCTTCGGCATCTCCCCCCGCTCCGCGGGGGGAGATGGGAGAGGGCATTCGGAATCTAGCCGCCGTTGAACTCCGCCTTGACGTCGTTGTAGCGGTCGAGCAGCGGGATTACGGTTCCGGCATCGGCGGCCGGTAGACCGAAGATGATTCGCTGGAAGCCGATGTCGATCAAGTCCTGGACCTGCTTTGGATCCGGTCCGACGCCGAATACGGTCCGGTTGATCGTCTCGAAGTCTCGATCCGCACGGTCGGCCGCGGCCTTCAGCTGTTCCATGTCGGCCCGCATGTCTCCGCGCAAGGCGATGGGCAGCCAGCCGTCGCAGTAATCGACGACGCGGTCGAATGCCCACTTGGATTGCGCGCCGAGCAGGATGTCGGGGCCGTTCTCCTGGGCCGGCTTGGGATAGCTCCAGACCGGGTCGAAGTCGATGAATTCGCCGTGGAACTCCGGCTCGTCCTGGGTCCAGAGCTCGCGCCAGGCCAGCACGATCTCCCGGGTCACCTTCCAGCGATCCTTGAAGTTCCAGCCGTGGTTCTCAAGCTCCTCCGCGTTCCAGCCGGCGCCGATGCCGAGAATCAGGCGTCCGCCGGAGATCATGTCCAGCGAAGCCGCGGACTTCGCCGAGACAATCACGTCGTGCTCTGGCACCAACAGGATGCCGGTGCCGACCTTGATTGTCTCCGTGGCAGCGGCGGCGGCCATCAACGAGACGAATGGGTCGTGGGTGTGCCAGTACTCCTGGGGCAGGTCGCCGCCGCCCGGCCAGGGCGAGATCCGCGAGGTGGGGATATGCGTGTGCTCGGGGAACCAGAGCGACTCGAAACCGCGCGCTTCCACTTCTCGCCCAAGTTCGGGCGGCTGGATCGCGTAGTCGGTCGGGAACATCGATACGCCGAAGTCGGTCATCCTGTGTCCTGTCTGTTTGTGTCGGATCGTTCGCGAATGAGGATATCGCCTGCCTCGGTCTGCTCAGGAATCAGATGGTCAACCCGCCGAGTCCGAGCAGGCCGCGGGCGTGTTCGATCTCGCCGACGTGACGGAAGCCGTGGTAGAGGAGCATGCCCGTGAGTGCCTGCCAGATGGTCATCGGCGGGGTTGGGCGGATGACGATCTCCTCAGAGAGGTCATTCTCGGTCAGGGTCGAGACCCATTCTCGCGTGACGACCCACACTCCCTGCTGGTAGGTGAGCCAGGCGTCGACGTCGTTGAGCAGAACGGCGTCGGCTTCCTCTTTGGTCATGCCGGTGCCCTGCGAGGTTCGGTGCAGGCCGAAATGCTGATCCCATTCGCCGTCGAGCCAAACCGTCGGACGGCGATGGACAACCCAGTTCACGATGTTGTCCTCTGTCCGGACGTAGTGCCAGAGCGAGAAGAAGGCGCTGACGCCCTCGCCGGCGGGCCGGGCGTTCCATTGGTCGGCGGACATGTCAGGGACAGCTCTGTCCAGCATGGCGTGCATGCCGTCGAGGCCTTCCTGGATCACTTCCAGTTGCGAGAGAGGCATCAGACTCATCCTCCACCTGATAGGGACGCCCGTCGATCATAAGCTGAGCCAAGCGTTGAGCGCGAGGAGAGTGCCATGGCCAGCCGAGTCCAACCCGACGAGTACCGCGAGATGCTGCGGCACGGGACCATGTCGGTGGGGCTGTACACGCCGCATGAGGTGGACAAGCAGAGTCCACATAATCAGGACGAGGTCTACATCGTGGCTTCAGGCACGGGCGTGTTTGCGCTGGGAGAGCAGCGCATGGCCTGTGGTGCGGGCGATACCTTTTTCGTTGGCGCGGGCGCTCGGCACCGGTTCGAGGAATTCAGCGACGACCTGGCAGTCTGGGTGGTGTTCTACGGGCCCGAAGGCGGGGAACAAGGTTCTGGGGCGGAATGATGGCCGAGGACACATCCGGAGCGCGATTGGCATACGACATCGCGTTCTGGCGTTTGCGTGAGCAGATTGAGTACGGGAGATCGCTCGACTCCAAGCTCGGTAGCGCGTTTGCTCTCAGCGCGGCGATGATTGCCCTCCTGGGATCGGCGTTGATCTTTGCTGCGCCGGTGGAACAAGTTGGCGTTGAAGCGGCGGTGGTTTCAGCGGCGAGTGTGTTCATTGCCAACATCGTCGTTTCGACAGCGGCGCTGCTAATCGGCCATATGAGCGTAGGTCCGGCTTCTGAAGAAATCGTGAACGAGGTCGCAATCGGTGACGATGAAGTTCCTTGGCAACGGACAGCCGAGTATCTGGCGGTCGCAGAGCAGCGCAACGAGCGGGTACTGCGGATCAAGTCTTGGTTGGTCGGCGCGGCGTTGCTGCTGACGGCTGCTACGACAATCGCTATTGCAGCGGCCGCGATTCTTGCTGTCTAGCCTTCCGCTCCCGCCACCAATCGCGCACAATGAAGTACAGAGTCCAAGGCGGCTCGACGCCCATCAACCGGACGGTTTCCCGCTCCGTTTCAGGTGGGTGCGCCTTGGGCTTCTGGTTGTCCGTGGGTTTGGCGGTTGCCATATCGGTACCTCCGCCTCACTGTACGTCCATGTTACCCAGACGCGGCCGCCTCAGTAGACGCCGCCGAGCTTTTCGTGATCCCAGCTGTAGACGCGGGTGGGGTTGATGCGCACGACGGCTCGCTTGGAGGCCTGACGGACTCGTTGTTCGTCGTCCATGGGAGTTGAGGAGCGGCCCTGGGCGTTGGGGTTTCGCTTTTCTCCAGTGGCGTCCTGGACGGCCATGACGAGCTGCGGGTCGTTCTCGATCACGTCGGCTTCGCCTTCGATCACGAGGCCCTTGATCTTCGAATACTCGACGCCCGACTCGAGCATCACCGTGATCCGCGGGTCGCGCTTGAGGTTGAGCACCTTTTGCGCCTTGGCGTAGGTGGTGAAGTGGATCTTGTCGTCGATCACGCCGTACCACATGGCGACCATGTGCGGGAATCCGTTGTTTCCGTTCGAGGCGACCTGCAGTGTCCAGCCGGTCTCGATGAATTCTTTAGCTTCCTCGTCGGTCATGGCGATCATGTTGCGTCGACTGGGCATGGGTGCTCCGATTCAGATCTTGCGGTGTTGGCAGTCTAGGGGCGGGTCATCTCTTCAGGCTTGACCCACTCGGCGAACTGTTCTTCGGTGAGGAGGCCGAGTTCGAGGCCGGCGGAGAGGAGGGTGCCGTTGTCGGCGTGGGCCTTCTTGGCGATTGCGGCAGCGTTGTCGTAACCGATGTGCGGGTTGAGCGCGGTGACCAGCATGAGCGAGGAGCGCATCAACTCGTCGATTCGGCCGTAGTTGGGCTCGATGCCGACCACGCAATTGTCGGTGAAGGAAACGGCGGCGTCGCCGAGCAGCTTGATGCTCTGCAGGTTGTTGAAGGCCATCACCGGCTTGAACACGTTGAGTTCGAAGTGCCCGTTGGAGCCGCCGACCGAGACCGCGACGGCGTTGCCCATGACCTGGGCGCAGACCATCGTCAGCGCTTCGGACTGAGTTGGGTTGACCTTGCCGGGCATGATCGAAGAGCCGGGCTCGTTGGCCGGGAGCACCAACTCGCCGAGACCGGCGCGAGGGCCGGAGCCGAGCATTCGGACATCGTTGGCGATCTTCATCAGCGAGACGGCGATGGTGTTGAGCACGCCGGCCAGCTCGACCTGGGCGTCGTGTGCGGCGAGCGCCTCGAACTTGTTCGGCGCGGTGACGAAGGGCAGGCCGGTGAACTCGGCGATCTCCTCGGCGACTTTGACGGCGTAGTCGGGGTGCGAGTTGATGCCGGTGCCGACGGCGGTGCCGCCCAGGGCCAGCTCGTAGAGGCGTGGCAGCGTCTGCTCGGCGCGCTTGATGCCGTAGGCGACCTGCTGGACGTAGCCGCTGAACTCCTGACCCAGCGTCAGCGGGACCGCGTCCATAACGTGCGTGCGTCCGATCTTGACGATCTCAGCCCATGCGTCGGCCTTGGCCTGCAGCGCGTCGTGGAGGTAACGCAGGCTGGGGATCAGGTGTTGGACGGTTTGCTCCGCCGTGGCGATTGCCATGGCGCCGGGGAAGACGTCGTTGGACGACTGCGACATGTTGACGTGGTCGTTGGGGTGGACCGGCGACTTGGAGCCGATTTCACCGCCGAGCAACTCGATGGCGCGGTTCGAGATCACCTCGTTGGCGTTCATGTTCGATTGAGTGCCGGAACCGGTCTGCCAGACGACGAGGGGAAAGTGATCGTCGAGATCGCCGTCGATGACCTGTTGTCCGGCGGAGCGGATCGCGTCGGCGAGTTCGGAGTCCAGACGGCCGAGCTTCTGATTGGCGCTGGCCGAGGCGTGCTTGACGATGCCCATGGCTCGGAGGATCGAACGGGGCATGCGCTCGCCGCCGATCTTGAAATTCTCCAGTGATCGCTGGGTCTGCGCGCCCCAATAGCGGTCGGCGGGAACCTCGATGGTTCCCATCGTGTCGGATTCGACTCTGATCTGGTTCATGTTCGGTCCTCAGCGGGGTCTGGGCGTCCTCGTTGTTCGATCTTGGACGATTTTGTTCGATTTTGGACGATTCGGGACGGTTGTTGGACGACTTCGGCCGGTGGATGTGCGGGATTATCCGCCGTTGTGTTGGCTGAGACGGGCCATGTCGTCAACCAGACCCTGGACGGCGTCGGCGGAGTGATTGAGCTGAGACTGCTCCTCGTCAGTGAGGCTGATTTCGAGGATCTGCTCGATGCCATTGCTGCCGAGGATGACCGGCACGCCGATGAAGAGACCGTCGACACCGTACTCACCGTTGAGCAGCGCGGCGCAGGGTAGGATGCGGCGCTTGTCGAGCGCGATCGCGTCGACCATCTGGGCGACTGCGGCTGACGGCGCGTAGAAGGCGGAACCGGTCTTGAGCAGGTTGACGATCTCCGCGCCGCCGTCGCGGGTTCGCTGAATGATCTGGTTGAGCTGGTCCTGAGGCAGCAGTTTGGTGATCGGGATGCCGGCGGCGGTGGTGTAGGAGGCGAGCGGGACCATGGTGTCGCCGTGGCCGCCGAGGACGAAGGCGTTGATGTCTTCGACGGAGACGTTGATCGCCTCGGCGAGGAAGGAGCGGTAGCGGGCGGTGTCGAGAATGCCGGCCATGCCAACGACGCGCGAGCTGTCGATGCCGGCGGCGTCGTAGGCGACGTGGCACATGGCGTCGAGCGGGTTGGAGACGACGACGATTGTCGCGTCCGGTGATTCGGCGATTGCGGCGCGGGTGACTGAGTCGACGATTCCCATGTTGATTTGCAGGAGATCGTCGCGGGACATGCCGGGCTTGCGGGCAACGCCGGACGTGATCACGATGATGTCGGAGCCGGCGGTCGGGCCATAGTCGGTCGCGCCGGTGATGCAGGAATCGACGCCGATGACCGGGGAGGCTTCGTACATGTCGAGGGCTTTGCCCTGGGGCAGGCCGTCGACGATGTCGACGAGGACGACGTCGGCGTAACCGCGCTCGGCGAGTCGCTGGGCGGTGGTCGCGCCAACATTTCCGGCTCCGATGACGGTCACCTTCGTTCGCATGAGTACGGGCCTTTCAGGACACGGGCAGCCACACCCGCGGGATAGATGTCGGGGTCAGTTCAATTGTTATCCGATGGCAGGCTTTGGGTCTGCCACTTGAATGGCGGAGGCGGCGAGACTGGCCACGGGGGCCCTCACCCTAGCCCTCTCCCAGAGGGAGAGGGAATTGGCGCAGAGGATTGAGGCGTGAGCTCCCCCAGGACTATTGCGACGCGGCGATCTTGTTCAGGGCACTGCCGGCCTGGAACCAGGTGATTTGCTCGTCGGTGTAGCTGTGGTTGACTGAGACCTCGTTGCTGGAGCCGTCCTCGTGGTCGATGCGCAGCGTGAGCGGTTGGCCGGGTGCGAAATCGGCTAAACCGAGGATGCTCAGGCGGTCGAGCTGGCCGACGAGGTCGTAGTGCGCCGGGTCGCTGAAGGTGAGGGCGAGGATGCCCTGCTTCTTCAGGTTGGTCTCGGCGATGCGGGCGAAGGAGCGGGCGATCACGACGTAGCCGCCGCTCCAGCGAATCTCCATTGAGGCGTGCTCACGGCTGGAACCTTCGCCATAATTCTCGTCGCCGACGGCGACCCAGCGGATGCCGGCGTCCTTGTAGGCGCGGGCGACATCGCTGATCGGCTGGCCGGACTGACCGCTGATCTGATTGAGGGTGGTGCCGGTCTCCCCAGTGAAGGCATTGACGCCGCCGCTGAACAGGTTGCCGGAAATGTTCTCGAGATGACCTCGGAATCGGAGCCAGGAGCCGGCCGGCGAGATGTGGTCGGTCGTCGTTTTGCCCTGTGTCTTGAGCAGCAGCGACATAAAGGTGTAGTCGTTGCCGTCCCAGGTGTTGAACGGGGTCAGCCGCTGCAGGCGGTCGCTCTCGGGGCTGACGATCACATCGACGTCGCTGCCGTCTTCGGGCGGAGCGATGAAGCCTTCGTCGCCGACGTCGAATCCGTCGGCCGGCAGCTCGTCGCCGGTGGGAGCGGAGAAGCGGAATTCGCCTGATTGGGTGGCAATAGCGTCGCTGCGCGGATCGAAGCCCATCTCGCCGGCGAAGGCCGTGGCGACGACCAGCTCGGGCGACCCGATGAAGGCGAGCGTGTTGCGATTTGCGTCGTTGCGGCCGGGGAAGTTGCGATTGAAGGAGGTGACAATCGTGTTCTGCTCGTCGCCCTCGATGTCTTCGCGTTTCCACTGACCGATGCAGGGGCCGCAGGCGTTGGCGAGGACAGTCGCACCGGCCGACTCGAAGGCCTCAATCTGACCGTCGCGCTGGGTCGTGGCGCGAATCTGTTCGGAGCCGGGAGTCACGAGCAGCGGTGAGCGGAGCTCGAGCCCGGCATCGGCCGCCTGGCGGGCGATGTCCGCGGCGCGACTCATGTCCTCGTAGGAGGAGTTGGTGCAGGAGCCGATCAGCGCGTTGGTCACGTTGAGCGGGTACGCTTCGGACTCCATGAATCCGCGGATCTCGGCGACCGTGTTGCGCAGGTCGGGCGTGTGCGGTCCGACCCAGGCCGGCTCAAGCTCGCTCAGGTTGATCTCGATCACGCGGTCGAAGATCTCGTGTCTGGCGTCTGCGACTCCGTCGTCGGCGCGTAGATGCTCGGCGTTGGCTTCAGCCAGCTCTGCGATTTCGGCGCGATCCGTGCTGCGCAGGTAGTCGGCTGTTCGCGAGTCGAAGGGAAAGAGCGAGGTCGTCGCGCCGATCTCGGCGCCCATATTGGTCACCGTGCCGCGGCCGGTGGCGCTCATCGAGTCGAGGCCGGGGCCGAAGTACTCGACGATCGCGCCGGTCCCGCCCTTGACCGTGAGCTCGTCGGCGACGCGCAGGATCACATCCTTGGGCGCGGTCCAGCCGTCGAGTTCGCCGGTCAGGTAGACGCCGATCAGCCTGGGCATGGTTACACCCCAGCCGAGGCCGGCCATCACGTCGACTGCGTCGGCGCCGCCAACCCCGATCGCGATCATGCCCATCCCGCCGGCGTTGGGCGTGTGCGAGTCGGTACCGATCATCATGCCGCCGGGGAACGCGTAGTTCTCGAACACGACCTGGTGGATGATGCCCGAGCCGGGCTTCCAAAAGCCGGCGCCGTAGCGGGCGGCGGCGCTGCGCAGGAACTCGTAGACTTCTTCGTTTTCGCTGACAGCGACCTGGAGATCGGCATCGGCGCCGATCCGCGCCTGGATCAGATGGTCGCAGTGGACGGTGGTCGGCACGACGACGCGCTGCAGTCCCGCCAGTTCGAACTGGAGCAGCGCCATCTGGGCTGTGGCGTCCTGCAAGGCGACACGATCGGGCTGCAGTGCCGCGTGGTCGACGCCGCGTTCGATCGGTTGATTGGCCGGGTCGGTGAAGTGGCCGAACAGGATTTTTTCGGCCAGGGTCAGCGGCCGGTCGATTCTTCGTCGGGCCACGTCGATGCCGTCACGCAGCTTGGAGTACGCGGCGTCGATGCGCTGGAGGGCGTCGGGTTCAATAGCCATGGCGGGATCCAGTTCGGTGCTGACGATCAGACAGCGAGTCCGGCGAAGCGTTGCTCAGAGGGGAATGTTCCCATGCTTCTTGGGCGGCGAGGTGTCGACTTTGTCTGCGAGCATATCGAGCGCGCGGAAGATCGCGGTGCGCGTGTCGCGGGGATGGATCACATCGTCGATGAATCCGAGTTCGGCCGCCTGGTACGGGCGATAGAACTCTGCCTCGTACTCGGAGATGGCCAGCGCCCGTTCGGCGTCCGGGTCGTCTGCGGCGGCGATTCGGCGGCGGTGGATGATGTTGACCGCGCCGTCGGAGCCGGTCACGGCGATCTGCGCGGTAGGCCAGGCGAGGTTGATGTCGGATCGCAGGTGTTTGCTGCTCATCACGACGTATGCGCCGCCGATTGACTTACGCAGGGTGACGGCGACCTTGGGCACGGTCGCTTCGGCATAGGCGTAGAGCAGCTTGGCGCCATGCGCGATGATCCCGCCGTACTCCTGTTGGGTGCCGGGCAGGAAGCCGGGGACGTCGACCAGTGTGACGATGGGGATGTTGAAGCAGTCGCAGAAGCGGACGAACCGCGCGGCCTTGCGTGAGGCGTCAATGTCGAGCACGCCGGCGAGCGTGTCGGGATCGTTGGCGACGATGCCGACGCCGTAGCCACCCATATGGCCGAAGCCGATCGCCACGTTGCGAGCCCACTGGGCCTGGATTTCCATGAACTCGCCGTTGTCGACGATCTCGCGGATCACGCGTCGGATGTCGTAGGGCCGCGTCGAGTCGGCCGGGACGATGTCGACGAGATTGTCGAGCTTGCGCTCTGGCGAGTCGCCGGTGTCGGTCCAGCGGGGATCTTCCATGTTGTTCTGCGGCAGGAAGGTCAGCAGCTGGCGAACGCTGTTGAGCGTGGCCTCCTCGCCTGGAATGCAGAAGTGGGCGACGCCGGTCCTGGTGGCGTGGGTCATCGCGCCGCCGAGCTCTTCGTGGGTTACTTCTTCACCCGAGACGGCGCGGATCACGTCGGGACCGGTGATGTACATCTGTCCGGTTCCCTGGACCATGAAGATGAAATCCATGATTGCCGGTGAGTAGACGCCGCCACCGGCGGCGGGGCCGGCGCAGACGGCAATCTGGGGGACGAGCCCGGACGAGAGCGTGTTGCGCAGGAAAATCTCGCCGTAGCCGCGCAGCGATGTCACGCCTTCCTGGATGCGGGCGCCGCCACCGTCGTTAATCGCGACGATTGGCGCCCCAACCTTCATGGAGAGGTCCTGGATCTTGGCGATCTTCTCGGCTGCGGCCTCGGAGACGGAGCCGCCGTACAGCGTGAAGTCCTGGGCGTAGGCGAAGACCGTGCGGCCGTCGACCGTGCCGTGTCCAACGACGACGGCGTCGCCTTCGGGGCGGTTGTTCTCGAGCCCAAACCCTGAGCCCCGGTGTTTCACAAAGGGGTCGATTTCGGTGAACGAGCCTGCGTCAAAGAGGATGTCCAGCCGCTCACGGGCGCTGAGTTTGCCGCGTCCGTGTTGACGTTCCATCGCGGCGGTTCTGGCCTCGCTGGCGTTGCCGTTGAGACGTCGCTGGGCGACTTCTTCGAGCAGGAATTCGATGCCGCGCTGCGTGGAATTCTGTGCGGGTTCAGAGACCATGGTTCACCTGACGCTGGGTGCGCACTGGCAAGAAAAATCGCCGCTTCGCAGGAATCGAGGCTACTACAGGCCCAACCCGCCCACAATCAAGCGCGAACCGGATTGCCGGCACAGGGCATCAGCCCGGAGGTTCGGTGGGTCCTTGCTCCTGTGCCGCTTCCTCCTGTGCGGCGGGCGGCGGCGGAATGATCAATGCCTGGCCAATCTGAATGTTGGCCGCCTGCGCCTCTGTCAACCCGTTGTAGTTCATCAGGTCGACCCAGGTATAGCCAAAGGCGGCAGCGATCTGAGCCAGTGTGTCGCCTTCCTGGACGATGTAGATTTCACCGGGCGGTCGCTGCGGACCCTCCGGCTCTTCGCTGTCGGCGGTGGCTGGCGAGGCGACGCCGCAGCCGCCTTCGCGGATCGGGATGCGCAATTCCTGACCGACGCTGAGCGTGTCAACGTCGACGATGTTGTTGAGTCGCTGGATTTCCTCAACGGTGAGACAGAACTGGGTGGCTATCGTGGCGAGGGTGTCTCCGGGTTGCACGACATAAATTGTTTCGGTGATCGGCGCTTCCTCAAAGACGACGTCGTCGCGAAAGAGATACGGCGCAGGCAGCGGATCAGGCAGCGCCTCGACGGGAATGTCTTCTTCAACAGCCGTGTTCTCGGCGGCGGGGACGGTCTCCGGAATCTCGGCTACGGTCTCGGCCCCGCTCGTGCATCCAGCGGTGATTCCGCCGGAGAAGAGCACCGACAGCCCGATCAATGCGCCGATGATGGGGTGGAGCTTCACTCCTCTAGTGTCGCACGTGAAGCCGGTTGCGGTTCCTCTTCGCCGCATGAGATAGACGGTGAGATCGGGCTGCCAGCGCGCTGCAGCAGACAGGCGAGGATGCCGTGATTCAGCCTGGCGATGTCTTCGAACAATTCGAGGTCGACGTTGTCCAGGTTGTCCAACGGCGTGTGCAGGATCGCCCCGGGTGGAAAGACGAAGACGACAGGAATGCCGACACGAGAAAAACTGGCGTGGTCGGAGCCGAGGTTCAAGGGTAGGCTCCCCGGTCCGGCGGTGATCTGCAGCTCGGCGGCCACTGCGTTGCTGATTTCGCTGATCTCCACCGAAGCAAGAATGCGGTACGGCGGCCGTCCGTCGCCAATCGCGTCAAGGTTGACCATGGCAGTCACCTCGGACAATCGGTCTTCAAGGCGGAGTTGCCTGACGTATTGGCGGGAGCCATGCAGGCCAAGTTCCTCGGCCCCGAAACCAATGAAACAGATGTCGCTGGAACTCGGGTGATCAGCCCAGATTGCGGCCAGGGCCAGGGTCAGCGCAGTGCCGGATGCGTTGTCGTTGGCGCCGTCGACCTCGGGCACGGTGTCGTAGTGGCCACCCACGACCACGCGGCAAGCGCCAGCGGGTTTGCGCGCGACGACGTTCTGTGATTCGCCAGCGCTCGGCGATGACGCCGGAATGGAGGCGATCTCTCCCAAGCGGGCGCGGATCTCGTCTCCTGCCTCCTTGCCGACGTGGAGAATCGGAATCGAGACCGTATCGTCGCCCAGAGAACCGCCGATTGATTCGTTCAGCGTCGGGTTGGTGACAATCAGCGCGATCGCGCCGGCAGCCTCGGCATGCGCCGCCTTGTCGCGAAACTCGATCACTCCGCGATCG
The DNA here is from genome assembly GCA_009838735.1 of Chloroflexota bacterium. Lineage (GTDB taxonomy): Bacteria > Chloroflexota > Dehalococcoidia > Bin125 > Bin125 > Bin125. Next base: position 127,750 of record VXQZ01000052.1, read on the forward strand.
ACAATCGCGATCCTGCCGGCCACGTCGGCCAAGGCGAAGTCGTCCACATTGCCGACTCCCGCAACGTCAACAAGTTCACCCTCGGTCGGTTCATTCGAGGAACCCGAGAAGCGGAACGCGAAGTTGCTGGAACCGTCGGCCAGGTCGATCCTCGCGATCTCCGCCTCGGCGGTGTAGGTGAACTGCTGGATCTCGACTTCGTATCCGAGGCCGCGGAAGACCTCCGCCATGTATTCGGCGGCGGCGCGTTCCTGCTCGGTGCCCGACGCTCGTGGTCCCAGCTCTCCGGCGAGGTGATTGAGATAGCCGACGGCGATCGCGACATCGAACTCTGGCTCCGGCGGGCCGCCGGGACTGCGGGGCTGCGACTCAGGCTGGACTGGCGGCTCGTCCGAGAGCGATTGGGACTCTTCCCGCTCCGCTTGCTGCTGTTCCCGTACCGGCCGTTCTTGCCCCGGTGCCGACGCATCTGTCTGTTGCTGTCGCTGTGGTTGCTGTTGTGCAGCTGATTGTTGGGATTGCCGGTCGGCCGGTGCAGCAACCGGCGGCGGCTCGCCCTCGCTGTGGCAGCTGACAAGGAGGATCGAAGCAGTGAGGCAGCAGATCAGGAATCGAATCAGCACGAGCGTGCCGGGTCGGGCTAGCGGTTGCGGCGGAAGAAGCGTTTCAGCGGACTCTGGTTGGACTGTTCGTAGCTGATGTATCGATCGCGCCAATAGCCGCCGCGCGGTTGACCGGCTTGTCGATTTCCGCCTCGCGAGGTCCAGAACAGGCCGATCACGAACACCACGATGCCGACCACCGCGAGCCACAGGCCTCCACCTCGAAGCACCAGGCCAATGATCAGCAGTGCGGCCCCAAGGAGCAGCAGGTGGTTAGCGGTGAGCGCTGTCGCTTTGCCCACGACCGCCGAACCGAATCGTTGGATGGCCAGTCTGATCGGCCCTGGTCTGCGCGATTGTCTCCGTCGCCAGTCAAAGTCCTCAATGTTCGACAGGACTTCCTCAACGTCGCGTTCGAGTCGGTCAGAACCGTCCGACATGGTCGCTCCTCCGCTGCCCGTTGCCACCAGTTTAGCGCGGTTCGAGACGTCCCCACCCGCCGCCGCCAGGGGTTTCAACGCGGATCACGTCGCCAGGCTCCACATTGATCGTGATCTTGCCCGGCAGCTTGCGGCGCACCGGCCGTCCACTGGCGGAAGTCGTTTCCAGGCTGTTGCGACCTGTTCTTCCCGGCTCGCCGTCCTGTGATCCCCAGGGCTGCTGGGTTCGTCGCTCAGTGATGAGCGTCAGTTGAGCGGATCCAAGGAATTGGGTCCGGCGAATCAAGCCGTGTCCTCCACGATGCTGGCCGCTCCCGCCGGATCTCGGCCGGATGCTGTTCTCGACGACGCGGAGGGGATAGGCCAGCTCGAGGGCCTCGGCCGGTGTGTTCAGGGTGTTGGTCATGTGTGAGTGCGCGGCGTCGAGGCCCGGTCCCTCCGGACCGCCGCCCAATCCACCGCCCGACGTTTCGTAGTACGCCCAGGGTTGGCCGTTGCGAGGGTCGATCCCGCCCGCTGTGAGATTGTTCATCGTTCCCGACGAGGCCGCAGGCATCCGCTGCGGCAGCAACTGATTAAACGCACCCCAGACGGTGTCGACGATGCGCTGCGAAGTCTCCACGTTGCCGGCCGCGACCGCGACTGGCGATTGCGCGGCGACCACTGATCGTTCCGGTAGCGTGAATGTGATCGGCCGAAAGAGCCCTGAGTTCATTGGTGTGTCGGGCGGTAGCAAGCAGCGAATCACGTAGTAGCAGGCCGACCGGGTGACAGGGGCCACGGCGTTGATCGAGGCGGCCCGTTGCGGGGCACTGCCGGAGAAATCGAAGTGCGCGCGATCCTCCGACAGGATCAGCTTGAGTCTGATGGGAACCGGTTCGGGCGAATGTCCGTCGTCGTCCAACGAGTCACTGAATTCCCACGTCCCGTGCGGCAACTGCGTCAGCGCTGCACGCGTCAGCCGCTCTCCGTAGTCAAGTAATGCCTGAGTCGTCCCCAGATAGCTGTCGTCTCCGTAGTCGCGATGCAGGTCGGCGATCCGGCGTTCGCCCAATCGTTGCGCGGCGATCTGGGCATTGAAATCGCCGCGCCGTTCGTCGGGTGTTCGGACGTTGCGCAGGATCAGGTCCATCGCCTCTTCGACGAGGTTGCCGGCGCGATAGAGGCGGATCGGCGGGATCACGATCCCTTCCTGGATCAACTCTCGCGCGACCGGCATCGAACCGGGCGCCATGCCGCCGATGTCGGCCTGATGGGCGCGGCTGGCGACGTACCCGATCGGCTCGCCGCCGTCCGCTGCGTCGTGGGCGAAGACCGGCGAGACCATGGTCACGTCGGGCAAATGGGTACCACCGAGGAACGGGTCGTTGAGGATAGCCAGGTCGCCCGGTTGCCAGGGCGCCAGACGCTCGACGGCACGAACCGACTCCGGCATCGCGCCCAGGTGGACGGGGATGTGAGCAGCCTGCGCGAGCAACTGGCCTTCCCGGTCGAAGACGGCGCAGGAAAAGTCGGCGCGTTCCTTGATGTTTGGCGAGAGCGCAGTATGGCGAAGCGCGGCCCCCATCTCTTCGGCGATCGAGCTGACCAATGAGTCGAAAATGGCGAGCCGCGCAGGGTCAATGTTGACATCTGTCATATTGCCGACCTTCAGGACTCGCGTCTGAGCAGCAAGCTGCCGGATGGTAGCGAGGACGCTGCCCAGCCGGGAGGAACTGTCACGGTTGTGTCGAGCTGGGTGATGACCGCGGGTCCGGAAACAGACGCAGAGATTGACTCGCGCGGCAATATCCGAGTCTCGAGCGGACGCTGCCAGGTGACCACCGCAGTGCGTGGTTCGCCCGACCTCCCTTCGTGCGACGCGGCGACCGCTCCCTCGTAGCCGGGATGGCGGGCCTTGGCTCGCGCTGTCACGACCTCAACAGGCGTGTCGAGCGAGGAGAAACCGAATCGTTCGCGGTGCGCATCATGGAACGCACTGCGTACTAACTCCGCCTGATGCCCATCGTTCAGCGACACGGTGAGTTCGTGAGATTGACCGCGATAGCGAAGGTCGGCGGCATACTCAACGCTGACCGCCTCGTCGTAGCCATCTTCCGCAATCGCCTGACGGACTTGCGCGTCGATACTGGCAAGCGCGCTGTCGAGGGGTTCAACGGCGCCTGTTGCATCAGGCTGGATGGTGAGGTGCAGCCCCTGTTCCGCGTCCCGGGTGATGTCCGAAATCAGCATGCCGGAGGCAGACAACACACCCGGAGACGTCGGGATCAGCGCCTGCGGGATTCCCACCACATCGGCCAGATCGCACGCGTGCAGCGGACCGGCGCCACCGAAAGCGACGAGCGTGAAGTTGGCCGGATCGTAACCACGCTCAACCGAGATCACTCGCAAGGCGCGAGCCATGTTGGCGTTGACCACATCGATCACGGCCTGCGCGGCGGATTCGACCGATCCAAACGGCTCGGCGATCGTAGCGATCGCCTGGCGGGCCCGTTCAACGTCCAATGAGACGGTGCCGCCGAGCTGTTGCTCGGGCCTCAGGCGGCCGAGCACCGTGTGAGCGTCGGTCACGGTGGGCTGCGAGCCGACTCCGTACGCGGCGGGACCAGGATCAGCCCCGGCGGACTGTGGGCCAACCCGCAAGGCGCCCCCCGGATCGAACCAGGCGATCGAGCCGCCGCCCGCGCCGACCGTGTGCAAGTCGACGGCCGGCGTGCGAATCGGCATGTCGTCGACGACCAGGTCGGTGCGTTCCAGCAGCCGCCCGGGACAGAGCGCAACGTCGGCGGAGGTGCCCCCCATGTCGAAGGTGATTGCCTGCGGGAAGCCATCGGATTCGGCGGCCGCAAACGCCCCGGCGACGCCGCCGGCCGGCCCGGAAAGAACGGTGCGGACGGCGTTGCGTCCGGCCGATCCGGCCGTCAGCGATCCGCCGTTGGATTGCATGATTCGCAGTCGCACGCCGTTCGCGCCGTCGCGATTGAGTTGTGCTTCCAGGGCGTCGAGATAGTTGGTCATCACCGGAGCGAGGTACGCGTTGGCGGTCGTGGTGCTCATCCGCTCGAACTCGCGGTGCTGGGGGAGCACTTCGTATGAGGCAGAGACGTTGAAGCCGCGATTCCGGGCTCGGACTGCGGCCAGCTCTTCGTGCGCGGAGTTGATGAAGCTAAAGAGAAAGCAGATCGCGACGCTGCGCACGCCCGTCCGCTCGATTCGATCGAGCACCGTATCAAGCTGCTCCAGGTCCAGCGCAGTGACCAGCTCTCCGTCGGCGGCAATTCGTTCGTCCACCTCGAAGCGCCAGCGCTGTGGGACCAACGGTTCGTGTCGTTGAGGATGCAGCGCATACAGATCTGGCCTGGCCTGGCGTCCAATCACGAGCGTGTCGCGGAACCCCCTGGTGGTGATCAGCGCCGTGGGCGCGCCGGTTCGGGTGAGCAGCGTGTTCGTGGCCACCGTCGATCCATGCACGACCTCCTCGGGCGACCAGCCGAACTCGGTCAGTCCGGCGATGATCGCGCGGCCGGGATCATCGGGCGTGGATGGCCGCTTGGCGATGCTGATCTCGCCGTTTCGGAGGAAGACGAAATCGGTGAAGGTGCCGCCGACATCGACGCCAAGCAGCAGATCGTGCTGTGGCGACGCTTGGTCAGGTTCGTTGGTTGGCATGCTCGTGCCAGTCTACGAGGCGTGTGCGATTTGCTTGACTGCCCTTACATGCCCTCATAGCGTCAGTTGATAGGCTCTCTGACGACCGGCGAAACACGCTTGAGATGGATGGATTGCGATGTCTGACGCTGCCGAAATCGTGCTGCAAACGAAGAGTCGGTCGGTGCTGGGCAAACGAGTCAAGCAACTGCGCCGTGACGGCCTCGTCCCTGGGAACCTCTACGGTCGTGGCCGCGACTCCCGCGCCATCCAGGCCGATCTCACGGAGATCGAACGCGTCTTCGGCACGGTCGACCGTAACGCTGTAGTAGACATGTCCATTGATGGCGCCAGCGCGACGATTCCGGTCGTCTTGCGCGAAATCCAGCGTCACCCGGTCAGCCGCAGCCTGCTGCACCTGGACTTCTACGAAGTGGATCTCACGCGTGCGATTCACTCCGAAGCTCGTCTGGTCCTGATTGGCGACTCGGAGGCCGTGGCGATGGGCGGTACGGTCGTGCAATCGCTCGACACGATCACGCTTGAGGCGTTGCCGACCGAGATGCCTTCCGTGCTCGAGGTCAACATTTCGGTGCTCACCGAGTTTGGACATTCCGTCCTCGTTCGCGACATGACCTTGCCCGAAGGCGTCATCGCCATCACCGACGGCGCCGTGGCCGTAGCGACTGCGCTCGCGCCTCGCGTGACCGAGGAAGAAGAGGAAGCCGAAGAGCTGGCGGCGGAAGAAGCCCTGGCCGAGGCCGCAGAAGGAGAAGCGGAAGAAGAGGAAGAGTCGGAGGAGTAGCTCGCTACTCGGAGATCGCAATCCGATCGCCGCGGAGCTGCCCACAGGCCGCGGCGATGTCGCGCCCCTGCTCGACTCGAATGGTCGTTGGCACGCCGGATTCCTGGAGCGCCTGCTGGAAGCCCAGCGTGGCCCGGCGCGACGGCCGCTCCCCGACCACGCCTGGCGACGGATTCAGCGGAATCAGGTTGACATGCGCCCGCAGCCCGCGAATCCGCTCGGCCAAACGCCGGGCATGACCACGGCTGTCGTTGACGTCACGCAGCAGGACGTACTCAAACGTCACCCGACCACCTGTCTCCCGATTGTGGTCGCGGACCGCGTCGAGGATGTCGTCAACGCTGGCGCCGTCAACCGGGACCAGCTCTCGCCGGAGTCCCTGCGTCGGCGCATGCAGAGAGACTGCGAGATTGACCCGCGGATGATCGACGGCGAGCCGTCGAATGTTCTGCGGGATGCCGACCGTTGACACCGTGATCCGGCGGGGCGACATGGCGAAGCCGTCGGGATCAGTCAGGCGGTCAATGGCCCTGCTGACACTGGCGTAGTTGGCCAGCGGTTCGCCCATGCCCATGAAAACCACGTGGCTCAGCTCCCGACCCTCCGCGCGCGACCAGGACCGGGCGAGAATCGCCTGCCTCATGATCTCACCGACCGTAAGTTGGCGCCTCAGGCCCTGAAGTCCCGTGGCGCAGAAGACGCAACCCATGGCGCAGCCGGCCTGCGAAGACAGGCAGACCGTGTCGCGAGGCCTGGAGCGAATCAACACCGTCTCGATCAGTTCGTCGTCGCTGAGTCGCAATAGCGCCTTGCTGGTTGAGCCGTCGGCAGAGGTCTGCAATTCGAGCGGTTCCTGCGAGTCCTCGACCTGCTCCGACAGGCGGCGGCGCATCTCTCCGGGGAGGTCGGACATCTGATTCGGATCGGTGACTCCGCGCTGGTACATCTGGCGCCAGAGCTGCCTGGCTCGGTAGGCGGGCTGACCAAGCGATTCCACCAGCTCCGCCAGTTCTGATTGGTCGAGGCTAAGCAGATCAGTCATCTTCGGTTCCGAACCGGCGACCGATCAGATCACGCGTACCCCGGACGAATTCCTCGGCGCTCAGCTCTCGCTTGCCGGCGCGCTGGATTCGGACGATGTCGAGCACGCCTGTGCCCGCTGAGACCGTAATGTGATGACCGGCAGAAACGATCGTGCCGGGAGATTCCGTCGCCTCACCTTCACCGACGACCGCCTCCGTGATGCGAATGGCAGTCTTGCCCAGATGTGTGGATGCGCCGGGCCAGGGCGTGTAGGCCCGGATTTGCCGGGCGATCACTAGCGCTGAAGAAGACCAGTCGATCTGGCCTTGCTGCTTCTTCACGCGCCGAGCCCTGCTTGCCTGTTCATGCTGCTGCGCGACCGGGGCAATCGACCCCTCCAGCCAGTCGGGGATGGTCTCAAGCAGCAACTCGGCCCCCAGCTCGGCGAGCCGATCGCTGAGATGACCGGCATGTTCGGCTGGATCGATCACGGTCACCCGCTGGCGCAAAATGTCGCCCGTGTCCTCGGTTTCGTCGACCAGCATGATCGTCACGCCGGTTTCGGCGTCGCCGTGGAGGATCGCCGCAGAAATCGGCGAGGCGCCGCGCCAGCGTGGCAACAGCGAGGCGTGAACGTTGAGGGTGCCGTGTGCCGGCAGATCGAGTATCTCGGTCGGAATGATCTGGCCGTAGGCGGCGACCACCTGCAGATCGGGTTTCAGGCTCCCAATCTGTGCAATCGCTGCAGGATCGCGTAAGCGCGCGGGCTGTAGAGCAGGGATGCCGTGCTCGGCGGCCAGCTCTTTGATTGGTGGTGGCTTGAGTGAGCGGCCGCGTCCGGCACGCGCGTCCGGCTGGGTGACGACCGCGATCGGCCGGTAGGGACTGTCGATCAACGCTCGCAGCGTCGGCAAAGCGAAGTCAGGCGATCCATAGAAGAGGACTCGCGGCGCGTCGGGCATGGTCCTGCCGAGAAGCTGTCGAGCGCAGTCAGACCTGGGTGGCGGCGATGCTGAGCCCGACGAAGATGAGCATCAGCACGATCGTGCCCCGGAACAGCGTGCGCTCCAGGCCGCGGCGTGTTCGGTACGACGACTCCGCGCCGGCGCCGCCGAAGATGTTGCCCAGTCCGGCGCCCTTGGCCTGCAGGATGACAGCGGCGATCACGACGAGCGCCACCAGGATTTGTATGACGTTGAGGAGTTCAGACGTGCTCACGCTCTTGTTGTACCTGACTTCACTGCTTGTGGGCTATTCCGGAATCGTCACACGCTGCGGGCGGCGAGGCCGCACGCCGGCTTCCCGGCCCTCATGGTATGCCGTCATGATCGCGTCGGCGAGCTTGTCACTGTCGTGACGGTAGCGGTTGCCGGTGTCGACGATGTCCGCCTCGATGATCCGCAATCCGCCGGCCGGATCCGATCGATCGTCTGACGGCTCGACTCGTACCGGCTCCGACTTCCAACCGCGGGGCAGTCTCGCCCGGCTGTTGCTGTTGGCGACCACCGCGTCAAACGGCAGACCGCCGATGTGGTCGGCGATCACGCGGACGTGATCCTGAACCGAGAAATTGTCGGTCTCACCATGCTGAGTGGCGACGTTGGAGATGTAGAGCTTCATCGCCGCCGACTCCTGGAAGGCAATCCGCAGGTCGGGAACCAGCAGGTTGGGCAGCACCGAAGTGAACAGCGAGCCGGGTCCGACCACGATCAGATCCGCGTTGCGAATCGCATTGAGCGTTTCCGGGTACGCCGGCGGATGCTGCGGTTCGAGGTTCAACTGTGCGATTCGCTGTCCGGCCTCTGTGATCGACGACTCACCTCGAATCCGCTCGCCGTCTGCGGTGACCGCGGCGAGTCGAATGTTCTCCAGCGTCGACGGGAGGATCTTGCCACGCACGGCGAGAACGCGACCGGTCTCATGAATCGCCTCCTCCATCGAACCAGCCACGTCCGACATCGCCACGATGAAGAGGTTGCCGAACGAGTGCCCCTCGAGTCCGTTGCCCGATCCCTCCGGGAAGCGGTACTGGAAGAGGCGTGTCATCAGGGGCTCGGTTTCGGCCAGCGCAGCGATGCAATTGCGCAGGTCCCCAGGCGGAATAATGCCGAGATCGCGCCTCAGCCGTCCCGACGAACCGCCGTCGTCGGCGACGCTGACCACTGCCGAGAGGTTGTCCGTGTACGCCTTCAGGCCGCGCAAAAGCACGGAAAGACCAGTGCCGCCGCCCATGCAGACAATCCGGATGCCGCGACCGGCGAAGCGTTGCCGGTGGAGCAGGTCAACCAGCGGCTCCTCGCCGCCGGCCCTGCTGTCCGAGGAGCGAGCCGCGACGACCAGTCCGGAAGTGAACTTGCCGATGCCCACGCCAACGCACAGGATGGCCAGGCCGATCAGCACCGCGCCGCGCACGGCATACGGCAGAAACTGAAGCGTGATGTAGTAAAACGCGTCCGGCAACGTGACGGTCAGGTACAACTCTCGGGCCAGGAACGACACCCCAAGCCCCAACAGCGCCATGCCAAAGAGCAGCAGGACGAACCAACGCTTGATTCCGATTCCCGGCGCGAGCCACTTGCGCAACTGCCACTCGGGCCGCGAACCGTTACCGCTGCCGTTCTCGCCGAGTCTGTCCGGCTTGGGACCGTTTCCTCGGCGGAGTCGGAACATAACGTCACTATAGTGCCGACTGAAGTGAAAGCGGTAGCTTAGGCGCTGCGCATCCATTCGGCATCCAACCAACTAGACAGGAATCAAGCCATGGAACAGCGACGATTTGGAAACAGCGATCTGGTCACCTCCGCAGTCGGATTCGGCACCTGGGAGATGAGCACGACGATGTACGGCCACATCGACGTGGATGAAGCAGCACAGGCCGTCAATATGGCGATCGATCGCGGAATCACCCTCTTCGACACCGCCGAGGTCTACGGTCCGAATCATTCGGAAGAACTGCTGGCCAAGGCGTTGGGCAACCGGCGCAACGAGATTGAGCTGGTGACCAAAGTTGGCTTCGAGTACGACGACCAGCCACAGGTGATTGGTCTCAACGCGAAGAAGCAACACATCATCGAGCACACCGAGGGCTGTCTGCGCCGGCTGAACACCGACTACGTTGACCTGATGTTGATCCACTGGCCCGACTTCAGTACTCCGATTGAGGAGACGATGGAGGGTCTCGAGGAACTCAAGCAGGCCGGCAAGATCCGCCACTACGGCGTCTCGAACTTCGATATCGACATGATGGAGGAGTGCCAGCGGCACGGAACCATCGTCGCCAACCAGGTCGGCTACCACATGTTCGACCGGCGAATGGAATCCCGAGTGCTGCCCTGGTGCATGGCCAACGGCGTCGGCTTCATGTCATACGGATCGCTCGCGTTCGGTCTACTGACCAACGCGTTCGCCCCGGAGCACGAGTTCGGCGAGGGAGACTGGCGAGCCAACGGCGTCGCGTTCAACCTGCCGCTGTTCGAACGCGAACGTTTCCGCCAGGAGGTCGAGATCGCCAATCGTCTGGCCGTGTTGGCCGACGGCTACGGCAAGACCTGCGCCCAGCTCGGCATCGCCTGGGTGCTCGATCACCCCGGCGTCACCTGCGCGCTCGTTGGAATGCGCAACGAGCGCGAGCTCGAAGAGAACGTCGCCGCCACCGACTGGAAGCTGACCGAAGAGATCCGCCGAGGGATCAACGAAATCTTCGACGATGTCGGCGTCCCCACCTACCAGAACCTGGACCAGGTCATCCACGTCGGCCGAGCCACCGGCCAGCGCCGAAACATCCGCGAATAGCTGGCCTTCCCCGCTCTCACCGCTCCCCTATCCCTCTGGATCCTCCTCACAGAGGGAGAGAGCTGGAGCCAGCCCCCGCGAAGGCGGGGGGTGAGGGTCGGGGATGAGACAACGGAAGGTATGCAGCCATGGAACAGCGACGATTCGGCAACACCGACCTCGTAGCCTCCGCCGTCGGCTTTGGCACCTGGGAGATGAGCACCACGATGTACGGCCACATCGACGTCGATGAGGCCGCCCGCGCCGTCAACATGGCCATCGATCGCGGCATCACCCTCTTCGACACCGCAGAGGTCTACGGCCCGTACCACTCCGAGGAACTGCTGGCCAAGGCACTGGGCAATCGGCGTAACGAGATCGTCCTCGTAACCAAGGTCGGCTTCGACTACGACGACACGCCGCAGGTAATCGGCCGCAACTCGAAGAAGGCCCACATCATCGAGCACACCGACGACTGCCTGCGACGGCTGGACACCGACTTCGTCGACCTGATGCTCATCCACTGGCCCGACCACGACACGCCGATCGAGGAAACCATGGAGGGCCTCGAGGAGCTCAAGCAGAGCGGCAAGATCCGTCACTACGGCGTCTCCAACTTCAACATCGACATGATGGAAGAGTGCGAGCAGTACGGACACATCGCCGCCAACCAGGTCGGCTACAACATGTACGACCGCCGCATGGAATCCCGCGTCCTGCCCTGGTGTCAGGCCAACGGAGTCGGCTACATGGCCTACGGCTCGCTCGGCTTCGGCCTTTTGACCGGAGCCTTCACGCCTGACACGACCTTCGAGGAGGGCGACTGGCGACGCAGCGGCAACGCCTTCAACCTGCCCCTCTTCCAGGAAGAGCACTTCCGCAAAGAGGTCGAAGTCACCAACCGCCTCGTCGAACTCGCCGACGGTTACAACAAGACGGTCGCCCAGCTCGCACTCGCCTGGGTCCTCGACCACCCCGCCGTCTCCTGCGCCCTGGTCGGCATGAGAAACGAGCGAGAGCTCGAAGAAAACGTCGCCGCCACTGACTGGAAACTCAACGAAGAGATCCGAATCGGGATCAACGAGATCTTCGACGACGTCGGAGTCCCCACCTACCAGAACGCCCCTCAAGCAATCTGACACGGCGCGCGGAAAGCGCAGATCGATGGAACAGCGACGATTCGGCAACACGGACCTCGTCTCCTCAGCAGTCGGTTTCGGCACCTGGGAGATGAGCACCAACATGTACGGCCACATCGACGTCGACGAGGCGTCGAAAGCCGTCAACATGGCCATCGACCGCGGCATCACCCTCTTCGACACCGCCGAGGGCTACGGTCCCTATCTGTCCGAGGAGTTGCTCGCGAAAGCGCTGGGCAGCCGGCGCAACGAGATCATCCTCGTGACCAAGGTCGGATTCGACTACGACGACACGCCGACGATGACCGGCCTGAACTCGTCGAAGCAGAACGTCATCGAGTGCGCGGAAGGCTGCCTCCGCCGGCTGAACACCGACTACCTCGACCTGCTCCTGATCCACTGGCCCGACTTCGACACGCCAATCGAGGAGACGACGGAGGCCCTCGAAGAACTGAAGCAGAGCGGCAAGATTCGCCACTACGGCGTCTCCAACTACGACATCGACCTGATGCAGGAGTGCGAGCAGTACGGGCACATCACGGCGAACCAGATCGGCTATCACATGTTCGATCGCCGGATGGAAGCTCGAGTCCTCCCCTGGTGCATGGCCAACGGCGTCGGATTCATGTCCTACGGCTCCCTCGCGTTCGGGCTGTTGACCGGCGCGTTCTCGCCGGATCACACATTCGAGGAGGGTGACTGGCGCCGCAATCAAATCGCCTTCAACCTGCCCCTGTTCGAGCGAGAACACTTCCGCCGCGAAGTAGAAGTGTGCAATCGGCTCGCTGAGCTAGCCGACGGCTACGGCAAGACGGTCGCCCAACTGGCACTCGCCTGGGTCCTCGACCATCCCGGCGTCTCATGCGCCCTGGTCGGCATGCGCAACGAGCGCGAACTCGAAGAGAACGTCGCTGCCACCGACTGGAAGCTGACCGAGGAGATCCGCAGCGGCATCAACCAGATCTTCGACGACGTCGGAGTCCCGACCTACCAGAACACCCCGCAGATCGTGGAAAACCCAAGAGTCGCGGCGATGCGCCGGTAGGTCACCAACGACCACCGTCGCGAACCACCACAACCTCCCGATGCCCCGTGCTTGACACAGGGCCCAGACCTCAGCCGCCGAACGCGGATGAGAGCAACAATCTCCCGTCGAACATCACGATGACGCTAGCCACTCAAGTCCGATGCCCCGTGCTTGACACGGGGCCCAGAGCACGACACTTCGCTCGCGAGGCAGCGTGACACCTTGCTCGGCCGTCGATAGCGGGGGCCGCCAGCGGGCTACTCGCTCAGCGCCGAGACCAACAACTCTGACGCCTGCGCCGGATTCGCCTGACCCCGCGAGTGCCGCATCACCTGACCTACCAGGTACTTCAGCGCCGCCTCTTTGCCCGACCGATAGTCGTTGACCGCGTCGGGGTTGTCGCCGATCACCTGGTTGATAATCGGCGTCAGCGCGTCCTCCCCGCTGATCTGCGTGAGGCCCTCGGCCTTGACAATCTTGGCCGGCGCGTCGCCGCTCTCGTACATCGACTCAAAGACGGTCCTCGCCTGGCTGCGTGAGATGTCTCCGCCGACAATCAGGCCGACCAGCTCGGCGATGTGCGCGGGCCGGATGGACTGGTCCTCGAGGTCGGGATGCGACGGGTCCTTGTTGATCTGCGCGAACAGGTCGCCGGTAATCCAGTTGGCCGCCTCTTTGGCGTTGGCGGCGTCACTCAGCGCGGCGATGGTTTGATCGAAGTAGTCCGCCCGCGACGGCTCCTCCGTCAGCAGGCTCGCCTCAAAGTCGCCCAGGCCGTAGTCCGACTGGAAGCGGGCGCGGCGTTGTTCGGGCAGCTCGGGGAGCTGGCGGCGCAGGGACTCAACCTCTTCCCTGCTGATCGACAGCGGCGGCAGGTCCGGCTCCGGGAAGTAGCGGTAGTCGTGCGCCTCTTCCTTCGAGCGTTGCGAGAGCGTGATCTGTCGGTCCTCGTCCCAGCCCCGCGTCTCCTGGTCAATGGTGCCGCCGGAACGCAGCACCTCCGCCTGACGCTCAACCTCATGCTCGAGTGCGCTGTGTACGCCGCGGAACGAGTTCATGTTCTTGATCTCGACCTTGGCGCCCAGCTCGGTCGAGCCGACGGGACGGAGCGACACGTTGGCGTCGCAGCGGAACGAGCCCTTTTCCATGTCCGCGGTCGAGACGCCGAGGTAGCGCAGGATCTGTCGCAGCTTGACCAGGTACGTCCGAGCCTCGTCCGGCGATCGCATGTCCGGCTCCGAGACGATTTCCATCAGCGGCACGCCCGAGCGGTTGACGTCGACCAGCGAGTACCGTTCGCCGGCCTCGTTCTCGCGATGCAGCAGGCGGGCCGTGTCCTCCTCCAGGTGCACGCGGGTGATACCAATCCGCCGCTTGCCCAGATCATCGGTCTCGACATCCATCCAGCCGCCCTCCGAGAGCGGCATGTCGTACTGCGAGATCTGGTAGCCCTTCATCAGGTCCGGATACGGGTAGTTCTTGCGGTCGAACTTGGACAGTTCCGGAATGGTCATGTTCAGCGCCAGCGCCGTGCGGATCGTCCACTCAACCGCCGTCCGGTTGATCACTGGCAGCGTGCCGGGCATGCCCAGGCAGAGCGGGCAGACCTCAGTGTTGGGCTCGGACCCGGAGTAGTCGGCCGGGCAGCGGCAGAACATCTTGCTCCGCGTGCGCAGTTGGCAGTGGACTTCAAGCCCGATGACGGTCTCGAATTCGGTGGTGGTTTCAGTGGTCATGATGGTCAGTGTAGTCGCGGTCTGCTGCTAGTCTGCGTGAAGCATTGCGCCGTGCGGGAGCGGCGACGGGGATGTGTGCGCTGCATGAGTACTGACGTTTATTCGCCGCGAGCCGGGTTGTCGGAGGTCTCGGAGGAGGTTCGCCCGCTGCGAATGCTGCACACCTCCGACGTCCACCTCGGCGCCTACACCTCCCAGCCCTGGAAGACGGATCCGGATGGATCCGAGTCGTTGGAGCCCGCGCTCAAGGCGTTCCAGCACGTGCTCGAACTCGGAGTCGAGGCGGACGTCGACGTTGTCGCCATCGCCGGCGACTTCTTCGATCACGTCCGTGTCAAACGCCCCTACGTCGAAGTCACCGGCGAACTAATGGAAGCCGTCGGCCGGCCCGTCGTCGTCCTGCCCGGCAACCACGACCCGCACATGCCCGACGGCATCTATCAGAAGTTCGCCGACGCCTTCCCCTCCAACGTCCACATCATCGCCTCGGCCGAGGGAGAGTTAGTCCTGCTCGAAGAGCACGGCGTCCAGTTCTGGGGTCAGGCGCACGAGAGCTACAACGACTTCTCACCGGCGTCGGCTCAGCCCGCCTGGGCAAACGGCTCCGACCAGTACGTCTGGCGCGTGGCCATGGCCCACGGTTACTACGTGGGAACCGGAGAGTCGCGCTACTCCTACCAGATCCACTCCACAGAAATTCAATCGCTCGGCGCCGACTACGTCGCCCTGGGCCATATCGACGTGCACGAGGGAGTCGGCGACGGTACCGTCCCCGCCTACTACCCCGGCGCCCCGCGCCACTCCGGTGGAGCCACAATCGTCGACTTCAGCGCCGAGGGCGTCGTCGTCCGCCACGAGCTCCACGACGGAGCCGAATCAGACCCCCAGACCGCCAACCCCATGCT
>VXQZ01000047.1 GCA_009838735.1 Chloroflexota bacterium
ATGACGGAGCCGTCCTGGCCGGCGTTGATGGCGATGCGGCGCATCGGCTCTTCCAGCGCGCGGTTGAGGATGCTGACGCCGGTTGCCTCGTCGCCGTCGAGTTCGACGTCGCCGAGCGAGGGGATGACGTTGATCAGGGCGACACCGCCGCCGGGGACCATGCCTTCCTCGACTGCCGCGCGGGTGGCAGAGAGGGCGTCCTCAACGCGGTGCTTACGCTCCTTGAGTTCGACCTCGGTAGCCGCGCCGACCTTGATCACGGCGACGGAGTTCGAGAGCTTGCCGAGGCGCTCCTGGGCCTTCTCCCGGTCCCAGTCACTCTTGGCGATCTCGTAGACGTGGCGGATCTGGTTGACGCGGTCGTCGATCTGGACGGCGTCGCCGTTGCCTTCGATGATCGTCGAGGCTTCCTTGGAGGCGATGAAGCGGCGGGCGCGCCCGAGCTGCGAGATGTCGGCCGCGTCGAGCTGTCCGCCGAGTTGCTCGGAGATGACTTCGCCGCCGGTCAGCGTGGCGATGTCGCCGAGGTTGTCCTTCTGGCGGTCGCCGAAGCCGGGGGCCTTGACGGCGATCACGTTGATCGTGCCGCGCAGCTTGTTGACGGCCAGGGTGGCGAGGGCTTCGCCGTCGACGTCGGAGGCGATGATGACGAGGTTCTTGGTGACCTTGAGGACCTTCTCCAACAGGGGGAGGATGTCCTGGACGGCCGAGATCTTCTTGTCGGTGACGAGGATGTAAGGGTCCTCGATTTCGGCTTCCATGCGGTCGGGGTTGGTGACGAAGTAGGGGGAGATGTAGCCGCGGTCGAACTGCATGCCGTCGACGTACTCGACCTCGGAGCGGATGCCCTTGCCCTCTTCGACGGTGATGACGCCGTCCTTGCCGACCTTCTCCATGACCTCGCCGATCAGTTCGCCAATGGCGGGGTCGGCAGCGGAGATGCCGGCGATCTGCGACATCTGCTCGCGGGTAGTGACGCGGACCGCATTCTCGCGGATGGCGTCGGAGAGGACCTCTACGCCGGACTCGAGACCGCGCTTGAGGGCCATCGGGTTGGCGCCGGCGGCGACGTTGCGCATGCCCTCGTTGACGATGGCCTGGGCGAGGACGGTGGCGGTGGTGGTTCCGTCACCGGCGATGTCGTTGGTCTTGGAGGCGACTTCCTTGGCGAGCTGAGCGCCGATGTTGTGGAAGGGGTCCTCGAGGTCGATGTCGCGGGCGATGGTCACACCATCGTTGGTGATGGTCGGCGCGCCGAAGGTCTTGGCGAGGACGACGTTGCGGCCCTTGGGGCCGAGGGTGATTTTGACGGCGTCGGCGAGGGCGTCGATCCCGTCGCGCAGGGCCTGACGAGCATCCTCGTCGAACAGCAGTGCCTTGGCCATATCGGGTTGTCTCCTTCTTGATTTCTTGGACGGAGTCTTGTTTCTCAGGTGCAGAGAATTAGCACTCAACAGCTGAGAGTGCCAACGGCTGTATTGTGTCGAATTTGTTGGCCCAGCGCAAGAGTTGGCGTCGTTATCGTTTGGTGCGCGCGGGCCAGTGCAACGGTGCTGTTAAATCGGCAACAGGCGACGCAGGTTGAACGCCAGTGGAGCGAGCCCGAGGACGGCAACGGCGCGGATCGCGGACAGCGGTACAGGTCCAAAGCGGCGGCTGTCGGTGCTACGGGCCGGGTTGTCTCCGACCACGAACCAGCCGTCGCCCTCTCTGGTGAGGGCGCGCTTGATGTAGAGGTCGGCGCCTTGCTGAAACGCGATGATGCGGCCGGGCTTGACGGCGATGATCCTGGGCGAGAGACCGATGACGGCGTGGCCCTCCTCCAGGGTTGGGGACATGGAGTCGCCTTTGACTCGGAGGAGGTAGAGCACGGCGAGTCCTTTTGGGGGACGGGCCCTCACCCTAACCCTCTCCCTCAGGGAGAGGGGGATCAGAGGGGGCAATCCTCTCCCTCAGGGAGAGGGGACCAGAGTCCTAGAAGTCGTCCATTCCGAAATCGCCCATGCCGAAGTCGTCGTGGCTGTGACCGTGGTCGTGGCCGTGGCCACCCATGCCCATGCCGCCCATGTCGGGCATGCCCATGTCTCCCATGTCGAAGTCGTCGAAGGATGATCCGGAGGAGCCGGTGTGGATGGCGACGCCTGCGCCGAAGACGCGCTGTCCCTTGGCGTCGTCGCAGTCGGGACAATCGGCGGCTTCGGGGGCCTGGCCCATTTTGGCGAGCACGTCGAAGACGCTCGTGCAGGCAGGGCATTTGTATTCGTACATGGGCATGAGGCGGCTCCTCCGGTGAGGACTTGAACGTGTCGGGGCTGTTGAGTCATATCTTACGACTGAGACCGGCAGGCAACAGCCGCTCACGCGACCTAGTGCGGAGCAAGAATCAGAGGAGCAGTTCGATGCCCGATATCCGAGATTTCTGTGACCGTCTGTGGCGCGGCGAGATCGACACGATCCATGAAGCTCATCCGGTGACGTCGACGTGGAACAACCGCGAGCCTGAGGAGATCGAGGACGGGTTCCTGTACATCAAGTCGGCGGCGTCGATGAATACGATCGACACGGGCGACGGCCTGGTGATGCTGGATACGGGGACGGCGCGCGACGCGGAGGGTCTGTTCAACGGCGTGCGGGCGTGGCGTCCGGAGACGCCGCTGCGGGCGGCGGTGTTCTCGCATCACCATGTCGATCACATTTTTGGCGTGAATCGGTTCGACGACGAGGCGGCTGAGCAGGGCGAGCCGCGACCTGTCGTGTATGGGCAGCGGCACATTCCGGCTCACTTTGACCGCTACAAGCGGACTGTCGGGTACAACACGGCGATCAACTCGCGGCAGTTCATTCGTCCGGGGATGGATGCGGAACACGTGCGTTTGCCGTGGCCGGACGAGTTTCGCTATCCGGACGTGACGTTCGACAACGCGGTGCGGTTCTCGGTTGGGGAGCTGACGTTCGAGGTGACGCACACGCGAGGAGAGACCGAGGACGCAGCCTGGACCTGGGTGCCGGAGAAGAAGTGGCTGTTCCCCGGGGATCTGTTCATCTGGGCGGTGCCGAACGCCGGCAATCCGCAGAAGGCGCAGCGCTGGGCGGGCGAGTGGGCGGCAGGTCTGCGCCAGATGGCGGGCAAGGGGGCCGAGATGATGAGTCCGGGTCACGGCTTCCCGATTTTCGGGGCGGATCGCGTGGCTGAGGCGCTCAACGACACGGCTGAGCTACTGGACGAGATCGAGGGGCAGACGCTGGCGCTGATGAACCTGGGCTACACGCTGGACAACGTGCTGCACTCGATCGAGATGCCGCAGCATCTATTGGACAAGCCCTGGCTGCGGTCGGCCTATGACCATCCGGAGTTCATTGTGCACAGCGTCTGGCGCTATTTCGGCGGCTGGTACGAGGGCGAGCCGGATCGGCTGTTGCCGGCGCCGAGGTCGGCGGAGGCGGCGGAGTGGGTGACGCTGGCGGGCGGGCTGGCTCCGGTGATGGAGCGGGCTCGGGCGCACATGCAGAACGGCAATCTGCAGATGGCCTGCCATCTGATCGAAGGGGCGGCGCTGGCGGCTCCGAACAGTCCCGACGTGCATGCGCTGCGGACGGAGATCTATGAGGCGCGTGCGGCGGAGCAGGACTCGTCGATGGCGCGGGGCGTGTTCACGTTTGCGGCGTCGTCGAGCCAGCATGGCAAGCGGGACATGTTCAATCCGTAGGCAACCGTTCCGAGCGGAAGTGGTGGGCGGCGAAGGCGGTGCCGCGGGTGATCTGGACCATGGCGCGGTCGTTGATCAGTTCGTTTGAGGTGCCCTGGTTGAGGCCTCGGGTGAAGGTGGCGTTGGCGAGGGGCCATTTGAGGCCGACGGTGGTGATTCCCTCGACGGTTTCGCTGACGGCCGTGATGGTGACGTAGTCGCCGATCTGGCCCTGAAAGTGGGCCTGACTGATTCCATCGCCGTTGAGGACGGTGAGGGCGGTCCATCCGTCGACGGTCCAGGTCGGGATCTGTCGGAGGCTGGGATGGGTGAGGAGGTAGAGGTTGGCGACGGCGTGATCGTAGCGGGGGCCGCCGAACAGTCCGACGACGATGATGCTGGTCGCGCCTCGCTTGAGGGCGTACTCGATGGCGACGTCGCCGTCGGTGCGTTGTTCAGGATCGGGGTGGGGCTCGAACTCGACTCCGACGGCTTTGAGGTTGAACAGGTCGTCGCCCTTGAGGGAGTCGAGGTCGCCGATGACGATGTGGGGCAGGAGGCCGAGTTGGCGGAGCCGATTCGCTCCGCTGTCGGCGGCGACGATCAGGTCGGCGCTGTTGAGGGCATTGCGGACGAGGGGGGAGTCGTGGATCTGTCCGGCGAGGGCGACGACGACTTGCATTCCCTCACCCTAGCCCTCTCCTACGGAGGTGCGATTGGGCGATGCTGTGGGCGCCTCCGGCTGTCTCGCGGTGATCCGCCTGCCGACGCTGCGGGGCCCTCACCCTAACCCTCTCCCTCAGGGAGAGGGGATCGGAGGGAATTTGAAAGAAGACGAGCCTAGTCCGCGACGGGCTCGGCTTCGGCTTCGGCCTCGTTGGGGAGGGCGGCGCCGTTGCTGTCGACGCCTCGGGACTCGGCGCGTTCGATGAACGCTTCGGGGAGTTCCTTGCCGGCGTCCTTGAAGGCCTTGGCCATCGCCTTGGTGCCAGCGCCGAAGATGTCGAGCTGGCGATCCTCGACGAAGTCGCGGGAGGCGACGAGGCGGTCGAGCTGTCCCTGATAGCGGGGCGCTACGTAGCGCATTAACAGTTCGTAGCTGCGAACGGTCGCCTCGGTCGACGCCCACTCGTGGTGCATGCTGAGCAGCCCGCCGATACCTCCGGAACGATCGTGCATTGCCTCGATCTGATCGATGGCGTCCTCGGGCGAGCCGACGATGACCATGTTCTTGTCGATCGCTTCTTCGATCGTGTCGGCCATTTGCAGGACAATCCCGCCCCGACGGCCGGGGTCGCGGACATCGCCGACGTAGGCGCGCCTGAGGAACCCGTTGCGGACGTCTTCGATCGCCTGGGCTCGAGTCTCGGCGACGTGGATCGCGATCACCACGCGCCAATCCTTGCGCGATACCTGGTGACCGTTCTCGGTTGCCGCCTCCTCGTACCAGTCCCAGACGTTCCTCATGCCTTCGGAGTCGGCGCCGGCGACCGAGAGCAGGCTGGCGCCGTGCTTGCCAGCGAGCTGCGGACCGGACGGCGTGAGGATCACGGCGACGGCCAACTCGGGATGCGGATCGGAATACCAACCCATCTGCAAGCGAGCTTCGGTCAGCGAGAACCAGTCGGTCTCCATCGTGACCGGCTCGTCGCTGCGAGCGAGCTGGACGATGGCGTCGAAGGCCTCCGCCATTCGCTTCCGCTGGGTGGTCGGCTCGATGCCCATCTGGACGGCGTCGGAGGTGAGGGCGCCGGGTCCGACGCCGAGCATGACGCGGCCACGGGTCATGTGGTCGAGCTGGAGCAGATCGTCGGCGATCATCAGCGGGTTGTGATATGGCAGTGAGACAACACCGGTGCCGAGCTTGATGTGCTTCGTGCGCTCGGCCAGGGAGGCGATAAAGATCATCGGGTTGGAGATGATCTCCCGGGCGAATGAGTGATGCTCGCCGATCCAGGCTTCGTCGTAGCCGAGACGGTCGAGGTGCTCGATCAGCTCGACGTCGCGTTGCAGCGCGAGAGTGGGATGCTCGCCGACGCCGTGGAATGGGGCGAGGAAGAGGCCGAATTTCATGCGCTTGGGTCGCCAGGACATGGTGGGGTCCGATCTGTCGGTTGTGGGTTCTTACGGGTTTGAGGATAGCGGGGTGGCCCAAGAAGGTGCCGCCACCACACCAATGTCATTCCCGCGCTTGCCGCGGGAATCTCGCTGTCGTCAGATTGGACGTCGCTTTTGCGGTCCCCAGCAGCAAAGCCTCCGCCGATCGCAGGGGTTGTGCGAACCAATGCGAGATACCCGCGGCAAGCGCGGGTATGACGTCAACTCGGTCTAGCCAAGTACTTCTGGATTGACGATTGCTTCGGGGCGATTGCCGCTGACGACGTTGACCACGTTTCGGGTGGCGAGGGCCCGCATGGCGTAGCGGGTTTCCTCGGTGGCGGTTCCGATGTGGGGGAAGCTGATCACGTTGGGCAGCTTGACGATGGGCTCATCCGGGTCGGGTGGCTCGTCTTCGAGCACGTCGAGGCCGGCGCCGGCGATCTGGTTGGCGACGAGGGCGTCGTGGAGGGCCTTCTGGTCGACGGCCGGGCCGCGCGAGGTGTTGATCAGGTAGGCGGTCGGCTTCATCAACGCGATCTCACGCGCGCCGATCATGTGTCGGGAGGACTGGTTGAGGTCGGTGTGGACGCTGACGAAATCGGACTCGGCGAGGAGGTCATCGAGGGAGCGCTTCTCGGCCGGCGGGGCGTCGGCGGGCGGGTTGTCGTAGATGTCGTACCAGAGGACCTTCATCCCGGCGAAGACGGCGCGTCGGGCGACTTCCTGGCCGATGCGGCCGAATCCGACGATGCCGATCGTCTTGCCGTAGGGATCGTTGGCCAGACCGGGATAGGGCTCGCGGCGGCCCCAGCCACCGGAGCGGTTGTAGGCCTCGAACTCCATCAGATGACGGGAGAGCATGAGCAGGAAGGCCATGGTGAGATCGGCGACGGCGGCGCTGAGCACGCCGGGCGTGTTGCAGAGCGCGATGCCATTGCTGGTCAGGAAGGGAACGTCAAAGGCGTCGAAGCCGACTGAAGTGGTGGCGACGACCTTGAGGTTGGGCGCGAGGTCGACGACCTGCTGATCGATGGTGATCAGCGGGTTGCCCAGTACGCCGTCGGCGTCCTTGACCGCTTCGAGGAAGGCGCCGCGGTCGCGTCCGTCCACGACGCGGACATCGCCGGCTTCGGCGAGCATGTCGTGGAGTTCGTCTTCAATCGGTACGGCCTGGACGATGGTGGGCATGAGACTCGTTCCTGTTCCGGTCACGTTGTATCGAAAATGGTAGGTGAGGATCCGTTGCCGCTCGCAGCTATCCCTGAAATTTGCTCCACTCCCAAGGGGAGCTCCCGCGAAGCGGGTGAGGGGTTCCCATGGCGGTCGCGTTGCGTGCGGACCCCCCTCTGCCTTCGGCATCTCCCCCCGCTTCGCGGGGGGAGAACAGGCAGTTGGGAGTGGGGTTCCTGGAGATCAACTCCTAATGAGGGTCCAGTCGATACACGCGCAGGGCCGTGTCGTGGAACATCTGATCCTTTTCGTCCTGGGGGTAGTCGGCGACGAGCTTGAAGAACTGGTTGTACATGTTGGTGTAGCTGCATGAGGCCTTGTCGACGGGGAAGTTGCTCTCGAACATGCAGCGGTCGGGGCCGAAGGACTGGATGGTGTGCTCGTACCAGCGGCGGTTGACCTCGAGCATCTCGTCCGAGGAGGGGGCTCGCTCCTGCTCGTGCCAGCCGAAGCCGTTGATCACCATCTGGATGCCGCCGACCTTGGCGACGACGTTGTCGCAGGTGGCGAGCTCGGTGATCGTGTCTCTCCAACCGGGGAATATCTCGTCGTGTCGGCCGGCGTAAGGGCCGACGCCGAGTGGTCCGCCGAGGTGGTTGAGGATGATCGTGGTCTCGGGGAAGGCCCGGGCGAGGTCGGTCAACTCGGGGATCTGAGGGTGGTAGAGCCAGGCCTCGAAGCTGAGATTGCGCTTGCCGAGCTCGGCGAAGCCGGCGCGATACGTCTCGTTCAGATACAGATGCCCCTCATGAACGATCCGCGAGTTGGGCACATCGGGCGACGGATCCCAGCTGGCGTGATGGCGGATGCCGCGGAAGCGGGTGCTCATCTCCATGTGCGCGTCGAGCACTTCGCCAACGGCCGAGCCGAGCAGCAGATCGGCATGCGAAACGATCCCGGTGCAAGCCCGCATGTCTCCGTACATGCCGCTGGCGCTCTGAGCCGAGACGCCGGCGACGTATTCGGTTTCGCCTACAGGTCGCATGGCTTCGTCGCCTGCAGCGCGATACATCGCGCCGCACTCGATGAAAACGGTCTGGCGGACATTGAGGTCGGCGGTGTCTTCCAGCAGTTCATCGAGGAAGTAGCGCAGCAGGCGGCCGTCTTCGCGGCCGTCCCAGAGGTGGTGGTGCGGGTCGATGATCTTCTGATCGGGGTCGAATGCGGGTTCCTGATTGGTGGCGAGCCAGTCGAAGTTGTTGGTGACCATTGTTGATTCCTAGTTCGGTTCCCTGTTCGGAGAGGGATTGGAGCAAGTTGGCCAGCGCGGCCGACCCTCACCCCAGCCCTCTCCCAGAGGGAGAGGGAGTCGGACGGGCAGGACTAGGCGTTCATGAGCTTTCGCAATCCAGAGCCGAGCTCGGTGTAGCCCTGGTTGAGGAGGAACCGGTCCCAGCCGATGCAGAAGTGGCGCACGCCGAGGTCGAGGTAGCGCGGGGCCTGCTCGACCGCACCAATCTCGATGCGAGGCGCGACGTTGTATTCGAGCGATTTGGCGATGACGCGCTCCTCGGCTTCGCGGATTTCCTCCGGATTGGGCCGTTCGTCGAAAGAGAAGCCGTAATCGCTCGGACCCCACTGGGTCATGTCGACGCCGAGTTCGGCGGCGCGTTCGAGGATCGCGTCGATGTCGTCGAGGGCGACGCGCTTTTCGATCATGATCACGGTGACGATGCCGTCGAGGTCGGCACCGTAGTCGCCGGCGGCGTAGCCGGCGAGCGCGGGGCGACGTGTCTTGACGCCCATGTGTCCGCCCAGTTCGCCCAGGGTGCCGGGCTTGTCCGGGCGGATCGCCTGCATGGCCAGGTCGACGTCCTGCGGGGTGCGGATATCGGTGTAGAGCATCGCTTTGAAGCCGGCGCCCAGCGCGGCCTGGGCCCAGAAGGTCTGGTTGGCCTGGTCGAGCTTGATCATCAGGGGCAGATCACCGCATTGCGCCGCGCGGGCGAGGTGATAGAGCTGCTTCATGTCGAAGGTGGAGTATTCGGCGACGTACTCTCCGTAGTCGAACTGACCGGTGTCGCCGATCAGCTCGGCGATGTCCGGGTCGTTGAACAGAAAATGGGTGCCGATCGTGGGTTCACCGGCGTCGAGCTTTTCGCGGAAGGTGTTGGCAAGCACGGCCATAGGTTGGACTCCCTGATTGAGACCTGAATGTGGTTCGCGGAACAGGGTAGAGCGGAATCAGACCCGGCGGCGGCGGACGGGGTCGAGGCGTTCGGTGAGGACGTCGCTGAGGAAGTTGAGGGCGGTCAGCATCAGGGCGAGGATCAGCACCGGTCCGAGGACGAAGTGGGGGGCGTCGCGCATGAAGGGGCGACCTTCCTGCATGATCGCGCCGAGGGTCGGATCGGGCAGTTCGGCGCCCAGCCCGAGGAAGTTCAGCGCGGCCATGATTAACACGGAGGCGACGATCGCGAGCGGGACCTGGACCGTGAATGCGCCAAAGGTGTTGGGCGCGACGTGGCGGAAGAGGATGCGGCGTCCTGAGAGACCGAGGCAGCGGCCGGCGAGGACGTAGTCGCGCTCCCGTTCCCTGAGCACGCCGGCTCTGGCCAGACGGGCCGAGCCGGGAATGTTGAAGAACGCGATGGCCACGGCAACGCTGAAGATGCCCGAGCCGAGGATCGTGATCAGGAGGATGGCGAAGACGATCCCGGGGAAGGCCAGGAGGACATCGACTCCTCGCATGATCAGGGTGTCGGTGCGTCCTCCACGCCAGCCGGCGGTGTAGCCGATGGTGATGCCGACCACCCAGCCGACGAAGACAGCGATGAAGCCGTGCTTGATCGTGCGGCCGAGGCCGATCGAGTTTCGAGCCAGCAGATCGCGCGAGATGTGGTCGGTGCCCATTGGCGCGTCCCAGGTGATGCCGCCGTTTTTTGGGGTGTCGCCCGGTTTGTTCGGGTCGGTGGGGTCGAGGACGGGGAAGATGAAGGCGAAGAAGAGCAAGACCACCAGCACAGTGACGGCGAGGGCGCCGCGGGGTTCCCGCAGGACGGCACGCAACTCCGTGCCGACGCTGCGGAGGAAGTGAAAGCGATCGCTTTCTTCTTCGAAGGGAACGTCTGCGACGCGGCCGGACATGGTTACGTCTCCGCGCTCTGACCGATGCGGATTCGGGGATCGAGTCCGACGTAGACGAGATCGACGATCAGGTTGACCACGACGAAGACGAAGACGAGCAGGATGGTCGTGGCCTGAATGACGGTGTAGTCGCGGTTGTTGACGGCGTTGATCAGGGCACGTCCGAGTCCGGGCCAGGTGAAGACGGTCTCGATCACGAGGGTGCCGCTGAGGATCGAGGCGAGCTCGAGACCCATGATCGTGACCACGGGAATCAGGCTGGGGCGCAGAGCGTGGCGGATGATGACGACGCGGTTAGTGAGCCCCTTGGATCGGGCGGTGCGGATGTAGTCCTCGGTCAGTGTGTCGAGCAGCGACTGCCGGGTGAAGCGGCTGATGTTGGCAGCGACGATGCCCCCGAGGGCGAGTGAGGGCAGGGCGAGATGCTCGAGCGCTTTGAGCGGATCTTCGGTGAGCGGGACTCGTCCGGAGACCGGGGTGAGATCGAACCAGACAGAGAAGACGATCAGATAGACGAGACCGGCGACAAATGATGGAACGCCGATGTTCCAGCCGGTCCAGAGGGCAGCGAACCAGTCGAAGAAGCCGCCGCGGTTGATTGCGGCGAGGATGCCCAGCAACAGGCCCAGCGTGAAGCCGATGATGATCGCGAGGCCTGCCAGTTCGACCGACGCAGGAATCGCATTCCAGAGGATCTCGGAGACCGGCAATCCGGTCAACGACATGCCAAGGTCGCCCGTGAAGATGCGGCCCAGCCAGATCCAGTATTGCTCGTACATCGGCTTGTTGAGGCCGAGTTCTTCCTTGAGCTGTTCGTAGACTTCCGGGTCGGTGTTGCCCATGGCGTCGCCGATCGCGCCGGCGACGGGGTCGCCGGGGATCAGCCGCACAGAGGCGAAGATCAGGATCGACGCCAGGAACAGGACCGGGATCATCTGTGTGATCAGACGACGGAGTACGTAGGTCATCGGTCCCCTACGGCGACAGTCAAATCCATGAACGGAGCCGGTGCGGGCGCCTCGTCGGGGAGGCGCCCGCTTCCGACTGCTTGAGCGCTACGTCTGGTCGAGCCAGATCGTTTGCGGGTTCGGTGTGGTCGGGCCCGGATCGGGCACGTGGACCCTGTTGGTGTAGAACTCCGCGCCGCGCTGACGCGCGATGGCCTGGGCGAACATCACCTCATGGAAGGTGTCGTTGAACGAGCGCCAGTATTCCTCGGTGTCCTCGTGGTTTCCGGTCTGGACATCGATGATCATGTCGAGCCAGTGGAAGTAGTTGTCCATGTAGGGACGTTCGCGGACGGGGATCGGGTTGCTGGCGTCGCCGCCGCGCTTGGCGTTGCCTTCGCCGTGCAGGGCGTCCTGCATGACCATCGCCAGCGCCGCCGACTCGGGGCGGATCCAGTTGCCGAAGCCAATCAGGAAGTTGCCGAAGTCGCCGGCCTGCTGCTTCTCGATCATGACGTTGTACTCGGTCGGATCGAGTTCGAGTTCGATGTCGAGGGTCGAGAGTTCGGCCTGCAGCAACTGAGCCAGTGCCGGCGCGTAGGGGCGAATCGGCAGGGTGCTGGCGGTCAGCACGCTGCCCTCGCCGACGCCGGCGGCGTCGAGGAGCTTGGCGCCCTCGGCCGGATCGTAGTTGGGGCGATCCTGGTCTTCGATGTAGCCCTGCGAACCGCGCTGGAAGAAGAGTCGTCCGGCGTCGTCGTAGGGACCGAAGTAGTCGCGCACCACGCGCTCCTGGTCGACCATCCGCCAGACGCCGTGGCGGGCGCGCGGGTCGGTCGTCGGCTCGACGTCGATCGCGAAGCGGAAGATCTGGCCGCCGAGGCTCGTTCCGGCCCAACCCCAGTGATCGTCGCTGGCGATCAGCCGGTCGATCGTCTCGGGGTTGTTGAACGGGATGCCGTTGTGCGAGTCGATGTCGCCCGCTTCAAGGGCGATACCGATGGCGTCGGCGTCGGAGAAGATCGTGTAGGTGATCTCGTCCATGTGCGGCGCGCCCATGTGACCCTCGGTGAAGGGGACCAGACGCCAGCCGGTGTTGGGGTCGTAGCTGTCGGTGTCGAAGCGCCAGGGGCCGGTGCCGATCAGCACGGCCTCTTCATTGCGGGCCATGTCGAGCGCCGGGGCGGTCTCGGAACCGGCCGTCTCGGGGTGTCCCATGCGCACGTAGGCGGTGAGCGCACCGGTGAATCCGCGCGGCTCACCCAGGTTGAGGCGCATGGTGAGGTCGTCGACCGCCTCGGTGCCGGCGATGACCTTGCCCAGGTTGTAGGCCGGCGAGCCGCCGCCGGAGACGCCCTGGTCGCGGATCGCCTCGTAGCTGTGCGCTGCGTCGGCGGCGGTGAAGGCGCGTCCGTCGTGGAAGACGACGTTGGGCTTGATGTCGAAGATCCAGGTCAGGTTGTCGGGGGTTTCCCAGCCGGCGGCGACATCGGGCTTGATTTCCCAGTCGGGGTTGGCGTACTCCCAGAACCGGTTCGCCGTCTCGTTGAGCTGCACGCCGCCGTATGACGTCAGGCAGTTGTACATGTAGCCGGTGGGGTCGATGGTGCCGTTGTTGCCGGCCGAGTTCCAGGGGAAGCGGACCAGCGTGAGCTGCGAGGCAGCCGCGCGCTTGAAGACGCCGCCGGTCTGGATCGTGTTGCCCTGGCTGTCGACCATCGCCTGGTCCTGCGCCTGGGCGACAGCGGCCTGCTGTTGCTGTTGCTGCTGGGCGGCAGGCTGTTCCTGCTGCTCCTGCTGCATGGCCTGCTGTTCGGCCTGTTGCTCCATCGCCTGCTGCTGTTGCTGCTCGGCCTGAGCTGCAGCCGGCTGGTCGTCGTCGTCATCGTCGCCGCAGCCGACCAGCGCCAGACCTGCCGCGCCGACGCCGGCGCGGGCGCTCGCCCGCAGCAACGAGCGACGGCTCATTCGTTGCCGCCGCATTCGTGACCAATAGTTGCGTTCCATGCGTCTCCTTCTGTTCTCGCTCCACGTGAGATCGTAAGCGGGCGGATCCCGCGCGTTGATCAGAGATTACCGGCGAGATGGCGCTTGGGGCAATGTGAAATTTCTCATCAATCGAGCAGTTGGGATAGATGATTCCCGCTTGTCGGAGCCGTCAGCAGGGGCCGATAGCCGTTAGCGGCCGTGACAGCGCTTGTACTTCTTGCCCGAGCCGCACGGACATGCGTCGTTGCGGCCGACGGAGGCGGTCGCGACATCGATCAGGCCGGCGTTGATCAGGGGCGGCAGATCGCGCTCGATGATCTTCCTGAGGCCCTGTTCGCCGCGCAGATTGTGCTGTCGATTGACTGTCGCGACGATGTCGCCCAGAGTGGTTCGGCCGTTCATTTGTCCGATGCAGGCGGCCATGACGGCCGTGATGGGATATGGCTCCGAGCGCCGATCGCGGGAGTCGACCACGAGCTGGAAGGCCTGCTGAAAGTTGGCGCCGGCGAGGGCGCGACGTTGCTCCAGCCTGACGTGAGCGGGCAAGGATGGAACGGCACGCAGCAGCGCGCCGGGTTCTACGGTGATCGCTTCGGTCGTGCGGCGCCGGCGCTCGGCGCGCTCGTCGCGGCGGCGTACCTCCGACTCGATCTCAGGCGGCAGTTCGCCATGTTCGATGACGGCGCGTTCATAACCGGTCGGCGGCTGTCCGCTGACGACGCGCACGAACGCCTCGCGCGGCGTCGTGTCGCCATCGCCGAGGATCCGTCGCGCTTCCCAGAAGTAGGAGTCGGCGCTGCGATTGGTCCCGTAGAAGAGCTGGGCGGTGAGATGGAAGTAGTCGTACTGCTTGCGGTACAGCGATTCGTACAGCTGCGCGGCCTGTTCTCTGGTCTTCGGTTCCTTCAGTGCCGACTGCACGTAGTTGGCGGCCAACGATGCGCTGCCCAGGGCGAGATGCACGCCGGAGGAGAAGAGTGGATCGACGAAGCAGGCGGCGTCGCCGACCAGCACGTAACCGTCGCCGGCGAACTTCGTTGAGGTGTAAGACCAGTCGCGCTCGACACCGGGATCGTCGACGAGGGTCGCCTCGCGGAGCAGCTCTCTGGTGTGGGGAGCCAGTTCGACCTGGGCTTCGAGAAATCCTCTGGGGCCGAGCTCGCGCAGACCCTGCCGGCCGATCTCCTTGTCGACGACCGCGCCGACGCTGGTGACGCCGGTGTGCAGCGGGATTTTCCAGAGCCAGCCGTGCTCGTAGGACTCGATGAAGATGTTGCCGTTGTTGGGTGGAGCGAGATGCGCGGCATTCTCGTAGTAGCCGTAGACGGCGAGGTTCTTGAAGTACTCGTCCCACTGATGCAGGTTCAGCTTGCGACTGAGCAACGCGGCTTGTCCGCTGGCGTCGACGAGGAACCGGCACTTCGTCTGACCTGCTTCGCCCTGCGCCATGTACTTGACGCCGGTGACGCGTTCGCCGTCGAGTTCAATGTCGAGCACCTGGTGCTCTTCGCGGACGTCGACGCCGTGCTCGGCGGCGTTCTTGAGCAGGATGTGGTCGAACTCGGAGCGAACGACCTGGAATGAGGTCGGGCGTTGGCCGGGATCATCGGCGAAGTACCAGCTCCACGGCTCGGGATCTTTGCCCCAGACGAGGGTGGCGCCGCGCTTGACGACGAATCCGGCCGCCTCGATGGCGGGCATCACGCCGATCTGTTCGAGCACCGGGATGCTTGCGGGGAGAAGCGATTCACCGACGTGTTCGCGGGGGAATTTCGCGCGCTCCAACAAGGTGACGTGATATCCCTGATCGGCCAACAACGTGGCGCAGGCGGAGCCGCCCGGCCCGCCTCCGATCACGACGATGTCGCACGAATCAGTCACTCGGGCTCCATGCGCTGAGATTACTCTGCGTCCAACGGGGCGTCAGCCGAACGAGGAGGACAGGACATGCAACTGTACGAACACCGCGTGACGATGGTCGAGCCGAAACGATCCCGGAGTACCGCGACCTGTTTCTGCAAGAGACCTGGCCACGACTGCAAGAGGCCGGGTTCCGACCGCTGTGTTTGCTGAATCCCGCAATCGGGGGCACTCCGGAAGAGGTGCATACATTCATCGGCTCTCCGAGTTGGGACGACTGGCGGCGGGGCCAGGAAATCCTCGTCGGAATCGGCAGCGACGCATACCGCAGCGCGCGTCGAGACATGATCGTCAACGAGACCGCCAGGCCCAAAATCCCGTACTCGGGCCGCCCCCTGGCAGTAACCCCCGACTCCGATCGGCGCGCCGTTTACGGATTGCGCCGCTGGACCATCGACCCCGACACCTGGGAGCGCTTCGCACACCTCACCGAGTTCGGCGTCTGGCCGGCGATGGACGCCATGGGCCATCGAGTGCTGGGCAATTTCTACGACGCGGTACTGAGCGACGATATGGAAGTCACCAACCTGGCCGGTTACCACAGCGTTGGAAACTGGCACGCGACTCGCACCCCACAGGCTCCCGACTCCGGCGTCTCGCCGGAACTCCTCAAGCTGTTCCAGGAGAGTGGTCGCGAGCGCCACGCCCTCACCCGACACACCTGGGTCCAGGTCATGAACGCCCACTGGCCCGACTGATATTCCGATGCTCCGCGCTCCGACGCGGGGCCCAGAGGGCTTTAGCTGGGGTCGGCGTCCCACAGGTACGCGCGGCGGGCGTTGTCGACGAAGAAGTCTTCCACCACGGTCTCGCGGAGTTGCAGCGCTTCGATCTCGTCACGGGCACGCGGCCAGGGGATCGTCGGGTACTCGGTGCCGAACATCATCTTCTGGCGGCCTCGGGTGTTGATGAACTGGATGAAGCTCGGCGTCCAATACTTGGGCGCGACCGACGTGCAGGACATGTAGACGTGGTCCCAATGAGCGATCGTTGAGATTGCCTCCTCGATCCAGGGTTGGCCGCAGTGGGTCATGATCAGCCGCAGCTCCGGAAAGTGATACGCGACCTCGTCGTAGTGGAGCGGGTTCTGGACCCATCCCGGTCGACGCGGACCGGGCATGCCCGCGTTCATCGAGACGGCGATGTCGAGCTCGAGCGCCTTGACGTAGAAGGGCCAGTAGACGCGATCGGTCGGTGGCAGCTCGTAGCGGAAGGGCGGGATTCGCAGGCAGCGGACGCCGTAGCGCTCGTAGTAGTCGACGACCTTGCGGATTTCGTCGTAGCCGTTGAGCGGGTTGACGATCATCGCCGGCAGGATCTTGTCAGGGAACTGCTTGTGGGCGTCGCCGACCCACTCGGCGTGCTCGGGCTGCATGATCGAGACTACGCCGGCGCCGATGTCGGACTGGTC
The DNA here is from genome assembly GCA_009838735.1 of Chloroflexota bacterium. Lineage (GTDB taxonomy): Bacteria > Chloroflexota > Dehalococcoidia > Bin125 > Bin125 > Bin125. Next base: position 16,371 of record VXQZ01000047.1, read on the forward strand.
CAGCACTTCGAGCAGTTGCTCTGCTGTCTCGATTGAGCCTCGGCCCTCGATGTCTTTGAACAGATAGCGCAATGCGCTGTCGCCCGCGGGATCGAGGAAGTTCGAGTTGATCAGCGAGTCAATGGCCCGGATCCGGTCGCCCATGGTGAGTGGAGTCTAAATCTCGCCGCGCGGCATCATTCCTGCGGCTCGGTACACGTTGTCGATCACGCGCATGCTGACGACGCCGTCTTCGGCGTCAGTGGTCATCGGGCGGACTCCTTCGATGGCGTCGATGAACGCCTGGAGCTGATAGTCGAATGTCGGCCGGGTGGTCAGGGTCTCGCGACGCGTGCCCCACGAGGTGACCAGTTCGATCAGGTGTGGTTCGCGCTGGGGGACCATTGGATTGACAACCTTCAGCCGGCCTTGGTCGCCGTAGAAGTTGGCAGCGCTGGAGAATCCACCGGCCGGGTTCATCCGTGACCAGATCCGAGCGGGAACATCGCCGGGGAACAGCAGTTCAGCCTCCAGCTCAATGTCGATGTGCTCGTGCACGATTGCGGTCTTCGCCGAGATCACTTCTGGCTCGGCGCCGAAGCTGTGCCGGAGGAAATGCAGCGGGTAACAGCCGAGATCCATGGCAGCGCCGCCGCCGAGTTCAATCTGGTAGCGAATCTCGCCCGGCGTGTCTTCGACGATGTTTTGGAAGTGGGCGTCCGCGAATCGAATACGACCAAGAATGCCGCTCTGGACGATCTCCCGCATCCGGCGGGAGAGCGGATGGTAGTAGTAGTGAAACGCCTCGGCGCAGACGAGGCCGTTCTCCCGGGCGCAATCGGCCATTTCCCGGGCTTCTGCCTCGTTCATCGCGAACGGCTTCTCGCAGAGGACGTGCTTGCCCGCGTTCAGCGCCTTGATCGTCCACTCGTGGTGACCGCTGATCGCGAGCGGGTTGTAGACGGCGTCGACATTGGGGTCGGTGACAACCTGGTCGTAGGTGTCGTGAACGGTGGGGATGTCGGCACGGGCCGCGAAGACCTCTGCGCGTGAACGGTCCCGGGCGGCCATGCTAACGATTTCGACGTCGTCGAAGACCTGTACGGGCTTGACGATTCCGCGCGGAGCGATGTACGCCGCCCCGAGCAGGCCGATGCGCAGCGACACCTGATCAACAACTACGCGTTGAACTGCGGGACCAGGTAGTCGTGATCCTTGTGATAGACCTGCACCCGGCCGCGGCCGCCGTCGCTGATTGCGATCCGGTCCTGGCCGTCGATGGCGATGCCTCGCGGGCGGTCGAAGATGCCGAACTTGATCAGTTCAACCGGATTGACGCGGCGAAAGGCCTGCGCGTACTCCATGTTGACTTCCATGACCTTCTGTGCCGCACTGGAGAACTCGTGAGCGTCGCCCTGCAGGCTGCAAATGATGTCGCCGTCGGGGTAGTAGATCTGGACTCGGCGATTGCCCCAATCGCAGACGTACACGTCGCCGACGCTGTCGACCGCGACGTCGGCGGGTCGCGTGAGGCTGCCGCCGTCATCCATGTCCTCGAACTGCGATCCGAAGCGGACCAGGAACTCGCCATCGGGCGCGAATTTCTGCACCCGGTCGTTGCCCCAGTCGGCAATGAACAGCGCGCCCTCGTTGTCGATCGCCATGCCCCAGGGATGATTCAACTGTCCCTCGGCCGAGCCCTGCGTGCCCCAGGCGCCGAGGAACTCGCCGTCTCTGGTGAACTTCTGCACGCGGTGATTCAGGCTGTCGACGACGTACAGGTTGTCGTCGGCGTCGAACTCGATCCCGGACGGACGATTGAACTGTCCGTCGCCGTCGCCGAACTCTCCCCAGTCGCCGATCGGCGAGCCTTCGGCGTCGTAGCCGAAGATGCGGTGGTGGAATGCGTCGGCGCACCAGACCGAGCCGTCGCGGGCGAGCGCCAGGCCCTCGGGCCATCCGATGTCGCCTGCGCCCATCTCGCCGAGAAACTCGTCCTCGATCCGATGCTTGTAGATCTTGGAGCCCAAGCCTCCGCCTCCGCCGTACTCCGCCAGGCCGATATCTGCGACGTACATGGTGCCGGCGGGCGTCATCGCAATCGGAGTCGGGTACGTGTACCCCTGCGGGCCGACGAAGTGCCCGATCGAATGGTCGAAGTGCCAGGTGCGTCCGGCGACGGTGGTGGTCAGCATGGCGTTGTCTCCCAACAGGCCTCCACCCTTTGGGGGAGGCGTCACGAAGTAACGGAGGGGGCCGGTCTGAAACTTGACGCGGAGGGCCCCCTCAGTCGCTCCGCGACAGCTCCCCCAGAGGGGGAGCGCTTCGAATTGCCTACGCGGTCGCCAATAGCGGCTCGACAAAGCGCAGCTTCTCGAACTCGCCGTCGACGATTGGCTTGGCGTCGAGTCCCATCCAGTCTTCGAGCAGCGTCGAGTAGACGCCGCGGAAATCGTGGTTGGGGACGAGGTCGCCCTGCTCGAGGTCGCTGGGCTTGATGCTCGGGAACTCGCCGTGCATGCCGCCGACGGCGTTTGGGCCGATGACGAAACAGCCGCCACCGGCGCCGTGGTCGGAGCCGGAGCCGTTGTCTCGCACCCGGCGGCCGAACTCGGTGAACAGGAACATGACCACGTTGTCGGCGCGGTCGTGGGCTTTGACGTCGTCCCAGAAGTCGGCGATTGCCCGTGAGAGGTCGGTCCAGAGCTTCTCGAAGACCGGCTTCTGGTTGGCGTGCGTGTCGAAGCCGATCAGCTGGGTGTAGAAGACGCGCGTGCCGAGGTCGGCACAGTGAATCGTTGCCATGTCCTTGAGGCTGCGCGAGATTTGCTCGGGACCCCACTCGACCGCTGTCTCGTAGCGGCCCAGGCCCTCCTTGAGGATGTCGGCGCCTTTGAGCGCGTCGAGCCCGGTGCGGCCCAGGTACTCCTGCACGTAGCCGGTGCCGATCGCGCGGCCGTACATGTTGACGAAGCGCTCGAGCATCTTCTCGCGCTGGCGCTGCTGCTCGATGCCGGTCAACAGACCGTAGGTCGAGAGGTCGGCGACGGAGGCGACCGTCACGCCGGGCACAACCAGCGCGCGGGGCAGACCCTGTCCGATGTGGACGCCCGTGACCGGATTCTCTCCGGTCGGGTCGAGGTCGCGGATCGCGCGACCAACCCAACCCTCGGTGCCGACCTTGTTGGGCTCACAGGTGTGCCAGATGTCCATCGAGCGGAAGTGCGAGCGCGGCGAGTTGGGATAGCCCACACCGTGGATTAACGCCATCTCGCCATCGTCGTACAGCTCCTTGAGCGGCGCCATTGTCGGATGCAGTCCGAAATGGTCATCGATCTTGAGGACCTGGTCCTCACCGATGCGCAGGTCGCCGTTGCGGGCGTCGTTGTAGTACCCGTCGGCGTAGGGCACCACGCTGTTCATGTAGTCGTTGCCGCCGGTCAACTGGATGATGACAACGACGGCATCCTTGCTTTTGGTCGCGGTGGTCATGGCTGGGGTCTCTCTGTGTTGCTCCCGTGTAGTGGTGAGTTGCTGCTTATCCGAATTGGTACTCCGTCGTGGCGGCGATCAGGGCGAGCATCTCGCCGACGCGCTCGGATGAGCCGTCGTAGTCCTCGCTCCAGGAGATGTCGCCATCCTCTGACGCGTGCTCGATCAGTTCCATTCTGGTGGCCTCCGACACATCAAGCGGTCCGAATTGGTCGAGGCAGTGATCGACCATCTCGTCCGGAGTCATGCTGGTCCCGTTGGCCGCGGCGACGCGCTGGCAGATCTTTTGCACGCCGGGCAACTCTGTGTTGCTGACCCGATCGGCGACGAAGTTGATCCGTCCAACGACGGCGCCGGAGTTGATCCAGTTGGGACCCGTCGACCAGCCCTCAACCGACGGCGGGTTGTGCAGGCTCTGACCCATGTGCGCCGATTCCTGCCCGAGCTCGATCAGCGCGGGCTGCGGACCAAACATGTCCTCGGTCAGCCGCAATGTCGAGACAACGGTCTCGACCGGACTCTTGACCTTCTGGAACGTCGCCTCTTTGAAGAAGTCCGAGTTGAACAGCGCGCGAAGGACTGGCTTGATCTCGTAGCTCGAGTCTTTCAACACGCCGGCGAGGTAATCGATCGCTTCCGGATCCTTGGGCGGCTCGATGTCCCAGGCCGGCACCTGCGGCTCGTCGGCGACGAAGAAGGTGTACAGGTGGCGAGCGATGAAGCGCGGGCAGGCGTCTTCCTCAAGGATGATGTCGATGATGTCGAGGCCGTCGAAGTTCCCGGTGCGGCCGAGGAACTCCTTCTCGCCGAAGTCGTGCTCCTCGGGACGGTACTCAAACTGGAAGAAGAAGCGGTGATTGGGCACGCGCGGGATCTTCGGGCCCAGCGTCCAGCCGGTGAAGGCGCGGGCGCACTCGAAGACGTCCTTCTCGGTGTAGTTGCCGACGCCCATCGAGAACAGCTCCAGCAGTTCGCGTCCCCAATTCTCGTTGGGCGAGCGCTTGTGGTTCTCGTGGTTGTCGAGCCAGTAAATCATGGCCGGGCTCTGGGCCAGCATGACTAGCAGGTCGCGATAGTTACCCGTGCCGTGATCGCGGAACATGTCGACCATCGCGATCAGGTGGTTGTCGTTGTCGACCTTGGAGTTGCCGACCGCGAAGATGCCGTGCCAGAAGAGCGCCATCTTCTCTTCCAACGGCCGCTGCGTGTTGACCAGGTGGTAGAGCCAGTTGGCCGCTCCGGGAACGGTCACCGGACCGCCGGTCTCGAGCGACGGCATGTAGCGGAAGAGCAGGTGCAAATCCGCGCGCGGTATGTCAGCCGGTGGGTCGACCAACTGCTCGACCGTCTCCTCGTAGCCCTGCTCGACGAGCCGTTCCAACTCGTCGCGGGACGCGCCAAACCCTGCCCGGCGCATCAGGTGCGCCATCTGGGCGATCTCTTGCGTTTCCGACATGTGTTTCCTCAGATTCCGTACCAGAATGAAGCCCCACTCACTGCGTGGCGCTCCGTATCACAAGCTACACAATTTGCAAAGCAGACGCAGTGTTTGTCATGGTGCCGCAGTGGGAAATCCGTTGGGTTCTGTGGGACGGGCAGCCACGAGGGCTGCCCCGACGGCGAACTTTGTAGGGGCGACCCTTGTGGTCGCCCTACCCGCGCAGATCCTAGCGACCTGCCAATTCCCGACCACGATTGAGGGCTTCGGAGACACGAGCCGGGCCCGGCATCAGGAAGGAGAAGCCTTCGTCAATCCGCTGATCGACGTTGGACATGTCGACCTGCGGCGAGCCGTAGGGCACGCTGCGCTCCTGGCAGACGGCACGGGCTCGTTGGACGGCCTCGTCGACCAGCGGTCCCGGCTGACCCTTCTGACCCAGCGAGACGGAGAGGTCGCTTTCGCTGATCAGGATCAGGCCCGGCTTGGGCACGGCGTCGAGGATCGCAGGCAGGTTGTTGACGCCTTCGATCGTCTCGCATTGCAGGATTGGCAGGATTTCCCCGTTCGGGTCGAGGGGCCAGACGTCGGCGCGGTCGAAGTAATCGGGTTGGTCGAGGCCCCAGTAGCGCAGCGCATTGCCCGGCGCGTGGCCGCGCCGGCCGACCGGCTCCTGGTCGGGGGCGTCATCGGCCTGGATGTAGCGCGCGGCCTGGAGGGCAGCGATCGCGTCGTCGGGCGTGTTGATCATGGGGAACACGATGCCGTAGACGCCGATGTCCAGGACCTGCTTGACGATCCACTGGCTCTGCTCGCGCCCGTTGACGGGGATGCGAACCATCGGCGTGACGGCCGGCGCGAGGGAGCCCGATTCGAGGATTTGACGTCGATTGAGCATGTACTGCAGCGACAGGCTGAGGTCGCTCAGATTGAATGCGTTGTGTTCCAGCTCGTAGACGACGAAGTCGTAGTTGGACGACGCAATCCAGGTTGCGTCGGGAATCGAACCGGCGGGCAAGAACGGTCCGAAGGCCGGTTTGCCGGATTCAATCAATTCAATCACTCGATTAAGTCGTTCGGCCATGTCGCGATCTCCGAATCTGTTGGGAACGTTTGGCGAGAAGGTACCAGCGAGGCCATCTGGCGTGATCTAGCCTGCTGGCCAGGTACTGGAGACACGTCATGTCCACTGTTCACAGCGAACTGATCGTCGAGGACGGACCGGTTACCCGGCTGACGATCAACCGTCCCGAACGGCACAACGCGATCAACACCGAGGTCGGCGACGCGATCGTCGACGTCGTCAATCGGGTCGGGCGGGATCCGTCTGTGTACGTCCTGGTCCTGGCCGGCGAGGGTCGCTCGTTCTGCTCCGGGGACGACGTCAGTGAAGGGGCTGAGGGAAGCATTCCCGATTACCCCTGGCAAAGTCCCTATCACGCCCTGCACATCGCGCCGTTCAACCTCGAACGGCACCCATATTTCCGGCTGCAGTCCTTGCTGCGCCGGATTCCGCAGATGGTGATCGCCCAGGTGCAGGGTTACTGCATGGGCTCGGGTTTCGACCTGATGCTGGCCTCCGACTACGCCATCGCCGATCGCGACGCGAAGTTGCGCTTCGTCATACCCGCGACGGCGTTCCTGCCCAAGTACGTCGGTCTCAAGCAGGCGACGCGGCTGATCCTCGACGACCAGTTCATCTCCGGCACGGAAGCGGCCGAGCTCGGTCTGGTCACCAGGGTCGCCGAACCGGGCAGGTTGCGCGAGGAAGTCGACGAGCTGGCCGAGCGGCTCGCCACCATGGGCAGCGAACGGCACGGGTATCTCGGCGTGGTCAAGGAAGCGATCAACCGCTCGCTCTGGCCGCACCTGGACGACGACCTGCGCATGCAGCTGATTTCGCACCGGATGAGCGACCTGTATCGCCAACACGCCTACAAACCTAATCTGGATTGATGGCGAGCTCCGATCTTCCGCTGTCCGGCTCGGTCGTCATTGATCTGACTGACGAGTGCCTCTGTCTCGGCGCGCGCTGGCTCTCCGACTTCGGCGCAGAGGTGATTCGTGTGGAGTCCGCCTCGGGCGACGCTCTGCGCATTAGCGGGCCGCATCTGGACGACCGAGCAGACGTCGAGAGCGGACTGCGACATCTGCTCTACAACGCCGGCAAGCGAAGCCTGGCGCTCAACTTCGACGCTCCCGGCGCGTGGGACCTGATCGAACGGCTTCTCGACGCCGCGGATGTCGTGCTCGCGCCGCTTGACAAGTCGGTCGACGCACGCCGCTTCTTCGATCGTGAACGGCTACAGCGCATCCATCCTCATCTCGGCGTGATCGATGTCGTCACCCGACGTGGCGGCGAAGGCCTGCCCGCGTCCGACATCGTCGGCGTCGCAGCCGGCGGCCTGATGCAGGGTCTGGGTTTCCCCGACGTCGCTCCCGACTATCCGGCCGGCAAACTCGCCTACAAGCAGGCCAGCCAGGTCGCCGCCGCGACCGCTGCGGCGATGCTCTACGACCGCCGGAACGGCGTCCGGGCGAGTCATGCGTACATCTCGCTCCAGGAAGCGATTCTCTCGACCACGATCCATTTCGCCAACGAGAACATGTGGCGGCAGCTAGGTGAGAAGGCGTTCCGTCCCGGCGGCAACATCTCGTCGCTGGTGCAGTCCAGAGACGGCAAATGGCTCACGCTTGGCATCACACCGAATACGCACGCTCGCTGGGCGGCGTTTGGTCAGTGGCTCAAGGAGCGAGCCGGCTACGACGGCATCATCGGGGCTGAGTATCCCGGCGACATCTACATCCCCGAGTGGGGCGGCGAGACACACCGAGCGCTGCAGCGGGCGTGCGCGTCGCTGGACCGCGAGGAACTCTGCTACGAGGGACAGTCCCGCGGTTTCCTCGCCGTGCCGGTCAACTCGGCTCGCGACATCGTCGAGGATCCGCACCTGCATGAACGCGGCGCGTTTCTCTCGGTCGAGCATCCACTGTTTGATCGCCAGATTGATCTGCCTCGCCTGCCGATTCACTCAAGCGGATACGAAGCGGTCGGACGGCCTGCTCCGGAGTTGGGGGCGGATTCGGCAGACGTGTTGGTCCAACTGCTTGGTCTGGCTAATGAGGAATATGAGCGATTGCTCGCGAGTGGCCTGATCGCGGGGCCGCCTTCTGCCACTGATGGGTGCATGGAACCTCCCGTCCCCGCCTCTGAGCGGGGACCCGTTCTTGCTCGGCGCGAGCAAGGCAGGGCCGTTTCAACAGGGGCCTCGAACGGGTCCCCGATTGAATCGGGGACGGGAAGGTGGAGTCGTAACGGTCTACCCCTCAAGGGCATTCGAGTCATCGACTTCTGCTGGCAAGCCGCAGGACCTCTGACCACCGAGCTGATGGCCAATCTCGGCGCGGACGTGATCAAGATCGAATCCGACGCCAGGATTGACACCCTTCGCGTCGCGCTGCCTGCATACGATCCGCCGACGATCGAGACCGGCGCGTTCTTCCAGGACTGCAACACCGACAAACGCAGCATCAACCTCAACCTCGGCGCTCCCGACGGATTGCGCGTCGCCTATGACCTGATTCGCGAAGCCGATGTTGTGACCGACAACTTCACAGGCGGCGTGATGAAGCGACTTGGTCTCGGATTCGACGACTTGAAGAAGATCAATCCGCGCATCGTTGCCTGCAGTCTGCCCGTGATGGGCACCTGGGGACCGAAGGCGTCGTGGAAGGGGATCGGCAACAGCGTCGTCGCACTCTGCGGTCTGGCCGGTCACACCGGCGCCGCCGATCGGAAGCCGACCGGCGTCCTGCTGCACACCGATTTCACGCTCGGACCGCTGGCCGCGACGGCGATCCTCTCCGCGTTGATCCAACGCGACCGCACCGGAGTCGGCCAGGAGATCGAGATTCCCCAATACGAGGCCGGCATCCACCTGCTCGACACCGAACTGATTGAGCAGCTTGCCAACGGCACACTGACGGAGCGCCGAGGCAATCGCTCGCCTGAAATGGCGCCGCACGGTCTCTTCCGCTGCGCCGGCGACGATCGTTGGCTGGCGCTGAGTGCCCGGAACACGATCGACTGGCTGGAGATTTGCCGTGTGATCGGCCGCGATGATCTGGCCTCGCGCGACGATCTCCGCTCGCTGGCCGGCCGACAGGCCGCCGAAGACGAGATCGAAGCGGCAATCACCGAGTGGACCTGCACACAGGACGTCTGGCAGGCGACGCAAAGATTCGTCGAAGCCGGCGTTCCGGCAGGACCAAACGAGGACATCGAAGACTTGGTTGAGACCGATCCGTCAATGGCGGGCTTCTTCCACGAGTTCGATCACCCGGTCGGGATCAAGTTCATGGCCCAGAATCAGCCGTTTCTCTGGAACGGCCAGCGCCTGCCCATCCATCGAGCTCCGTTCTTCGGAGAGCACAACGAACAGGTCTACAGACAGGAACTCGGTCTCAGCCAGGATGCGTTCACCCGGCTACTTGTCGACGAGGTGATCCGCTAGGCCCACGGATCGATGATCACTTTGCAGCCGCGTTGATTGAAGGCCGTCTCGTAGGCTTCCTGCGCCTCGTCCAGGCTGAAGCGGTGGGTGATCAGCTGCTCGACCGGCAGGCCTTGCTGGACCAGTTCGAACAGCTCCAACATCTCGTGCGGCGCGACGCTCCAACTGCCGATCAGCGTGAGTTCCTTGGGCAGCAGGTGACCGGCCACGGTGATCGGCGTCGGCCGTGGCACCGGGCCGTCGGGCGTCTCGTCGAACTTGAGGCCAATGAATCCAACGCGACCGCCGACCCTGACCGCGTCGACGCAGAGCATCTGGGGTTCGGTGTAGCCCGTGAAGTCGAGCGCCACATCAGGCCCGCGACCGTCCGTCAGTTCCATGATCCGCTCAAGCGCGTCTTCTGAGACAGGATCGATTGCGACATCGACGCCATAGTCACGAGCCATGCTGCGCCGGAACTCGGCCGGTTCCGTGGCGATCACCCGTGCCCCGAGCCGCTCGCAGATGATCGCAGCGGAGGCGCCCAGAGGACCCAACCCGGTGATCAACACCGTGTCGAATCCGTTCACCCCCAACCGGCGAAGCGCTCGATACGGCGTGCCGACCGCATCAACCAGGATCGAGCCGATCTCGAAAGGAACGTCGTCGGGCATCGGGATGCAGTGCGTGTCGGGACGCGAGATGTACTGCGTATGCGTGCCCAGGTACTCCTCGCCTCCTTCGGTCAGATCCGTGCAGAGCAGCCAGAGACCCTGGTGACAGTACCAGCACTGACCGCATTGCTCGCCCATGTGGGCAATCACCGCGACGCGCGTCCCCTCCGCAATCCTGGCTGCCGGGCCGGTCTTCACGACGACCCCGGCCGCCTCGTGTCCTGAATTGTACGAATGGGAATTGAAGTCTCGCTCGCCGTGCCGGTAGCTGCGAAGCTCGGTTCCGCAGATCGTGCTGGCGATCACCTTGACGATGACCCAATTGTCGCGCGGTTCAGGCTCCGGGACCTCAATCACTCCCACTCGCGAATCGCCGTACATTTCCACGATCTTCATGACGGTCCTCGAATCCAATCAACTCCATCCAGGTGGCGTCAGTACCACTTGTCCTTGTCGACGACGTTAACGAATTCGCGCCTCTCAACGAGTCGGCGCGCGTTCTCCAGGATCAGCTCGAAGCGTCGCTCTGGAATGTTCTCCGCGTCGGCGACCGCGATGTGCGGCGTCAAGATCACGTTCTCGGCCTGCCAGAGTGGATGACCCTCGGGCAATGGTTCGATTTCATAGACGTCGAGACCAGCGCCGGCGATCTGGCCTTCGTCCAGCGCTGCGACCAAATCATCGAGCTTGCACGTCATTCCGCGCCCGATGTTGATGAAGTAAGCGGAGCGCTTCATCAGCGAGAACCGCTCCGCGTTCCACATGAACTCGGTCTCGGGCGTGTGCGGAACCGTCGTGACGATGAAATCGGCCTCGGGCAAGCGGGCATCAAGCTCGGACGGATCGATGATCTCGCCCTCGATCTCGTATGCCGGGCGTGGATCGACGCCGATGACGCGG
>VXQZ01000020.1:0-5000 GCA_009838735.1 Chloroflexota bacterium
GATCCCACCCCAGATCTACGCCCAGGCCGCCGGCTAACCTCCCTCCGCCCCCCCTTCTGGCCCCCTCTCACTGAGGGTGAAGCCTGCCCCGCACTTGATGCGGGGGGTTGGGGTGAGGGCCGCCCGCCATCAACACCGAAGCCGCCGACTGGCAGCATTCCCACCGCTGCCGGCTTCCCCGTGCCCTCCCCGACGCTCCGTTACCAACACACCCTTTACGATCCTCCCATGACCCAACTCACCGACTACCCGGCATCACAGATCTATTTCTCCCAGCGCCTCCGACTGCATTACGTCGACTGGGGCAATCCGACGGCGCCGCCCCTGATCCTCGTCCATGGCGGCCGCGACCATTGCCGATCCTGGGATTGGGTCGCGCTGGCGCTCAAGGACCGTTACCACGTCATCGCCCCCGACCTGCGCGGCCACGGCGACTCCGAGTGGGTGAATGGCTCCGGTTACTCGATGATCGACTACGTCTACGACCTGGCCCAGCTCGTGCGACAGAAGCACCTCGCTCCGGTCACCCTGCTCGGACACTCGCTCGGCGGACGCATCTGCCTCGAGTACGCCGGCATCTATCCGGAACGGGTGGCGAAGCTGATCGCCATTGAAGGCCTCAGCCCCTCGCGCCGCGTCACCGACTCCCACTCCGCGGTCCCCGCACACCAGCGCATGTCGGAGTGGATCTCTGACACCCACCGCTTCGCTGGGCGCCTGCCCCGTCGCTATCCGACCCTGGAAGACGCCGTCGAGCGGATGCAGGAGGCCAACCCGCGGCTCTCGGACGAACAGGCGCTGCACCTGACCACCCACGCCGTCCACCAGAACGAGGACGGCACGTTCATGTGGAAGTTCGACAACTACGCCCGCTCGTCGTCGCCCTATCCGTTCAACGAGACCGACGCCGAGGAAATCTGGGGCCGTGTACGAATGCCCACCCTCCTGATCGCCGGCCTCGAATCCCAGGGCGACCCTAACGAGGACGAGCGAACCGAATCGTTCCCCCAGGCCAAACGGGTCGGCATCGCCGAGGCCGGTCACTGGGTCCACCATGATCAGCTCGATTGCTTCCTCCAGGAGGTCAACGACTTCCTCGATGCATAGACTTGGGCCATGAGCGAGCGCCCGCCGCCGAAGTTCAGCTGGTTCGTCCCGATTGACGGCGACGGCGACCGGATCGGCTCACTCCGCGCCCAGCGGGAGCCGACCTTCACCTACCTCCGGGATGTCGTGCTCAACGCCGAGCGGCTCGGCTACCACTCGCTGCTGATCCCGACCCGCTTCGCCAACGGCTCCTTCGAACACGCCGCACCGCTCGCCGAGACCTGGACCACGGCCTCCGCCCTTTGCGCGGTCACATCACGGATCCGGCTGCTGATCGCCGTTCGGCCCGGCATCACGCCGGTCGGACTCTTCGCGCAACAAGCCGCGACCCTGCACGAAATCTCCGGCGGACGGATCGATATCAACATCGTGCCCGGCGGGATCCAGGGCGACAACGAGCGCCTCGGGATCGGCGGCTCCCACGCCGACCGCTATGCGCAAGCCGACGAATTCATCGACGCCTGCGCCCAACTCTGGGACACCGGCGGCCCGCTCGACTTCGGCGGCGAATCGGTCCAACTCAACGGCGCGATCGTCGCTCCCAGACCCGCTCAACCCGGGCCGGAGTGGTACCTGGGCGGCGCCTCTGACGCCGCACTGCGCCTCGCCGCCGCGCGCGGAGACGTCCTGCTCTGCTGGATTCAGCCGCAGGACGCGATGGCCGCCCTGCTCGATCGGGCCCGCGACGCTTACGGCCTCGCCGGGCGACTGCCTCGGTTCGGACTGCGGACCCACCTGGTCGTCCGAGAGACCGAAGCCGAAGCCTGGGGCGCCGCATCGGAACTGCTCTCCGAAGCTCATCCCGAAGTCCTCGCCCAGCGGGCGGCGGCGGTCAAATCGACCGCCATGGTCGGCGCCGCCGCCCAGGCCCGCCGAGTCGAGGACGACCGTCTCGGCGAACGACTCTGGAACGGCATCTCGCGCGTCCGGGTGAACCTCGGCACGGCGATCGTCGGCACGCCACAACAGGCCGCCGATGAACTGACCGCCTACCAGCAGCTGGGCTTCGACGAGTTCATCCTCTCCGCCTACCCACATCTGGAAGAAGCCGAGCGCATCGCGCATGAGGTGCTGCCGCTCGTCGAGGCCGGAAACACCATGCACGCAGAGGAGGCCTGAGCACATGGGTTGGCCAATCCATCGCCCGACAGGACTGACTCATCACAATCCGGCCCGTTCATGCAAGGGCTACACCCTGGTCTGCGGCACCAATTCCAACGACGCCGTGCTGATCGACATGCAGGGCCGCGTCGTCCACCGCTGGCACATCGACGACCGGCGCTTCTTCACCGTCGAGCTCCTGCCCAACGGCAACCTGCTGGCATTGGTCGCGCCCGAGCATCCGCCCGCGCCGCGTACCAGCGGGAGCGAATCGCGCTTTGCCGTCGATCCCGGCGGTCCGCCCGAAATCTTCAACATGCTGGGCGGCCGCGGCAACGGCCTGCGCGAGCTCGACTGGGACGGCAACATTGTCTGGGAATACGACAACCCGGGCATCCACCACGACTTCCACCGCCTCGACAACGGACACACTGTGACCCTCGAGTGGGTCGAGATGACCAAGGACATCGAAGAAGCCGTGATCGGCGGCGGACGTCAGCCCGAGCAACCGATGCCGCCCAACATGATGGGCGACGACATCATCGAAATCGACGCCGAGGGCGCCGAAGTCAGCCGGATCAACCTCTGGAGGGTGCTCAAGCCCGAGGATGCCATCATCTGTCCGCTCGAGAACACCTGGGAGTGGACCCACGTCAACAGCATCGAACAGATCCCCGATGGCGGCCTGCTCTTCTCAGCCCGAAACGTCAGCACGATCGGCATCGTCGATCCACCGGAGGACGACGGCCCCGGCACGCTGCGCTGGCGATTCGGCCAACCCGAGATCTCCCACCAGCACCACGCCTCGTGGCAGGACGACAGCCGCGTACTGGTCTACGACAACGGCATGCACCGCTTGCAGGATCTCGCCTACTCCCGCATCCTCTCAATCGACCCGGAAACGGACGAGTTCGACGTCGTCTTCCAGGGCGATCCGCGAGAACAGTTCTTCTCCGCCCACATCTCCGGCGTCGCCAGGCTGCCCAACGACAATCATCTGGTCACCGAAGGCGCTGCAGGACGTCTGTTCGAGGTAGACTCACAGGGAACAGTCGTCTGGGAGTGGGTCTCGCCGTTCCAGATGAAGCAACGCGGCGACCTGGCCAACTGGGTCTTCCGCGCCTGGAGATATGACGCTGACTACTCAGGGTTGGCGGGCCGGGAGTTGAATGCGGATCGCCACGTCGATTTCAACCGCCTGCACGGTCTGGTTGAATAGCGGTCGGTCGGGAGGGCTAGGAGCCGGAGCGCGGCGACTTCATCCGCCGGGTGGCGATTAGTAGATCGTGGGTCTTGCCGTCGGCGTCGATCACGTAGTCCCAGAGCACGGCCTCGCGCTGGAATCCGAGTCGCCGGAAGACCGATTGCGCGGCCGCCTGGTCGAGGACCATGCGGGCGGTCAGCAGTTGCAACTCGAGCAGCTGGGCAATGGCGTAGATCTCTTCGGCCAGCACTCGACCCAGGCCGCGTCCGCGGGCCGCCGGAGAGAGCAGGAGCCGGATCTCGCCCAGGTGCCGGGTCCAGTCGGCGGAGGAGTAGTTGAGGTCGCCTTCGCCGAGGAGTTCGTCGCCGTCGAAGCCCAGCACCGTGAAGGTGCGCTGTTCGACGATCTCCTGCATCCAGCGGTCGACTGCGAACTGCTGGGTGATGTCCCGGCGCAGGAAGAGCAGATCGTCGGCGGGCAGCGAGCGGGCGAAGTTGAGGATCAGGTCCTCATCGCCGGGCGCCATGAGCCGCAGCGAGATCCGGTGGCCGTCTCGCAATGACGCGGAGCGTGGATAGCGGACGGCAATCTGCTGATGTGCCTCGGACACTGAGTCGGCCATGGTGGCGAGCCTCTCAAGCTGGAAGGGTGCGTGTGAAATTCTGCACGAACTTCCTCGCGCGACTGCCACAGAATATAAGCGCGACCGGCTTGCGCCAGCGTCGAGAACGCGGGATTGACGACACCATCAATCGCCCAGTTTACGTTTCAGCATTCCTGAACTGCGCGATCGGGTCGTTCGGAGGGTGGTCAGTGTCGTGGGCCGACCTTGTCAGTCGCTAGTCGCCGCCTCCGGCCGCGGCGAGCAGGCCGACCTCCTCGACCGCGTCGAAGTCGGGCAGCCGCGTCAGCGGCGGACCCTCGGGCTCCTCAAAGGCTGGCATGACCTCGCGGGCGAACAGTTTGAGCGAGGCGAGGATCTTCTCGTGCGGTACGACCTGGTCGAAGTTGATCAGGAAAACCATGCGGTCGACGCCGATCTCTTCCCACTGGCGCAGGGCGGCGATGACGGTCTCGGGGTTGCCGATCGGCGTGCCCTGCTGGAGCGGGTTGATCACGTCGCCGGGGCGGTCGCGGAGCTGGATCGCCGAGGCCTGGGAACTGTATGCCGGCGATGGGTAGATGCTGCCAACGCCAACGAGGTGCGCGGCCGCGCTCATGAAGGCAGCAGCGCCGGCGCCGCCCAGGGCGATCGCTTCTTCGTCGGTTTCGCCGGTGTACATCCAGCCGACGCCGTTGACCTGGTTGTTGACGAACTTGCCGACCGGGTCGGCGTTGCGGATCACGCGGCGGTAGTCGGCGATGCGCTGCTCGTACTGGGACGGCGTGCCGATCGAGACGCCCAGCAGTCCCATGCCGCGCTCGGCGGCCTGGATCGCCGTTTCGGGACTGGAGACGGCCACCCACATCGGCGGATGCGGCTGCTGCACCGGCTTCGGGATGACGGCGCGCTCGGGCATCGAGAAGTACTTGCCGTCCCAGCCGGCGACTTCATTCGTCCACATGTGCGGGATGGCGCGGATCACCT
>VXQZ01000020.1:6102-139775 GCA_009838735.1 Chloroflexota bacterium
TTTTTATACTCCCCCGCCGCCCCCCCCTCCGCTCGTGTGTGGGGGTGGGGGTGGTTTTTTTTACACCGCCCCGCGCGCGGTGGGGGGGGGGGCGGCCCCGCCCCCCACGAGGTGACGGCCAGCGCCGACATCTTCATGATCGCGCCTGACGTGGATGGTCTCGATCGGGCGGGCGAGCTGTCGGCGGTGCAGTCGCAAAGCGGGATCGGTCCGCTGGACTTCGGCGTCCCCGTCTTCCGCGCACGCGACCGGATCAAGGCGGTTGAGCTCGCGGATGATGAGGAAGCGGCCGAGGAGATGCTGCTCGACCGGGCGGCGGACATTCTCGGCGAAGAGGCGGCAATCCTCGTCGTCACGCATGCGCTGGCGCCGGAGGCGGCAGCCAGGCTCGGCGACAAGGCGTCGGCGCGGCTCAACGTGGAAGAGATCCAGATCACCGAACTCGGTCCGACGGTCGGCGGATTGCTGGGCGCCGGCGCCTGGGGTGTGGGATTCTGTCACGTGCCCTCTGCCTAGCGCCATTGGATCGATGGGCCGGGAATGAACGGCCCGGCGGGAAGGAAGCATCATGCCAGAATCCGGTCTGATCGACAGTTCCGGCCTGCCCGTCGTCAATGTCGAGAGCGATGCTCCGGAGCCGCCCTGGGAGATCGGCGAGGCGGTCGTCCAGCACATCACGTACGAGATCCCGGTGCCCAGCGCCCGGCGCAACCTGCCCGACATCGTCACGCGCTCGGCCCCGACCTACGGACGGGTCAGCGTGATCGACCGCGCCGACAGCCCGGTGGGCCCCTACCGCGAGGCACTGCTGATGGTGGGCTGCCGAGTCGGGCTCATCCCGGCGCTCTACGTCGTCGACGCGGTGGTCGACTCGGAGGCAGCGCGCGACGCGATCGCCGCACACTGGAGGTACCTGCCCAGCGTGGGAGAAATCAACGTCGAGCGCGACGACGACGCGATCACGTCGAGTTTCGACGTCGGCGACGGACTGACGGTGACATTGCACTCACCGACCACCGACGCAGCGGCGGTGGCAATCGTCAGATACGACCCATTGCTGGTTGTGCAGCCGAGCAACGGCAGCGGAGCGGCCTCGGAGATTCCCTGTGAGCACGACGTTCGGCAGGCCTGGCTGTCGCGCTCAAGCACCCTGAGCTACGAAGGCGGCTCCCGCCGACATCCCTGGATCCAACTCCGGTCGTCGAACGCCATCACTGCGGTGGCTGCAGTCGAGGGTCAGACGATCGAGGCTGCCGCGGCGATCGAACTGACCGGCGCCTGATCAGGCAGCCATGCGCTCTGCATTCCCGTGCGTAGGTTGATCGTCTGCGGCGCGATAGAATTCTGTCGTTCGCCCATCCGCCGGGCATCGAGGACGCGCCGATGGGCTGCCTGAGACCCCTGTGATCACCAAACTCCGCAACGCCTACTACGGCTGGTACATCCTCGTTGCCGCAGTGATCGGCATGGCGATCGCGTCGGGCGTTTCCTTCTGGGTGCTGGGCTACTACGTCACGCCCCTTGAAGAGGAGTTCGGCTGGTCGCGCACGCTGTTGCAGACCGGCATCTCCGTCTCGCTCCTGGTCAGCGGCCTTGCGTCACCGCTCGCCGGCCGAGTGGTCGACCGCTACGGCCCGCGACGTTCGATCATCTGGGGGACGATCTTTACCTGCGCCTCCTACGTACTGCTGGCGACCACGTCATCCATCCTCGAGTGGTACCTCTACTTTGCGATCAATTCGTTCTTCCGCGGGTTCATGTTCTACATCCCGTTCCAGGTGCTGATCTCGCGCTGGTTCGAGCGCAAGCGCGGACGCGCCGTGGGGATCATGGCGATGGGTTTCTCCCTGGGGGGATTCCTGATGCCGCTGATGCAGCAGATCATCGACAACGTGGGCTGGGACGTCTCATTCCTGTTTGCGGCCGCCATCCTGGCGGTGGTGTTCCTCCCGCTCGGGCTGTTCCTGGTTCGAGATCACCCGCACGAGAAGGGGCTGGAGGTCGATGGTGAGCCCGCGCCGGCAGGCTCGGAGGGACGACGGCCCGGCATGTTCAGTGGCCTGACCGTCAAACAGGCGATGCGCACGTGGAACTTCTGGGTCATTGCCCTGGCGTTCGCGACATTCTTCTTCGCCATGTTCGGCTGGATGTTCAACGGCACACCGGTCTATGAGTCGATGGGCATTAGCCGCGAAACCATCTCAGTGATCCTGTCGCTACAGGCATTAGGCGGGTTGATATCGAGACCGACCTTCGGACTGTTGGCGGAACGAATTCCGTCGATCGAGCTGGCTTCGGTCGGATTGGCGGCGATCATGTCGGTCGGCATGTTCCTGTTGCTGATCCTGCACGATTCCCATCTGACGCTCGCGGTCACATTGTTCCTGTGTTGTTGGATGATCGGATCGGCGGGTGGTCCAGTGCTGGAGCCGTTGATCTTGCCCAAGACGTTCGGATTAGCGCATTTCGGTGCGATCATGGGCACCCTGTTCATGTTCGAGACGATCGGACAGTTCCTGGTACCGACGGTAGGCGGGGCGATCTACGAAGTGACGGGCGCCTACGACCTGCTACTGGTCGTGAACATTGGTTGTCTCGGCCTGTCGATGGTCTTCTTCGCGCTGGCTCACTACATCCCGAACCCCCGAATCCCGAGTCCGTCGCTCAGGTTCGTACGACCGCTGGTCGCGAGCCTGGTCGCTCGGACCGAGCCGCAGCATCAGTTCTCAAACGGTGCGCAGGTTGGCTCAGCCAACGGAGCCGGGGCGGCGCAATCGGGCGGCTCTCCGATGGAATCGGGAACGGGCCAGCGGGGTTAGAAGATCCCCAGCTCGAATTTCGCCTCGTCGGAGCACATTTCGCGGGGATCCCATGGTGGGGAGAAGACGATCTCGGACTCGACGTGGTCGACGCCTTCGACGGTTGAGGCGGCCTGTTCGATCTGGGCCTTGATCATTGGGCCGACCGGGCAGGCAGGTGAGGTGAGGGTGAACTCGACCTTGACGCTGTCATCCGTCGGCGTCTCGATGGCGTAGACAAGTCCGAGGTCGACGATGTTGATGCCGATTTCGGGGTCGAAGACCGTCTTCAGCGCTTCGAGCACTTCCCGTTCACTGGCCATGTCGGTCTCCTGTCCCTGAAGTCGTATTCAGAATCTAGCCGCTGGTGACGCGGGTGGGAATGTCGCTGTCGTCATTGAGCGCTTCGCCGCTAGCGTTGGCGAGGGCCTGGTCGAGCACCTTCCAGGCGAGCAACCCACACTTGATCCGCACCGGGAACTTTGCGACGCCGGAGAGCGCTTCGAGGTCGCCGAGGTCGACCGCGTCGAGGTCGAAGGTGTCGTCGGTCAACATTTGCTGGACATGCCTGGACATTTCCCGAGCCGATTCGAGGCTCCGACCGGTCAACGCTTCGGTCATCATTGAAGCGGAACTCTGGGAGATCGAGCAGCCGCTGCCGCCGAATCCGAGTCCATTCAGCGTCTGGTTGACGATTGCGACTGAGAGCTGGATTTCATCACCGCAGGACGGATTGAATCCCTCCGCGGAGATGGTTGCATCTTCACGCACGCCGCGATTGCGGGGACTGCGGTAGTGATCGAGGATGACGTCTCTGTACAGATCGTCCAGATCAACAGGGTTCTGCGATTCCCGACTGCTGGTCATCCTTACACTCCCCGCTCGAACCCAAAGCGCTCGCCTGCTTCCAACAGTCCATCGACGAGGGCGTCCACTTCCGAGCGTTCGTTGTAGAGATAGAACGACGCTCGCGCGGTCGCCGGCACTTCAAGCGTACGCATCAGGGGTTGAGCGCAGTGGTGTCCGGCGCGAATCGCGACGCCGGAACGGTCGAGAATCGTGGCGACGTCGTGCGAGTGGATGTCGCGGTAGTTGAAGGCGATCACGGCCGAGCGCTCGGCCGGGTCGGACGGTCCGTAGATGTCCAAGCCCTCCAGCCGCGACAGCCGCTCGACGGCGTATTGAGTCAGGTCAGCGTCGTGAGCAGCGATCGCGTCCATGCCGACATCGTTGAGGAAATCGAGCGCCGCACCGAAGGCGACGACGTCGGCGATGTTGGGCGTACCGGCCTCGAACTTGTGCGGGAGGGCGGCCCAGGACGATTCCTCGCGGGTGACGACGCTGATCATCTCGCCGCCACCCAGGAATGGATCGAGGTCGGCCAGCAGATCCTGCCGTCCCCAGAGCACGCCGACGCCGGTCGGACCGAGCATCTTGTGGGCGGAGAAGGCCAGGTAATCTGCGCCAAGCTGCGAGACGTCGACGGGCATGTGCGGAGCGCTCTGGGCGGCGTCGACAATCATGGTGGCGCCGACGGAGCGGGCCATTGCGGAGATCTCGGCGACCGGCGCGACGCTGCCGAGCACGTTGGACATGTGCACGATCGAAACGATCCGGGTGTTGGCGTTGATCGCGGCTCGGGCGGTGTCGACGTCGATCTGCTGATCGTCGTTGAGTTCGATAAAGCGGAGTACGGCGCCTGTTCGTTGCGTGACCAACTGCCAGGGAACGAGGTTGGAGTGGTGTTCTGCTGTCGTCAGGACGATCTCATCGCCCGGTCGCAGGCGTGAGCCGAGCGTATAGGCGAGCAGGTTCAGCGATTCGGTGGTGTTGCGAGTGAACACCACCTCGCGGTGGCTTCCAGCCCCGATGAAGGCGGCCACTTGTTTGCGCACGTCTTCGTAGGCCGCGGTCGCTTCCTCGGCCAACGTATGGAGGCCGCGATGGATGTTGGCGTTCATGGTCGAGTAGTAGTGGGACAACGCGTCGATCACCGACTGCGGTTTCTGCGTTGTCGCCGCATTGTCGAGATAGACCAGCGGGCGGCCGTGGACCTCGCGAGCAAGGATTGGAAACTGCTCGCGGATCGCCGCGGTGTCGAGCGGGGCAGCGGCTGTCATTTCAGTCAACTTCGACCTGGACCCGACCGTCGCTGACGGACACGTCGAAGCAGCGAACCTTACCGATCGCCGGCAAGGTGACGGCTCGACCGGTTGTCACATCGAACAACGCGCCGTGACGCGGACACTCGATCCGGTCGCCTTCCAGCTCGCCCTCGCCGAGCGGTCCGTCGTCGTGGGTGCAGCGATTCTCGATGGCGTACAGTTCG
Organism: Chloroflexota bacterium; assembly: GCA_009838735.1. Taxonomy (GTDB): domain Bacteria; phylum Chloroflexota; class Dehalococcoidia; order Bin125; family Bin125; genus Bin125. The sequence continues at coordinate 11,230 of VXQZ01000020.1, forward strand.
CCATCCTCGACCCGGCAGAGGGCGATGCTCTGTCCGCCGACTTCGACGACTCGCGCCGTGCCCGGCATGATCTCGTCAAGATTTCCGACCTGCTCGATACTCATGTCGTTGCCTTCGCAGGCTCGAGCTGAATCTCGACCAGTTCGTCGATCACCTCGCGCATGTGCTCATCGGGCACGCCATCGGCGATTTCGGAGAGGAATCCGCGGACCACCATCCGCTCGGCGATGTTGGGCGGGATGCCGCGCGCCTGGAGATAGAAGAGTTGGTCCGGGTCAACGGGACCGACGGCGGCGGCGTGCGAGCACTTCACGTCATCCGCTTCGATCTCCAGCATCGGAATCGGGTCGGCGCCGGCGCCGTCGTCAAGCAGCAGATTGCGCATCGTCTGGTGGGCGCTGGTCTTCTGGCCCTCAGGCTCAATCCGGATCAGGCCGTATTGGACGGCCTGCGATTCGTCAGTCAGCACGCCCCGAATGAGCAGGTCGCTGGTCGCCCCGACTCCTTTGTGATGCTGCCGGGTGACATGCTCGATGTGCTGTTTGCCGTCGCCGACAAAGAGTCCGCGGATCTCGGCGAACCCACCGCTCTGGGACAGGTCCAGATCGATCCGTTGCTTGTCCAGGTCTGCGCCGAAGGCCGCCGTGGTCACCCGGATCGAGGCGTCGCGGCCGACGCGTCCCCGGGTCGTGGAGATGGCAGCGCTCTGGCGATGCCAACGCTGTACCGAGGCGAACTGGAGATTGGCTCCATCCTCGGCAATCAGCTCTACGGACGCATGGATCAATGGCGATTCTTCCAGATTGGCCCGGCGATCGTCGGCGTCGCCGCCATCGATCAATGAGACCTGCGATTCGCGCTCGGCGACGACCAGGGTGTAATGCCAGTGGTCGCCCTGCGCGACATCCTGCGTGATCAGGTAGAAGAGCGACTCATCGACGACCGCACCTCTGGGCGCGTAGACAAAGACGCCCTGGGTCCAAAGCGCGCGACCGAAGGCGTCGTAGCGATCGGCGGGCGGTCCGACTGCGCCGAGCCACTGCTGGATCAGTTCGGCATTGTCTCGGGCCGCGGCGGCAAGCGGCTTGACGATCACGCCCTGGGCGCGAGCCTGCTCGGCGAGGTCGGAGGCGGCGACGCGGCCGTCGATCTGATGCACCAAGCCGGCGTGGGCACGTGGGGTAAACACATGCTGAGGCACGGTGACCGCGGTGCCATTTGATCCGCCGGCAACCCGTCCGACGCGCGCGCGTCGTGGCAGGCGCTCGCGCGGCGTGCGACGCCAGGATTCTTCCTGGCCGGTCCACCACTCCATGCCCAGAGCTTGCTCGAGACTGGCGAGACGGAAGGCGAGCAACCAGTCGGGCTCGCCCTTGGTGCGACTGAGCTCTGCGACTTGAGCGCGCAGTTCGTCCGGCTTGATCTCCGCGTCCGCCGGGGCCTCCAGCGTTGCTTGCGTCATCGCCCACCCCTCGCAGGCACGGCGGCCCGGATCGAAGCGGCGGCAGGTTCGGCCGGGTTAGCCAATTGCGCCGTCCATCTGCAGTTCAATCAGGCGATTCATCTCGACCGCGTACTCGAGCGGCAGCGACTTGATGATCGGCTCGACGAAGCCGTTGACGATCATCTTGGTCGCCTCCGCCTCCGACAGCCCGCGGGCCATCAGGTAGAACAGCTGCTCGTCGCCGACCTTGGAGACGGTCGCCTCGTGGCCGATGTCGACGCGCTTCTCGTCGATCTCCATCACCGGGTAGGTGTCCGAGCGTGAGTGCTCGTCAAGCATCAACGCGTCGCAGCGGACGTTGGAGCGGCAGCCGTCGGCGCCGTCATAGACCTTGAGCAGACCACGGTAGCTCGAGCGACCGCCGTCCATCGAGAGCGACTTCGACGTGATCACGGATGTAGTGTTTGGCGCGGCATGCACGATCTTCGCGCCGGCGTCCAACTGCTGGCCCTGGCCCGCCGAGGCGATTGAGAGCACCTCTCCGTGCGCCCCCGGCTCCATCAGGTAGACGGCCGGGTACTTCATCGTCAGCTTCGAGCCGAGGTTGCCGTCGACCCAGGTCATGACCGCATCCTGATAGGCAGTCGCGCGCTTGGTGACGAGGTTGTAGACGTTGTTGGACCAGTTCTGAATCGTCGTGTAGCGGACGTTGGAGCCGGCCTTGCAGACTATCTCGACGACGGCTGAGTGGAGTGAGTCGGAGGAGTAAATCGGCGCGGTACATCCCTCGACGTAGTGCACCTGCGAGCCCTCGTCGGCGATGATCAGGGTGCGCTCGAACTGGCCCATGTCCTCCGAGTTGATGCGGAAATAGGCCTGCAGGGGAATATCGACGGTCACCCCTGGAGGCACGTAAATGAACGAGCCACCCGACCAGACGGCCGTGTTCAGCGCCGCGAACTTGTTGTCGTTGGGCGGGATGACGGTGGTGAAGTATTCCTTCACCAGATCGGGATACTCGCGCAGCGCCTGGTCGGTGCCCAGGAAGAGGACGCCCTTCTCTTCGAGATCCTCACGGATGTTGTGGTAGACGACTTCGGAGTCGTACTGCGCGCCGACGCCGGCCAGCAGACCCTGCTTCTCAGCCTCGGGAATGCCCAGTTTGTCGTAGGTGTCCTTGATGTAGTCGGGGACGTCTTCCCACGAGGACTCGTCGCGGTCGGTGGCTCGAACGTAGTAGTGGATGTCGTTGAAGTCGATATCGCTCAGGTCTCCGCCCCACTCGGGCATCGGCCGGGCGTTGAAATGGTCGAGCGCCTTGAGGCGCAGCTTGCGCATCCAGTCGGGCTCGTCCTTGATGTCCGAGATCGTATTGACGACCTCGCGGGACAACCCCTTCGGCAGCTTGACGAGCGCCTCGACGTCGTCGTGGAATCCCATTTCGTAGTCGGCGCTCGGTGATGCCGGCGCGCTGGTTGCAGGTGTGGTCATGAGCTCAAGACCCCCTCTTTGGTCTGTTCCATGAACGGTTCGTAGCCGTCCCGCTCGAGCCGCTCGGCCAAGCTGGCATCGCCTGACTCGACGATTCGGCCATCGATCAGGACATGGACATGGTCTGGCTGGACGTAGCGCAGGATGCGTTGGTAATGGGTAATCAGCAGAATCGCGTTCTGGTCCGAATGGAAGGTATTGATTCCTTCGCTGACGATTCTGAGCGCATCGATATCGAGGCCGGAGTCCGTTTCGTCCATCACCGCGACACGTGGCTGGAGCAGTCCAAGCTGGAGGATTTCAGCGCGCTTCTTTTCGCCGCCGGAGAATCCGTCGTTGACGTAGCGGCGAACGAACTGTTCGTCCATCTGCAGGCGGCCGAGGACATCGTTGAGCACCTGGCGGAACTCCCGCACCGGAATCTCTTCGCCTCGCCGCGCGCTCATCGAGCGGCGCAGGAAGTTGATCATCGACACGCCGGGAATGTCGGTGGGGTACTGGAAGGCGAGAAACAGTCCGGCGCGGGCGCGCTCGTCCGGCGCCATCTCGATCACGCTTTGACCGGACAGCCGAATGTCGCCGCCGTTGATCGTGTACCGCGGATGGCCCATCAGCGAATTGGCCAGCGTGCTCTTGCCGGATCCGTTGGGACCCATGATCGCGTGCACCTCACCGGGGCGCAGCGTCAACGACAGACCGTTCACGATCTGCTTGTCTTCAACCGCGACTTCCAGCGCATCGATCTCGAACAGTGGTGATGTCATTCACCGGGTGCTTTCTGTTGTCCGGGAGCACCGTCCCAGCTGCGGGCGTTGCGGCCCGAGCTAGACGGCGTGTTTGAATTCTGCATCGAGGGAAATCGGCTCCAGCGGGATGATATAGACGCATCCGTCGTCGCCCGTGGCCAGCCTCTCGGTCTGTTCCACCTCGACGCCGAGGAGTTTTTCGATTGCCAGGCGGTCGGCATCGCACACGCAGGAGCTCGTATTCGCCGCACCGATGTACGGGCATGCATTGTTGACCAGTTGCAGCTCGCTCTCGGTCCGCTGCCAGTGATCGAGAATCCCTTCCGGGCGCAAGGCGTCAACCACCGCGTCGACACGCTGCTCGAGCGACCCGCTTGGCACTTCGGAGCGATGCGCATCGGCGACCTGGTCGGCGAGGGCTTCTGAGATCGTCGATTGCTCGATCTGCAAGCGGACCATTTCGCTCAGCAAGCGTTCGGCCAACTCCGGCGTATGGTCGCGTACTGTCCTGACGCCGGCGTCGGTTGCTCGATAGAGGTATGAGGGTCGCCCTGGTCCGCGCCGCAGCGCTTCGATCTGAAGCAGTCCTTCGGCTTCGAGCCGATCCAGGTGCCGGCGGACCGTCGCGTCTGAGATTTCAAGCTCATTCGATAGCTGAGCGACCGTCGCCCCACCGAGCTCGACTACGCGCTCCAGCAGACTCGTACGAGTTTCTCGTGGCCGCATCCGGGCCTCCCGTCCCCACTCTGCAAGCCGGCTGAACATGCCATGGTGCGCCGACTATGGAGTGGCACTTCTGAGTTTATCGCTAACCACAAGCAAAAATGCACAAATCACTGAAATTCCCCTGCTGTTTTGGCAGAGCGCTGCGTCGTCTGTCGTCTGTGACGCAAGCTCATCGGGTGGGCAGACGTCAGCCTCGTTCGTGCGAAACGGTCGAGGGCAAGGGCACCAGCATTGGTCGATCGAGGTCTGGATGCGGTTGATGCACGAACTCAAGCCCAAAGACCGGACCGAGGAGATCAGGATGCAGTGCCGTCTCGACAGGACCCGAGGCCACCAGCTTGCCGCGGTGCAGGACCAGGGCGGTGTCGACATACATGGTCGCCAGGTTGAGATCGTGCAGCACGGCGACGACCGCTGCGCCTTCCGACGCGAGCTCCCGGGCCAGTTGCAACACCAGATGTTGGTGGCGTAGGTCCAGGTGCGCCGTGGGCTCGTCGATCAGCAAGATCGGCGTTTCCTGGGCCAGTACGCGTGCCAGGGTGACGCGCGACTGTTCGCCGCCGGACAGCGTCGGGTAGGCGCGGATGGCGTATTCCTGCGTGTCGGTCAGACCCATGGCGTAGTCGGTCAGTTTGGCGCCGTGCTCGCGTTCGCCCCGCTCGCCCTCCCAGGGCGCGCGGCCCATGCGAACGACTTCGCGGGCGGTGAAGAGGAAGGGCAGATACGAGCTTTGCGGCATCACCGCGCGGCGGCGTGCCAGCTCGCGCGAATCGAAATCGCTCAATGGACGATCATCGATGTAGACCGTTCCTTCGGACAGTTCCAGATCGCCGGACAATGCGCGCAACAGCGTGGTCTTACCGGCGCCGTTCGGTCCGACGATGCCCAGCAGTTCGCCGCCGTGCACGCCCACGCTGACGCGTTCGAGCAGCGTCTGGTCGTCGATGCTGACAGTCAGATTCTCCCCGCGGATCGCGGGCGCTCCGGATTGCACGTGTGTAGCTTACCGTCACCGGTCCTCTACACCGTCCCCAGGTCCGGGCCCCCGTGTCGAACAGTGCAGAGTGATTTGATGTCGGTCGCTCAGTCGAACCGCGAAGCTGGTCAGCCTACAGGTCCAGCACCGCGCCGTCGTACGCGATCGCTACATCGCAGCCCAGGACACTTCGAGCGGATCGAGCGGCAAGATCGCGGTCGGCGTCGTGCCAGAAGTGAGTCAGCATCAATTCTCGTACTGCAGCGGCCTTGGCCAGTTCGGCCGCCTGGGTCGCGGTGAGGTGGCCCTGCACAGGACCGACCTCCGGTTCATCCAGGGTCGCCTCGGCGAGGAGGAGATCGGAGCCGCGGGCCAGATCGCAGATCGCGGGTGAGGGGGCGGTGTCGCCGGTGTAGGTCAGGCTGCGAGTGCCGTCGATCCGAATGGCCCAGCCGGGGATGTAGTGCACCCCACCGGCGAGTCGCGCCTGCAGGCCGGTGGAGAGTTCGTATGTCTCACCAGATCGATACTCCTGGATCTGCCAGACATTGTCGAAGAAGTCGGCTGGGAAACTGACGGCGGAGAGAATCCGTGACAACGCTTCGCGACCCCCGGGAGGGAGATGCAGCCATCCGCGAGGCGGTGATCGGCCGTCCATTTCCTTGGTAACGGCGAAGCGCAGCGGCAACAGGTCGATAAAGTGATCGGCGTGCATGTGAGAGACGAAGATATGGTCAATCTCGTCGGCTGGCATCATGGCGATGAGCGAGCTGGCCACTCCGTGACCACAATCCAGCAGGATCCGGACGCCCACATCCTCGACCAGATATCCCGAGCTGTTGCCGCCCCCACCGGCACACGCTGCCCCGGAACCAAGTACTGTCAGTCGCATCCTGAATCAATCTCTGATCCAAGGCACACCATCTACGCCAGTGGCCGGGTGCGCGATTGCCGAACGTTGAATCAATGCTATGCAGCCGCGTCGCGCGGCTTCAATCAAGTCCGCCTCAGAAAGCAGCGCCCGTGACACTTTCCAGTCAGCAACTGGGGCTGTGCAGCGAATGTCAGTTTGCCCGCCTGGTACCGACTCGGCGGGGATCGACCTACCTTCGCTGTGGGCGAGCAGACGAAGACCTGCGGTTCCCCAGGTATCCGGCGCTGCCGGTCCGGCATTGCGACGGATTCGATCCGAACCGCGATCAATCAGCGACTACCCCGGCACTATGATTGGCGCACCGTTGGCCCGTATTCGTTGGTTCGGCCCATGAGTTCGCTCTCGCCGCGTTGGCTTCAGACTGTTTCGGAGCTGGCCCTGCGCGTCGTGTTCGTTGCCGGGTTCCTGATTCTGCTTGGCCTGGCAATTGACCGTCTGCGGCTCATCTTCCTGCCCTTGCTGGCCGCCTTAATCCTGTCCGCGGCCTTGTTGCCGGCGAAGCACCTGCTCACCCGCCGGGGCGTCAACAACGCGGTCGCGGCGATTGCGGTGGTGATCAGCGGTCTCGCGGTGTTGGGCGTGATTGGATACTTCACTATTACGACGCTCACATCTGAGTTTGCGGACCTTGAAGTTGACATCGAAGCGGGATTCACCGAGGTGCTTCAGTCGATCGGCGACTGGGCCGGTGTGTCGGATGAACAGGTCGACGAGGCAATTGACGACGTGCTGGAGAGCGCCCGGGGCAACGCCGACACGATTGCCGGCGGAGTCTTTTCCGGCGTTCGGATCGCCGCCGAACTGCTTGCCGGCATCATCTTGCTGGCCGTGCTGACATTCCTCCTGGTCAAGGACGCCGAATCGATGCAGCGCAGCATTGCCAGGCGGCTCGGCCGCGATCGCCGGCGCAATTTCCTGGCGTTGTCTTCGGGCTTGTTCGACACCCTGGGCAAGTACTTCCGCGGGGTCACGATCGTCGCGTTCATGGACGCCCTGTTGATCGGCGTCGGTCTGGTGATCATCGGCATCCCGTTCGCCTTGCCGCTGGCCGTGTTGACGTTCTTCGGGGCGTTCATTCCCGTGCTGGGCGCGGTCCTGGCCGGACTCGCGGCGTTCCTGATTGCGCTGGCGACCGAGGGTGTGACGGCTGCGCTGATTGTGGGCGGGCTGGTGCTTGCGGTTCAGCAGATCGAGGGCAACGTGATGGCGCCGTTCATCCTGGGGCGGTCAATCTCATTGCACCCGATGCTGGTCATTCTGGCCGTCGCCACGGGCGGGGCACTGTGGGGGATCATGGGAGCGTTCGTGGCGGTGCCGTTGACGGCGATTGCCGTCTCGCTGCTCGACTTCTACACAGGGACCGGACGCTATGCATCGCGGAAGCGAGCGCGCCGCGCTGCGATCGGACCGGGGCCGGAAGAGTAGCGAACTCAGAGTCTCCGAGCCTGAGCGTCAGGCGAGAAAGAAGAGCAGGGCGCTGGCGCCGGCGTATCCGCCGACGAGCAACCCTCCTTCCGGCGTCCACAGGTTTCTGATTCGTTGCCTGGGTCTGGTCATGATCCCGACGATGACGATCATCGTCATCAGCAGGGCAATCAAACCGGAGATGATGTGCACCGTCGAGACGGCGGACCAGATGGCGCCATCGGTGAAGGCGATGTCGTCGAAGAACAGCACAATGCCCATGTTGAACACATTGCTGCCCAGGACATTGGTGATTGCGAGGTCGGGTGCGTTGAGCCGCAGGGCGGCGAAGGATGTACCGATCTCGGGCAACGATGTGCTGATCGCGAGGAACTGGGTGCCGACGAAGCTCTCTTCCCAGTGCATGGTCTCGGCGATCTGTTCGCCGGTGTTGGAGAGCCAGACGGCGGCCGCCACGACGACGGCGGCAGAGAGGGCGTAGATCAGAAGGGCTCTCGACAGCGAGTGATGGGTTCGATCCGGCTGGGGCTGCGGAGCGGGATCGGTCGCTTCCGTGGCTTCCTGCATCTGCCGGTCATGGCGATAGATGAGGAACATCGCAGCGATGAACCCGAGGATCAGCACGATCGTGAACGGGCTGAGGTACCAGTCTGAGGTGAGATCGGTCGCGCTGTAGATGAATATCGCCAGCGTGGCGAGGCCGATCAATCCGGCTCCCAGGGCGCCGATCATGACCGATGTCCTCGTGACGGCGTTGAGGACGGGTCCGTTCTGCCAGTAGATGTCGGCGAGGCCGATGATCAGCAGGTTGAAGAGGTTGCTGCCGAAGGCGTCACCGATGGCGAGGTCGGGCGCGTCGAGCCAGGCGATGGCACTGATTCCAGTGGCGAGCTCGGGCAACGACGTCGCCGTGGCGAGCATGACCACGCCGATGAAGGAACGGCCCAGCCCGGTACGTTCGGCGACGGTGTCGGCGGAGCTGGCGAGAAAGTGGGCGGCAAGCAGGATCAGGACGGCAGACGCGACGAACTGAAGCCACAGCAATGCCATCAGCGTCGGTCCTGCCCTGACCCAGGCTGCGATCCCTCTGGTTCCCTCTCCCTCGGGGGAGAGGGCCAGGGTGAGGGCTCTCCGCCGTTCGCGTGCTCGGTGGCTAGTCCCAACTGGGCTTCGACGGGGCCGAAGCGCCGCGCATCAATTCGCGGTCGTGCGGGGCGTTGGAGCGGGCGCCGCGGAAGTCGCGGAATGGACCGTCGCGCCACTCGAGGGCCGACTTGAGGCCGTCGCGCTGAACGCGCTCGCCCCATTCACCAGCCTCGGGGCGATGCTTCGACATCGCCTCGACGTCGGTGCCGGAGATCATCGCGGTCTTGTAGCCCTGGATTTCGTAGGCGCGGTTGACCGAGCGCTTGGAGTACATCAGCAGGTGGTTGTCGATGTGGCCCATGCGCTGGGCGAACTCCATCGTGAACTCATCCAGGTCTTCGGCCGGGAGGGCGTAGTTGGCCCAGCCCCAGCGGTACATGTCGGCGCCGGAGTGCGGGTCGCCGAGATAGGCGAACTCGCGCGCCTTGGCCTGAGGCAGATGCCAGGGCGCCCACATGGCGTCCATCGTGCCCATGGCGCGGACCGGCGGGTAGCCGACCTGGCAATCATCGGCGATGATCCGCAGATCGCAGGCCGAGGCGAGCTCGGTCGCGCCGGCGAGGCAGTAACCGTGGATCTGGCCGATCACCGGCTTGGCCAGCTCCCAGATGATGAAGTTGCCCATCACGGCGTGTCGTGACCAGTCGTAATGCTGAGGGTGAGTGGTACCGGTGTCGGGCAGGCCGGTCCAGTCGTTGGTGTGTGGATGGTTCGGGTCGGGCGATGGCTGGAGGTCGTAGCCGGCGGAGAAGGCGCGGCCCGCGCCCTTGATGATGACCACGGCGATGCCCGCGTCTGCCTCGGCCGCCTTGAGGGCATGGAACATTTCACCGCGCAGCTCGTTGGAGAGCGCGTTGAGCTTTTCAGGCCGGTTGAGGGCCACGGTGGCAACGCGGCCGTCGGTGTCGTAGAGGATGTTGTCGTAGCTCATGGGGTTGTCCTTTGAGGTGACTGGAAATCGAAATCGAGTATACGCGCGGGCTTGGGGGCGGAATTTGGGCGGTATGGGTTAGAAATGCATAGTTTTGCAGGGAATTCGGCGGAATTCCGTCCGGGTTTGTCCAGATTTGTCCAGATTTGTCTGGATGAGTCCGAATGGGTGCGGGGAATTGCAGGGTGAGTATGAGGTTGTCTGGAGGAGTCTGAGGTGCGTTCAGGAGTCATGTCAGGCTCGATCGGGTTTGGTCTCGTCGGTTGAGGTGGCCGATCTTATCAGAACATGCAATCTGTTTCAGGGACGAGAATGGGGGCTGTCTCCCAGGATGTAGGCGGTCACCTACTCATCAATCTCTATGAGGATGCGGCAATGGTCAGAGGGGCCCCAATCATGCGGATCGTTGAGTGCTGTCGCTTTCACCGATGAGGCGAGGTCTCGCGAGGCGAAGACGTAGTCGTAACGTCGGACGGCGCTGCTCGGAGATTGTCTGTGGGGTCGACTAAAGAATGTTGGACCATTGGTTTCGACCAGTGGAAAGCCGAGAGCGCGCATGTCCTCGAAGACGCTGGACTTGGTCGTCTGGCGCGGAGTGGTCAGGTCACCGGCGACAAGAACGGGCGTATCTCTTCCCACTACACGTTGGACGCAGCCGACTAGCTCAGGCAAGAGTCGCGCCGGTTCGAGGTACTTCTCGACGGAAATGACGCAGATCGGAGAACGGCTAGTGGAATCGACGAGCGCCACTGCAAGATGCCCTAGCCACGCTTTCATCCGCGTTGGCTCTGATGGTCCCGCATCTATGAGTCTGTCACGCGATATCCGCGTGATCCTCACCCGATCCGACAGTCCAACGATTGCTCGCTGGCGCTTGACGGGTTTGCGTTGCCAAGGTGAGAGATCGATGTCCATACAGGCGGCAACCGCAACTTTCGTGGGCGTGCAGGCCTCCTGGAGGACGCCGAGATCGTCGTCGGCGTGATGTTCGATCAGATAGTTCCAGCTGTCACGTCTGTTCTCCATGTTCCAGCTGACGATCTTCATGACACTCTCCTGTCGGCGACCTGCGCGTGACCTCCCCTCGGAAACGCTCCATTTCCCATCAGGAGAGCGCTGGGGGCGACGCTCCTCTGAACGCTGCTATCGGCTCGATGCCTGTTCTCTAAGGGGCAGGCCCTCACCCTAACCCTCTCCCTCGGGGAGAGGGGACCGGAGGGGACTAGGCAGAGGTCTGGAGCGGGGACTGGCGGAGGTGGGCACGGCGCCAGGTGGTGTAGAGGATGAGGCCTCCGACGGCGAGGAGGGCGAAAGCGAGGGTGAAGCCGGCTCGGAAGTCGAACGCGTCGACGAGGGCGGAGGCTGATCCGATGACGATGGTGATCATCACGGCAGTGCAGAGGGAGAAGATCGAGAGCACGGTGGCGCGCTGGTCGGAGGGAATGCGGCGGTTGATGTAGCCGCCGGCGAGCGGATGCACGGCCGCGGTCGCGGTGGCCAGCAGCGCCAACGAGGCGACCAGGCCCAGATGATCGACGAGCAGCAGCGGGATGAAGACCAGCAGTCCGGCGATGAACACGGCGGGCAGGGACCAACGCTCGCCGAGTCGCGCGGCGAGCGGCGCGGCGAGGATCGCGCCCGCCATGAGACCGACGAAGGAGGGCAGCATGAGGCTGGAATAGGTCAGGCCCTGTGCGAGGTCGAGGGAGGGATCGACGCCGTGCGAGCGCACGAAGGGCTGGATGAAGAACTCCGGCAGGTCGAGGGTGGCGAGGAGGATGCCGCCAAACAGGATGGCCCAGAGCACCTGTGGCGTGCGCAGCGCGATTCGCAGCCCGATGCGAATCTCGTTGACTACGGCGGTTCCTGAGCGGGGACTCGAGTGTTGATCGCCGTCGCCGCTGATGTCCGATTCCCGGCGAGGCGGCTCGCGCAGGGAGAGCGCGATCAGGCCGGCCAGCCCCATACCGACGGCGCTGATGATGATGACCGTGCGGAAGTCGAGCACCGAGACGAGCGGTCCGGCGAGGATGGTGGCGGCCAGCAGCGAGGCGGTGGCGAGGGCGCTGGCGCGTCCGGCGTGACGCTCGTACTCGTCGGTCTTCCTGAGCTGTCTGAGGCTGTCGAAGAGCAACGCGTCGTCCGAGCCAGACATTAATGTGCGAGTGATCGACATGAACAGGTGGCCGACGATCAGCGCGGGGAAGTTGAGCAGGGCGAAGAGGACGGTCGCGCCGGCAAAACCGAGCGCGCCGAAGCCCAACGCCACGCGGCGGCCGAAGCGGTCGGCGATCGCTCCGGTTGGTACCTCGGCGAGGATCGTCGCGATCCCGAAGAGTACCTCCATCAGGCCGATCTGCACGTATGAGAGTCCGTGCTGGGACTGGAGGAAGAGAAACCAGATCGGCAGCCAGAAATGGAAGCCGCGCACGAACTGGAAGAGGTAGTAGAGAGGGATGTTGCGCGCGAAGGCGCTGCCCGGCGCGGGATCGGCCGGCGCGGGATCGCTCACGATCGATCTTGGCGGGTCGGAACCCTCTCCGGGGTCGCGTCTGTCCCATTCCTGTAGTCAGAGCCGCTGCCGACGCCGTTACCAGGGACGGGAATCCCGGTCGGATGGACGCCGATCGTCGTGCCGTCGGGCGCCATCGCAATCGCCTGGGGTGCAGCCTGGGGTGCGGGGCGCAGGCTGATCCGGCGCAGCGCGTCGGTCTGCTCGCGGCGGTGTGAACGACGCCAGTACAGGAGGAACACGACGCCGACCGTCAGGACGACGCCGATTGAGAGCGCGTAGGCGAAGCGGAAGTCGATGACATCGGCCGAGGCGGAGATCAGCGGCACGATCACGGCCATCTGGGCCGCCATCATCAACTCGAAGATCGAGAGCACGGTGGCGCGTTGATCGGAGCGGATTCGGCGGTTGATGTAGCCGGTGGCGATGGGCCGGATCGCGGCGTGGATGCCGCCGAGGATGGCGATCGGAGCGACGATGCTGATGTGGTTGAAGATGAGCAGGGGGATGAAGAGGAAGGCTCCGCCGAACATCAGCAGGGGAATGGCGCGGCGCTCGCCGACGCGGGCGACAAACGGGGCGGCGAGCAATGAGCCGGCGGACATGGCGGCGAACGCGGGCACGATGAGACCGCTCCAGATCGCGCCGTCGAGCAGCCCGCCGGATGGGCTGAGCCCGTGGCTGCGGAGGAACGGCTGCACGAAAAAGCTGGGCATTTCGTAGGCGACCGTGACGATCCCGGCGAGCAGGATGATCCAGAGGATCGGCCGCTGGCGCAGGACGATGCGGAAGCCTTCGAACACGTAGCCAACGAAGCCGGAGGACCCGTGCATGTCGGAAGCCGCGTCGGCGGCGGAGATCGGCGCCGCGTGGAGGCCATCGGGACCGAACTCGGCTTCGGTCCTCGGCGGTTCGCGCAGCAGGAGCGCCACGAATCCGGCGGCGGCCATGGTGCCGGCCCCGATGAGGAAGACGGTCTCGAGCCCCCAGAGACCTGCCATGGGTCCGCCGAACAGCGCCGCGCCGAGCAGAGCGCCGGTCATCAGCGCCTCGGAGCGACCCATGTGCTTCTCGTACTCTCGGGTACGGCCGAGGACGCGCAAACTGTCGTAGAGCAGGGCGTGACCCGAGCCTGAATAGAGCGTCATCGAGATCGCCATGATCACGTAGCTGATAGCGAGGCCGGCGAAGCCGTCGGAGAGGACGAAGAAGATCGTGCCGCCGGTGAAGAGGAAGCCACCAAGAGCCAGCGAGGTGCGGCGTCCAAAGCGGTCGGCGATCGCGCCGGTGGGCACCTCGAAGAGCATCATGCAGGACCAGAAGACGGCTTCCATCAGGCCGACCTGGGTCAACGACAGGCCGCGCTCGTCCTGCAGAAAGATGATCCAGACGGGCACCCAGATCAGGAATCCAGTGGCGAACTGGAACAGGTAGTAGATCGGTATGTTGCGCGCGTAGCGTTCAGGGCGAGACATGAGACCTGGTGTCTGACGGGGCGTCTGAAGGGGATCTGGCGGGCGGCGAGACCGACAACGCAGTCAATCCTACGAAAACGAGGGGCAGGCGCGCCCGCTATTCAGTCGAGGTTCTGCACATTGCGGTACAGAGCCGAGCCCTCGCCATTGTTTCCGTTCTGACTTGCCGAGGGAGGTCGCTGCGGCGCTTGCGGTTTGGCCACGGAAATGGACCATCGGCGGATGCGTTCGGTCTGGTCGCGCCGGTGGGCCAGATGCCAGAGCAGCCAGAGACCGGCGCCGAGGGTCACTATCGCCAGTAGGCAGATGCCGAATGCGACCGGGAACGAGATGAGATCGGCGGCCGGCAAGATGACCACTACGGCGACACTCATGGCAATGCCATGGGCCAGCGAGAAAATGGAGAGCACGGTGGCGCGCTGGTCGGAGCTGATCCGCCGGTTGATGTACCCGTTGGTGATTGGCCTGATCGCGGCCTGGGCGATGCTGACCATGAAGATGGCGCCCAGGAGCCCGAGGTGGTTCCAGATCGCGAGGGGGATCAGGAAGACCGCGCCGTAGACGAGGATGGCCGGGAACGAGCGGCGTTCGCCGAGTCTGCCGATCAGACGGGCGGCGACGAGCATGCCCAGCACCGTTCCGATCTGTCCGGGAATCAGCAGGGCGGACCAGACAAATCCGTCGACAGCCCCCGCCAACGGGTTGAGGCCGTGCTGGGCGACGTAAGGCTGGGCCATGAAGTGCGGCAGACCGAACAGGGTCATGGTGATTGCGGCAAACGGGATCAGGTAGCGAATGGGGCGATTGCGCCAGACGATTCCGAACCCCTTGGTCATTTCCTGGAAAATCGGTACGCCGCTCGCCTCATGCTGGGCGATGTCGGAGGCGGTATGGCGGACACTGGCCGGCGCAGCGTTGAGGGGATCGACCGGGAAATCGGACTCGCGGCGGGGCGGCTCGCGCAGGAGCATGGCGGCGACAGCGGATCCGAGGAAGACGGCGGACGAGATCAGGATCGTCACGGTGTAGCCCAGGAGGTAGGCGGCCGGTCCGCCGACGGCGGTGGCGAGCACCATGGCGGCGAAGAAGAGGCCGTGCGATCGGCCGGCGTGATGCTCGTAATCGCGCGTCCGACCGAGGACGCGGAGGGTGTCGAAGAGCAACGCGTCGCCGGCGCCCGAATAGAGCGTCATGCCGATGCCCATGACCAGGTAGGAGCCGAGCAAGAGGGGGAATCCGTCGGCGATGGCGAAGATCACCGTGGAGAGGGCAAACATGATCGCGCCGAGCGCGAGGGAGATTCGGCGGCCGAAGCGGTCGGCGATCGCGCCGGTGGGCACTTCGGCGATGATCACGGTGAGCCAGAAGAAGGATTCGATCACGCCGACCTCGGTCAGCGAGAGGCCGCGTCCGTCGATGAGGTAGATGATCCAGACCGGCAGGAAGATCATGAAGCCGGTCGACGCCATGAACAGGTAGTAGACGCGGATGTTGCGCCGGTAGCGTCCGGGGGCGAAGGTGGCCGGCGTGGGAACGGCAGCGGACATACCTGACCAAGGTATGGGGACGAGGTTGCCGTTGTCTGCGTTATGGGCGACGCAGGCCCAGCGGTTGACGCCGAATCCGGTTCCAGGAGCGCGGATACTGCCGGTCGGTGTCGCGGATCTTGGTTGCGACGATGATGTCGGCCGGCGGGTCGATCGGCGTCGGCTCTGCGCCGAGCTCTCTGAGCGCGAGGGCCACCGCCTCGCTCTCGGCGTCTGAGAGCTCCCCGGTCCAGGCGGCGGCGATACCGCCGATCCGGAGGAAGGGCACGGTGAGTTCCAGGGCGACGGTTGGCGGCGCGGCTGCCCGCGTTACGGCGATAGCAAACTGCTCTCGTAGTCCGGAGTGGGCGGCCTGCTCGGCCCGTTGATTCCGGACCGTGATTTGCGGCGCATCGATTTGCTCAATCACCTGGGTAAGGAACCGGGAAGCGCCCTGGCGTGAATCGAGCAACGTTGCGCTGCGGTCGGGCTCGCAGAGGGCCAGCGTTAGTCCCGGAGCGCCGTTGCCGCTGCCGATGTCGATCAGCGGGCCATGGGGGATCGGTAAATCGGCGCCGATCAGGCGGTGGCGGCCGGTCAGAGGTTCGATCAGGTGCTTGTTGATCGCGTTCTCGGGGTCCCGGATCGCGGTCAGATTGCGTGGTGCGGCGACCATCATGGTTAGCCAGAGAGCGGCCTGACGGGGCAGATTCGGGTTCAGGTCCTCCACATAACTCAACCCGGCGAGACGAAGCGCTGCGCGAATCTGCTGCTCGTCTATCAGGTATGGCATCGACAAGGGAGTAGGATAGGGGTGTCGGAGCCGGGTGACGCTCTGGTTGTGCCGCGTGCCAATCGAATTCGTTGCTGTGCGTGCGACCAGGAACCTCTCAAACGCTGCTCGATGGTTGGAGACGACCGATGGCATTCTTTGACGACGAACAGACGACGGACACGCTTGAGGAAGCGATGGACGACGTGGTTGAGGGTGACTCGGACTTTTTCGACGAGGGCGCCAGGGCTGAGGAAGCGGGTCATAGCGTCGCTTCACTGCAGCCGGTGACGCTGGACACGGCGGTGATGGAGTATTTCTCCTGGGAGGAAGAGCGCGAAGCCAAGCGTTCGCGGCGCAAGACGGCCAGCAATGTCCGGGCACGGCGAGGCACCTTCGTCCTGGATGAACCGGCCCGCGAAGCGGTCACACGGTTTCTCTGGCACTTCGGGCCGAGCACACCGATTTCCGACCTCTCGCCGAAGTCGATGGAGGGATTTCAGGAGACGGTTGGCACGAACACGATGGACCTCGCCTCGCGGCTGCAGCCGGTCAAGGAATTCCTGCGCTATTGCTGGAAGCAGGAGTACACCGTCACGATTGACGCCGAAGGCAACTCCAGCGCACAGAACTTGGGCAACTATCTGCGGATCAAGCGGCCGACCTCGGTGGTCAGGGATGACTCCCGCTTCCAGCATGAGCAGGCCCAGACGTTCGAGATGACGGCCGACGGGTTGGAATCGTTGAACGAGGAGCTGGGACAGCTGAACGCGGAAATGCCGGAAGCCGTGCAAGCGGTCGCCGCGGCACGGGAAGACAAGGACATCCGCGAGAATGCTCCGCTGGAAGCGGCGCGCGAGTACCAGGAACGGCTCAAGTCGCGGATTGACGAGCTCGAGTACCAGATTGCTCACGCGGTGGTTCGCGAGGAGCGGGCCACGGGGCGAGCCAAGCTGGGCAGCCGCGTCTCGGTCGTCGAAGTCGACGATAACGGGGCCAATCTCGGCGAAGCCAGAGAGTACACTCTGGTAGGAACCACCGAAGCGAATGCGGCGGCGCGGCGAATCTCTGTGGAGAGTCCGCTGGGCCGCGGACTGCTTGACCAACCTGCCGATCGGCAGATTGAAATCCAGGCCCCGAGCGGTCGCAAACGGTTCCGTCTGCTCGCGGTCACGGGCTAGCCGGACGGGTTCACCGGCAACCTGAGCGAGACAACCAACGAGCGAGATGTTCCGCGCCCCGTGCGCACCGGGTCGCGGTCAACATCCACGTCTGCAGCGTGCGCGCGGGGAAAGTGATGCCGATGTCCGACATCCCGACCATTGAGTTCACGATCACCAACGACCAGCTCGACACCGGCCTGAGGGGCTATCCGGTCGGCACCTGCGAAACCAGTTATGTCGATCCGCAGGAGGGTGTGTCATACGTCGGCTATCCGATCGCCGATCTGGCGTTTCTGCCGGCCGAGGACATCATCCATTTGCTGTTCAACAAGTCGTTGCCGACCGATGCCGAGCGGCAGGCGGTGGCCGACGACATCGCCGAACGCTCCGAGGTGTCCGAGGATGCGCTGGCGGCAATTTCGGCGATGCCGATGTCGGGCCATCCGATGGACCTGTTTTGCGCGGGCATCCAGATTCTCGGCATGACCGGCAAAACCGACGACTACTACGAGGACGCGCTCAACCTCGTCGCGCGGATTCCCACCGCGCTGGCGGCGATCTTCCGCAAGCGGGAAGGCTGGGGCGAGTTGATTCCCTCGGAACCGGCGCGGGGCTACGTCAACAACTTCGTCCACATGCTGGGCATGCCCGGCGGCGACGAGGACGCCCTGACGAGACTGCTATCGGTCTACTACAACCTGCATGCCGACCACGGCGGCGGCAATCTGTCGACCTTTACGGGCCGCGCGGTTGCTTCGGGCTTGGCCGACATGTACCGCTCGATGGCCTCGGGGATGAACGCGCTGGCCGGACCGCGACACGGGATGGCCAACCAGGACGCCTTCAAGATGGTGCGCGAGGTGGACAGCGAGGACCCGGAGCAGGTGTACCAGATCCTGAAACAGCGGCTGGCCGACGGCGGGCTGATTTTCGGCTTCGGTCACGCGGTGCTGCGCCAGGAGGATCCGCGGGCCAAGGTGCAGCTCGGCGTCGGGGAAGAGCTTTGCCCGGACGACCACTGGTTCAAGGTCGTCAAGGCGGTTCGCGAAGGCGGTATCCGGGCGCTCAAGGAAAATCCGAAGGTGTCGAATCCGTACCCGAACGTGGACCTGATCTCGGGGAGCCTGGTCAACGCTCTGGGTTTCTCCGATCCCGACTACTACACGACCCTGTTCGGCTGGTCGCGGATCTCCGGCATCGGAGCGCAGATCGTCGACGAGCGCACGCGCGCACGCGGCGGCCGCGGCGTGGCGATCTATCGTCCTCGCTACATCCCGATCAACCAACCCGCTCGCTCGCTCTCGGACTAGATGCTGCGACGCGAATCCTGTTGACGTTGCCCCGGCGGGGGATAGCCTCTGTCGCAGGGCTGGGTTAGGATCGGAGATCGACCGTACGTCCCGCACAGGGAGCGGCTGAGCGAGAGGCGAACAGACGGCAATGCCCACGCTGGAATCGGCGAGGCAGAAGCGCGCCAGTGTCCTTCAGCAGATTGCTGAAGCGTCGTACGGCTATCCGAACGACGAGTTCCCCGATCGCGAAATCACAACCAACTTTCCCAGCGAACAGATGGGCGTGCGAGTCAGGTCGGGCGGCTGGCTGTACCCCGACATCGTCGTGACCGACGAACCGGGCCACTTCATCGCCATGGCCGCCGATCTGGCCCTGACCCACGAGGTCACCAATGAGACCGCCATTGAACGCTGGAAGCCGCTCGCCCAGACCGCTCCGCTGATTCTGTATGTACCCATGGGCCAGAGCGGCCGCGCCATCCGTCTGTGCCGCATGAACGGAATCAAGCTGCACAAGTTGATGACGTACCGGCAGCGGCCCGCGGGATTCGGCATCGATCTGCAACAGGCCTATAGCGGCCCCGATCTGCTCAAGCCGATCGCGGGGCTGCTGCCCCCGGCGCTGCGTCCGATGGCCTACCGCAACGAACGCAAGGTGGTCGCCGACGGATATCTCCAGCCCTTGCCGGCGGCCCGCAGCGGCGACGTGCCGGCGATCGCCGCGCCGGCCGAGCAACCGGCAGCGACGCTCGCTTTGCCCTCCGGACTTGACGACGAACACGGCCACGGTGAGCACGACTCGCCCGAGTCGCATCTGCCGCCGCCCAGCCTCGCACCGATCCTGTTCGCCCTCGGCCTGATCGTGATGGCCGCCGGGGCGATCTTCGTCGGTGAGATGCTCAGCGTGGGGATCACGCTGATCGTGCTGGGGGCCGCTCGCTGGTTCCTGGAGGACATGGGTTACTTCGAAGCGGGCGGACCGGCCGAGTTCCGTCAGCGCCCGCTGCAGGTCATGCCAGACGTCGCGCCGCCGCCGCCCGGTGTTCACATGCCGCCGCCCAGTCTCTCTCCACTGATCTTCGCCGCCGGTCTGATCATCACCGCGGCCGGGGCCGTCTTCACCGACCAGGTGTTGGGCGCCGGTATCACGCTGATCGTGTTCGGCGGAGTGGGCTGGTTCCTGGAGGACATCCAGGCCTTCGAGGAGCCGTCGCATGATGATCACCACGACGAACACGAGCCTGATGCGCCGCTGATACACAGCGACGGCGGCGCTGAGCAGAGCGCCAGCTAACCGGCTGCCTCGGCAGTCATGAATCTGCATGAATACAGGACTGAAATTGGGAGCGAACGGAGCGGGCGGATGAGGGCATACGTACGGCTATGGCGAACCCGGATCGGGCGACTGTCGCTGATCATGGGCGTTGCCGCCCTGGCGCTGCTCGCCTTCTCTGGACTGGCGAACGCGCAGGTCGCGCTTCCCGAAGCGGTCACCGAACAAGGAGACTCAATTCGGGCGTTGTACTTCGTCGTGCTCGCCATCGGGGTGATCGTCTTCGTCATCGTCGAGGCGATGATCATCTGGGTCGTGTTCCGCTACAAGCGCAAGTCCGACGACGAACTACCGACCCAGGTTGCCCACAACACCACGGCCGAGATCCTCTGGACCGGCATCCCGCTGGTCATCGTGGTCGTGCTGTTCGTTGTTTCCTTCTTCGTACTGCAGGACATCCAGGCAGCGGCCGATGAGGATGAGGACGTCACGATTGTTGACGTCCAGGGCCGTCAATGGGCATGGGCCTTCAACTACGGCGTGCCGCTCGGCACCGAACTGGCCGAGGGCATCTCGCCCGATCCGGCCGAGACCGAGATCCACCTCAAGGATCCGTCACTGGTCGTGCCATTCATGACGATCAAAATCGGCATTGAGCACATGCGCGTCGTGGCGCGCACCGGGGACGTGGTGACCGTTGACCGCGCAGTCAATGGCACGGTGCCGATCCGTCACGCGGCCGGCAGCCCCATCGAACGGGTCTTCAACGGCACCGACACGGTCGCCGAGGGCCGGCTGCAGGCCGCGGACAACACGCCGATTGTGACCGTGCCGGTGGGTCAGATGATCCGCTTCAACATCGCTTCGGCCGATGTGCTGCACGCGTTCTACACCCCGCAGTTCCTAACCAAACTCGACGCCGTCCCGGGCCGGGTGCAGACCCTCTGGGTGCGAATCACCGACGCGGGCGACTTCATGAGTCAGTGCGCTGAGTTCTGCGGACGCGACCACGCCCGCATGATTTACACCGTCCGCGCCCTGCCCGAGGGTGAGTACAACTCGTGGTTCGAGGAGAAAGCCGGCGAGGCGCCGGCGCCGATCGAGGGAGATTTTGGCGGCGAAGAAGAGGCTGAGCAGGAAGAAGGCGCGGTCGGCAACGCCGCCAACGGGCAGAGCCTGTTCTTCGAGATGGGCTGTAACGTCTGTCACGGCGATCGTGGCGAAGGTCTGGTCGGCCCGACGATCGCGATGACCGTCGTTCCTCTCGACCGCGTGATCACCCAGTATCGCGAGCCGCTCGAGGCGATGACGGCGTTCCCGCCCGACCAGGTCTCGGACGAAGAGATCGCCGACATCTACGCCTGGCTGCAGACGGTCCCGCGACCGCCCGACGCCGACGTCATTCCAAGCAAACTGGCAGCACTGATTGAGGCCGGCGGCTAGCCCCGCCACGGCGCGACGCGTTCAGGGGAACTCGCAGAGGGAGGCGAAACGATGGCGACACTGGCGGGGGCACAGACGAGCAGCTATGCCGGGGCGAATGCCTGGCGTGTGATCCTCGAGTGGTTGACCACGGTCGACCACAAGAAGATCGGCATCATGTACCTGTGGACGGCCGGGGCGTTCGGCCTGGTGGGCATGGCGTTCTCCCTCGTCATGCGCACCGAGCTGGCCCAGACCGGCACCATCATTTCGGCGGAAACTTACAACTCGATCTTCACGATGCACGGCAGCGTGATGATCTTCCTCTTCCTGCTGCCAATCGGCGCGGCGTTCATGAACTATTCGATGCCGCTGCAAATCGGCGCGCTCGACATGGCCTTTCCCAGGATCAACGCGCTGTCCTTCTGGATCTTCCTGTTTGGCGGCGTGCTGATCACCCTGAGCTTCGCCGCCGAGGGCGGGACCGCCTCGGCCGGATGGACCGCCTACCCGCCGGTCACGCTGGACACCGGCAACAATGCCGAGCCTCCCGGGGCCGGGATGGATATGTGGTTGGTTGGTGTCATCCTGTTGGGCCAGGCGTCCATCTTTGGTTCCGTGAACTTCCTGGTCACGATCTTCAAAATGCGCGCGCCGGGGATGACCATGTGGCGCTTGCCGCTGTTCACCTGGACGACGCTGGTCACGGGTCTGCTGATCCTGCTCTCGACCCCGGTCCTGGCCGCCGCGCTGGTGCTAGGCTTCATCGACCGCAACGGCGCCGGCGGCGCATTCTTCGATCCCGCCGCCGGCGGACAGCCGCTGCTCTGGCAGAACCTGTTCTGGTTCTATTCGCATCCGGCCGTCTACATCATGATCTTGCCCGCGATGGGCATCGTCTCCGACGTCTTCGGCGTCTTCACGAGGCGTCCGGTCTTCGGTTACCGATCGATGGTCCTGGCCTTGATCGCCATTGGGCTGCTCGGATTCATCGTCTGGGCGCACCACATGTTCACGACGGGCGGCGTGTTCCTGCCGTTCTTCATGGGCGCGACCTTCCTGATCGCGGTACCGACCGGGGTCAAGATGTTCAACTGGATCGCGACCATGTGGCGCGGTTCCAACATCTTCCCCACCGCGATGCTGTTCAGCGTCGGCTTCCTGATGCTCTTCCTGATCGGCGGGATCACCGGCGTGTTCCACGCAGCGGTGCCGGTCGACTTCGCCCTGCACGACACATACTTCGTCGTCGGCCACTTCCACTACACCATGTCGATCGCAGCCACCTTCGGCTTCCTCGCCGGTTGCTACTACTGGTTCCCCAAGATGTTCGGCAAGTTCATGAACGAGGGTCTGGGCAAGCTGCACTTCTGGTTGGTGTTCATCGGCGTCAACCTGATCTTCTTCACCCAGCTGCTGCTCGGCCTCGATGGCATGCCTCGCCGGATCAACGACTACGTCGACAACCCCGGCTGGGAGCTGATGAACATGCTGACCACGATCGGCGCGTTCGTCTCGGCCGCCGGCATGATGGTCTTCCTCTACAACGTCTTCTACTCACTCAAGTGGGGCGAACGCGCCGGCTCCGACCCGTGGGAAGGCACGACGCTCGAGTGGGCGACGACCTCGCCGCCGCCGGCGCACAACTTCGACTCGCTGCCCGAGATTCGCTCTGAGCGGCCGCTGTTCGACCTGCGCTTCGGTGAGAAGCTGCAGGACGACCCGCACTACCACGTCAACAACGGGCACAACGGCAACGGCCGCGGGGGCGGCGCCAAGGCGCCCACTGCGTCTACGCGGGAGGAGGCGTAGTCATGGCAGCCAGCGCCATCCCGCACAAGCGCGTTCACCCCGTCCGCAGTTTCCTCGTCGGCGACGAGCCGATGACGACCGGCCTGTGGGGCATCATCTTCTTCATCTTCTCCGAGATCATGTTCTTCGCCGGACTGATCGCGGCGATGCTTGCCCTGCACAGCGACACCCTGCTTTGGGAACCGACCAATGGCGCCCACCGAGTCGAGGGTGCTCACCTCCTGCCGATCCTGTTCACTGTGCTGCTGGTCTCGACCAGTATCCCGATGCAGTTCGCGGCGTTCGCGATTCGCAAGGGCAACCGCAAGGCGATGCTGATCAACATGGGCATCGTGCTGGTGGTTGGCACGGCGTTCATCATCAACCAGTATTTCGAGTGGAGCCACGCTGGATTCGGCATCTCCGACGGTCCCTACGCAGCGACCTTCTACACGCTGACCGGATTTCACGGCGCACACGTGATCGGCGGGCTGGTGTTCATCTTCGCCCAGTGGCTGCGCGGTCTGCTTGGACACTTCGACGCCAAACGCAATACGGCGATTGAGGCGGCGACGCTCTACTGGCACTTCGTGGGATTCGTGTGGTTGCTGGTGATCTTCCCGCTCGTCTTCTTCCTCAGCTGACGCGGAACGGTCCGTGACCAGGAGACCGCGAGCGCTGATGGCGCTGGTCGCGGCGATCGCTGCCCTCGGGGCAGCCCTGATTCCGACGGCGCTGCTGGCCCACGACGGGCGCTACGCCGAGTCGGGCGAACTCTTGAATGCGCTCCAGGTCTGGAGCATCGACGCGCCCGGTCTGGCGATTGTGATTGTCGTTGGCGGACTCTACGCCTGGGGTTACTTCCGGCTGCGTCGAGACTCGCCCAACTTCCACTTCCCCCGCTGGCATGCCTGGTCCTTTGCCGCAGGCTGGCTGGTCATGCTGCTGGGGTTGATGTCGCCGGTCGACACGTACTCGGACGACCTGTTCTGGATGCACATGATCCAGCACGTGATGATCACGATGATCGTCGCGCCGCTGATGCTGCTCGGCGCGCCGGCGACGCTGGCCCTGCGTGCCGCATCGCCTCGAGTCCGCACGACCTATCTCGTTCCGTTCCTCAACTCTAGGCTCGTCCGCGCGCTGACCTGGCCGCCGGCGGCGATTGTGATCTACATCGCCAGCGTCTGGAGCTGGCACTGGCCCGACGCGTACGACGCGGCGATTGCTTCAGAGGCGGTCCACTTCGTCGAGCACGGCGTCTTCCTGCTCGGGGCGGTGTTGCTCTGGTGGCTGGTGATCGGCGTCGACGCGACTCGGCTGCGGCCGCATCACGTCTGGCGCTGCGCATTGCTGGTGGTGGCGATCCTGCAGAACATCGGGCTCGGACTCATTCTGATCAATGTCGGCGAGCCCGTCTACGACACGTATGCGACCGCGGCTGCGGTCAGAGAATGGGGACCTGACGCGCTGCTCGATCAACGAATCGGGGCGGGGATCATGTGGGTGCCCGGATCGATGATGTTCGCGCTGGCGATCATCGTCACGGTCTACTACTGGGCTGAGCGCGAGGGGTTCAAGGATCGCCGCAACGACACCGTCAGGGATATGCAGATTCGCGTCCATGGCGAAGTCCCGACCCTTGGCCCCCGATCGGGCGAGCAGTAACGAGTCACCGCGATTCGGTGCGTGCGGCCTGGCTGAGCGCCGACCATTCCGTCCCATCCGTCACCTGGGTAACATGTGGGGCCCCCAGTAGAACTCCTGTACGTATAACATCTCGATACCCAATCATCTGAGCCGCAACAGGAGCGCCCAATGCCCGTCGTCCTACGCCGACAACCGACTCAACCCACGCCAATCCTTCCTGCATCGACTCACCGCCATCCGAACGCAACCGAACAAGATCGAACAGCTCTACCCCGAACTTGCCTGAAGAAACCTGAAAAAAGCTGAAAAAACCTGAAAGGATTTCGACGCCGAACCACCACGATCTTCAGCAATACATTGAAGATCAGCCTAGCGGTTCACAGTTTCAGGGCCCGAAAAAAAAGTTCGCCCAGAACCTGAAACTTGCCCGCTCGCTGCCCACGACACGGCGAGCTGACTACCGCCAAGCAGGCAACCATGAGGCGCGGTGGTTATCGCCAGTACGCCCAGAAGTGAGACACTACGGGGTGCAGCGCCGACTCGTGCCGGTCGGCAACCAGAGCGGGTTCAGATGGCATCGATGACCAGATTTCAGCGTGTCGGCCTCGGGCTGGTGATCGGCCTGCTTGCGCTGACGGCGCTGGGCGGGATCGTGCGTGTAACCGGCTCTGGGCTTGCCTGTCCCGATTGGCCCGGTTGCTACGGCGCGGTCATCCCGTCAGGCGATTTCGGCGAGTTCGCCGCGCATCAGGTCTGGCTCGAATGGACCCACCGGCTGGTCGCCGCGATCATGGGATTGATC
Organism: Chloroflexota bacterium; assembly: GCA_009838735.1. Classification (GTDB taxonomy): domain Bacteria; phylum Chloroflexota; class Dehalococcoidia; order Bin125; family Bin125; genus Bin125. The sequence continues at coordinate 36,727 of VXQZ01000020.1, forward strand.
ATCCTCGGCTACGCCATCGTGGCCTGGCTGAAGCATCGAGATCGAATGCGGATCTGGCTGCCCGCAGTGCTCTCGATTCCGCTGCTGGCCGTGCAAGTCGTGCTGGGCGGCCTGACCGTGACCGAGCGTCTCGAGGAGCTGATCGTCACGCTGCATCTCGCGACCGCAATGCTGATCCTGATGGTGGTCACGTTCTCATGGCTGAGTACATTCCAGTGGCGCGTGGTCAGCAGCGACGACGAGGCGCCCTTCGGATCCGATTCGCCCTCGCAGGCACGGAACTACGCCTGGGTGGCGTTGCTCACGGCCGTGATCGTCTATGCCGTGGTGGTTGTTGGTTCCTATGTCACTCATGTGGGGGCTGGACCAGACGCCGGCGCGCACGTCGGGCCCGGCGGCGCGGCCTGTGGTAACAACTGGCCGTTCTGCTATGGTGGGCTGTTCCCCGACGGAGAGTACGCTCAATGGAACATGGGACATCGATTCCTGGTTCTCTTCGGCGCGATCGCCCTGTTCGGCGCCTCGATGGGCGTGGTCATGCTGCGGCCTCGCGCGCGCGGCCTGACCTTCATGGTCCATGGCGCGGCGGCGCTCTATGTCGCTCAGATCTTCATCGGAGCGGCAATGATCTGGATCAACTTCGATGCCTGGGCTCGAGCGCTTCATCTGTCGATGGGCTCGATCACCTGGTTGCTGGTCTCAGGTGCCGCGCTGCTGGCGATCTACCGCGCCGGCGGTCTGCGCGCCCACGCGCAAGCAAACCCGGAATTGCGGCCGGCCGGCGTCGCCGAAGCGGGCGTATCGGCTGAGAGTGAGAGCAAGGGATGACCGATCGTCCGCTCACACTTGAACGACCGGCTTCACTCCCGAGTTCGCGGCGCGCGCTTGAATTCACGCGCGGTCTCTGGGACCTGACCAAGCCCGGCATCATCGGTCTGTTGCTGGTTACGACGGTCCCGACCATGATCGTCGCCGCCGATGGCTGGCCGAGGGGCAGCTTTGGCGAGGGACTGGTGTTGATCCTGCTCACGGTGCTGGGAGGAATCCTGACAGCTGGCGGCGCCAACACCTTCAATCAATGGTTCGATCGCGATATCGACGCGATCATGGAGCGGACCGCGGGCCGACCCCTTCCCGCCGGCGTCGTGCAGCCCTGGCAGGCGCTGACCTGGGGCGTATTGCTGGCGACCGTGGGCGGGATTCAGCTCGCACTGACGGTCAACCTCCTGGCGGCGCTGCTGGCCGAGGCCGCTGTGCTCTTCTACGTCCTCGTCTACACGGTCTGGCTCAAGCGCTCGACGACCCAGAACATCGTGATCGGCGGAGCCGCCGGATCGATTCCTCCGCTGGTCGGCTGGGCTGCCGTGACCGGCGAAGTCACCTGGACCCCGTTCATCCTGTTCCTCGTCATCTTCATGTGGACGCCGCCGCATTTCTGGGCGTTGGCGCTCAAGTACCGCGAGGACTACGCCAGGGCCGACGTGCCGATGCTGCCAGTCGTGTCCGGCGAACGGGAAACACGCAAGCAGCTCATGATCTACTCGGTCGGCCTCGTTGCGGTGAGCCTGCTTGGACCGCTGGGCGGGCACCTGAGTTGGTGCTACCTGACCACATGCGCAATTTCGGGCGCTGCATTCATCTGGATCGCCTGGCAGGTCTGGCGCAACCAGGCCCCGCCGATGCGGCTCTTCTTCGCCTCGATCGCCTACCTATTCATCGTCTTCGCGGCTGTCGGTCTGGACGTGCTGGTCTAGGGGGCCAGCGCCTCAACGGCCGCTTCCAGTTCCGTTTGTTCCACGACGATCTCGAATCGCGCCGCGATTGTGCCGTCCTGGTCGACGAGGAAGAACTGGGGCTCCGCCTCAATCGACCAGGCCTCGCTGGCCTTATCGATCAGCCCTTGCAACGGCTGCGGACGCGGCCTGCCGAAGGGTTCTACATGCAGAACCGCGAGAGTTTTTTGTTGCAGCAATTCGTTGGCTTGCTCCAGCGCTCGCGCACAGGCGCGCCTGCCCGCGCACCGTTCCGCTGACGCCCAGACGATGAGAAACGGCGCGCCCCCGGAGATCAGATCCGCGGCGGAGCGTTCGTACAGACCAACAGCCTCCGGTCCTGGCTCCGCCATGCGCTCAAGCACGCCGTCGGCAGTCGTCGGCGTGGCGACCCTCGGCGCCGGATCGCCTCGCGCAAGGCCCGTCGCATTCCTGCGAACCAGGAAGGGCAAGCGGGGCGTGCTCTCTGCCGTGCCATCGGGTAGTTCGACGGTCACCGCGAGCGCCCATTGTCCAGCCGTATCAAAGGGTGGACCCGAGGCGATCAGATAACGCAATCCCTCAACGTCGATCTCTCGGAGCTCTGCCTCGGAGTGAAACTTGATCCCGTCTTCGGTCGGGTCGAAGTATCGGATGCGGAACGCGGCGTCCTCGGGGAACTGTGGCTGCGCGTCGCGTTCCAGCAAGGTCAGCACCAGGCGCGGGACGCCGACGTGGATGTCCGAGGACTCGATGACCGGCACGAACGCCGCCTCCGATGAGGTGATGACCAGGCGATCGGTCGATCCGCCGCAGCCCACGGTCGCCAGCACTGCCAGCACGAACCCAATGGCGCCGCCACAGAGCGCGAGTGGACGACCGGGCCGGTACATATTCCTACACCGCCCGGGGCGCACGCCGCAGACCAAAGACAAAGAGCAACATCGCCAGGCCGCCTAACACCAACCCGTCAATCAACGGCCCGATCAGCCCATCAGGCGAGTCGGCGTACGACGCGTAGTGGAGCAGATCGACAGCGTAGGTCAGCGGATTGATGTAGCCGATCACCTCCAACCAGGTCGGCACCTGGTCAAGCGGGAAGAACGCTCCCGAGAGAAAAAACAGCGGGAACAGGACCAGGTTCATGATCAGGTGGAACCCCTGCATGGTCTTGATCCGCACAGCCAGCAACAGCGAGATCCCGGAGAGCATGAAGTTGAGCGCCAGGATGGTGACGACAACAGTGGCGACGCCGCCCAACCAACCGAACTGCCAGGCCAGGTCAATTCCCGGAATCACCACGGCGAGCACCAGCACTGCGAGGGCCTGAACCGTGCCGATCAGGATGGCGCCGAGCGCCTTGCCGAAGAGGATGGTTTGCGCGCTGTGGGGCGAGGCGAGCATCGCACGCAGCAGGCCGCTTTCGCGGTCGCGGTAGAAACCGGCGCTAGAGAAGGTGGAAGAGAACAGCGCGGTCATCGCGATCATGCCCGGCGCCAGATACGAGGTGTAGTCGCCGTTGAGGATTCGCGGTGACGTCGGCGCGAGGCCGCTCGAGACGCCGGTGCCAAGCAGAGCCAACAGCATTAGTGGAAACAGCAGCGAAGAGTACAGCTGTGATCTGGACCGGGACACAGCGCGCAGATCGCGGCTGAGCAAGGCCCAGGAGGCGTAGGCAGCGTCAATCACCGCTCGTCCTCGCGGCTGTTGGTCAATGGCCGTCCGACGATCTGAAACCAGGCATCGCGCAGGCTCGATTCGCGGATCCTGATCCCGTCGATCTGCGAGCCGTAGCGCTGGAACAGATGCGGCACGATCTCGCTGGACTCTTCAACTGTCAGGACGATCTGATCTTCCGTCCACAGCACGGTCCCAACACCCGGCCACCGCTCGAGTTCTGCGACGTCATTCCCGGTGGCCGACGGCCAATCCAGCTCCAGCGCGTCGTGAAGCAGTCCAGAGGTGAGACTGGCCGGGGTATCTTCCGCCACGACTTGCCCTTCGTCGACGATGACCACTCGGTTGGCATACGCCTCCGCCTCGGCTGTGTCGTTCGAACAGACGACGACCGCGACTCCGGCCGACACCCTGGTGCTCAGCGTGTCCCAGATCGCGGCGCTGGAATCTGGATCGAGCGCCAGGGTCGGTTCGTCGAGCAACAGCAGCTCCGGCTCGTGCAGCAGCGAGCGAGCGAGATCCAGCCTGCGTCTCAGACCCCCGGAGAGGGTCTCGCAGCGGTCGCCGGCGCGCTCGCCCAGCCCGAGCGAATCGAGCAGCTCGTCGCTGCGGCGATGCAGTGTTCGTCCTCGGAGCCCAAACAGACGTCCGTGCAGCTGCAAGGTCTCCTCCAAGGTCATCAGGTCGTCGGTGCTGGGTTCCTGGAGGACGAGGCCGATTCGACGCCTGGCTTCGCGCCCGTGGGGCTGATCGAAGATCGTGACTGAGCCCTGTTGCGGCTCGATCTCGCCGCTCAACATCTTCAGAATCGTGGATTTTCCAGCGCCGTTCGGTCCCAGCAGGCCAATCACCTGGCCCCGCTCAACCTGGAGATCGATATCGGAAACACCTCGTCCGCCGGGCCACTGGAAGCACGCCCCGCTCAGCCGAGCGGGGGTGGGCGAATTGGGGGTTTCGGACTCGGCGCTTGACACTGCTCTGAGTGTATCCGGGGTGCGATACGCTGCGATCCGTCGGACGCTAAACAACTCAGGAGTCCCTGTGCGTCGCTTACGCGCCTCACTGGCGCAGATCAATTCGACCGTCGGCGATCTTGAGGGCAACGCTGCCAGGATCATCGACCAGATTCGCGAATCCGAGTCGATTGGCGCAGACCTGGTTGCGTTTCCCGAGTTGGCGCTGACCGGCTACCCGCCTGAAGATCTCGTGCTCCGACGTGGCTTCGTCGAGGACAACCTGGCGACGCTGCGGCGCGTCTGCGACGCGACGAGCGGACTGCATGTCACTGCCGTCGTCGGGTTTGTCGACTATGCGCACGACATCTTCAACGCTGCCGCAGTGATTCATGACGGCCAGTTGGCGGGCGCGTATCACAAGCAATATCTGCCCAACTATGGCGTCTTTGACGAGGCACGCTATTTCCGGCCAGGGACCGGCGTGCAACTTTTCGATATCGCCGGCGCTCGCGTGGGCGTGACGATCTGCGAGGACATCTGGTATTCCTCTGGACCAATGCAGGATCAGTGCCTGGCCGGGGCTGAGGTCGTGGTCAACATCAACGGGTCGCCCTTCCACGCCGGCAAGTCGATGCAGCGCGAGCAGATGCTGGCCACGCGCGCGTCCGACAACGCCGTCCTGACCCTCTACTGCAACCTCGTCGGCGGCCAGGACCACCTGATATTCGACGGCGGTTCGACGGTCTTCGGACCCGGCGGCGACCTGATCGCTCGCGCTCCGATGTTCCGCGATCATCTGCTCACGGTGGACCTCGATGTGGAGGAGGTGCGCCAGACGCGGCTGCACGATCCTCGCTTACGCCGCCTGCCGCAAACCCAGGCGGACCTGTGCCCGGTGTCCAGCGATCGGCCGGCCGAACGGGGACCGGCGCTGGATGCCGAGTTGATCGACGCGCTCGCCGACGACGAGCAGGTCTATGAGGCGCTGGTGCTGGGCACCCGCGACTATGTCCACAAGACCGGGTTCAGCGACGTTGTGATTGCGCTGTCCGGCGGGATCGACTCGACCCTGACGGCCGTGGTCGCCGTCGACGCACTGGGCCCGGAACACGTGCGCGGAGTCTCGATGCCCTCGCGCTACTCCTCCGAAGGCAGCGTCGCCGACGCGCGGGCGCTCGCCGACAACCTCGGCATCCGCATGGACGTCCTGCCGATTGAGGGCCCCTATCAATCCAACATCGACACGCTCGCGCCGTTGTTCGAAGGCCTGGCGCCGGACGTGACCGAGGAGAATCTCCAGGCCCGCATCCGCGGCGTGCTGATGATGGCGATCTCGAACAAGACCGGCGCGTTGGTGTTGACCACGTCCAACAAGAGCGAATCGGCCACGGGCTACACCACGCTCTACGGCGACATGACCGGCGGACTTGCCGTCATCCAGGATGTGCCCAAGTTGCTCGTCTACCGGCTATCCGAGCTTGTCAATGAACGCGCCGGCCGGGAGCTTATTCCGGTGTCTGTGCTGACCAAGCCGCCCAGCGCCGAACTGCGACCAGACCAATTCGATGAACAGTCGCTGATGCCATACGAGCGGCTCGACCCAATCCTCGAAGCATTCGTCGAGGAGGATCGCTCGCTCGATGAAATCGTCGAGGCGGGATTCGAAGCAGCGGATGTGAAGCGCGTGATGTCGCTGGTGACCGGCGCGGAGTACAAGCGTCGCCAGGCGGCGCCGGGCCTGAGGATTACGCCACGCGCATTTGGTCGCGACCGCCGCTTCCCGATCGCCAATCGCTACCGCGGCTTCTGAGCCGGCAATGCCCGACACCGGCGGCGCCGACTGGCAGCTCCTGGCCGAGCGAATCAGCGCCCGATACCGCGGACGTGATCCTCTGATCCGCGGCGTTGCCGTTGTCGGCGATTACGCCCGCAACCAGGTCTGGGAGGGGTCGCTGCTACAGATCGCCCTGTTTCGGCATCGCAGTGAGGCACTGGTCGACGAAGGCGGCGTGATCGAAGAAAACGGATGCTCCGTAGTCGTCGACACGATCACTTCCGGATCGCTCGTTGAGTTGGAAGAGCTGTTGCACCTGGAACCGTTGGCCGGGAATCTGGCCGACATGCACACGCTGCGCATGGCCGATTCGACCCTGCGTGACGTGCTGGCCAGCTTTCGCGATCGCTACCACTCGTCCGACGGCCGTCAACTGAGAGCTCGGCGAGCGCTTCAGCGCGCCCGCGTGGCCCTTGACGACTACGAATCGACGGGACGGCCGATCTTCGCGATCGAGGCGGTGCGCTCGGGCATGTTCCCGGCGGCGAGCGCGCTGGTCGGCGAGCGGGTGGATGCGCTGCGAATGCCGCGCCGCCTGCGCGCGGCGTCCCGGCTGCTGAAGCTGCCGAAGCTGCAACCGGATATCAATGCGGCGCTGCAATCTGAATCTGTGGAGCAGGGTCGTCGCTGGGACTCTGTCGAACGGCTGCATGCATTGGCCAAATCACACCTCGACGCGAGGATGCCCGAAGTCGGCGCAGCGCTGGTCCCGCGACTTGAGCGAGCGTTGATCCCTGCCCGACGCGGCAGCGATGCGTTACAGGCCGCCGGTGATCGCGCGGCGGCTGACTGGGCCGCCCAGTCAGCCGCGGCCGAACTCGACGGCGTGGTTGAGGCGGCATCTCCCGGCTGGCGCGAGCGCGACGACTATCGCGGCCGGTCCACGGATGTGTATGGTCAGCCGAGCTCCGAGATCCTGCGGCGCCTCTGTGTGGAGATTCAGTCGCGCGTCGATTGACCGGTGCGCTCGACCCGGCCGTCAGGGCAAGATCACCAGCGGATCGACGTACCAGTCATTGTGATGGACCTCGAAATGCAGGTGCGGGCCGGTGCTGTAACCGGTGCTGCCGTTGTACGCGATGACATCGCCTCGGCTGACGGTTTGGCCCAGAGACACATTGAACTCGACGACGTGGGCGTACACCGTCTTCCAGCCATGCTCGTGCTCGATCTCGACGTACCAGCCCAGACCCAGGAGCGAGTCTCCGCCCAGGAAGGTCACCACGCCGTCGGCAGCTGCCAGGATCGGCTCATAGAAGTCGAGTGCGATGTCGAGTCCCCGGTGTCGGTAGGAGCAGTCCCAGCTTCGGCATTGTCCGAAGGGGTCGGTGAGCTGACCGGAGGCCGGCCAGCTGAACTCCGGCATTGCCAACGGCAGGATGATCTCCTGCCCGATCACGATCGCATTCGGATCGTCAACGCCGTTGGCGGGGTCGGAGAGGATGGTCTGGATGTCGATCCCATGCGTGTTGGCGATTCGCTGCAGGGTGTCACCCGGCTGAACCGTCACCAGCAATCCATCTTTCAGCGGCAGTCGCCACGTCGAGCCTTCGCCGAGCCACTGGCCGGTGTCGACCCAACTGTGATTGGCCAGCAAGGTATGCGGGGTCACGCCCAGCGCCGCCGCGGCGTACTGCACCACGTCCGCCTCCCACAGCGTCCGAGTCTCGGAGACGACCGGAGGCTCGATCATCCCAGGCAGGTACAGCAACTCACCGATGACAAGCAGGTCGCTGAACTTCAACGGGTTCTGCTCACGGAGTTCGTCGAGTGTCATGCCGTGTCGTTCGGCGATCCCGGCGAGGGTGTCGTTCGGTTGTACTCGGTAGGTGCGGCGTCGGACCTCGACGGCGGGGACGGTGCCTGGAGCAGCGTTCGCGGCGACGCCGTTCCAAGGGACGGTGAGCGTTTGGCCCACAAAAATCATGGACAGGTCGAGACCGCCATTCATGCGACGGAGTTCAGCGAGCGTCACGTCGTAGCGCTGCGCAATCTGGGAGGCGTTGTCGCCGGGACGGACGGTGTACAGCTCTGTCAGCAGTTGCAGGGACTCGGACGGGTCGAGGGCGGGGGCGCGGTAGTCGGGGATTGGCACGTTGAGAACGTCGCCGGGGTGAAGATTGGGGAAGTCGGCGTCCTCGTTGTATGCGCGCAAGTCGGCCAGCGAAATGCCGGCCGCGACCGCGATGCCCGTCCATGAGTCGCCCGGCTCGACCACGTACTGCACAGTCCGCATTGACGTGACTGCCGGCGCAGGACCCTGAATGCCCGCATTCAGCGCCGGCTCGCTCCCCTGACCGCCAGAGTCGTGACCGAGTCCGCTCCCTCGCTGAATCGTGATCTCGTTTCCGACCCAGAGGAGGTTGGGATTGAGCCCGGGATTGAGCAGTAAGATCCCCTCCACTGTTGTGCCGTAGGAGTCGGCGATCTCGCTCAAGGTGTCTCCCGCCTGCACGAGATAGACAATCGTCAGTCCGCCGGAGTTGGTCGGACCCCGCGAGCTGCCGTCTGACTCCGAGTGTGACGATCCTGAACCGGTCGAGCTAGTCGGCGTTGAAGCCCCACGAGAACGGCCAGAGCCTCCACCCGCAGCATTGTCGGGCACCTGAATTCTCTGGCCGACGTAGATGTTGTTTGGCGAGGTGATGTCCTCATTCAGCGCGAGCAGCACCGAGATACCAACCTGCAGCCGATTGGCGATGTCCCACAACGTGTCACCGGCCTGGATCGTGTAGGTGTCGGCCGAGGCCCGGCTCCACCCTCCGGCCACAACCCAGCCCGAGACAACCACGAACGCCACGGCCAGCGGAAGCAACAGTACACGTCTGCAACGGCGCATATGTCACTCTATGCACCAACACAGGACAACCTGATCAGGCCATTGTCAAGGGAGTGATAACTTCCTCACCAGTGACGTAACGCAGCCCGTTCAGGGCTGCACCTGTCTCATCATCAAGAGCGCGTGAGTGTGGAAGCGAGAACTGGTTGCCCCATGACGTACGAACTGATCGAAGTCGAACAGCGCGGGCCGGTTGGAATCATTCGCAAGAACCGTCCCGAGAAGCTCAACGCGTGGAGCCGTGCCATGGCTGCCGAAGAGCAGGACGCGGTCACCAACTTCAACAACAATCCCGAGGTCGCCGCCATCGTCTTCGCCGGCAACGGCAGGGCCTACTGCGCCGGACTGGATCTGCAACAGCAGCAGGCCGATGTTGAGAGCGGCGACGCCTCGCGCCGGGCCGGGGCCGCCGACGAGCACGACGAGACCTGGACCGAGTTCTGCACCTCGAGCAAGCCACTCATCGCCGCCGTCCACGGCTACGCCGTCGGCGTTGGCGTGACGACGATCCTGCCGTTCGATTTCCGCATCGCCGGAGAGAGCGCGCAGTTCGGTTTCCGCTTCGTCAAAATGGGCCTGCTGCCCGAAGCCGCGTCGACCACCCTGTTGCCCCGGTTGGTCGGTGCTGGCCGCGCGCTTGACTGGTGCCTGACCGGCCGATTCGTGGGTCCGCAGGAAGCGCTGGAGTCCGGACTGGTTCGCGATGTCGCGCCCGATGACGAACTGATCGATCGCGCCGTCGCCCTTGGTGAAGAGTTGGCGCAGAATCCCGACTCAACCATGCGGCGCGTGAAATCGTTGTTTCTGCAAAATCAACTGGAAACAAATATCGGCCTCGTGCAACAACGCGAGGGCGAGGCGCTAGAGTGGGCGATGCAGACACCGGAGCATGCGGAAGCGATTGCCGCGTTTCTTGAGAAGCGGCCGGCAAAGTTCCGCTGAGCGACGCGCCATCAGGCAACCCATGCGGCGGGGTGACTCGGTTGGGAGACCGGGATGTCCCTGCAGGAAGCCGCCTCGTCCGGATCATTCGACCCGCGAGCCGCGCAATCGACCGACACACAGCGAGCCGAATTGCCGTTCCCCTCTGCCGCGGGTGACGCTGCCGCCGACCAGGTGGTCGCCGAGCCAACGTCGCCGTTTGGCCATCCGTTTGACTATTCCGGCTCCGCCGGCGAGGAGCTCGCCGAGGACGGCGCGCCGGACATGCGAGCATCTCGGCGTCGCGCCTGGACGGTCGTCAGTCTGGCCATCGTGATTCCGGCCGCGGTAGCGGGCATAATCGCCTGGCAACTGTTCGGCAGCGATCCCGAGCCCGCGCCAACGGTTACGCGGGTCACGACGACGCCAGCGGCCCCGGTGACCTCACAGGTTGAAGTCGGCGCCGCAGCCCCGGCCCAGACCTCGACTTCCACCGCGACTGACAGTGTGGCGACAACCGCAGCGACGACCACGCAGGCAGCGTCGGTCACGACGTCGGGCGAAGCGACCGTTGCGGAACCAACGACCAACGCCGCAGCAGTCGCCGCTGCAGAGCCCACGGCCGACCTCTCCGAGCTGGATCCAGCCGCTCGCCTGGCCGCCTGGACCGATCTCGAGACCATCCAGGTGCTGCCTGGTGAGACCCTCTGGCTGATCGCACAGAACTACAACACGACGATCTCAGCAATCGCGACGTTGAACAACATCACCGATCCGTCAACGCTGAGCATCGGCCAAGAACTGGTCATTCCGGTGGGCTTTGCCGAGGACGTGGTTGCGACTTCGGCCGTCGCCGAGGCGGGAGCGGAAACGGTCGCCGCCGATGAGGGCTCCGTAGCGATCACTGCCGCCGTCGCAGACGCACCGCAGGCGTCCGAAGAACTGGCCAACTGGCAGACGATCGCGCCCGTGGTGATTGAAGAGGGCGACAGCCTGCAGGCGATCGCCCTGGCCAACGACACTACGGTCGAAGCGATCATGGCGCTCAACGGGATCAGCGACCCCAACCTGATCTACATCGGAACGTCACTCTTGGTTCCGGTCGGCTACCAGGGAGACGCTGGAGTCATCGTCAACAGCCAGCAGAACCTGGAACTCGAAGCCGGCGCTGAGAGCACGGCGAGCGAGACGACCGAGGATCTGATGGAAGAAGAAACCGCAGCGAGCGGCGCCAACGACGACATGATGGAGGAGTAAGCCGCCAAACGGCGAGCATGACAAACGCGCCCTCATTCCCTCGCGGCCAGGCGAGCGAGTGAGGGCGCGTTCGCGTCTCCAACGAGTGTTGAACTAGTCCTTCGGGTCGGGCGTGACGTTGCGTTCGGTGAAGCGCCACTGTCCGTCGACCTTGCGGAGCTTGTCGTCATAGCGGCCCGTGATCACGCTGTTGCCGCCGTCCTTGGTCTGAATCAGGTTGAGATAGCAACTGTGGGTGGCAGCGTCGCCATCTCCGTCGACGACGTGATTGTTGGTCCAATGCCGCGCGCCGGCCATCTGCGAGCCGAAGCCGGCGACAAACTGCGCCAGCGCGACGTGACCGGCGACCGGCTGCGGGCCGCCATTGAACACGCCGTCTTCGGTGAACGTGCCCGCCCAGGCTTCGCCGTCGCCGAAATCGATCGCGTGGTTGTATCGCGCCGCGAGTTCCAGAATCTCCATCTTGTCCGCTGCGTCGAGTGCCATCTCGGTTCCTTCCCCTATTCGTGCTGGGTGATCTCAGTTTCCTCGGGCAGGATAGCGAGGTCTTGTGAAACCTGGTCGACGGAACGATGCACGCCATGCTCAAACAACAGCAGCGTGACGAGGTTGAGCGACAGCGGCGAATCGTGCGAATAGCGCTCGCGAATCCACGAGACCCGGGTGGCAGCGTCAGCCTCCTCGGGAAAGGCAGACTTCAGCGCTTGGACCCTGTCCAGCAGGGCAGGTAATCGCGCTGCATCCTCGGCTGACAGTCGGACTCGCGGCGGCATGGGGCAAAGGTATCCTGTCCGCGTAGGACGACGGCAACGCTGGCCAAGTGACGGCAAGTGACGGCAAGTGACGGGAAGCGACCATGCAGGGACCGCTCGACGGTTATCGGATCCTCGATTTCACGCGCTATCAACAGGGTCCCTACGCCACCGTCCTGCTGTCCGACCTCGGAGCAGAGATCTGGAAGGTCGAGCCGCCCGGCGGCGACCCGGGCCGTGCCTCCGACATGTCCGGAGACGGCTTCTCGCGCTACTTCGAAGCCCACGACCGCGGCAAACGATCAGTAGTTCTGAATCTCCGGGAGCCTGCGGCGGTCGGGGCGGCGCTGCGCATGGCCGAGCGCTGTGACGGCGTGATCGACAACTATCGACCGGGCGTGATGGACCGCCTCGGTCTGAGTTACGACAACCTCCGCGAGCGGAATCCGAAGATCGTGATGGTTTCGGCTTCGGCCTTCGGCGCCGACGGCCCGCAGGCGGGAGAACCTGGCTACGACGTGATCGGACAGGCAACCGGCGGCGTGATGACCTTGCAGGCGCTGGGCCCAGAGGAGGAGCCGCGCACCCTACCCGGCGGCTTCGCCGACCAGGTCGGCGCCATGCAGGCCTGCATCGCGATGTTGGCCGGGCTGCTCGCGGCGAAGGACTCTGAACGTGGGCAACAGGTCGACGTCTCCTTGCTCGGCTCACAGATCGCATTGCAATCCGTGTACATCACCGGCTTTCTCAAGGACGGCCAGCAGCCGCACATGCGGCGTCGGCGTATGCCGACCTTCACCTTCTACCAGGCGTCCGATGGGCGCTGGCTGGTGATTGGCGTGGTCGATCCGAAGAACTGGCGCGCACTCTGCGGCCTGCTGGGTCATCCGGAGTGGGAGCGCGACGAGCGATTCGCAACCGCCCCAGACAGGATGAAACACACCGACGAGTTGGAGTCACTGCTGGAGAGTTGCTTTGCCACGGCCGACCGTGACGAATGGCTGCGCCGCCTGCGCGAGGCGGACATTCCTGCCGCGCCGGTCAACAGCTACGCCGATGTCGAAGCGTCGGAACAAGTCTGGTCCAACGGCTATCTCACCGAGATCTCAGATCCGAGATACGGTACCCGGCGAGTTACCGGGTTGCCCTGGAACTTCTCCCGCACGCCCGGCGCGGTACAGGGACGAGCGCCGGTACTGAATGGCGACGCCGACTCGATTCTGGCCGAGTGCGGCTATAGCGTTGAAGAGATTGCGAAACTCCGCTCCTGCGGGGCGTTACCGTCATAGACCCTGGAAAGACCCGCTCATGAGCGACACACCAGCCGACGTCATCGGCTTCTATTCAACCCAGTTGGGCGTCGACGAAGCGGCGGCCGAGTCGGTCCTGGCATCCGCACTGGGACGCGGCGGCTCATTCGCCGAGCTCTACTTCGAACACAAGCGATCGGGCTCCCTCAGCTTCGAGGACCAACAGGTCAAGTCGACCCAGGCCTCACTGTCGCAGGGCGTCGGCATCCGGGTCGTCGAGGGCGACGCGATCGGCTACGCCTACACCGAAGACCTGTCGCTCGATGCGATGCGCAGCGCGGCCGCGACGGCCGCCCAGATCGCCCACGGCGGCAGCGGCATCGACCCTGTCGATGTCACCGCGGACTCGTATCCGGCGGATCGCTACTCGATCGCCTCGCCCAGCACGTCCACGCCGCTGGCCGACAAGGTGGAGCTGCTCCGCCGCGCCGACGACGCGGCGCGTGCGTACCACTCCAGCATTGCCCGAGTCGACGCTTCGATGGTCGATGAAGAGAAGCGCGTCCTGATCGCCCGCAGCGACGGCAGGATGGTCGCGGACTACCAGCCGCTGCTCCGATTCAATGTGTCCTGCCTGTCGGAGATTGACGGAGAACGCCGCAATGCGCGCTGGGGCGGCGGCGGCCGGATGGGAATGCCCTACTTCGACGATCACACGCCTGAATCGCTTGCCGAGGAAGCTGCGCGGCAGGCGGTCCTGCAACAGAAGGCGCGGGAGGCGCCGGCCGGTACGTTCCCGGTCGTACTCGCCGCCGGCGATTCCGGCATCCTCTTGCACGAGGCCGTCGGCCACGGACTCGAAGCCGACTTCAACCGCAAGGAGACGTCGAACTACTCCAACCGGATCGGCCAATCGGTGGCTTCGGAGCTCGTCACCGTGATCGATGACGCCACGCTCAACCTGTCCCGCGGCTCGGTCAACGTCGACGACGAGGGCGAAGTCGCCGGGCACAACCTGCTGATCGAGAACGGCCAACTTGCCGCCTACATGCAGGACCGGATCTCTTCCGATCACTTCGGCGTCGCGCCCTCGGGCAACGGCCGGCGGCAGTCGTTCCGCCATTCGCCGATGCCGCGAATGACCAACACCTACATGACCGCCGGTGACGACGAACCGGAAGATCTGATCCGGCGTGTCGAATACGGCATCTATTGCAAGGCATTCAGCGGAGGTCAGGTGAACATCACCAATGGAGACTTCGTCTTCTCGGTCACCGAGGGCTACCTGATCGAGAACGGCCAGATCAGCGCGCCGATTCGCGACGTCAACCTGATCGGCAACGGACCTGACGTGTTGTCCAAGGTCACCGGCGTCGGACACGACCTGGAGATGTCGGACGGTCGCTGGACCTGCGGCAAGTCGGGCCAGTCGGTACCTGTCGGCGTCGGCATCCCGACCGTCCTGGTCTCGGGAATCACGGTCGGCGGAACGCAGATGCGAACCGGCGCCGGAATGTCGGCCTGATGACCACCACGACGCTTTCGACGGAACCACTCGAACTCGCATCGCGCCTGCTCGAGCTTGCCGAGGCGGCGGGCGCCGACCAGGCCGATGCCGTCGCGGTCAGCTCGACCAATGCCTCCACCACCGTGCGCAAGCAACAGGTCGAGAAGGTCTCCGAGTCCACCGCTCGATCCGTTGGCCTGCGCGTCATCCTCGATGGCAGACAGGCGACCGTCTCGACCAGCGACGTCAGCGACGCGGCACTGGCCGAGACAGTAGAAACGGCGCTCGAACTCGCGCGGGTCTCCGAGCCCGACCCATTTGCCGGCCTCGCCGAGCCCTCAGAACAGGCCCGCAGCACGCCGCAACTCGCATTGTTCGATGAACAGATCCCGGAAATCGACGGCGAACATCGGCTCGGCCAGGCTCTGGCCTGCGAGCAATCTGCGATCGACGCCGATCCCAGAATCGTCAACAGCGGCGGAGCCACGTTCAGCACCAACTTCAGCAGTTTCGCCCTGGTCGACACGAATGGCTTCGCGGGCGCGTACGCCGACACCTCCGCTTCGATGTGGGTCGAAGTCATGGCCCAGGAGGAGGACGGCCAGCTGCGCAATGCCGGGTGGTCGACATCCGAGCGCAGCCTGCATCGGCTGGACAAGCCGGAGGACGTCGGCCGCGAGGCTGCCGCACGTGCGCTGCGCCAGCTCGGCGCCTCCAAGGCGTCAACCTGCGAGGTACCAGTCGTCTGGGAGCCACGCATGGCCGCCGGATTGGCTGGCATCGTCGCCGGCGCGGCCAGCGGAGAGGCGCTCTACCGCAAGGCCACCTTCCTGGCCGATCGGCAGGAGACGATGGTCGCATCGCCGCTCCTCACGATCATCGACGACGCGACGTTGACCAATCGGCTGGGATCGCGACCCTTCGACGGTGAGGGCGTCGTCACCCGACGCAACGCGCTGGTCGAGCGCGGCATGTTCCAGGGCTTCCTCTTCGACTCCTACAACGCCCGGCGGCTCGATGCGGTCAGTACGGGCTCAGCCTGGCGCAGCGTCGGCGGCCTGCCCCAGATCGGCAGCGGCAACCTCTCGATCGAAGCGGGCCAAACATCCCCGGAGGCGATCATCTCCGAGATCGACGATGGCCTCTATCTGACCACCCTGATGGGCTTCGGGATCAACTACACGACCGGCGATTTTTCCCGCGGCGCCGCCGGAATCTGGATCCGCAACGGCGAGCTCGCCGAACCGGTCCAAGAGATCAACGTCTCGGGCAACCTGCTTGAGATGTTCCAACGCATCGATGCGGTCGGCAACGACGCCCAGTGGTTTGGCGCCACCTCGGCTCCGACGCTGCGCATGTCGAGGATGACGGTCAGCGGCGTCTGACCAGTCAGCCGATCAGCCTGCCTCGGGCATCAGCAACACCGCCGAGGAGCGGACGCTGCGGTCGCCGCTTGCTTGTTCGATCCACAGCTCCAGGTAGATCTCTCTGCCGCCCTCGGTCGACTCGATGCGCGTCACCTGGCCGCCGATCGTGAAGCGGTTGCCGTGATAGTCGGGACGCCGGAATCCCGACTGCAGCCGCACGATCCTACCATCGGGCTTCGCCAACTGCCGCAGGTAGGCGAGCAGGTAAGCGGACTTGTACTCCGCCGGAATCAGCGGCCGCTCCAGTCCGGTCGCGCGGGCGGCAACTGGGTCGAGGAAGATCGGAATTGCAAAGCCGGCCGCGCCAATGAATTTCGCGACATCCATGATGTCGGGCGCGAGCGAGCGCTCAGGCAGCGGCGTGCCCTCGCTCAGTTCTCCCAGGTCAACCAGTCGAGGCAGCGGCACAGGGCTCGGCAGATCTAGTCGAACGCGATCGTTGCCGCGCCGCGCACCGAGCGGTCGCCCTGCGGGTTGTCGATGTGGATCTCCAGGTCGACCATCCGCCGTCCATCCGCCTCATAGGTGCGAGTTACTTCGCCGCCGATCGTCATCTCGGCGTTGTGCACGTCGGGCCGGCGATGATTGAGTTGTAACCGCGTGATCTGATTGCGACCGAAGTGCCGGCGCAGGTACTGGTCGAGGAAACCCTGCTTCATGTTGCCCGGCACGATCGGTCCGGGCAGGCCCATCTTCTCCTGCGCGAACTCCGGATCGAGGAATTGCGGACCCGCATTGCCGGTCGCGTTGCAGAACCCGACCACCTGCTCAGTCGTCGGCGTGCGATGCTCGTTCGGCAGTTCGGCGCCTTCCTGAAGTTCGTCGTATTGGTACGCCATCGTGGCCCTACTCTCCGGTGTGCCGGGTCTGGAAGTGCGTCACGGTGCGGCGCACCCGTGCGACCTCCACCTCGTCCTGGTTGGTGTAGACCCACTCATGGTGGATGAAGAGCGAATGACCCACGCGGCCGCCGATTCGTTCCTGGATCTCTGCCAGCCTGGGCACGATGGTCAGTTGGTCGCCCAGGTGGATATCCGCCTTGACTTCCCAGGCGTCGGCAGCCATCAACGCCCGTTCGGGCGCGTCTGGCACTTCCAGCTGCCGCTGTGACGTGCTGGTCGTGAGCAGCGCATACGTCGGAATCGGATAGGACGTGTCGCCCGACTCGACGGCCGCCAGGAGATCCGCATCTTCCTCGTCCAGCGCATGCATCAGCCGCAGCACGAGTTCCTTGTCGACCGTGACATTGCGCGCTTCGCCCTCGGTCCCGATCGCGGCTTCCATCGCGGGCGTGATCAGACTCTCGTCATCGCTCATGGTTGACTCATTTCCAGCGCCGACTTGTCAGTGAAGTGGGCGACCACAGGCTCGTTCAAGTATCGCCCGCAGGCGGCTCTCGCGCTACGGGAACCTAGTGGTCGCCGCCGAGGAAGCTGTCGAGATCCTCGCTGTGTTCGACGTAGTGATGCGTGACGACTCCCTCGACCATTCGGTTGATCGTTTTGCCTTCGCCAAACCGTCCCGGATCGACTGCGCTCACGGCAGCCGCGAACTGTTGATGGCCGTCGTCGAATGCCGCCCGCGCCTCTTCGTAGCTCTGGTCGCCTCGTTCAGCGACGAAGCCCGGGTTCCAGTCCTCCGGGTCGGAGTAATCCACGCCCTCGGGCGTCGGGCGCTGACCGGCGTTCATTCGCTCCACCGCAGTCGTCATCTCGGTCAGCCAGCCGTGCATGTGCTGCAACATCTGCGCCACCGACCACTCGCCAATCGCGCCTTCCCACGACCCATGCGCTTCGTCGATCCGGTTCAACCGCTCATCGAGCGACGCTTTGGCCTCTGCCATCTCATCCAACGTCGATGCCCGGTTAGTCATCGCGACCCTCCTGTCGAAAACTGGTCGGTTGAGTTCAGTTTGGAAGAATCAAACCACCCGGAGTGCGCCGCTCTCCCGGATTGAGGCCGCGCTGCTGCAGGGTTTGCAGAATGAAGGGATTCTGCACCCGCTCGGCGCCCAACGTTGTCTGGTCCATGTGGCCGGGCAGCACGATCGTCTCGTCGGGCAGCATCAGCAGCTTGTCGACGATCGACGACATCTCCTCGTTGAAGTCGCCGCCCGGCAGGTCGGTCCGGCCAATGCTGTTGCGGAACAACGTGTCGCCCGAGAACAACACCCCGTGCCCGTAGAAGCAGACCGAACCCCGGGTATGGCCCGGGGTGTGAATCACCTGTAGCTCAACACCGTCGACTTCGACGTTCTGCTCGTCTTCGATGTAATGGTCGGGGTCGGGCGGCTGCTCGACCTGCATGCCGAATCGCGCCGCCGATTCAGCCGCGCCCTGAAGGATGTCCAGATCGGCCTCGTGCAGCAGGAAGGTCGCGTTGTCATCCGACTGCACGCCGCGCACACCCAGGACATGGTCGAGATGAGCGTGAGAATTGGCGATCATCTTGATCTTGACGCCCATCTCGGACGCCATGTGAACAATGTCGTCGGCCTGTTCACCCGGATCGATGCAGATCGCCTCGCCAGTGCGTCGGTTGCCGATCACCCAGCAGTTTTCCTGGAACGCGCCGACAATCAGGCCGCGTACTTCAATCTCATTGACGAACGGTTCGCCCGAGGCGTGTTCATCGTGGTCGTGGCCGATATCGTCGTCCTGCGCCATGTCAGTTGGACTCGTCGCCGCGCAGCAGGCGGTTCACGGCCTCCATGATGTCGTCGCTGTCCAGCGGAGCCTCGGCCGGCGCATCCTGGGGCGACTCCTCATCCGACTGCGCCTCGAGGTTGCGCACGTAGTCGCGGATATCCGGCTTGTCCTCTAGCGCGGTATCAATCTGGGCCCGGTAGCGTTCCTGCGCGCCGTCCAGATGGCGCAGGTCGAGATCCAGGCTGAACACGCGGTCCAGTTCAGTCAGCAGCGCCTTCGTCGCGCCTGGATTGTGCCTTGAAGTCACATAATGCGGAACCGAAGCCCAGAATCCCGTATGCGGCACCTGAGCAATCCGGCAGGCGTCGCCGATCGAGCCGACGATACCCGTCGGTCCCTCGTAACGAGACGTCTGAAATCCGAACTGCTTCTGACGCTCGGGATTGGAAGATCCGCCCGACACCTTGGTCGGCCGCGTGTGCGCAACGTCCGCCAGCAACGCGCCCAGGGTCACGACCTCTTCCGCTCCGGCCATCTCGGCCACCTGTAAGACCGCGCGGCAATAGCGACGCCAGCGCAGGTCCGGCTCGGTTCCCAGTCCCAGAATCAGATCGTGGTCAGCCTCAGGCCGGCGCAGAACGGTGAACTCGGTCAACGGCCAGACCACTTCCCGACGAGCATTGTCGCCGTCGACCCATTTCACCGTCGGCCGATGCTCGGTGAAGACGAAGAACTCGTCCGAGTCGAGCGACGCGACCGGCGCGGCCGGATCGAGATTGCGCAGGAACTTGACCGCATCGGTCGCCGCTTCGGCAGCGTCGTTCCAGCCAAAGAACGCCAGCACCAGGACCGGGCGGCGTAGATCCTCAGGCAAGCCATCGATCGTCAGCGCGTCGTCGATGCGTTCGTTGCTCATGTGTTGAGGGTAGTCCCTACCGAATCAGGACTGCAGTCAACTAGAGATCCACGGCGCCGTACTTCTCGCGGAGGGCGGGGACCACTTCGTTGATGTAGACCGCCAGCGCCTCTTCGCTCCACGGCGCTCTCAATGCCACGTTGACGCCGGCCGCGCCGGCGTCGCAGTACATCGAAACCCGATCGAAGGCGTCGTCGGGCGTGCCCTGCAGCGCGCCCTCCGACACGCGGTCGGCCTGGTCGCCCCACTGCTCCACCAGCTTCTGCCGGGCGATCTCCGCCTCAGCCTCGGTCGGACTGAGATTGAACTGCAGGTTGACCGTGCGGTCGATCGTCGCCGGGTCACGGCCCTGCTCGTCGCAGCGGATGTCGAGCACGCCGGACAGCCGCGCAAACTCCTCTGGACCGATGTAGGGCACGTTCCAGCCATCGGCATATTGGGCGGCCATGCGCAGCGTCTTACGCTCGCCTCGCCCACCGATCCATAGCGGGACATGTTCCTGAACCGGTCGCGGCTCGTTGGTGGCGTTGATCGCGTTGTAGTGAACGCCCTCGAAGCTGGTCCGTTCCTGCGAGAGCATGCCCTTGATGATCTGCGTACCTTCCTCCAGCATCTCGAAGCGGGTCCCCAGGCTGGGCCAGCCGTAGCCGAACCCCTCAAACTCCATCTGGTGCCAGCCCGCGCCCAGCCCCGGCTCGATCCGACCGTTGGAGATGTGATCCAGCGTCATCAGCGACTTCGCCAGGTAGGCCGGATTGCGATAGGGCACACAGAACACGAGGCAGCCGATTCGCACACGCTCGGTCTCCGCGGCGATCGTCGCCATACAGGTCAACGATTCAAAGTGCGGCGAGGTTCCATCTACCGGCGGGGCCTCGTAGAAGTGATCCCAGACCGAGATCCAGTCCATCCCCTGCTCGTCGATCCAGCGCCAGAGGCGGCGCAGATCGCCCATCGTCACATTTTGCTGTCCGGTGTGAACCCCAAACGATACGGCCATCGGAATTCGCTCCCTCAAGGGCGCCCGAGCGGTGGGGCGCGCAGTGGGTCGAGGATAGCGGCCGTCAGTCAGGCAACTCGACCGGGATCACGTCGCGCCAGCCGGGGATGTCCATGCCGTAATAGCGCGCCAGCAGCAGGATTGCGATCTTCTGCTTCGCCGGACCGACCCCGGGCACGCCGCCCAGCCGCTTCATAATCGTCTTGGCATCGGGCTGGTTGTCCCAGATGTTCTCTGCGTTGTTCTCGAATTCATCGCGCACCATCGCACAGGCTGCCTGCACCCGCTTGCCCATCGAGGCCGGGAAGCGGTGTATGGCCGGCTTCTCGCGAAAAATGGTCAGGAACTCCTCCTCGTCCATCTCCGCGATCTGCGCCGGATCGAGGTGGCCCAATCGCTGTTTCAAGTCGCGGGGCCCGCTGAACGCCTTGGTCGTCGAAATCTGCTGGTCCAGCACAATCGCGATCAGCAAGGCGTTCGGATCATTGGCCAGTAGCTCGTTGGCGTCGTCATCATTGGTGAACTTGATCACCGGCGTCCCGGCGTCGGTGAACTCCGGCGCGAGGTCTACGTACATCTCGGGGTTGCCCATGGCATGTCTCCAGTCAGGTGAGCTTGTCGATGGCAGTGACCGCGCCAACCAGGACTACGTGACAGGCGATCAACCATCGAATCAGGCGGCGTTCCATCGCCTTGAGATCGGCGACAAGCATCGGTCGCGTCCACAGTTGGTCCGTGTTTGGTGTCTTGCGCCGATGCATGAGCACATAGTACGCGGGACGCGAACCCAGCCTCAGGGGAACAGGCCAAGTTCGATATAGCTCTGCGCGACCAGCTCCAGCGAGTACAGATACGCGGCCGTGCGCAGATCGGGCAGGTTCCGCTTGCTGCGCAGGTCGGAGATCCGCTGATACGACTCGCCCATGGTCTTGGCCAGTGAGTTATGCACGATATCGATCTCCGTTGGGCCGCGCTCAAGCATGGCCCGTTCCTGCAGCGGCACGGCGCTACCCGTGATCGCCTGCATCGTGTCGAGGATGCGGCGATTCTGCATGTCGGCCGTGCCGGTCAGCATCCGATCGAACGAGACGTGTGACAGGTTCTTGATCCATTCGAAGTAAGAAACCGTCACCCCGCCGGCGTTGAGGTAGAGATCGGGAATCAACGTGATGCCCCGCTCGCGCAGGATGCGGTCTGCCTCCGGCGTGGTCGGAGCATTGGCCGCCTCGGCGATGATCCCGGCGCGGATGCGGTCGGCATTGTCGACCGAGATCTGATGCTCCAGCGCGGCAGGGACGAGGATGTCGCACGATTGCTCCAGCGTCTCCAGCGAGTTGGCGAAGACTTGCCCGGCCGGGAAGTTGCCGATCCCGCCATGCTCCCAGCGATGCCGGGCGATCGCTTCCATGTCCAGCCCGTTCGGGTCGTATAGACCGGCGTCATGCTCGGCGATCCCCACGATCCGCGCCCCATGGTCTGACAGCTCGCGCGCCGCGTGATAGCCGACGTTGCCCAGACCCTGCACGATCACCCGTTTGCCGTCCAGCCCGGGCGAGAGGTCGTGTCCGGCCCTGGGGTCGGCCAGGCAGTTGATGATCCCGTGAAACACGCCCAACCCCGTCGCCTCGCGCCGGCCGGGAATCCCGTGCAGCGAGAGCGGCTTGCCCGTCACGCAGGCGAAGTGGTTGATGTCGTGCGGGTTCAGCGTGCGATAGGTGTCGGCAATCCAGGCCATCTCCCGCGCGCTGGTGCCGTAGTCGGGTGCCGGGACATCGATCGACGGACCAATGAACTGGTGTCGATTGAGCTCGATCACCAGACGGCGCGTGACCCGCTCGACGAACTCCGGCGAGCGTTGGTAGGGATCGATACAGACCCCGCCCTTGGCCCCGCCGAAGGGCACATCGACGATCGCGCACTTGAACGTCATCAGCGCCGCGAGTCCCCTGACTTCGTCCGCGTCGACCATCGTCGAATAGCGGATGCCGCCCTTGGTCGGCAGACGGTGATGGCTGTGCTGGGCTCGGTATGCCTCGATGACCTCGATTTCCCCGGCGTCGTTCTCGACCGGGAAGGACATCTGGTAGACGTTGTTGCAGGTCTTGACCTGCTCGAGCAGGCGCGGATCCAACTCCGAGTACTGCGCCGCCGCCTCGAAGTACTCCGTGAAGTCGTCGTACAGCGTGGCCATGCAGCCGCTCCTGCAACGTGACCGGCGCGCGACCGCGTCCTAGGCGCGCGGCAGACCGAGACCTCGCGTCGCGATGATCCCCCGCTGAATCTCCGACGATCCCCCCGCAATGGTGGCCGGCACCGAGGACATGTACTGCTCGGTGAACCAACCCTTCATCTGCGCATACGGGTCGCCCTTGCGCACCTGTCCGTAGCTGCCCATCGTGTTGATCCCGAAGCGCGCGAACCGCTGCGATAGCTCCGACGAGAACATCTTCGCCACGGACGCCTCATGGTTCGGAGCCAGGCCGCCCTGCTGCATCGACAACACCCGCAGCGAGAGCATCCGCGAGACCTCGATGTTGATCGCCGTGTCCGCCACTCCGAGCTTCGCCTCGCGCGTTGCGGCAGGACTCTCGCCCAGGTAGTCGATGAAGTCCTCGAAGTTGCGTCGCAGCGCGGCGCTGCCCGACAGCGCACTGCGCTCGAAGTCCATCGTCGCCATGCCCACGTACCAGCCGCGATTCTCTTCACCGACGCGGTTTTCCACGGGCACGCGCACGTCCTCGAAGAAGACCTCGTTGAACCCGTGCCCGCCAAGCATGTTGATCAGCGGCCGCACCGTGATTCCGGGTGTCTTCATGTCGACCAACAGGTAGGTGATCCCGCGATGCTTCGGCGCGTCGGGGTCGGTCCGCACCAGAGCGAACATCCAGTCGGCGCGGTGCGCGTTCGAGGTCCAGATCTTCTGACCGTTGATCACATAGTCGTCGCCGTCTTTGACGGCGCGGGTCTGCAGCGAGGCCAGATCGGATCCCGAGCCCGGCTCGGAGTACCCCTGGCACCACGACGCCCGCGAGTTGACGATGTCGTCGAGGAACTGGCTCTTCTGGCCGTCGGTGCCATAGACCAGCAACGTCGGCCCGACGTATCCAACCGAGATCAGGTCCGGTCCGGGCACCCGGTGGTAAGCCAACTCCTCGTTGAAGATCGCCTGCTCTGCGAACGACAGGCCCATCCCACCGTGCTCCGTGGGCCAGGCCGGCGCCGTCCAGCCCTTCTCCGCGAGCTTGCTGCGGATGCCCTTCGAGAACTCCCACGCCTCGTCGGAACCCTCTTCGTCGTTGGAGACGTCGAGACCGTTCCAGTCCTCACCGAATTCTTCGCGGATCCAGCCCCGAATCTCGTTGCGCCAGGCTTCCTGATCGTTGTTGAACTCAAAGTCCATCATGCATCCTCGCTGCTACGCGCGCGTTCGCTGGCAGTGTACCTGCGGGCCGCTGGAACTCGCCTCACCGGCGAGCGAACTGGTAGAGGATGTCATCCGAGGACGGCGTGCCGCCAGCCCGCGCTGCCGGATCGTCCTTCGATACAGCGAATCCAATCAGCGCGTCGTCGGACTCCAGCACATTGGGGTTTAGCGACACCGCCGCGCGGCCCTCCGCATCTCGCTCAAAGATCGGACCCGGCTCGACCGCTCCCGACTCGCGTACCAGCCACAGCTGCCAGGACTCGCCCGCGTCTAGCTCTGGCAGGCCCCAGAACACCAGCCCAAACAGCCGCTGCTCGTAGTGAGGTAGCAGCACTCCGGTCACGCCATCCTCGGTCAGGGCAACAGCCTGACCCGAAATGGGATCGTCGGCGCGGAATGCCAGAACGCCGAAAATCGCCCCGATCGCGGCGAGCGCTCCAACGATCAGCCAGACCGCACCACGGCGGGCCGCGCGCAGGGTGCGCCGTGAGCGCACCTTCGGCGGCCGCTCAATCCGGGCCCGTTGAATCAACCGCTGCTCGAGCCGGGCTTCCACGTTGCTCCGATCAATCACCAGGGTCGCGCAGGTGATCGCGGCGACGGCCGTTGGCCACGCCGCGCAACGGCCCCGGAGCGCCGGATCCGATCGCACCGCGCCTTCCACCAAGTCACGCTCCGCTCCCTCGAGCAATCCCACGTAGAACGCCGCAAGCGGCCGTTCGCCGCTGCTCGCTGTCGTCTCAGTCATCTATGGAGCCTGCCGTGTCAGATGACCGCTCCGAATGCTGTCGACGACCGCGTCCAGGGCCAGGTTCAGCGATTCGTCATCGGCTCTCAGCCCGTCGAACCAGGCGTCTTCCAGCTGCCGTCCCTGTCCGGCCGGCAGCCGCAGCATGACCCGCTGCAACTCATCGTGATCGAGCTCATCCACAACATCGGGAAGTGTGGGGTCGGGGGGCATGACGAACGGCTCCAGATCCTGCGCCGCCAACGCAGCCGTCACCCCGCGCCGGCGCACGGCCAGGGCCAGATCCCGAACGATGCGCAGGATGTGAACATCCAGCGCCGCCGAAGCCCAGTGTTCGGGTTCCGACCAAATCAGCAGGAACGCTTCTTCAACGATTGCGTCGGCTTGATGGGGCCCGACGATTCTCCGAGCCAGCTCCCTCGCGGTCGCGCCGTAGCTGCGGAATGCGTCGCGCAGTGCGATTTCGTCCCCGTCGACGATCCGCTGGAACAGTTCTCGCGATGCCACAGGCACGGCAATCAGAGTCGTGGGCGAACGTCCACGCGCCCGTAGTCATCCGCCAGTCGCACGATGTCCTCTTCATCGTCGGGCAGTCGCGAGGCGATCTCAAGGATGTCGGCGCCTGATGCTCCGGCGGCCAGTCGATGCACCATCCCCGCTTCGACCTCCTGGCGCTCGCCTTCCTGCATCGCTATCTCCTGCAACGTGTCGATGCGGGGGCCCAGGGTCAGGACTGCGTGACCGCTGAGCAACATCAGGGTTTCACGTTTACGACGGTGATACTGGAGCGACAGGCGCTGATCCGGCCTGATCCGCAGCGCCTTCACCACGGTGCTGGATGTGCGTCGGAGGATCAGTTCTTCACCCCACGGCTTCGGGATCCGCACCAGCGGTGGTTTGGCCAGGATCGTCGAGGTCCCGGTTTCCTTCGCCACGAGACCTCCTCCGTGTTCTGCCCGTCGCGTCGCTGACTAGAGTGAGGGTATGAGGGCCGGCGGTGTCAACCAACCGCTGCGCCCCATTCTCTGCACAACTGCCGGCATCGGAGGCCATGGTTGAGCGGTCGGTTGCTGGTATCCGTGTTGGCCCTGGCCATTGTCTCCGCTACCGTCGGCGCGGGAGCCGCATTGCTCCTGAGGCCGGCCAACGAACCCGCTCAGACGTCGTCCCGGGTGACGGTCGTCGCGACCACCCCGCCGCCCGATGCCTCGGAACAGCCGCAAGCGCAACCCGCCGAGCGGCCGAGCCACAAGGTCGAGCAGTCCCCAACTTCGTCCGCTCCGGCCGCTGGCACCGCCCCGGAGGAAGTTGCGTCGCAGGAGCAGTCAACCACTGCCTCGACCCAACCGAGCGCCGAACAGCATGCCGAATCCCAGGAAGCCGAGGAATCACAGCCGGTTGAACAGACAGCTGCACAGCAGGAGCAGCAAGCAAGCGACATCGAGGTCGATCCGCCCCCCGAAGTGCAGCCGCGGTTTGCGATCACGACCACCCCAGCGCGGCTAACCCAGGGCGAAGCTCTGGCGCTGACGGTCGAGAGCGAACAGGCTTCCGCCGTGGCTGCGACCATTGGCGGCCGAAGCTGGAATCTCATCCAGACCGCTCCCGGCCTCTGGTGGACCGTGATCGCGATCCCTCGTGACGCCGACACAGGCACGACTGCAGTCGTGGTCGATCTCTACGCCGAAGACGGCGACTGGTTGCGCTCCGCGTCGGCGTCCGTTGTGGTGCTGGCCAACGCAGCGCCACTGGAGGAAGTCACCCTTGGCGGCACCGGTACGCCGGCCGACCCCGCTGACGTAGCGCGGGACATCGCGGTGCGCTTCAGCGACCACATCTCGGTCAGCGGTCCGCCGCGTTGGAACGGCCCCTGGATCCTCCCGGTTGAGGGAGAGGTCACCGGCGTCTTCGGCGCGCAACGCACGTACGACGGCGTCCAGGCCCAGGGCTGGCATCACGGCCACGACATCGCCGCGCAGCACGGCGACCCGATCGTCGCGCCCGCGCCGGGGACGGTCGTCTGGACCGGAGAGGTGATTCTGCACGGCATCGGCGTGATCATCGACCATGGCGCCGGCGTCTACAGCGGCTACTGGCACATGTCCCTGATCGCCGTCCGCGAGGGCATGGATGTCGCGCCCGGCGACTGGCTCGGCAACATCGGCAACACCGGTCTCTCGACCGGTCCGCACCTGCATTGGGAAGTGATCATCCAGGGCGTCGACGTCGATCCCGTCCAGTGGTTGGGAGATGATCGGCCGCCCCTCCCGCCCGTCGCTCCGGATTCCGAGCAGACCGCAGATACACTCGACTAATGCCGCAGGCTCTGGCCATTCAGGATCAGGCGAGCGACTTCGCCTTTGCGCTCGGCGCCCGCTTTCCCGATCTCACAGCCGCCGACCTCGAAGTCTTCGAAGAGCCGGACGCCGACCTGATCAGAGTCGAATGGGAAGACTGGATCGCGCTCTTCCCGCAATCCGAAGCCGCCTCCAAACAACTGACCGTCATGTCCTCGCTGATGCCCCATCTGCGCGGCTTCCTCAGCCCGACCGTGCCGCTCTGGGAGGAATCCAATCAAGTCGACAACTGGAAGCGTCACTGGCGGGCCGCTCGGCACATAGAGGGTCGTCCGCTGAGGCCGGAACTAATCGTCGAGCAAAATCGGGAACGCCTCGTTCGCGACCTGGCCGGCTTCTTCCACGAGCTGCATGAGTTCTCGGTCGAACGCGCCCGTGGACTGGGCGCGCCCTCATTCCGCGAGTGGCGGGACGAACACGAGGCGCTCTCGCGCCGCTCGCTTGCGATCATGCGGCCGCTTGTCAACTGGTCGCAGATCACCTGGGCCCGACGCTGGTGGTCGCGCTTCCTCGACGACGATGCGGTCTGGCGAATCGAGCCGCGCCTCGTCCACAGCGGCGTCACGATCGAACGGCTGCTGGTCGACCCATTGGTTCAACAACTCACAGCCGTCAACGGCTGGCACAGGCTCGGCGTCGCCGACCCGGCCGTCGACTTCGCCCGGTTAATCGACTGCTACGGAACCGAGCTGGGCTGGCGCATCGTCGAACACTACGGAGAACTCGGATCCACCGCCGACGCCGCCCTCTTCCGCCGCATCCGGCTCCAGCAGACCGTCAGCCGCTTCCGAGACCTCGTCAACGCCGCCGACCGCGACGGGCCCGAAAGCGATATCGTCGCCAACGCCCTCAAGCGTCTCCGATAGGGCACTGTTGGTTTGGTACCTTTGACTCCATCAGACCCAGTGAGTCGGCCCATCGGAAGGACAACCAACCATGAGTGACGCACCCGCCCGCGCCATGACTCCTGTTGGCGTCAACCATCTGGTCCTCAACGTGCGCGACATCGATGTCGCGCACGAATTCTGGACCGAGGTGATGGGCTTCCGCCACATCGGATCGCTCAAGCCGCGTGATCAGCGTTCGATGACCATGCGCTTCTACAACGGCCTCTCCGAGAGCCACCACGACCTCGCCCTGGCCGAGATCATGGGCGACTCGGAGGAATCCGGCGACTGGTCGATGGCCCCGCGCCGACCCGGACTCAACCACCTCGCCATTCATTACCCCGACCGCGATTCGTGGCTCAAACAGATCGCGTTCCTGCAGTCCAGGGGCGTCAAGTTCAACCTGCGCATCAACCATGGGATGACGCACTCGGTCTACATCAACGACCCGGACGGTCACGGCATCGAAGTCCTCTACGAACTCCCGCGCGAGCAGTGGGAAGGCGACATCGACGGCGCGCTCAATTACGCCGAGGTGCTGCCGACCGAGGGTGATGAGGCGCTCGTCGACGAACCCACGCCCGCCTTCACCGGCGGCGGCTAGGGCCGACGACGGATGGCCATGCGCGACGGCGCGGCCTACCTGGCCGGGCTGAAAGACGAACGCCGTATCTGGCACAACGGCGCCCTGGTGGAGGACGTCACCGCCGCGCCTGGCTTCGCCAACGCCGCCCACACCATTGCCGCCTATTACGACTTCCAGTGCGACCCCGCCAACCACGAGATCATCTCCTACGAGGATGAGGACGGCCAACGATCTCACCGCTCGTTCAAGATTCCCCGCTCGAGACAGGACCTGCGCGATCGAGGCGCCGCCTACGCCGCCTGGGCCGAACACACCGGTGGGCAGCTTGGCCGCGCGCCCGACTACATGAACGCCGCCATCGCCGGCGTCGCCGCTGCGAGACATCACTGGGGACAGAATGAACCTGAGCTGGGCGAGCACGCCGCCGCCATCCTCGACCATTGTCGTCGCAATGACGTCTGCCTGACCCACACCTTCATCACTCCGCAGATCGACCGCAAGACCCCGCTCGGCGAACAGGAACCCTTCCTCAACGCCGGCGTTGTTAAGCGAACCTCGGACAGCATCATCGTCCGCGGCGCGCGCATCCTGGGCACGCTGGCGCCGTTCTCCGACGAAAACCTGTCGATGGTCCTACCAATCGTCAAGGGCGAAGAAGAGCTCAAGTACGCGCTTTGCTTCACCATCCCCGTCGACGCCCCGGGACTGCACTGGGTCTGCCGCGACTCCTTCGACCCCAACCGCTCAACCCACGACTACCCGATCTCCAGCCGCTTTGAGGAGATCGACACCGTCGCGGTGTTCGATGACGTGGAAGTGCCCTGGGAGAACGTCTTCGGCTACCAGGACGAGAAGATCCACAACACGGCCCTGATGGTCATGCGCTTCCAGGAATCCCTCGGTCACCACGTGATCGTCAAGAACGTCGCCAAGACGCGCTTCCTCCTGGGACTGGCCCACCTGATCGCCGAGAACGCCCAGACGAACTCGTTCATCAACGTTCAGATCCGTATCGGCGAGATCGTCACCATGCTCCAGACGCTCGAGTCGATCGCGATCGCGGCGGTCGAGGGCGCCGTGGAAAATCCTGACAACGGCGTCTGGTACTGCAACGCCAACGCGATCACCGCCGGCCTCCGCCTCTTCCCCGACTACTACGTCCAGATCATCGACCACATCAAGCAGATCGGCGGCAGCAACTTCATGGCCGCCCCATCCGGGGCCAACATGGAGGCCATCACCGAAGCGCTCGGCCCATCGGTCGAGCGCTACTTCAAGGGCGCCGCCGACATGACCGAGGAAGGCATCGACAAGGTCCCCCTCTTCCGCCTCGCCTGGGACGTCGTCGGTACCTCCCTCGCCGGTCGCCAGGAACTCTACGAACGCTTCTTCTTCGGCGACCAGCAGGTCTCCAAATCCCAGTCCTACCTCCGCTTCGACAAGACGGAAGCAATCGAAACGGTCCGCCGATTGCTGGACCCGAAGTGGCTCAGCCACTCTTGAGCGCTACCCCTTCGCTGCACAAGCGCACGATGTATCGCTTCAATGAAGCGGGTCGGATCGTCTCGACGCTGGAACCGAATCCGGCGATCGGACCCTCATTCACGCTGATTCGTGGCCACTCCGAGCGCGTCTGGGCGGTCGGCGCAACGCTGGACCCCGCGGTTGCTGAAGAGTTGGACGCGCTGGCCGCACAGGAGCAGCCGCTGGACGATTGGCGAGAGCAGCCACGATTCACTAATCGCTATCGCGACATCCTCGGCGGCGAGCTCGTCTCCGGGCCGGCTCTGGAGTTCCCCGATCAAATCGAGGCGCCGGAGGGCGTCTCGCTGAGCGACGATGCCACACTGCTGGAACGACACTTCCGGGGCTGGACTCCAGAGGAGATGCCAGGCCGCACTCCCATCGCCGCAATCCTTGAAGACGGCCACGCCGTGAGCGTCTGCGCCTGCGCCCGCCGCACCGACGAAGCAGCGGAGGCCAGCCTGGAAACGGCCGAGCTGTTTCGCGGACACGGACTGGCTTCACAAGTCACCGCCGCCTGGGCCGTCGCAGTCCGCGCCTCTGGTCGGATTCCGCTGTACAGCACGTCGTGGCGGAACACGGCCTCGCTTGCAGTGGCTCGAAAGCTGGGTCTGTCGACCTACGCCGCGTCCTGGACGCTGTACGCACAGTCGTACGAAGACCGTTCTCTACCGACTAATCCCTGAGCAGCCGACGTTTGACCCTGCCCACCGCCCACGCCTAGCCTCCTCCCGTATCTCGCGTTCAGGAAGAGGGGATGACATGGGACACCTCGATGGCAAGGTGGCGTTGGTCACCGGCGGCGCTGGCGGCATGGGATCGCAAATCTGCAAGGTCTTCGCCGAGCAGGGTGCGGCCGTCGTCGCCTGCGACACCGGCTTCGACGTCGAAGGCCGCGCCGGCATGGACCCGTCCAAAGTCCAGGCAGTGGTCGACGAGATCATCGCTAACGGCGGACAGGCCGTTGCCGTCGCCGGCGACATCGCCGACATGGACACCGCCGAACGCGCCGTCCAGACCGCAATCGACAGCTTCGGCGACCTCGACATCCTCGTCTGCGCTCACGGCATTCTGCGCGAGCGCATGGTCTTCAACATGACCGAGGAGGAGTGGGACGAGCTGGTCAGGATTCACCTCAAAGGCTGTTTCGCCCCGACCAAGTTCGCCGCCATCCACTGGCGCGCGAACCGCGACAAGGGCAACCGGCGAATCATCTACTTCACCTCCTCCGCCGGCGTCCGAGGCGAGGCTGGCCAGCCCAACTATTCCGCGGCGCACGCCGGAAAGATCGGGCTCTCCCTGTCCAACGCCGAAGCGCTCGAACGCTACGGCGTGACCTCGAACTGCATTTCGCCCGCCGCCTCTACCCGAATGACCGACCGAGGCCGCGAGGTCGACCAGAGTTCCGACGCGCCCAGTCTCAGCGCCGCCGGCACGATGATGGACCCGAGCAACGTCACCCCCGTTGTCACCTATCTCGCCTCCGATGCCTCAGCCGACATCTCCGGCCGAGTTGTCGGCACAACCGGTGGGCGCCTGACGATCTGGAAGGAACCCGAGTGGGAGCAGACGATCTGGAATGTCGAACCGTACTGGGACATCGACACGCTGTTCGACCTGATCCCGCTCACATTCGAGCTGCAGGGCGTCGGCCCGCCGCCGCGACAGTTCCCGTAGCCGAAAGCCAGACCTCCCCCTGTGGGGGAGGTGTCACGGAGTGACGGAGGGGGGTTCCCCCGTGGCTCCTAAGGAAGATCACCATGACCACACCAGACTCCGACAACACGCCCCCATTCGTCGGCAGGAGCAATCAGACTGTGGAACACCTCGAGGGACGAATCTGCATCATCACCGGCGGCGCCGGCGGCATCGGTTCCAATCTCTGCCGCGTCTTTGGCGAGCAGGGCGCCAAAGTCGTCGTCGCCGACACCGGCTTCGACGTCGAAGGACGCTTCGGCATGGACGCCTCCAAAGTCGAAGCGATCGTTGACGAAATCCGCGATGCCGGCGGCGAAGCCGTCCCCTTTGTCGGCGATGTCGCCGACATGGATACCGCCGAGCGCATGGTCCAGACCGCGATTGATGAGTTTGGCGGCCTCGACGTGCTGGTCTGCGCCCACGGCATTCTGCGTGAGCGCATGATCTTCAACATGACCGAAGACGAATGGGACGGTCTCGTGCGCGCCCATCTCAAGGGCTGCTTCGCCCCGACCAAATTCGCATCGATCTACTGGCGCGCCAATCGCGAGGGTCAGAGCAGGCGGATCATCTACTTCACGTCCGACGCCGGGATCCGCGGTTCAGCCGGGCAGCCCAACTACTCGGCCGCGCATGCGGCCAAACTCGGTCTGATGCGCTCCAACGTCGGCGCGCTCGGTCGCTACGGTGTGACCACAAACTGCATCGCCCCCGGCGCCTCCACGCGCATGACCGACCGCGGACTCGGCGTGGACTCGTCAGAACCTGCGCCATCCGAATCTGCAGCCGGCACCGCGCGCGACCCCAAGAATGTCGCACCGATCGTCGCCTGGCTCGCCTCCGACCAGTCCGACGCGGCCAACGGCCGCATCTTCGGCGCCAGCGGCCACCGCATCTCTCTGTTCTCCGAGCCGGTGCTCGAGCGCTATCTCCATTTCGACGACAACAAGATCGAGATCGACACCCTCTTCGACCTCTGGCCGCACACACTCGGCGCTGGAGGATTCCCGCGAAACAGCATTCGGCCCGGTCTGGTCTGATTTCGCGCTGTTATTGCAATCGGTTGCATTAGCAGCGCGTCACCCATAGTCTGACTTCGCACTGCTGGAAGTCAAGCGCTGTGACCAGATTTCATTTCGTTCTCTCGTTGTCCCTCGCGGCGATGGCGCTGTCGCTACTCGGCGCTGCTTGCGGCAGCGATACGCAAGATGAGCGGCTGTTGGTCGTCACAACGGTTGCGCCGCTGCGCAACATCATTGAAGAGGTTGGCGGCGATCGCATTGCAGTGATCGCACTGGTCCCGGAGGGAACCAACAGCCACACCTTCGATCCACCTCCGTCGGCCGTTGGCGAGATCGAGAGCGCCGACCTGATCATCATCAACGGCCTCAATCTTGAATTGCCGACGCTGGAACTGGCCGAGGCAAATGCGTCGGACAACACGCCTATCGTCCTGCTCGGCAATCTCGCCGTCTCGCCCGACGAGTACGTGTTCGACTTCTCGTTCCCCGAAGAGGATGGCAACCCGAATCCACACCTCTGGACGGCTCCCCACCTGGCCGTCGAGTACGCCGAGATCGTTCTCGGAGAGCTGAGCAAGGTTGATCCCGGGGGTGCCAACTACTACTCCGACAACGCCGGCCGATTCATCGCCCGACTCTGGGAACTCGACGAAGCGATCGCCGAAGCAACAGCCACGATCCCGCTGGCGCATCGCAAATTGATCACGTATCACGACTCGTTTCCCTACTTCGCGCCACGCTACGGTCTGGAGATCATTGGCGCGATTCAGCCCTCAGACTTCTCGGAACCGGCGCCGCGCGAGGTCGCCAATCTGATTGGACAGATCCGCGACGCCGGAGTACCGGCGATCTTCGGTTCGGAAGTCTTCCCCTCGGAAGTGCTGGAGACCATCGCCGAAGAAGCCGGCGCGGTGCAGGTCTCGACGTTGTCGGACGATGACCTGCCAGGAACTCCGGGCGACCCGGGGAACACGCTGGTCGGCATGATGGTGGAAAATGTACGGACTATGGTGACCGTGCTGGGCGGCGATGCATCGGCGCTGGATGGATTTGATACGAGCAGCACGTGGCAACCGTCGGAGTAGACGCGCTCGTCGAACTGCAAGGCGTCGCCCTGGGTTACGAGGGCGTTGTCGCCTTGCGCGACGTCGACGTGTCCATTGCTCCCGGGGAACTGATCGGCATCGTTGGCCCCAGCGGATGCGGCAAAACCACGCTATTGCGATCCCTGCTGGGCGAACCCGAGCTTTACGCAGGCACGGCCCAGGTCGCCGACAACACCCGCGTCGGCTATGTCCCACAGGTCGAAACCGTGGACTGGAACTTTCCCATCACCGTGGAACAGGTGGCGATGCTCGGCAGCTGGCGGACCCGGCGCTGGCTGCCGTGGACCAGCCGAGCCGAACGTAGTCGTGCCCGCGTGGTGCTCTCCCAGCTCGGGATCGCCGACCTGGCCGATCGCCCGATCCGCGCGCTCTCCGGTGGACAGCAACAACGCACCTTCCTCGCTCGCGCCTTGATCCGGTCGCCGGATTTGTTGCTCCTCGATGAACCAACTTCAGGCGTCGACATCAAGACCCGGCACGAGATCCTTCACCAACTTGCCGGTCTGAACACGGCCGGCGTGACCGTCGTCTTGACCACACACGACCTCAACGGCGTCGCCTCTCACCTACCGCGTTTGATCGCCCTGGGCGAACAGACAGTCCTCGCCGACGGGCCGCCGTCTGAGGTCTTGCAGCCCGACATCCTCGAACGCGCCTACGGGCAGCCGATGCTGGTCGTGCAGAGCGGGCACGAGACCTACGTCTTGCCGATCCCCGAGGAGGCGCCCGGCGCGCACGGCGATGTTCTGCCGCCGCCAGAGGTCGTCAACGTGATCGGACGCCCCGACAGCGACTCGGACTCTGACTCAACGTCTGATCATGCTTGAGCCATTCGAGTTTGGCTTCATGCAACGCGCGATGATCGCTGCCACCCTGGTCGGCGGCGTCACCGCGGCAGTCGGCGTGTTCGTCATCCTGCGCCGGCTCGCCTACATCGGACATGGCCTCGCCCATAGCATCTTCGGCGGCGCGGTCGTCTCGTTCACAATCGGATTCAACTTTTTCCTCGGCGCCAGCCTCTGGGGAGCATTCAGCGTCTTTCTGATCAACCAGGCCGCGCGTCGCCGGCAAATCGGTGGCGACGCGGCGATCGGCATCATCACCACAGCCGCCTTTGCGATCGGCATCGCCGTGATCTCTCGTGCGCGCAGTTTCACCCGCGACTTCGAGGCTGCGCTGTTCGGCGAGATCCTGGGCATCACCAACCAGGATCTCTACGTCACGGCCGGGATGGTCCTGTTGATCGCCATCGTGATGTTTCTGCTCTGGAAGCCGCTCGTCTTCATTACATTCGACCAGGATGTCGCCACGTCCTACGGAATATCTGTGCGCTGGGTTGAAGCGATCTTCTCGCTGGCCCTGGCCGCAACGGTCGTCGCCGCTCTGCAGGTGCTGGGCGTGACCCTGATCGCGGCGGCCCTGGTCATTCCTCCAGTGGTCGCCCGACTGCTGACCGATTCGTTTCCCCGCCTCTTCGTGATCGCAGTGGTCATTGGCGCTCTCACCGGATTCCTGGGCGTGTACGTGTCCTGGTTCGTCGATGTCTCCTCCGGCGCGACGGTGGTACTGGTCCAGTCGGCCGTCTTCGCCCTCACGCTCGGCTGGGGAGTTCTGGAGTCCCGTCGCGGATTCAGCGCTGCCCGTCGAGCGGAACGGCTCGCCGGCCTCGAACGCTCCCTGAATGACTGAGCGACTGGCTAGAGTCTGAATCAGACTGCAACATCGCTCCGTCCATAGAATCGTTCCATGTCCAGCCAGCCCAGTAACGGCTCCGCCGACTCCATCGAGGATGCGCCACCGCCCATCTTCGACCTCGCGGCACTGGAAGAGGGCCAGCCGTCGCTTGATCCTGACACGCTGAGCCGCGTCACCGAGGCGCTTGCCGAGGCAGAAGGCCGAAGCCAGGGCGATTGGCTCTCCGACTGGCCGAGTTCGACCACCACCATCGAGTCGCCCCCGCCGCTCGCGCTGGAATCGGGGGCCGCACTCTCGCCGTTGGCCGAGCCGGCCGAAGCGCCTCGTCCGCCGGCCAGAACCAGTCCTGCCGAACCACCGGAGCTTGTCGGTCTGACGCAGACCGAAGTTGCGCAGCGCATGGAAGACGGCCGCGTCAATCGTGACACGTCGAAGCAGCGCTCCGACCTCGACGTCATCCTGACCAACGTCTTTACCTACTTCAACATGGTCCTCTTCAGCCTGATCGGCATCCTCTTGATCCTGGCTATCACCGAGCAGAAGACCGACCACCTCCAGGACGCCGCCTTCGTCGGCATGGTGGTCCTCGCCAACGTGCTCGTCGGGACCTTCCAGGAGTTGCGAGCCACCCGCAAACTGCGACAACTCGTCGCCCTGACGGCGCCCACGGCCACAGTCGTCCGCGAGGGCTTCGAGCGAGAGATCCTGGCGACGGACGTGGTTGCGGACGATCTGCTGGTCCTGCGAAGCGGCGATCAGGTCGTCGCCGACGGCCCGATTGTCTGGGACGAGGCCGAGCTGGATGAATCGATCCTGACCGGTGAGACCAGCTCGGTCCGGCGCGGTCACGGCGAAACGCTCGAGTCGGGCGCGTTCTGCGTCGGCGGCTCGTGCTACTACCAGGCGACGCACGTCGGCGACCAGTCCCGCGCCGTTCGCGAAACACGCGACGCCCGCGAGCTGAAGCGCACCGAGACGCCGCTCCAGCTTCGCTTCAAGCGCATCCTCGACGGCCTGATCGTCGCCACCGCCATCCTCGGACTGCTAATCCTGATCTCCTTCCTGATCACCGGACGCGAGTTCGACGAAGCCGTCAAGGCAACGATTGCGACCGCCACTTCGGTCGTGCCCGAGGGGCTGATGCTGGGCTTCACCGTCGCATTTGCCGTCGGGGCGCTGCGCGTCTCTCGGCTTGGCGCGATCGTGCAGGACAACACCGCCGTCGAGGCGCTCAACTACCTCGACACCATCTGTCTCGACAAGACCGGCACGATCACCGCCAACCGATTGCAGGTCGATGACGTGCGCTGGGCGCCGGGCGGTCGTTCGCTGGCCGGCTGGCTGGGCGCGTTCGCTGTATCGACCTCGGCCAACAACCGCACCGCTGAGGCGCTCTCGACCGCGTTCGCGGCGCAGACCAACGGCGCGCAGCTGGTTGACGACGAGCCGTTCAACTCCGAGCGCCGTTGGAGCGCGGCTCGCCTGCGACTGGGACCCGAGGAGCGAATCTTTGTGCTCGGCGCGCCCGAGCGTCTGCTTCGAACGGACGACGAGGACGACGTTGACGATGAGGCGGCGCGCTCGGAACTGTCGGCGGAGTACGAGCTCGCCGCCCAACGGGGACTGAGGGGCGTGGTCTTCGCCGAGGCCGCCGCTATGCCTGATCCCGAGACCGACACGCTGCCGTCGCTTCGAGTGATCGCGTTGATCACGGTCGCCGACGAGTTGCGCGAGGAGATTGCGAACGCGTTCCGGATGATGGACGAGCTCGGCATCGAGCCCAAGATCATCAGCGGCGACAATCCCGCGACCGTGGCCGCGCTCGTCCAGCAACTCGGGATCCGCCTGCCGGGCGGCCTGATCACCGGTTCCGCGCTGGCTCGGCTGAACGAGTCCGATTTCGCCGACGCCGTGGAGTCGAACTCGGTCTTCGGACGGATCGCGCCGCAGCAGAAGGAGCAGATTGTCGCGGCGCTGCAGGCGAACGGCCGATACGTGGCGATGGTCGGCGACGGCGCCAACGACGTCCGCGCGCTGCGACAGGCCGATGTCGGCGTGGCCATGGAATCAGGCGCGAATACGGCCAAGGGCGTCGCCTCGATCGTCCTGCGCAACGACTCGTTTGAGGCGCTGGTCAAGGGGTCGGCCGTGGCGCAGAGCGTGCTTGGCAACGCCTCTCAACTCTCCAAGCTGTTTGTGACCAAGAGCTTCTACGCGTTCCTGATCATCTTCATCTCGAACATGATGGGTCTCGAGTTTCCCTTCCTGCCTCGCCACGGTTCGCTGACCGCGCTGTTCACGCTCGGTGTGCCGGCCGTCTTCATCACCCTGACCCGGCCGCCGCGCTCGGCGGGGCGCGACTTCCTCTCCTCGACGATGCGCTTTGCGATCCCGGCTTCGCTCGCGTTGGCTGTCTCGGCCGTGGCCGTACACCTGCTCACCGAAGGCATCCTCGGCCGACCGGTCGAGGACGCCCGCACCCTGGTCTCGACCACGATCGGGATAGTCGGGCTCGCCTACATGGTTGAGGTGATCGGCTACCAGGGCGCGACCCGCGAGAACCTGATGCGGCCGGCGCTGGTCACATTCTTCGGCGTCGCGCTGCTGGGCATCTTCATTCTCACGCTGTACACGCCGCCGCTGCGCAACTTCTTCGACTTCTCCCCGCTCTCCGCTGCCGAGTGGGCGATCGTCGCCTTCGCCGTCGCCGCGGCGCTGGCCGGCAAGTGGCTGCTGTCGACCTATGCCGCCCAGATCATGCGTCGGTTGACCGGTCAGGCCTATGAGGAAGCGGCGGCTCGAGGTCGGGCCAACTAGTCGCCGTACAGCTCGGCCAGCTCCGGATCCTTCGCCGAGAGCATCTCGGCCAGATCGAGCAGCACCTGGCACTGCTTGTAGGTCGCGTCGTCCTGCATCTTGCCGTCGACCACGGCGACGCCGCCCGAGCCGCCGGCGTCCTCCATGGCGGCGACCACCCGGCGGGCGAATGAGACCTCGTCCGGGTTGGGCCGGAAGACCGCTTTGGCGATCGGGATCTGGTTGGGATGCAGCGTCCAGGCGCCGACGCAGCCCAGGATGAAGGCGGCGCGGAACTGGTCCTCGCAACCAGTGGGGTCGGAGAAGTCGCCGAATGGCCCGTAGAACGGATAGATCTCGTTGGCCGCGCAGGCGTCGATCATCCTGGCCAGCGTGTAGTGCCAGGGGTCCTGGATGTAGGACGTGCGCGGGGCCGCCTCGTCGTCGGGGTCGGCGTCGGTGCGCACCACGTAACCGGGATGCGGGCCACCTACGCGGGTCGTTTTCATCCGCCGCGAGGCCGCCAGGTCGGACGGACCCAGGCTCATGCCCTGCAGGCGCGGACTGGACTGGGCGATCGCCTCGACGTTGGAGACGCCTTGCGCCGTTTCGAGGATGGCGTGGATTAAGATCGGCCGGCTCAGGCCGTTGCGTGCTTCCAGTTGGGCCAGCAGCAGGTCGAGGAAGCGAATCTCCTCCGGTCCGTTGACCTTGGGCAGCATGACGGTGTCCAGCACGTCGCCGATCTCCGCGGTCAGCTCCAGCATGTCGTCGAGGAACCAGGGGCTGTCAACCGCGTTGACTCGGGTCCAGAGCTTGGTCGCGCCCAGATCGAGCGTCTTGCCCACGTCGATCAGTCCGGCACGGGCTGCTTCCTTGGCGTTCGGCGGGATCGCGTCTTCGAGATTGCCCAGGAGGATGTCCACGGTCGGCGCCAGTTGCGGCAAGCGGTTGCGGATCCGCTCATTGGACGGATCGAAGAAGTGGATCATCCGCGAGGGATAGGTGGGGATGTCGGACGGCGGTGCCGGCGCGCCGAGCACGAGCGGTCGGAGGAACTGTCGGGGAACAGGCATGGATTGCCCTCCTGGCTTCTGGTCTGAGCCTATCGGTGGTTCGCCGTGTCGGCCCAATTCGTCTGCGGACTCGGCGGAGCCAGGGCGGGTGACCCGTTGAAAGAAAAAAAACGAGCGGGAACGGGAAGGCGGTCGGCGGCTACAAGGGGTCGTCGTCCTCGTCGAGTTGGGTTTCGTCTGCGAGGAGCGGGGGACCCTCACCCCAGCCCTCTCCCAGAGGGAGAGGGAGAAGGAGTGGGAGAGGGAGGGAGCCTTCGGAGGCTGGAGAGGAATAGGAACTGGGGCGGTCGTGGAGGTCGCGGAGGAGGTGTCGGGCGACGTCGAAGGGGTCGGTGGCGAGGTACATGCGGTGGTTGCGGCGGGCGCGATCGTTTGGGGCGAAGAGCTCGCGGACGACGGCGTCGAGGGCGTCGAGCCGGCGATGCGCGGGGGCGTTGCTGTTGGCGCGCCGCCAGAGACGATCGATCTTGGCTCGGAAGTGGAAGGGGTTGGTCGTGCAGTTCATTCGTTGTTCCTCACGGGTAGATCAGGCGTTCAATGATAGGCACATATGTTCGTTGTTGGGAGGTTGAGATGTGTTGGGCTTGTCGCTACTGGCGTGGTGGGCGTGGCGGGGGTGCAGGGATGATCAGAGTGTGGTCGCGTGTTGAGATCTCGGTCTGGGCCCCGCGTCCCCTGTTCAAGCCAGGGGCAGGCAAGCGCGGGGCATCGGCAGGGGAGCGTGGAGCAGCGGCGAGGAGAGCGGGTCGGGTTAGTATTTTGGCATTGCTTCGCTAACTGAGATGGGAGCTGAGATGGCGATCGATCTAACCCTTGGCGCGGTTCTGCCGACGAATGAGATTGGCGGCGATCCGTCGGCGATTCGCGACTTTGCCCAGGCGGTCGAAGGCATGGGCTTCGACCACCTATTGATCTATGACCATGTGCTCGGGGCCGATCCGTCGGTGCACCGGATGACCGGTCCCTACACCGACGAGCACCCCTTCCACGAGGTCTTCGTCACGCTGGGTTTCATTGCCGCCTGCACGCGAAATCTGGGCATGGCGACCTGCGTGCTGGTCTTGCCCCAGCGTCAGACGGCGCTGGTGGCCAAGCAGGCGGCGCAGTTGGCCGTGCTCTCGGACAACCGATTCCGCCTGGGCGTGGGCAGCGGCTGGAATCATGTCGAGTACGAGGCGCTGAACGAGAACTTCCGCAATCGGGGCCGCCGCCAGGAAGAACAGATCGAGCTGATGCGCGCGCTCTGGAACAATCACCTGGTCGATTTCGAGGGCGAGTTCCACACCGTCAAGTCCGCGGGGATTGAGCCGCGGCCGACCAAGCCGGTTGAGGTCTGGTTCGGCGGCGGCCACGATCTGCAGCTGCGCCGCACGGCGAAGATCGGCGACGGCTGGTTCCCGGTCGGGCCGCCGAACCCAGACTCGGCCGCGATGGTCGAAACGCTGCGCGGCTACCTGGCCGACAACGGCCGCGATGCGGACAGCTTCCCGATGGAACCCCAGGCGCAGTTCCGAGGCGGCAACCCTGAACTGTGGGTGTCGCACGCGCAGAGCTGGGTCGACATGGGGGCCACGGCGATCTCGATCGCCACGATGAACGCCGGGTTGCCGGATATTGACGCCCACATCGACGCCGTGCGTCAGTATCGGGAAGCAGTGACGGCCTAGGCTGAGCGGCCCTGGGCGGCGACGGCTGCTGCTGCTTCGGCTGCGGCCTCCTCGCCGGCGAGATAGCGGCGGTCGATCACGTTCATCTCGCTGTCGAGCGTGTAGGCGAGCGGCATCCCGGTGGGGATGTTGAGTTGGGTGATCTCGTCGTCCGAGACGGAATCCAGGTGCTTGACGATCGCGCGGATGCTGTTGCCGTGGGCGGCAACCAACAGGCGCTGGCCACTCTGCAGGGCGGGCACGATCTGCGACTGCCAGCAGGGCATGACCCGTTCGAGGGTCAGTTTGAGCGACTCGGCGGCCGGCAGATCGGCGGGGGGAATCTGCGCATAGCGGCGATCGAAGCGCGGATGATCGGGATGATCACCGTCCAGCGGCGGCGGCGGGATGTCGTAGGAGCGGCGCCAAATGTGGACCTGATCGTCCCCGTGTTTGGCGGCGGTCTCGGCTTTGTTCAGGCCCTGCAGTCCGCCGTAGTGGCGCTCGTTCAGCCGCCAGTCTCGATGGACCGGTAGCCAGGGCGCATCAATCTCGTCGAGGACGATCCAGAGCGTATGAATCGCGCGCTTGAGCAGCGAGGTCCAGGCGGCGTCGAACTCGATCCCCGCTTCGCGAATCTGCTGGCCGGCGCTGTGCGCTTCGGCAACGCCCTGTTCGGTCAGCGGCACATCGATCCAGCCTGTGAAGCGGTTCTCAAGATTCCACTGACTCTGGCCGTGCCGGACCAGAACCAGATTGGCCAGGTTGACCGGGCTGACGCCGTCTGACATGCGCACAGGCTACCCTGCGTTTGCCATCGAACACCCCGGAGGGTGAACTGTGAGTGACGCATCCCGAGATGCTGAACGCTCGTCGGACACGGTGTTCGGCGCCATCGTTCGCGGTGAGATTCCGGCGGACATCGTCTACGAAGACGAGCGGTGCCTGGCCTTTCGCGACCTGAATCCGCAGGCGCCGACCCATGTGCTGGTGATCCCACGCGCCGGGATTAGCGGACTGCAGGAAGCGGACCAGGCCGACCCGTCGCTCCTGGGCCACCTGATGCAGGCGGCCCAGATCGTCGCCCGGCAAGAAGGGCTGGAGGATGACGGCTGGCGTGTCGTTGTGAATGTCGGCGAAGATGCCGGTCAGACGGTGGCCCATCTGCATTTGCACGTGCTCGGCGGGCGCAAACTGTCCTGGCCGCCTGGCTAGGCCCGCCTGATGGACGTATTGCTCGATGTCCGTGAGTTGGACAAGCACTTCGGCGGCCTGCGCGCCTGCGACCAGGCGACGTTTCAGATCGAGACAGGGGCGATTGCCGGCATGATCGGGCCCAACGGCGCCGGCAAGACCACCGCGTTCAACTGCGTTGCCGGATTCCTGAAGCCCGACGGCGGACTGGTCTCGTTCGCGGGTGAGGACGTCACCGGATTTCCGCCGCACCGGATGTTCGACCGGGGTCTGGTCCGAACATTCCAGATCCCCCAGGGACTGGAAACGATGACGGTCCTTGAAAACCTAATGCTGGCCGGCGAGCAGCAGTCGGGCGAGTCGCCCTGGCGCACCTTGCTGCTGCCCGGTCAGGTGCGGCGGGAGGAGGAGCGTCTGGAAGCGCGCGCTCACGAGGTGCTGGAGCAAACCCAGTTGGCGCACCAGGCATACATCCGCGCCGGCGCGCTGTCGGGTGGTCAACGAAAGCTGCTGGAACTGGCCCGCGCGTTGATGGCCGAACCGAAGATGATCCTGCTGGATGAACCCAGCGCCGGCGTCAACCCGGCCCTGATCCGGCGGCTGGCCGACCATATCCGTGAACTGAGCGAACGATTGGGATTGACCTTCCTGATCATCGAACACAACCTCGATTTCATACGCCAGCTGTGCAATCCGGTGGTGGTGATGGCCCAGGGACGCGTGCTGGACGTGGGCGCGCCCGACGACGTGCTCGCCAATCCAGAGGTCCAGGCCGCGTATCTGAGCGGCCAGCGAACGGCTCGCAGCGCATGACCGAGCGTCGTCCGTTGCTGCAGGTCGAGGCGTTCAGCGGCGGCTACGTCGACGGGATCGACATCATTCACGAGGTAGGCATCGATCTCTATCGCGATGAGATCCTGACGATCATCGGCCCAAACGGGGCGGGAAAGTCGACGCTGCTCAAGGCGGTGGTCGGCGCGCTGCCGTTTGAGCGCGGCC
This sequence comes from Chloroflexota bacterium, assembly GCA_009838735.1. Classification (GTDB taxonomy): domain Bacteria; phylum Chloroflexota; class Dehalococcoidia; order Bin125; family Bin125; genus Bin125. Next base: position 80,220 of record VXQZ01000020.1, read on the forward strand.
GGCGCTGGTTCACGGGCGAGGATGTGAGCGGTTGGTCGACGCCGCGGATGATTGCCTCGGGCGTCGGCTACGTGCCGCAGGTCGACAACGTGTTCACCTCGCTCTCGATCCGAGAGAACCTCGAGATGGGCGGCTACATGCGCAACACCGGTCTGCGCGAGCGGATTGGCGAAGTCCTCGCCATGTTTCCTGACCTCGAGAGCCGGCCGAACGAGCGCGCCAGCAGGCTCTCGGGCGGTCAGCGGCAGATGTTGGCGATGGCTCGGGCGCTGATGCTCGATCCGGTCATGCTCTGCCTCGACGAGCCGACGGCTGCGCTGTCGCCGGCGGCGAGAGGAGAGCTGTTCGCGCGGATCTACAAGATCCACATGTCGGGAGTCGGCATGTTGATGGTCGAGCAGAACGCCACGGAGGCGTTGGTCTGGTCGGATCGCGCGGTCGTGATGGTCGATGGCGAGATTGCGCTCGAGGGCACCGGAACGGAGATGCTGACCAGCTCCGAGGTTGGGCGAGCCTTCCTCGGCCAGGCCGAGGGTGAGGGGTTCACGATCGAAGAAGGGTCGACGCTATAGAAATTGCGCAGCTGGTCACCATCGGAATCATTGTCGGCTCGATCATCGCGCTGGGAGCGATGGGATTGACGCTGGTCTTCGGTGTGCTCGGCATCGCTGACTTCGCCCACGGCGACAAGATGGGCTGGGGCATGTTCCTCGCCTTCTTCGTCGTCTCGTCCGAGGGCGCCAATCTGGGCTTCGCCGGCGGTCGATTCGGTTCGCTGTCGTTCGGTTGGGGGCTGGTGGTCGGCTTGTTGGTGGCGATGATCGGCGTCGCGCTGATCTCGGTCGTGCTCGAGCGACTGGTCTTCCGCCGGTTGCGGGTCACAGGCGGCGGCTTCTTCGTCTTCGCGATCGCCTCGCTGGGCATGTCGATCATGCTGCGCGCGGTGATCCAGCTGATCTGGGGGCCGTCCAACTTCCGCTTCACGCCCGGCATCCACCCGGCCATCGAGGTCCTGGGAGGGATCAAGGTCAAACCCGATCAGTTCTTCATCGTGGGGGTCACATTCCTGGCGGCCGTGCTGCTCTACTGGCTGCTCTATCGCACGCGGTTTGGCAAGGCGATGCGAGCCACGGCCGACAATCCCGGCCTGGCCGAGGCCTCGGGCATCGATACCAACCGGATCCGCGTGGGGACCTGGATCATTGCCGGGATCTTCGGGGCGCTGGCCGGCGTGATGCTCGGTCTGCAGGCGGAAGTACGGTTCGACGCCGGATTCCGCCTGCTCCTGCCGCTGTTCGCCGCCGTGATCCTGGGCGGGATCGGCAATCCCTGGGGGGCGTTGATTGGAGGATTGACGGTCGGCATTGCGCAGGAGGTCTCGACTGAGTGGATCAATACGGGGCTCAAACCGGGGATTCCGTTTGTCATCGTGATCGTGGTGCTGCTCCTGCGGCCTCGCGGCCTGTTCGGACAACAGCGTTAGGGGCGCGCTGAGATGGAACAGTTGCTGGTCGGTGCGATCACGCTTGTGACGTTCGACGGCGCCGTCAACTGGACGGTCGGCTTCCTGACCACGGTCGCGATCTTCGCGATTCTGGCCCTGGCGTTGAATATCCAGTGGAGCGTCGGCATCCTCAACTTCGGCGTCGCCGCGTTCTTCATGGTTGGCGCCTACGTGTCGGCGGTGCTGACACTCCCCGCTCCTGAGGGACTCGAAGCCTATGTGGCCGGCTGGGGCCTGCCGATTCCGGTCGGCTGGTTGTTCGCGATGGTCTCGGGAGCGGTGCTGGCCCTGTTGCTGGGCATTCCGACGCTGCGGTTGCGCGACGATTTCCTCGCGATTGCGACGATCGGGGTCGCGGCCATCCTGCGCAGCATCGCCAATTCGGTCGAAGGACTGGTCAACCGCAGCCGCGGGCTCAACGGCATCGACGGCTTCCTGGAGGATGAGGTCCAGGGCGGTGGTTACCGCTGGGTCGAACTGGCGATCGCGCTGGTCGTCCTGCTGGCGGTGTACTGGCTGGTGACCAGAGCGACCGCCTCACCCTGGGGCCGAACGCTGCGGGCGATCCGCGACAACGAGGACACGGCCAAGGCCTCGGGCAAGAACACGGTGCGGTTCCGCATGGGTGCCTTCATCCTGGGCGCGATGCTGATGGGCCTGGCGGGCGCGATCTACGCGCATCGCAGCGGGACGATCTCTCCGCTGACGTTCTCGGACCTGCTGGGAACCTTCTTCGTCTGGACGATGCTGATTGTGGGCGGCAGCGGCAATCACCGCGGCGCTCTGTTGGGGGCGGTCGTCGTGGGATTCTTCTGGTTCGGCACGCCGCTGATCCAGGAAAGTCTGCCCGATTGGCTGGGCAGCCGCGTCTTCCAGGTGCGGCAACTGTTGATCGGCCTGTTGATCGTCGTCTTCCTGCTCTGGCGCCCGCAGGGTCTGCTGGCCGAGCGGGATCGGGTCAGCCGGTTTGTGTCGCAAGGCCCGGAGGATTCTTCCGGGGGACACGGCTCCCGGTGGCGGCGGTTGCGCGAGCGGGCGGTCGCTCAGTTGCCCAGGTCGTAGGCGATCCGGCGGGTGATCTCGATTTGCCCGTCGGTGTCGAAGCGCCAGACGCCGATCGTGAAGCGGGTGATGTCGCCGTTGCCGTCCCAGGCGAGGGAGCTTTCCACGCCCCGGTAGTCGAAGGGCTCGCCGTGTTCCGCTGCATCTAAGGCGTGCGCGAGTTGGTCCGGGCCGAACACGGGACCATCGCCGTCGGCGACGGAGCGCAGGTGGTCGCGGATGGCTGCGCCGTCTGTGGACTGAGCGCTTTGCGCGGCCAGAGCGAGCGCGACCGTGGCGTCATAGACGGCGCGGACGTAGGTCAGAGACGTGTGCTCGGGGGCGCCCCACGCTTCGGCGTAGGCACGTTCCCAGAAGCGGGCCGAGGGGTTATCGGGGTTGTCGGCGGCGGCCGTACCGACCATGCCGGCGAGAATCTCAGGGCCGAGACTTCGAATCAAATCCGGGCTTTGATCAGTGTCGCCGAACAGGAAGCGGTCAAACAATCCCAGCTCGACCGCCTGACCAACACAGAGGGTGGAGCCGTCGCGAAAGGTAAAGAGAACCAGGGCGTCGGCCTCAGCGGCCGCGAGGGTCCGCAGCTCGTCGGCGCAGGATTCAGCATCGACGGCAATCGCGGCAGCGTTGAGACCACCGTCCCAGGCGTCGCGGAAGGAGTCAAACAGACCGCGTCCCCAGGCGTCGTCGCGATAGATCACTCCGACATGTTCGTGGCCATGTTCGCGCGCGAGCTGGGCCAGGACGGGCCCCAACGCGCTGTCGGAAGGGACGGCGCGGAAGAAGAAGTCACCGTCGTTGGCGTCAGCCAGGGCGGGAGCGGTGGCCGACGGGCTAATCGTGGGAATGCCGAACGGCTCGATGACGCTCTCGATCACCGCCAGAGAGGCAGCGCTGGTGTTGGGGCCGACGACAGCGTGAACTCCCTCTTCCTCGATCAGGCGTCTGGCAACGGCGACGGCGAAGTCGGTGTCGAAGTTGATGTCGGCGATGACGCCGACGACCGGTTGTCCCAGTACGCCGCCCGCTGCATTGATGTGTTGAATCGCGAGTTTGAACGAGTTGCGGCGTTCGTGAGCGGTGCCGCCGACGGTCTGGATGAGCGCGATCTTGAGCGGTTCAACGCTCGTAGCCGCTTCAGACAGCGCGATCGGCGTGCTGTGGCGCCATCGGCCCATCTGCGCTCCGGGCTGGAGGAAGCGAGCCTCAGGGAAGATGTACTCGCCCCATCCGTCGCCGGCGCGCCGTTGCAGGGCGACCTCTGTGCCGCCGTCGACAAGAGCGCGAGCCGCGATCCGCACGTCTCCGCCAGATGCCGTCTCGGTGCCGCCGTGACCGTCTCCGCTCGCCAGTTGCCAACCGGCGACTGCGATCAGGCCGATGACGGCGATCACAGCGACGATCCTGACGGTGTGGAATCGTGTGATTAAAGGCAACTCAACGCTCCCATGTGGTTATCGAATCCCGTGCTCAATAGGGGATGACGCCGGTGTCCTCGATACCCCCTGCTGAGGTAAATCGCCAGATGCCGACAAAGCCGCTCGCGAGATCGCCGTTCTCATCCCACTCGAGCGTCTGGGCTGCACCCTCGTAGTCGATGTCTTCACCATCTCGAGCTGCTTCGAGGCCGAGCCGGATACTGCCGATGTCGGCGAGCACGACCTTGCCCGGCGCCCCGCCGATTCGACGAAGCTGATCGCGGATCGCGGCGCCGTCGGTGGAGCCTGCGGCCGCCGCCGCAAGCGCGAATGCAATCGTCGCGTCATATGCCTGTTTCGTGTAGGGGAAGCCGTACGGTCGGTCATACTCGTCGATGAACGAGGATTCCCACAGCAATGCCGACTCGGTACCCGGGGCCGTGCCCGGCGCTGTCCCATGCATGCCGCCCAGGTGGGCCCCGCCGATCGCGTTGATCAGGCCCGGATTGCGGCTCGTCGGACCGAAAACGAACCGCTCGTACAGCCCGTTTTCGATCGATTCGCGCAGAATGATCGTTCCCTCCGGCACATAGGCGAGCATGACCAGGGCCTCGGGCTGGTTCTCAAGGGACTGCTGAATCTCGCTCAAGTAAGTGGTCTGCTGCGGCGCCACGGCGACCATCACCACCTGGCCGCCCCAGGTCTCGACAAATGCCTCGGCGAACGAGTCGGCGATCCCCTGCCCCCAGGCGTCGTCGCGATAGATCACGCCGACGTTGGCATAGCCCTGCTCATCGACGAGCTGAGCCAGGGCCGGTCCCTGCACCTTGTCGTTGAGGGTGGCCCGAAAGAGAAAGTCGTTGTCGGCGGCAACCGCGAGCTGCGGCGAGGAGGATGCCGGGGAGATCTGCGGAATGCCGGCCGGGCCGGTGATGCTCTCGGCCACGGCCAGCGAGTTGGTGCTCGAGTGCGCCCCGACGATGACGTGCGCGCCCTCGATCTCGATCATCCGACGCGCCTCTTCGACCGCAATCGTGGGATCGGTGTTGGTGTCGCCAATCACAAATTCCACGGGTTGACCAAAGACGCCCCCGGCTGCGTTGATGTGCTTGATCGCCAGGAGGAATCCGTCACGCATCTCGACGCCGATCTCGGCGAGTCCGCCGGTGAGGTCGCCGAGGAAAGCGATCTTCAGTGGCCCGGGCTCAGCGCTCTGTTGAATCGACTGGTCTGTGCTCTGTCCGGCAGCCTGGGCCTGGGCTTGCTGCGATTCACTCTCGGAACCACAAGCAACCAGTAGTGCAGTCACGACCAAGAGGCAGAGAAACGAGATCAGACGCATAGACAGTCCCGAAACGATTAAACCGGTCGATTCGATGTGAGCTTATCCAAAACTCCTACTGGGCAACGTATTCGAACACTTCAATGTCGGTGATGGAGCCATCAGCGGTGAACTCCCAGACGCCGATGTAACCGTGCGTGCTGTCGCCGTGCTCATCCCACTCGATGATGCCTGCTGCGCCTTCGTAGTTGATCTCCTGCCCGCTGCGGGCTGCTTGTAGACCGTCGGACAGGCTCTCCGGGCTGGAGATCACAACGAGGCCAGGCTGCGCACCAATGCTGCGCAACTGGTCCCGAATCCCTGCGCCGTCCGACGATCGGGCTGCCTCCGCAGCCAGTGCGAGGGCGATGGTGGCGTCGTATGCCTCCTTCACGTACGGAAGCTGCGGTGGCTCTCCGTGCTCATCGAGGTATGCCCGGATCCACGCTTCGGAAGAGGGGTTCGACGGCGCGGGAGCCACATACGTTCCACGCATGCCCGCCAGTCGCTCAGGCCCGATCGCTTCACTGACGCCCGGCGCCCGTGCCGGCGCGCCGAAGACAAACTGGTCGTAGTAGCCCAGTTCGAGCGCCTCACGCAGGATGAGGATCCTCTCGGGAGGGAACGAGATTAAGACGAGGGCCTGCGGTCCGAACTCGACGGACTGCTCAAGTTCGGCGATGAAACTGGGAGATCTGGGGTCTACGCCGATCGCCTTGATGGTTCCCGTCCAATGTTGCTCGAATGCGGTCGCCATTCCCTGACCGAACGCGTCGTCCCGGTAGATCAGGCCGACATTGTCGTAGCCCTGCTGCTCGGCAAGTCCGGCCAGATAGCGGCCCTCAACGTGGTCGGCGAGGGATACCCGAAAGAGGAAGTCGTCATCGTCGGCCAACGTGATCTGCGATGAGGTCCCGACCGGTGAGATGGTTGGAATCTTCGCGGGTCCGCTGACCGACTCGGCCACCGCCAACGCCATCGCGCTGGACATCGGGCCAACCAATCCGTGGACATGCTCCACATCGATCAGTCGCCGAGCCTCATCGACGGCGATCGTGGGATCCAGCGCCGTGTCGCCGACGGCAGTCTCGACCGGCATGCCCCAGACCCCGCCCGCTGCATTGATGTGCTCGATGGCGAGTTCGAAGCCCTTGAGCAGTTCTTGTCCATAGTTGGCCAGCGGTCCGGTGAAGTCGAGCAGCAAGCCCAGCTTGAGCGGCTCTGTGGGCAGATCTGCCTGGATCGATCGCTCAGCATTGGTGCTCTCGTCGGTGGACGGCTGTTCCAGGGCCGGCTGAGCGTCCAGGTCTTCTGTCTGCTCAGACGCGGAGCCGCAAGCGGCAACGAACAGGGCGAGGACGACGACAAGCGTCAACAGCAGGCGCACGCGAAACCGTCTCGCTGGCCGACTCATGACCGACCTCTTCATCCCGCCGCGCCTTACCGAGACCCTGCCGGCCATCTGGAGACGGTGAGCGCAGCGCCGTTCGCGCTGCGCTCACGGTTAGCCGATCCTTGCGGTCGGGGTTATTCGTTCAGGTCGAACTCCGTGACGCTGATTTCGACGATCTCGCCACCCTCGTAGGCCCAGACGCCGATGTAGCCAGAGGTGATGTCGCCGGCGTCGTTCCAGTCGAGCGAGGTGGCGGCGCCTTCAACATTGATGCGCTCACCGTTGGCGATCGCGGCCAACGCGCCGGCCGCGCCCTGCGCGCCGGCCGGATAGACGTCGCCCGGCGGCGCCGCGATCTCGCGGAGGGCGTCGCGGATTGCCGCGGGATCCAGGGATCCGGCCGCCTGCGCGGCGAGTCCAATCGCCATCGCGGCGTCGTACGCCTCGGGAATGAACGGCAGCGGACTCAACTCTCCGAACTCGGCGATGTAGGCCTCGTTAAACGCAGCGAGCGACTCAGACTCTGGTCCCGGCGCCGGAGCGGTGCCGCGCATGCCTTCGAGATACTCGCCGCCGATCGCGTCGACCAGTTCCTGGCTCTTGCTGCCGTCAACGAAGAGGAACTCGTCGAACAGACCCTGCTCCAGGGCTTCGCGGATGAAGATCTCGGCTTCCTGGGGGAAGGCGATCACGATCAGGACCTCGGCGCCGTCGTCGGCGGCCTGCTGCAGTTCAGCCAGGTACGAGGCCTGGCGCGGCTCGATCGAGACGAGATTGGCGTCGCCGGTCCAGGCGGCTTCAAATGCTTCGGCCAGGCCCTGTCCGTATGGATCGTTGAGGTAGATCACGCCGACGTTGCTGTAGCCCTCGTCGGCCGCCAGTTGGGCGAGCACCGGACCCTGCGCCGCGTCGGAAACGGTGCTGCGGAAGAGGAAATCGTTGTCATCGGCGATTGTGAGCTGCGGCGAGGTCGCTGAGGGCGAGATCACCGGGATTCCGGCGTCGGCAGCCACGGACTCGACGACGGCGAGTGTGATCGAGGAAGCCAGCGGTCCGACGATCGCGTGGACGCCTTCAACCTCGATCAGACGACGGGTCTCTTCGGTGGCCTGGGTCGGGTCGAGCGCGGTGTCGCCGGTGACGATCGCGACCGGTTGGCCCAGCACGCCTCCGGCCCGGTTGAGGTGCTGAACGGCCAAGACGACTCCGTTGAGGATCTCCGGACCGAACTCGGCCAGCGGTCCGGAGAAGTCGGCGAGGAAGCCAATCGTGAGCGGCTCGTCGGAGATCATGGCTTGGTCGTCCGACGCGCTGGGAGTCGCCACGATCGGGCCGCCGCTCAAATCAAAGGCGGTCACGCTGACCTCTTCGATCGTCCCGTCGGAGAATTGCCAGACGCCGATGTAGCCAGACGTGACGTCGCCATTGGCGTCCCAGTCGAGCGAGGTGGCTGCGCCGTCGTAGTTGATCTCGTCACCACTGCGGATCGCGTCGAGCGCATCCGCGATGCCGCTCGCACCGGCGGAGACGGACTCACCCGGAGGCGCAGCCGCGTTGCGCAGGTTGTTTCGAATCGCGCCCGAATCGATAGAGCCGGCCACTTCCGCTGCCAGCCCGATGGCAACGGCGGCGTCGTAGGCCTCGCGGATGAAGGGCAGCGGAGACAGTTCGCCGTACTCGGCCACATAGGCTTCGTTGAAGGCGCGCAGCGAGTCCGACTCGGGACCAGCCGCCGGCGCGGTGCCCTGCATACCGTTCAAGTACTCGCCGCCGATCGCATCGATCAGATCCTGGCTCTTGGTGCCGTCCACGAAGAGGAAATGGTCGAACAGACCCTGCTCGAGCGCTTCGCGCAGGAATACCTCGGCCTGCTGCGGGAACGCAATCGCAATCAGCGCTTGCGCGCCGTTCGCGGAAGCCTGCTGCAGCTCGGCGAGGTACGACGCCTGTCCGTCCTCGATCGACACCGAAGTGAAGTCGCCGCCCCACGCGCTCTCGAACGACTCGGCGAGGCCCTGTCCATAGGGATCGTTGATGTAGAGGATTCCGACGTTGCTCAAGCCCTGACTGGCCGCAAGCTGGGCCAGGACGGGACCCTGAGCGGCGTCCGATGTCGTGCTGCGGAAGAGATAGTCGTTGTCTTCTGCGATCGTCAACTGTGGCGAAGTCGCGGACGGCGAGATGATCGGCACGCCGGACGGCGTCGCGACTGATTCCGCGACAGCAAGGGTGATCCCCGAGGCCAGCGGCCCGACGATCGCATGCACGCCCTCGACTTCAATCAACCGCCGCGCCTCCTCGGTCGCCTGGGTCGGATCGAGTCCCGTGTCGCCGACGACCAGTACCACGTCGTGACCGAGTACGCCGCCGGCATCGTTGAGGTGTTTGATCGCCAGTTCAACGCCAGTTTGGATCGCGGGTCCAAACTCGGCCAGCGGACCTGAGAAGTCGGCCAGGAAGCCGATCTTCAGCGGTTCGTCGGCAACGGGCGCGGCCGGCTGCGCCTGCTGCTGATCCTGTTGCTGTCGTGCGGGTGCGGCAGTCGTCGTGCCTTGCTGCTCGTCCTGCTGTTGTTCGGCTACTGCCTGCTGCTGTTGCTGCTGGTCCGGGTCGTCGTCGCCACAGGCGGCCAGAAGACCGAATGCCAGCGCAGCGAGCAATCCCAGAGCAAGAATGTTCTTCAATGTTCGATTCATGGCTCGCCTGCTTTCATCTCTCCGATAGACAGAGCTTATGTATGTATTCGGAAGGTTATCGATCACGTGTAGCAATCGCCGTCGGGGGTGTGCCACTCCAAACCGGGCACGTTTGCGAAGTGTATCGAGCGTGACGTTGACCGGCGTCTCCCGATCAGTCGTCGAACGCGCTCAGGACTAGCTCGTCGAACTGCTCGTACAGGCGCGGATTGTTGGGAATCGACTCGAAGACGAACCCCTGGATGCCAACGGCCTCGTATTGCTCGAACACGCGGATCAAGTGCTCTGCCGGACCGATCGGCAGGTGTTGCAACTCGTCCTCCGCCATCCCCTCGCCGTGGATCTGACGCAGGCGGTCAATCTTGTGCTGCTCGTAGACCAGAGCCGGTCGCATTACGGTCGTGAGGTAGATCTCGGACGGATCGCGGCCCGCATCGGCACAATGTCGATGAATGACTTCGATCAGCCGTGCGACCTCCTCGGGCGTGCCGCGGATGTTGCAGATGTCGCCGTGTCGCGCCAGCGTGCGCAGCGTCCGTCGCTCGCCGTTGCCGCCGATCATGATCTGGACGAAACCGCCTGGATGATCGGGATGGGCGCGAGGCGCAAACGGCGCGTTGTTGAGCTGATAATGCTCGCCCTGGAAGTCGACACGGTCATCCGCGTGGAGCAGCGCTCGAATGAGTTCGGTCGCTTCCTCGAGCCGATCGGAGCGCTCCTTGATCGACGGGAAGTCCCAGCCGTAGAAGCCATGCTCTCGCGCATGGCCTGCGGCGCCCAGCCCCAGGATGGCGCGGCCGCCGGTGTTGTGATCGAGCGTCGCCGTCATCTTCGCGACCAGGCTGGGACTGCGGTACGTAACGGCCGACACCAACGTGCCCAGCATCAAGGTCGAAGTGGCTTCGCCGATCGCCGCCAGCGACATCCAGCCTTCGAGTGAGTCGCCCGTCTCGTCCATGAAGTCCAATGGGGGCACGAAGTGGTCGTAGGTCCAGGCCGAGTGCCAGCGCGTCGCATCCATCGTCTGCGCGACGTCTCGCATCAGCGAGAAGTTGGTCTGGTTGCCGGGAATCTGCGCGCCGAAGGTGAGTCGCATCGTCATCGTTGAACCTTGCCTGAATGTGGATCAGTCGTCGAAGGCGCTCAGCACTAGGTCGTCAAACTGCTCGTAGAGCCGTGGATTATTGGGGATCGACTCGAAGACGAATCCCGTGATTCCGATCGCCTCATATTCCTCGAACAGGCTGACCAGATGCTCGGCCGGACCGATCGGCAGCCGCTCACGCTGCTCGTCGGACATTCCCTCGCCGTGGACCTGTCGCAGGCGATCGATCTTGTGCTGCTCGTCGACCAGCGCCGGCCGCATCACGGTAGTCAGGGTGATCTCCGACGGATCGCGTCCCGCGTCCTCGCAGTGGCCGCGAATCACGCCGATCATTTGCGCGACCTCTTCCGGCGTGCCGCGAATGTTGCAGATGTCCCCGTAGCGAGCGAGCGTACGCAGCGTTCGGCGAGCTCCGTTGCCGCCAATCATGATTTCGATCGCTCCGCCGGGGTGCTCGGGATGCACGCGAGGCGCGAACGGAGCGTGATCGAGCCGGTAGTACCTGCCTTCAAACTGGACCGGTCCGTCGCCGCGGAACAATGCCCGGATCAGCGCGGTCGCCTCTTCCAGCCGGTCGGAACGTTCTTTCAGTTCGGGGAAATCCCATCCGTAGGCGGCGTGTTCTCGCTCATGCCAGGCCGCACCCAGACCGAGGATCGCGCGTCCGCCGGTGTTGTGGTCCATGGTCGCGGTCATCTTGGCCAGCAAGCCGGGATTGCGATAGGTCACGCCCGAGACCAGCGTGCCCAGCATCAGGTTGGACGTCGCCTCTCCCAGCGCGGCCAGCGTCATCCAGCCCTCGAGCGAATCCTGCGTCTCGTCCATGAAGACCAGCGGCGGGACAAAGTGGTCATACGTCCAGGCCGAGGACCAGCGGGTCGCATCCATCGTCTGCGCCACATCGCGCATCAGTGAGAAATCGGTCGAGTTGCCGGGGATCTGCGCCCCGAAGGTCATTCGCATGGTCATGGTTGTTCCTTTCGCAAGCAGCTGCTCGTCATTGCCGCGCTTGTCGCGGCAATCTCGCTGAGGTGCGCACTGGCGTCAATGCTCGGAGCTGCGAGATACCCGCGGCAAGCGCGGGTATGACGGTGTTGGTTGGTGCATCGCTCTGAGCTTAGTTCCCCCGATAGACCGGCGGGCGCTTCTCGGCGAACGCCTTTGGGCCTTCCTTGAAGTCCTCCGTCTTTCGGATGTGGGCCGAGAGCAGCTCCTCCATCCGGATGCCCTCATCAATGGGAAGTGACAGTCCGCGCACCGCCGCCTCCTTGATCGCGCGCTGGGTCAACGGCGCACCGGCAGTGAGCTTCTCCGCCCAGGCGCGAGCCGTCGGCATCACCTCATCGGCTGGCACGACACGGTTCACGAGACCAACCGACATCGCGCGTTGTGCATCGATGTGCTCGCCCATGAGAAGCATCTCCATGGCGAAGGTCCACGGCAGCTGACGAGTCAGCCGCTGCGTCGCGCCCAGCGTCGGCACGATCCCGCGAATCACCTCGGGCAGCCCGAACTGCGCGTGCTCCGCCGCGATCCGCAGATCGCAGGCCGACAGCAGTGTCAGGCCGGCCGCCAGGCAGTACCCATTGACCGCTGCGATCATCGGCTTCCAGATCTGCATGCCGCCGTCAATGGTGTGCCGCAGCGACGGCTGAAAGACGGGCCAGTTGACGTTCTCGGCGCCCGGACGGGTGGGAATCGTTTTCTTCAAATCGGCACCGGCGCAGAATGCGCGGTCCCCGGCGCCGGTGACGATTCCCACCCAGATATCCGGATTGTCCCGAATCTCAACCCAGATGTCGGCCAGCGAAGCGATCAGGTCAGGGTCCAGGGCATTCATCGCTTCGGGACGATTGAGCGTCACGGTGGCGATGTGGTCGGACAGTTCGAAGATGGCGGTGTCGGTCGTGAGGTCAGTCATAGTGGTCGCAGGCTACTAGCGCCTGCTCACGGGAACACCCAGACCAATCAACTCAGGCGACAACCTCGCGTTCCCGGAGCGCGGCGACCGCTTCGGCGTCGTATCCCAACGCCGCCAGCAAGTCCTCCGTATCTTGCCCGCGAGACGGGGCTCCTCCCCGGACCCTTCCCGGCGTCCTCGACAACTTGGGCGCGACTCCCGCCTGTCGCATCATTTCGCCGTCTGGCGTCGGCACTTCCACCACCATCTCACGGGAGAGATTATGTGGATCGCCCAACGCCTCCTCGAGCGACAGCACCGGCTTGGCGCACACGTCAACGTCGTTCAGGATCTGGTCCCACTCCTCCGCCGTGCGTGACTTGAACGCGGCGGCGAAGGCGTCGCGAATCTCTGTTCGACGACGAGGATCAGATGTGCCCTGGTCGTCGATGTACTGTTCCAGGTCCAGCGCCCGGCACAGGTTGGCATAGAAGTACGGCTCCATTGAGCCGACCGAAAACCAACGGCCATCGGCAGTCTCATAGACCTGATAGTGGGGCTCGCCGCCGTTGAGCACATGCTGCGCCGGCCGCATATCCGCGCCTGCGCCCTCGTAACCGGCCAGCGCCGAGGTGATCAGCGACATCGAGCCGTCCGACATGGCGAGATCGATGTACTGGCCCTCACCGGTCCGCTCGCGAGCCTGAATCGCGCAGACGATCGCGAACGCCGCCATCAGTCCGCCGCCGGCGAAGTCGGCAATGATGTTGACCGGGATGGCAGGTCGGCCATCCGCGGCGAAGTCACCGATCATACCCAGCGCCCCCGCGGTCGCGATGTAGTTGATGTCGTGACCTACGTGGGGCGCGTAAGGCCCGGTCTGGCCGAAACCTGACAGCGAGCAGTAAATCAGGCGCGAGTTCCTGGCCGAGAGCGTGTCCCAGTCCACGCCCAGTCGTTTGACCACACCGGGCCGAAACCCCTCAAGCACGACGTCGGCCTCGTCCGACAGTTGATAGAAAATCTCCCGCGCTTCATCGGCCTTGAGATTGAGTCCGATGGAACGCTTGCCCCGACCCAGCGCATAGGACGAGTACCGCCTCCGTTCCTCATTAGGATCCCTCGAGACGTCTCTGCGGCCCCGCGGTCTGCCTGCCTGCTCGACCAGGATCACCTCCGCCCCCATGTCGGCCAACAACATCGAGCAATACGGTCCCGGCGCCAGCGCCGACAGATCGACGACCCGAATTCCGTCCAACGGACCATCAAGTGTTGTCATCGCTACGTCCCTTCTCGTACTACCAGTGACCTTGCTCAGGCTAGGACTGGGCTCGCAGCAATCGACGTTGCGGCGCCACCTGGAAGATCCACAGTGCGAGCAGACCGACGATGGAGATTGGAATGATGACCAGACCGTGCAGGATCGCCGCGAACGCCACGGCCGTCGCCTCGGCGTCCTGAACGTTCATGGCTCCGACGGTCGGCAGCCAGATCAGCAAGGTCGCTTTGGTCGCCCACTCGAACGGTCCCACTCCGCCGGCTGTCGAGGGCGCAGTGATCAACAGATTGGCAGCCGCCGCGACGAGCAGGTAGACGGGGAAGGGCAGGGCGAGGTTGAAGGCCTGGCCGACCATCCAGTACATCAGCGCTTCCAAGCCCCAGGCGATCAGGCTGGCAACCAGCGCGCCAACCACCTGGCGTCGATTGGCCTGCGCCGACATGCCCGTGATCAGTGGTGACAGCCAGGTCCACTCACGTTTTGATTGTCCCGGCAGCCGGCTCAACATCCGACCGATGATGCGCTCGGCATCGACCGGTCTGCGCGCGATCGCTCCGAACACCAGAAACGCCCCGGTAATGCCGAACACCAGAAACGCCATCGCGCCAGTCAGTTCGTCGCCGGCGTCGTTCATGCCCTGGAAGCCAATCAGGCTCATGATCACGCCGATTACGAGGAAGAAGGTCAACATCAGCCCGTCGTACACGCGAGTCATGAAGATGCTCGACAGCCCCGACAGGCGTGAAATGTCATGCCGCTGGTAGAGCACGTGCGCGCGAACCAGTTCGCCTGCGCGAAGCGGCAGCACGTTGTTGACTCCGAAGCCGATGGCCACAATCGGAAACAGTCGCCACCAGGCAATGTTCTGGATGTGCAGCAGAAGCCAGTGCCAGCGCCACGCCCGCGCGGCAATCCCGGCGAAGTAGACCACCAGAGCGGGACCAATCCACCAGGCCGACACCTCGGTGAACGCCCGTCCCACCTGATGGAAGTCCGCATTGCGCAGGAACAGCACGAGGAACGCGCTGCTGCCGCCCAGTCCCAGCGCGAGCCGCGCCGCCGATCCTGTCGCCCAAGTGGGAAGACGAACGCTCATTGCCCAGTCCGCGAGAAATCTAGGCGGAGGCTAGCCTGCCTCGATCCGTCGTGGCGGGAATCGCAGCGCTTCACGCAACCACTGCCCGGCTCGCTGTCCGGCAATCGTCAGTTGCTCGCGCCGAAGAATGATCTGAGCCCGCGCGTATCGCCCGCCCTCGACGGCCGAAAAGGCGATCAACGCCACGGCCGCGCCGGCAATGATGTCGGCGATGTAGTGCTCGCCCAGGTAAACGAGCGAGAACGTCAGAGCCATCGAGTACAACAGCGCAACCGCCACGACCCAACGGGAACGTAGCAGAATGCCAACCCCGACCACGACGAAGGAAGCGGCGAAGTGCAACGACGGCATCGCAGCCGTCGGATTCGGCTCGGCCATCGCCTCGAACGCCCAGTTGTAGAACTCGACGCCCAACAGGGCCGGACCCACGGTGTTCATCCCCCGCACGATCCCATCCACAAACCCCTGATCCGCTGCCATCCACGGCGGGGCGGTCGGCACGGTGAAGTAGAGAACCGCGCCGAGGTAGAAGGTCAGCGCGACAATGATCGTCACTCTCCAGGCCATCCTGCGAATGAACAGCCAGGTACCCAGGACTGCGGCGTGCGGGAACACGAACCAGGTCCAGTGAATGATCGCAGAGAAGAACGCCGGCAAACCGGGATCGGAGCTGGCGCCCCCAATCCGCGCCTGCAGCCAGGCCGACGGCGTAATCCCCGCAAACATCCACAGCTCCCAGTCGAGCACATAGTCCGTCAACGTGCGCAAGCCGGTCTCGTCGGCAGCGTCGCGCAACTGAATGAAGAACCCCATCGCCACGACGTAGGCGACCAGGATGCCCCAATCACCCCAGCGACGGGCGAGCACGAACACCGCGATTACCGCGACGCCGCTAATCGGCGCAAAGGCGATGGGGTCGAGCGAGGCCATCTGGCGGAGGAAGACGCCCAACACGCCGATCCCCAACGCGGCCCAGCAGACCGCGCCGATCGCTTCCCGGCGACTGATGCCCCTGACCCGATGTACCCGACGCACGCCCGCGCTCGCCTCCTGTGGTTGCTTGTGTTCCAATCGGCTGTTGCGCCGCGATCTAGCCTATCGGCTCTGGCTCTACAGGTTAACGACCTGCGTATGACCTGTCCTATGGATCGGCGGCCAATCGCTCAGAGATCAGCTCGGCAATCGCATTGAGATCAGTCAGGCGGGTATCAACAGCCGACTCGTCGCAGTGCGCTGGGAGACCGATCCGCCCGCCGCCACCAGCCGGACCGGCGTCATCCGTGGTGATCTCAATCGAAGTGAACAGAAAGACGAGATCCCGGCCCTGGGCGAAGACCAACAGCGCCGAGCGCACGCATATCCCGGCGTGACCCCGATACAGCTCAATCGCCACAGACGCGTCGCCGACCAACGGAGCTGGAAGGAAGCTGGACGCGAACAACCTGTGGTGCGGCACAATCACTCCGGCCAGATCGGGTGGCTGAGAAGCAACGTATTTGACCCAGTCGGCTGCCGATTCCTCCGACTGATCGGTGAAGACGTGCAGCCAGAATGTCTCACCGGTGGGACTCTCATCGCTGGGTGAAAAGGCAATGCCGCTCGATGTCAGCGACCGTCCCGGCAGTGACGACAGCGAACGATCTTCGGATGCCTCGAGCCAAGACGGCAGCCCGGCGGCGTAGGACTTTTCTTCCAGGTGCGCGCCGACGTCGGCCGAGGTGACGGTCAGCTGGCGCTCCCGCACCGTCTGTTCTGCTGGTTGGTCAACAACGGGTGGATCCACATCCTCTTCCTGCACCTGGGGCACTGTCTGAGGCTGATCGGGGACGGTTGAGTCGTCGTCGCCGCAGGAACTGAGCAGCAACGTCAACGCGAAGAGGATCAGACAACCGACGACCAGGCCAACCGGACTGGTCCCGTCGCTGCGTCCAGCCACGTCAACTGAGCTCCGGGCTCGAAGTTTCTCCAGCATCGTTTGCCGACAACGCGTTCCCGGCTGAGAGCAACACAATGTGAAAAGTGGTGCCGACGCCTTGCTCGCTCGAAACGCGAATCTCGCCTCCCTGCGCCCGCACCAATTCGCGAGCGATCGCCAGACCGAGTCCGGTTCCACCCTGCGCGCCCGGCCGGTCCGACTTGTAGTAGCGGTCAAACAGATTGGGAATGGCTTCCTCGGGAATGCCCACGCCGGTGTCGGCGACCGCAATCGACACGCTGCTCTGGCTCTCCCGGCGTGCACTCAACTGTACGTCGCCGCCCGGCGGCGTGTGCCGCAGCGCATTATCGAGCAGATTGCTCAGCACCTGGTCGAGACGATCCCAATCACCCAGGACGTCGCCGACGCCGGCCGGTTCGACCGTCAGATTGACGTCAAGCTCCTGCGCGCGCAGCGTGAACAGCTCGCCAACGTGATCCAGCAACGCGCCGACATCGACGGGGCTCGATTCCACCTGTACCTGACCCGCCTCGATGCGCGACAGGTCCAGCAGGCCCTCAACCAGGCGCAGCAGCCGTCGCGATTCGTCTTCGATGATCCGATAGGCATTTTGCTGTTCATCGCCCCTGACCACGTCGTCCATCAGGGCCTGCGAGAAGCCGTTGATCGAAGTCAGCGGAGTCTGCAGGTCGTGGGAAACGTTGGCCAGGAAATCGCGCAGCGCGGTCTGTTGGCGTTCGACTTCCTCTGTCATCTGATTGAACGATCGCGCCAGTTCCTGCGCCTCCTGGGATCCGCCGACATCGACGCGCTGCTGCAGCTGACCGCGCGCGACGCTGCGTGAGGCTGCCGCGACACGTTGAATCGGCCGGTAAATCGAACGCGAGACCAGGAATCCGACCAGCGAGGCGACTGCCAGCGCAATCACGCCCGCAATGAGCAACTGTGGCGCGAGATCACCCACTACCGCCCAGCGCGACTCGCCGACCAGCACGACGGCGATACAGCAGTAGCCCTGGCGTTGCTGTTCGTCCGAGGGCAGGCTGGTGACCACATAGGTCAGGCGCTCACCGTCGTCGGTCGTCAACTGTCCCTCAGCCAGGCGACTGCGATCCAACTCCCCCAGATCGATCGGCAGGGTTTCGCCCAGGAACCGATCGCCCGTCTCCATGACCCGGACCACTTCTCCGCCCGATGTGATGCCCAGCACAGGCACGTCGAGATCACTGACCAGCGAGCCGGTCAGGGTCTGGGCCGCCAGGGCGAAGTCCTGCAGCAACTGATCGAGGTTGCGGGCCTCGTCTTCCTCCGAGAACAGTTCCGGACCCCAGGCAGTCGCCAGTTCGCGCAGACGCGACTGCTCCACTCGATCCTGGTAACCGCCCAGCAGCACAAAACTGATCAATCCCACGACGATCAGCGTGAGCACGACAATCGCGACCAGCGTCACGTAGATCCGGGAGCGGATCGTCTGCAGTTGGAGGTTTGGCCAGCCCAGCGCCGGCATCCAGTTTGGCTGACCTCTGGACATCATCTGAACGCGATAACGGGGCGTCGTCGCCAGATTGCGCCGACGCCGCTAGACAGCGTCGCCGTCCCCGGCAAGCGACAGACCGTTGGGGTTGTCGCGCATGGTCATCTTGTAGCCCACGCCGCGCAATGTCTCGATCTGCAAATCGCTGTCGCGCAGGTGTTGGCGCAGGTGGTTGATGTGAACGTCCACGGTGCGCGTTTCTCCGCTGAAGGTGTAGCCCCACACCAGGGAGAGCAGTTGCTCGCGCGACATCACCGTCTGCAAGTTCTGAGCCAGCGCAAAGAGTAGGTCGAACTCCTTGGTTCGCAGTTTGAGAGAGGCACCGCCCAGCACCGCTTCGCGCGTCTGTCGATTCAGCGTCAGACTGCCCACGGAGACTTCGACGCCCGAGCGCGCAATCCCGTCGGCTCGGCGCAGGATCGCCTTGACCCGGGCGACCAGCTCCTTGGGATTGAACGGCTTGGTCAGATAATCGTCGGCGCCGAGCTCGAACCCCGCCACTTTGACCGCGTCCTCGCGACGCACGGTCAGCATCAGGATCGGCACATCCGAGTCCTGTCGGATTCCCTTGGTGACCTCGAAGCCGTCCAGCTTGGGCATCATCAGGTCGAGCACGACCAGGTCGGGCTGGAGCATGACCGCCTTCTCGAGGGCCTCCTGGCCGTCAGAGGCAAACTCCAACTCGTATCCCTCACGCGAGAGATACAGGCGGACTAACTCACGGATGTGGGGCTCGTCATCGGCGATGAGTATTTTCATGGCGTGCAGCCTGCCAGCCAACCAATTTTCACTATAGGACCTGGAACACCAAATGCGACCGTCATGAATCCGCAGTCATCCAGCGTCGGAAACAGGAGCGAACGGACTTGATGCAACTCGTTGATAGTCTCAGGAAGTCCAACCGACGAGGAGTACAGCATGCCCCGACGCGAAGTGCCAGCCGGAGTTGAGGTCCGAGCCGCCAATACCGAGGAGATGGAGGACTTTCGCTTCATCGCCAACCTGGCGCTTGGAGAACATGGCAACCCGATGCGCGATCCGGTGACGTTCCTGCAACCGGAATGGTCGACCTGCGTATTCGAGCACGGCGCGCTCTCTACCACCTTTGGGGCCTGGCCGTTCTCAATGCGGTTCAACGGCGAACGCGCCCATGTGGCCGGAGTCACGGCGGTCGGCACCGATCCGACCAAGCGCCGCCGCGGCTACCTCAGACTGGCAATGGAACACTCGCTGGACGAGCAATACGAACGCGGCCAATCGCTGGCGGCGCTCTACGCTTCGCAGGCCGGCATCTACCTGCGCTTCGGCTACGCCGTCTGTTCCCGACGGCAACGCTACGAGCTCGATCCGCTCGACCTCAGCTTCGTCCAGGCCCCGACACCTTCAGGCACACTCAGCATCTCCAACGCCAGGGATCTCCCCGACGACGCTGTCGTGATCCGCGACCTGTATCGCCAGTACATGCAACCGAGGAACGGACTCCTGCATCGAGGCATCAATCTCTGGAACGCCGAGGTCCTGGATGAGCCGTCCGACATCGAGGAAGGACCGGTCCGCGTCCTGCTCTACGAAGAAGGCGGTGAAGCACTGGGCTACATGGTCTACACCAGCCGGGAAGACCAGTCCATCAGCCATTTCAGCGCCCACCAACGAGATCACCGGATGACGATTCGCGAGTACGGCTGGCTCACGCCAGCGGCCTACGTCGCCATGTGGCAATTCGCCGCCAGCCAGGATCTCTCCTGGCGCATCTATGTCAGAGACGCACCCTCCGACGATCCTATCCAGCACTTCGCCCGTGATCCGCGTACGTTGCGGGTCGAAATCATGGACGGCATCCTCGTGCGAATCGTCGATTTGCCGCGAGCGCTCATGATTCGTAAGTATCCGGTCGAGTCGGAGATCACGTTCCGGGTCCTGGACGACCTGTGCGACTGGAATCAGGGCACCTGGAGACTGTCAGTCGGCCCCGAGGGCGCCGACATCCGCCAGGTTGACGCATCTCCAGAACTGACGATGGACGTGTTCACGATGGCGCACCTGGCAACGGGAGCGCTCTCAGCGACCTACAGTCATCGACTCGGCCGCATCGAGGCCACCGATGCCGCCGCCCTGGTCCGCGCAGATCACATCTTCGCGACCGAGTTCGCGATGCACTGCATGAACCACTTCTAGGGGCCGAGCGTTCTGGAGGCCCATCGTGTTCGGCAGGGTCAAGCAGATCAGACGGCCTCACCCAGCAGATACTGGCCCATGGCTTCCTCGAGGGCCGTCACCTCATGCGGCTCGAGGTCGCGGTAGGGCGGTCGCGTGTGCGTCAACGGCAAACCGCTGGTGATGTTGATCAGCTGTTTCATCGCGCCGACGCGGGGAAACAGGTTGAGGATGGCGTGCAGCTCGTTGAGCTGGTCCTGCGGCCGCTGCGGCTCCCCGCCTTCACGATGGGCGAACTGGATCGTTTTGACCAACGCCGGCACCGCATTGGCCATCCCTGAAACCCCGCCCACGCACCCGGCCCGATAGAGCGGCGCATGAGCCGCGTCCGATCCGGCCATCACCCGAAACTCTGATCCGGGCCCCTCAGCCGGCACCTGCGCCATGTAGCGCTTGGTGCGTTCGGCGTCGCCCCCGGAATCCTTGATGCCCATCAGTTGATCCGGATGCCGCCGCAACACAGCGGCGAGCACCTCGTCGGGAATATCGATCCCTGCCTGGGCCGGCATGTTGTAGAGCAGCGCCCGGCCATCGGCTGGCAGCGACTCGATCACGGCTGAAAACCAATCGGCCATCCCTCGCGCATCCACGTTCTTGAAGAAGAACGGTGGCAACAACGCGACGGCGTCGGCGCCCGCGTCGAATGCGTCGTTGGCCGCACGGATCGTGTCGGGTAACGACGGGCAGGTTGCGCCGGCGACCACGACGAGTCCGCCGCCGATCCCGCGCGAGGCGTGCTTGACCGCTTCCACGACACGCCGTCTTTCGTCCATACCGACCGACGGACCCTCGCCATTCGTGCCAAGGGTGAGAATCCCCGTGATCCCCATCGTGCGCAGAAACTCGACGTGCGGTCCAATCCAGTCCACATCGACATCACGTCCGCCTTCTGTGAACGGCGTCACCTGCGCCGCCATCAGCCCGTCCAGCCGTTCGTACGCCAGCGCCATCGATTCGCCTCCCATTGTTTGCCTGTTGGCAGCCTAGCTGTGAGCCTTGAGCCGTCTCAGCGATTAATCTCAAGCCATGACCCGCATTTACGTATGCAGCGCGACCGGCGCATTGACCACCGACGCCGCTCCCGTGGGCGGCGGCGTCGCGGTGCTTGAAGCGCTGATCCCCCACCTCGAGCGATCAGACCTCGAGGTGACGCTCCTGACCCCCGGCGCCGAAGAGAGCCGCGACGGGACTCGGCAGCAGCTGCCGGTTCCCACACTGACGCATGTCGAGCCTGACAAAATTCTGCGATTGAATGCCAGGCGCTACGGAGATTTCGCGATCGAGTGGGAAGCGGCGCTGGCTGACTACTTCTCTGATATCGATCCCGCGGACGCCGTGGTGCTCGCCAACGACACGGCCGAGGGCCCGCCCTTTGCCCAACTGCACCAGAACGGGTTCGCGCAACTGGCGCTGCTCCACGTCATCGTCAGCGAGTTCTTCAGCCGCCGCTACGTCTCGCAACCAACCGGGCTGCCGATCAGCGGTCCGCACCTGTCGGCGCTCTGGAGACTGGCCGAGCGCCGCGGCCTGACCCGGCATGCTCCTGATATTGCCCGTCTCGTCTGGGCCAAGGAACGCGACCTGGCCCGCCACGTCGACGCGCCGATCGCGCCGTCTGCTCCGGTCGCCCGCTCATTGGCCGACTGTTATCCAGGCACCGGCGTTGCGCGGCGCACCCAGATCGTGCCCTGGGGCGTCACTGGCGAGCCCGATCCCGACCTGCGTGAGTTTCGCCGCGACACCCTGCGCGAAGTCGACGCCGATCCCAACCGCTTCACTTTGCTGACCCTCAGCCGGCTCTCGCCAGAAAAGCGAGTGGAGCTGGTCATCGAGGCGCTGAGACTAATCGAGCGGCAGTCGCCCGCGACAGCTGAGCGGATACAACTGCTCGTCGCCGGCGGCGCCGCATACATGGGCGGCGCTGCCTACGAGCGGAAACTCCGGCAGGCGGCCTCGAGACTGCGGCGGGCGGAAGTCCACTTCCCCGGCTATGTCACCAGCGAGCAAAAGTGGCGCCTGTTCGCCGCCGCGGACGCGTTCCTCTCGCCCAGCTACTACGAGGCCTACGGCCTCACGATTGCCCAGGCGCTGGCCAGCGGGGCGCCGGTCATCGCCGCGCCGCACGCCGGCGCCCACGCCACCGTCGACGATCGCCACGGCTGGATCGCCGAGCCCACGCCCCGCGCCTTCGCCGCAGCAATCAGACGAGCGCTGCATGCCGACGAGAATCGTGAAATCCTGCGCCGCCGTGAAGCTGCCGCCAGGTGGGGCAGTGAACGGCCATTCGACGTCGCCGCCAAACGAGTGATCGGAATCGCCAATAGACTCGCGCATGGCGAACCAGCCGAGGAGGCCCTGTAATGAACCAACGTGCCGTCCTGTTCGACTTTGGAGGCGTGCTCATCCGGATGGATTGGGACGGCTACGACGAGTTCGGCAAGCGCTGGAACTTGCCCGCCGGCACCCTCGTCGACGCCTTCTACCGAACCCCCGAGTGGCACGCGATCGAGACCGGCCGGGGCAACTGGGACACCTGGCAGCGGGGAGTCGAACAGAGCCTCGCTCCCTACCTCCAGGGCGATGTCGTCGAGGCAGTCCAGAGTCTGCTCGACGCCTGGTACGCACAGCCCTGGCAATATCACCACCCCAACTTCGAGCTGGCCCACGACCTCCAGGCCGCCGGTCACAGGATCGGCGTCCTCTCAAACGCCCCCGACGATCTGCGCGAGCGGTTCCTCAACAACCTGCCCGTTGAAGTGGATTGGGACGCCATCGTCGTCTCTGGCGAGATTGGCATGCGCAAACCCGATCCGGGCATCTTCCATCACGCCGCCGAAGAGATCGGCGTCCCGCCCGAGTACTGCTTCTTCATCGACGACCTCGAAGAAAACGTTCTCGGCGCCCAGAGAGTCGGAATGGACGGCTACCACTTCACCCGCAACAACTACAAAGCTCTGAGGATCGCCCTCAGCGCCGCTGGCATCGAGAGTTAGGGGCGGCGGCGCCTCTCGTACCCGCGATAGGCGATTCGCCGCGGTCGGATCCGAAACACGCGAATCCGACGGTCATCCCACTCGACGGTAAACAAGATGCGCAAGTTGCCTGGAGCATGAACCCGAAAGACCCCTGGATGATCTTGCAGTTCCTGGCTCTCGTTCACATGCGGGCCGCTTGAGAAGGCTTTCAGGAGCCCCTTAACGTCGCTCTTCCGCTTGGGCGACAGCGAACGAAAGTGCAACTCGGCATCCCGAGTCTTGTAGACGATCCAACGAGGGCCGACCACAGCTAGGAAGGCTCGTCTTCTTCGATACAGAACTGGTCTGAGGCTGCTGGGTTTTCGGTCCTCAGCCGGGCAAAAAAGGACTCACCATCTGTCGATGACCGATCGAGCCAATACAACCAGTCCCAGCCCTGTGGAAACCGAGCATCCAGCCATTTCAACAGCTCCGTGCCTTCGGGATCGTCATCATCGTCAAACATTGACCAATCACCATCGGGGATCGGCAGTGGGTCAACCGGACCCTCCGCCTCCCGTTCCATGGCCTCCACCTCTTCCGAAGTAGGTACCGGGTCAAGAATGTCAACGTCAAACTCATATGCCGGGGGCACCAGACTCCGAGCGAGATACCCATAGCCGCCCGCCTCGGCCTGAGCAACCAACTGCTTCCGCTTTCGCTCCACCCAGGCAGCCCGCCACTGCACCTGCGTCTCCGCAGGCTTCCACCAATCCACCCAGTCCGTACCGATGATGTCGGGTTTGCGCTGTGCCATGACCGGCCCTCCAGGCCCATCCTATCCAACTTCAGCGTTGTCCCGATCTCGCAACACCGCGAAAAACACCGACGCAAACACCGCCCCCAGACCCGGCGCGACCCAGTAGACCCAGTGGTTGTCCCAGAACCAGGCGATCGCCGCCGGACCAAACGAGCGGGCCGGATTCATCGACGCGCCCGACACGCTCCCGGCCAGCGTCACCGCTGCCGCGACGTACAGTCCGACCGCCAGCGCGAACACCGTCGCGCTGCGTCCCCGCTCGGCCATCATCAGGATGGCATAGACCAGGAAGAACGTGATCACGATCTCCGTCCCGAACGCCTGGATCAGCGGACCGTCGCTGAAGTTTGCCCCCAGCCAGGACTCGCCCTCGCCCGTGTGATTGCGGAACAACCCGTGCATCACCGACGAGGCGATCAACGCGCCGACCAGCTGCGCGCCGACATACGGCGCCAGCTTGCGGCCCGGCAACTTCCCGGTCAGCCACAGCCCCAGCGAGACGGCCGGATTCAGGTGCGCCCCGGAAATCGTCCAGAAGGCGAAGATCATCACCGCCACGCCGAATCCGTTGACCAAACCGACGCCGAGCGCCCCCAGCTCTCCGCCCGACCACCAATTCACGTGAGCCGACCCCGCGCAGAACAACACCAGACCAAAGGTGCCCAGCACTTCAGCCATTAGCTGCCGGGCGCTGGCCTCGTTGCTCGCCCGATCGAGGCGCAGTCTTCCAAGCAGCGGATTGACCATGCGCCCGATCGGCGCCAACGCCTGTTCAATCGGACTCATGATCGGACCTCCCGGATGACATCAGGAACTCGACCGAAACGCTAACAGTCAACGCCCTGGCAGGAGTGTGCGCGCTGTTAAGGTTGGACTATGCCTAACCGACTCGCCCGTGAGACATCCCCCTATCTGCTCCAGCACGCCAACAACCCCGTTGACTGGTACCCCTGGGGCGACGAAGCCTGGGCGCGCGCCCGGGCCGAAGACAAGCCGGTCCTCGTCAGCGTCGGCTACGCCGCCTGTCACTGGTGCCATGTGATGGAACGCGAATCGTTCGAGAACGACGACATCGCCGCGCTGCAGAACGACCTCGTGGTCAGCATCAAGGTCGACCGCGAAGAACGACCCGACGTCGACGAGATCTACATGGACGCGCAGCAAATGCTGCACGGACATGGCGGCTGGCCGCTCAACGTCTTCTGCACACCCGACGGCCGCCCCTTCTTCGGCGGCACTTATTTCCCGCCCCAGAGACGAACCGGGATGCCCGGCTGGACCGACGTCCTCCAGGGGATCACGCAGGCCTTCCGCGAACAACGCGACAAGGTCGAGCAGCAGGCCACCGAGCTGACCCGCCACCTGAACCTGCGGGTCGAGCTGGCCGGAGAAGACTTGACCGAATCCCCGGCCCAGGTCCGATCACGCGCCGCAACCGCGCTGCTCCAGGCTGCCGACCGCACCCACGGCGGCTTCGGCGGCGCGCCCAAGTTTCCCCAGCCGTACTACCTGCAACTCATGGTCCAACAGGCCCTGGACCAATCGGCAAGCAACCGCGCCGACGCCCGTCAGCACTTCTCCCACTCGTTGCGCAAGATGGCCGAGGGAGGCATCTACGATCAGCTCGCCGGCGGCTTCCACCGCTACGCGGTTGACGAGATCTGGCTCGTGCCGCATTTCGAGAAGATGCTCTACGACAACGCGTTGCTTATCCCGCTCTACCTCGACGCCTACCGAATGGCCGACGATCCCGCCGACGCCGAGCTCTTCTCCCGAATCGCTCGCGAGACGTCCGCCTACCTGCTCGGCGGTCTGCAAACGCCCGACGGCGCCTTCTACGCCTCCACCGATGCCGACTCCGAAGGCGTCGAAGGCAAGTACTTCGTCTGGACTCGCGACGAACTGCACGAGCTGCTCGAGCCTCAAGACACCGAGATCGCCTGCCGGCGCTGGGGCGTTGACGTCGGCGGCAACTGGGAGGGCAACTCGATCCTGCTGGCTGCCCAGTCGCCGGAGGATGTGGCCCGTTGGCTCAATCTGACCCCGGCTGAGGTCGAGACGTCGCTTGCCAGGAGCCGCCAAACCCTGCTCGAACACCGCGCCACCCGGATTCCTCCGGCCACCGACACCAAGGTCATCGCCGCCTGGAACGGCATGGCCATCGACGCGTTGGCTAAAGCCGGCTCGGTGTTACAGGAATCCCGATTCATCGACGCCGCCGAGCGCGCCGCCCGCTTCATCCTCGACAACATGCGCACCCAGGAGGGCGCTCTGCTGCGCATACACTCAGCCGGTCGGGCCTCAGTCGACGCCTTCGTCGAGGATTACGCGGCCCTCGCCGACGGCATGATCTCGCTCTACGAATCAACCGGCGACGAGTCCTGGTACACCGAGGCGCGATCAACGATCGACACAATGATCGAACGATTCTGGGACCACGACGGTGGCGGCTTCTTCACCGTCGCCCGCGACGGCGAACAACTCATCGCCCAACGCAAGCCCACTCAGGACGGGGCGACGCCAAGCGGAAACGCCCTCGCGGCGAGAGCGCTGGCCAGAATGTACGCCCTCACCGCCGACGGTCGTTACGCCGACCTGGTCGAAGCGATGCGCACCACCTTCTCCGCCTACCTGAGCAAGGCACCGACGATGCTCGGCCTGTTCGTCTCGGTCGAGGATTGGCTCACCGACCACCGATCGGTCGCCCTGGTCGGACCAGCCGATGACCCGGAGATCGACCGGATGCGGCGAGATCTCTGGTCCGGCGAGCCGCGTCCGTTGGTCGTCATGCAGCAGTCTGCTGGCACCACCCTGGTGCCGCAGCTCGCCGACAAACCGCAGCAGAACGGTCGGCCCACCGCCTACGTCTGCCAGGCGTTCGCCTGCTCGGCCCCCGTCCACTCCGCGGCCGAGCTACGGTCAGTGTTCGACGATCCCCTGCCGGTGTAGTACTCTGATAACCGCGAACAGAACATCTATATTATCTGCCGCCGGAGAACTCATGAAGCCGCGGGTCGTGACACCCGAACAGCACCGCACCTGCTCGTCCTCCGTCGCACAAGGGCGAACAGTTCCCGTCCAGATCCGTCCAAAATCGAACACAATCGAACAAATCCGTCCAAGGCGTCCGCCGATCAACCCGTAACACACGGGAAATCCGACCAACACCGGGACACAACGAAAGGAAATCAGTCGTGGCCCACCAAACCATCATCCCCTCACTGCGCTACGAGGACTCCAATCGCGCCATCAGGTGGATGCAGGACACCTTCGGCTTTACCGAGCACTTCGTCGTCCGCAACGAGGAGGGCCGGGTCGAACACGCCCAGCTAGCCTTCCGCGGCTCGCTGGTTATGCTCGGCGACCTGCAAGGCGACATGCACGATCTGCCTCATCGACACGGCTCAATCAGCATGACTGCCGAGTCGGCCCAGCAGGTCGACCAGGTCTACGCCCAGGCCGTCGCCGCCGGCGTCAAGGTCATTCAACCCCTCACCGACACCGACTACGGCTCACACGCCTTCACCGTCGAGGACTACGAGGGCAACCACTGGCATCTGGGCACCTACGATGCACTGGCAGAAGACCAGGGAGACGGAGAATCAGGATGACCCATCAGACCATCGTGCCAGCCTTCCGAGCCAACAACGCCCAGGCGTTGATCGACTGGCTCCGCGATACGTTCGGCTTTGCCGAGCACCTGGTCGTCCCCGACGGCGAGGGTGGGATCGCCCACGCCCAGCTCGAGTGGCGCGGCAGCCTGGTCATGCTCGGCTCCGCCCGCGGACACGCAGACTTCATGGACGTGACGATCGGAAGGGCGTCCCTCAGCCTGACCGCCGAGTCGGCTGAGCAGGTCGACGACCTCTATCGGCGAGCGCAAGACGCCGGCGCTCCGATTGTGACGCCGCTTGAAGAGACCGAGTACGGGTCGCACGCGTTCACCACTCAAGACCCCGAGGGCAACTTCTGGCACTTCGGCACCTACGATCCACTGGCGCCGATGACCGAGCAGGAATCATGACAAACCCGCAGCCCGACCGCCCGGAGATGCCGGAGAGTTTCGGCGTCGGCAATCCCGATTTCCCGTTCGAACCGATCGAATGGGCGTCCGTTGTCGAGCGCCTCACTGAGGCGCGCAACTATTGGATTTGCACGACCCGCCCATCCGGTCGGCCCCACTCGGTGCCGGTTTGGGGGGTATGGGCCGAGGACGCGTTCTACTTCCTCACCGACCTCAATTCGCTGACCGCAAAGAATCTCGCAGCCAATCCCGCCTCGGAGGTACACCTCGAAAGCGGCGACGAGGTCGTGATGCTCTTCGGCCAGTTCGAGCAGGTGGAACTGGAAGAATCGGTCCTCGCTGCCTTCGGCCAAAAGTACGAGATGCCGCCGATCGCCGCGGGCTTCCCTGTGTATCGCCTCAAGCTCAGTAAAGCGATCGCCTGGGGCGAGTCCAACTTCCCCAGCAACGCCTCCCGCTGGCGCTTCTAGGTCCCGCTAAATTCCGCCGCGCGGCGCTCGGTGAACGCGGCGACGCCTTCCTTCATATCGTCGGTGTAGGCGAGGCGTTCGAAGTAGAGCTGCTCGATCCGCAAACCCTCATCGAGCGAAGTCTGCATCCCGCGAACCGCCGCCGACTTGCAGGCGCGCACGGCCAGCGGTCCGTTGCGGTTGATCCGCTCCGCCATCGCCCGAGCCGCATTCATCAACTCGTCCGCCTCAACCACCTGGTGTACGAGCCCAATCTCGTGCGCCCGCTCCGCCGTAAGCGGGTCGCCGGTCAGCATGATTTCCATCGCCCGGCTCTCTCCCAGCAATCGCGGTAGACGCTGGGTGCCACCCCAGCCCGGCAGCAAACCCAGCCCAACCTCCGGCTGACCCATCTGCGCGCCCGCCGCCGCGATGCGGATGTCGCAGGCCAACGCCACTTCCAGACCGCCGCCAAAGGCATAGCCGTTGATCGCCGCGATCAGCGGCTTGGCGATGTACATCCCGCGCATAATCGAAGGCGCCAACTCAAACCGTTCCTTCGACGGCTCGTCCATCAGGGCCGGGATCATGTCACGCAGATCGGCGCCCGCCGAAAAGGCGCGGTCGCCGGCGCCGGTGATAATCGCCGCCCAGGCGTCATCATCGTCCTTGAACCGGGCGCAGGCCTCGGCGAATGCTGCGTACTGCTCCCGATCAAACGAGTTCAGCGCTTGCTGCCGATCCAGCACGATTGTCGCGATTCGATCCGATACCTCATACGTCACTGCCATGATCGGTCTCCCTGTTATCCGCTGTGCTCATAGATGCCTCGACCCGTTTTGCGGCCCAGCCGGCCGGCCGAGACCAGCCGGCGGAGGATCGTCGGCGGGGTCAGGTTCGGATCGCCTATCTCCCGCTGCATGCTCTCAGCTACGTCGAGCAGGACATCCAGGCCGACAAGATCCGCCGTCGCCAGTGGACCCATCGAATGCCCGAGACCGAGCTGGCAAGCGCGATCAATGTCCTCGGCCGTCGCCACGCCCGATTCCCACAGCCTGAGCGCCGACAGGCAGAACGGCACCAACAGACGATTGACGATGAACGCCGGCGTGTCCTTGACCCGCACCGGCGTCTTGCCAGTCGCCTCGACGAAGTCCCACGCGGCGTCGACGGCGTCGTCCGAGGCGGTCAACGGAACCACCACTTCCACCAGTGGCAGGACCTGGGCGGGGTTGAAGTAGTGCAACCCAACGACGCGAGACGGGTCCGACATCCGCTGGGCAATTTCCTGGATTGACAGGGACGAAGTGTTGGACGCAATGAACTTCGCGTCGACGCACAATGTCTCCAGGCGCTCGAAGATGCCCTGCTTGAGCTCGATGTTCTCGGACACCGCCTCAATCACACCTTCAGATCCGGCAAGGGCTTCGAGATCCGTCGCTGTGGACAACGCCGCCATGGCGGCGTCGCCTTGCTCGGCGCTGATCCGCTCTCTCGACACGAGCCGCTCGACGCCGCCCTGAATCACTCCTCGCGCCCGCTCCAGTTGACCGGCCTCAACGTCGACCAGTGACACCTCCAGCCCCGCCAACAGCGCGGTCTGCGCGATCCCGGAACCCATCGTGCCGCCACCGAGCACGCCCAATCGTTTCACTTGCGCATTCCCGTCTGACATTCCGTCCCTCCGCTCTCGCGACCCGTGAGCACCGATGCAGGCTATCCGACCAACCGCCCGGCGCACTTCGGGCATTCCGCCATCCGACGTTACGCTAGTTGCGATTGACCGGAATCGCTGATCAAACTGAGGAGCCAACCATGAGCCGACGCATTGGCATGGGATTCGACTGGCAAGGTTCGATGGACCGCGAGACCTCGCTCAAGCGGGCGCAGATCGCCGATGAAGTCGGGATCGACTCGCTCTGGGTCGCCGAGGCCTGGGGCCAGGACGCCTTCACCACGCTCGTCCAGCTCGCCGAGCGCACCAGCAACGTCCAGGTCGCGACCGGCATCGTCAACATCTATTCACGTACTCCGGCGGCGCTCGCCCAGCACTTCGCCACCATCGACGAGCTGTCCGAAGGCCGTGTGATCGTTGGACTCGGCAACTCCGGCCCTCAGGTGATCGAGCACTTCCACGGCGTCCCATTCCAACCGGCATTCAAGCGCATGCGCGAGACGGTCGAGATCATGAAGATCCTGTTCTCCGGCGAGCGGCTCAACTACGACGGCGACCTGTTCAAGCTCCAGCGCGGATTCACGCTGCGCTTCGACACCTATCGCAAGCAACTGCCGATTTACCTGGCCACCCTGAATCCCAAGTCGGTGCAGATGACCGCCGAGATCTCCGACGGCTGGCTGCCGATCATGATTCCGATGGACCGGCTCAAGGAGGAGATCGACCAGGTCAACGACTGGGTCCGCGAAGCGGGCAGAGATCCAGCCGAGTTCACCATCCGTGCGCCGGGCGGCGTGACCGTCGCCAATTCACCCGAAGCCCAGGCCCGCGCCCGCGCCGGACAGGCCGGCACGCTGGCCTTCTACTGCGCCCGCATGGGCGAGTTCTACTACCGCCAGCTCTCGCGCCAGGGCTACGAGGACGAGGCCAACGCCGCCCGCCTGGCCTGGAAGGAAGGCGGCGGCGGCGCAGCGGCCGACTCAATTCCCGGCGAAATGCTGGAGCAGTTCGGCTTCGTCGGCACCACCGAGGAATGCGTCGAACGCCTCGAACAGGAACAGTCCGCCGGAGCCCTCCTGCACAGCGTCAACGTGATGGAAAGCGATCCCAACGAGTTCGCCAAGATCCTCGAAGCCCTGAAGGGCTAGGTTCTATCGACGCTGCCTAGTAGGCGTCCCGGACTCGGTACGATTGCATTGTCCACCGGGACGCAGAAGGGCTGCACAGATGCCAGAGGCTGATCTGCTCGACCGGATCGTGGTGCGCCCGGAGGTACTGGGCGGCAAGCCGGTCATCCGAGGTATGCGGATTGCGGTGGAACATGTGCTCGCCATGTTGGCCGCAGGCGATTCCCCGGAAACGATCCTGACGGAGTACCCATTCCTTGAATCTGCAGACCTCCAGGCTTGCCTGCTCTATGCCCACCGCTCGATCGCCGGTGAGTACCTCCATGAGCGTTCGCTCGCTCGGTAGCAATGAAATTCTTGCTCGATGTTTGCGCCGCCTCGCGGAGCCTGCAGTCCATGCTGCTCTCCGAGGGCCACGATGTGTTATCCGCGATTGACGTTGGTCCTACAGCAACTGACACCGAGCTACTGGATCTTGCCCGAGTGCAGGAACGAGTCCTCATCACGGAGGACAAGGATTTCGGCGAGCTTGTGTTCGTCCGGCGACAACCGCATGTTGGCATCATTCGCTTCACCAATCTGACTGTCGACGAGAAGGTTGTTGCGATGCGCGAACTCTTGGAGCAGCACTCAGCTGCGCTCGGTGAACGGTGCATCGTCGTCGTTACGCGTAACCGAATCCGGATCCGGCGGAATGGTTGAGCGAAAGCTTCGTACACGTTCGGCTTGCCGATGCTTCGATCGGCTGATGTCGTCCGTGGCTACCTTACGCCGCCCACTCGATCCACCAGCCGTGGGGGGATGACCTGGCCAGTAGTTGGCGACGACGCTCTCCGCTGGCGAAACGCGTGATTGCCAGCGTCGGATCCTGCAGGTCGTCGATGTCTTCCAGCTTCAGTTCTAGCGTGACGAGCCAGACAGGGCGGCTGAGGCTGGTTTCCGTCAATGTCCGAATGATCCGCTCGCGGCCGGCAGCCGGGAACTGGTACAGCGCCACCGTCGAGTAGACGGTCAACGCGGCGTCCGGCGGCGTATCGGCAATCATCTGGGGCAGCAACTCTGCTGCGTCGCCGCCGCGCAAATCGACCGGGGAACGGTCCAGTTCGGCCGCCGCGTCGATCAGGCGTTCGTGACGCTCGACGTGTTCCGGCCAGATCAACGCCCGCAGCCATCGAAGTTCGTCCTCGTTGCGCAGGTCGATCGGATTGAGATCGATCCCGCCGCGGAACCAGACCACCAGATTGTCGGCCAGCGGCGGCATGGCTCCGCCGCCGCGCAACTCTGCCTCCAGCGCGACGTTGGCGTCAGGGTGTCCCCAGGTGGCCTCTTCACGTCCGCCGCGCAGGTAACGGTAGCGATAGCGATCGACATTGAGATTGAGTCCGGCGCTGGCGCCGATATCGACCAGGGCGAGCGGTAATCCCGACTCTCGTTGAACCATCGAGAAGGCGGGCAGCAGACAGGTGCAGCGCCGAACGACATTGGTCTGCGTTCGATTCGTGCGGATCAACTCCAGGATCTCGTCGCGGTGAGTCAGACAGAAATCGCGAAAGGCCGGCATCGCGGGTTCCATCGGCCGCTCTTCACCAGAAACGATCGGGTAGTGAGCCGCCAGAGGGTGTCCTGCATAGCTCCCGCCACGCAGCAAGAGATACTGGACGGCGGCGAAGAGCATGTTCGGGGCGGGCTGGCGTCGACGCTTCTGCGCCGCCAGCTCAAGGAGTTCACGGTCGAGCGAGACGCCGTACGCCAGCTCCGCGTACATCGGCGAGGCGAGGTCGGGGGCCTCGACCCGAGCGAAGCGATGAAAGACATCGCGATAGTGCGCAACCCTGCTTCCGGCAAGGGGCGCGTCGAGACCGCTCCTGGCAGACATCGTTGCTTCGCTAGGCGGAGAGGAACTCGCCGAGCTTGGCCAGCAACGCCTCCGGTTCCTCGACCTGCGGCATGTGGCCGGAGGCCGAGAACATGGCGACCTCGGAGTTCGGAATCGCGCGGTTGAAGTCCTCGGCGTACTGCGGCGGGACCAGACCATCGGACGCGCCCCAGGCGATCAGCGTCGGCGAAGTCACGCGGTGAATCCGCTCCGACAGGCGCTTGTCTGGGATCGGCCAGAGGAATCGGGCCGCGGTCTGCATCATCTTGGCCCGCTCGACGGTGGCCGTGCGCAGCTCGTCCGGATCCTCGGGCGGCGGCGCGGTCATCATCTTTGCGCCCGGGTGCTCGGTGTCGTGGAACAGCGCCGGCACGAGTTCGTTGGGCAGCATCGCGAAGAAGTCGGCAACGGGGTAATCGTCGTTCCACAGTCCGACCGGAGCGATCAGGACCAGCTTCGAAACGCGACCGGGCTGCATCGCGGCCACCTCGGCCGCGAACCAGCCGCCCATTGAGTGTCCGACGACGATCACATCGTCCACGCCCATCGCATCGAGGAAGTCCCAGTAGAAGTAGAAGACATCGTGGTGGTCCATCAGCCATTCGACGCCGGTCGAGTTGGCCGTGCCGGGCAGCTTCGGAGCCAGCACGCGGTGATGCTGCGAGAGCTGCTCGAGGAACGGGTCCCACATCAGTCCGCCGGCGCCGTGGATGAAGAGCAGGTCCGGACCGGAGCCGGCCTCCATGTAGCCGACGTTGAATCGTCCATTGACGAGCGAAACAGTCTTGTCTTCCATCCTGACACCTCCGGGAAAGCGCACTCAACATCAAACCCGCCCACCCAGCGGGCGCACCTGACAAGGCTATGAGCGCCCCTGAACCACTGTCAATTGGCGCCGACTCCTCACAGGCAACCGGGC
The DNA here is from genome assembly GCA_009838735.1 of Chloroflexota bacterium. Lineage (GTDB taxonomy): Bacteria > Chloroflexota > Dehalococcoidia > Bin125 > Bin125 > Bin125. The sequence continues at coordinate 114,519 of VXQZ01000020.1, forward strand.
GACGCGGGAACGGTGCCGGACGCCGCCGTAGAGTGGCGTCATGTCCTCCGCCGAGCTGCCCGCTGACATCGTGCGCGCCTACGACATTCGCGGGACGGTTCCCGAACAGATCGACGAATCGGTCGCCCGTCAGGTCGGTAATGGCGTCGGTCAGTGGCTGGCCCGATCTGAAGCCGAGACGGTCGTCGTCGGCAGGGACGCGAGGGAGAGCTCGCCAGCGCTGTACGAGTCGGCGATTCAGGGACTGCTTGGCGCCGGCATCGACGTGTTCTCGGCCGGACTCTCGCCAACACCGGTGATCGGTTGGGCAGTCGATCAACTGGGACTCGGGGGCGGACTGATCGTCACCGCCAGCCACAATCCGCCCGAGTACAACGGCTTCAAGCTGCTCGCTGCCCAGGCGCAACCGCTGCTGCCGGACGAAATCCTGGAGATCGCCAGAACTCGGCCAGCTCAATCTGCAGCAGTCGGCGAGCGACACGAGCTTGACGCGAGCTCGCCGTACCTGGAGCTGCTGCATCAGCGTTTCGGACACGAAACGGAGCTCAATGTCGCAATCGATCCCGGCAGTGGGACGACCGCGCTCACTGCTCCTGCTGCCCTCACGTCGATGGGCGCCAGAGTCCATGCGATCCGGGCGACGCCTCGCGCCGCCGCCGTCGCCGCCGATCCTCAGGAGCCCTCCCAGCTACGTGAACTGGCGGGCGTCGTCACCGCTGTGAATGCCGTTCTCGGGATCGCCTGGGACGGGGACGGCGACCGGATCGGCGTGTTGGATCATCTCGGACGCCGATACGAGGCCGACTGGCTGACTGCGGTGCTGGCGAGGCCGTTGCTGGCTCGGCAACCGGGAGCGGAGGTGTTGCTGGACATGAAGACCAGCAGCAGCGTGATCGACGACATCCGTCGGCGCGGCGGCGCAGCGATCTCTTCCCGGACCGGCTATTCCTTCTTCCGCCGCACCATGCGAGAACGACAGATGTCCTTCGGCGGCGAGACGAGCGGACACATCATGTTCGGCCCGGAGTACAGACCGGGCGAGCACGCGCCATGGATCGACGACGGCGTCTACGCCGCCTGCGCGCTGCTGTCATATCTGTCCGAGCGCGGCAGGACATTGGCGGAAGAGATGGCCGAGATCGAGCCGCGCCCAATCTCGCCCGAGCTTCGGCTGCCCTGTCCCGACGATCAGAAGGCATCGGTCGCCGCGCAGATCGGCGACTGGTTTGCGGAACGTCACAGGGACTCTCAGATCGATCGCAGCGACGGTGCCCGGGTCACCATTGCAGACGGTTGGCTCCACGCTCGCGCATCCAACACCGCTCCCGTCCTGAGTCTGCGCTTCGAAGCCGTGAATGAGGCGGCCTACCGGCGAATCGCCGAGCAACTTCACTCCGCGCTGTCGCAACACGCGTCGGTATCAGGCACCGACCAACTGGACGAACCACCAATCATCGGTCCGCAATCCCTCATCTGACGTAGACGGTCACGCGCAGCGCCTCGGCCAACTGATGGATTGCGGGACCCGGATCCTGCTCCACGACCAGGGTCACCCGGACATCATCGGTTCGACCGTCCAGCGACAACTCTGCCGACCGAACGGCGCGCATCTTGACCAACGTGAAGAGGGCCTGCTGCAACTCATGGGTCTCGGCGCCGGCGGGACGTACCTCGACGATTAACGACTCGGATTCGCCGATGAAGGCGGCGTCTGACTCGTCGCCGGAGGGGAACCAGCGCTCGGTCACACCGGTCGAGCCGGACGGCGCATTGAGCGCGTCGCCGTTCGACGCCGCCCATTCCTTGAGTGCTCGGTGAGCCGAACTTTCGGGCGTCCCTGATAGTGTCTTGGTCGGCGGCAGCCCGAAGGCGTAGATTCCGACCGTGACCCAGTCGAAGGCCTGCATGGCCGCGAGTTCCCGCTCTGAAGCTCCGCCCAGCAAGCCGCGCAGATCCGGAGCCTCGGGGTAGATCTCCGACACCGTGGCCTGCATGCCGTCCGCGATCTCCGTCACGTCAACGCTCCCCGCCGCAGCCGGAAAACGCCTTGCAGCGGCCTCCCGATCGACCAGCTCACCTTTGCGAGCGGACTTGGTCAGGAATCGAAACAGGGTTCGCTGGAGGTCGATCCGGGAGATCTCTAGCGGCATGGACGTAGGGTAATGATCCATGACATCAGCGCCGATCCCGCGTGAGATCTTCCGGGCGTATGACATCCGCGGTCATGCGCTTGGGCCGGATGCGTTGCTCACGCCGGACCTCGCGCTGCGAGTGGCATTGGCCTTTGCCGAAGTGGTCGATTCGGCACGGCAGGTCGTGGTCGGCGGTGACAACCGACCAACCACGCCGGCGCTGCAACAGGCCGCGATTGCGGGGTTGCTGGATGGCGGCCTGGACGTCGTCGATATTGGCCGGGCGCCGTCGCCGCTGGTGTATTGGGCCAACGCGTTGCTCACCCAGGAGCGTCCCACTGCCGGACTGGTCGTCACAGCGTCACACAATCCAGCCGAGGACAATGGGATCAAGCTGCTCCACACCGATGCGATGCCGCTCTTGCCGGAGGAGATCCAGTCGGTCGCCGACCGCGTAGCGTCGGGCGTTTCGGCCGGCGATCGCCAGGGCGAGCGCAGCCTCTGGAGCCCGAGACCAGCCTACGTTCGCAGCCTGGCAGAGTCGTTTCGATTGCGACGTCCGCTGCAGGTCGCGATCGATCCCGGCAACGGCGTCGCCACGGTGACGGCGGGAGCGGCGTTGCGGGCAATCGGGTGTGAAGTGATCGCGATCAACGATGACCCGGAAGAGTCCGAACCAGCGCATCCCGCCGATCCTCAGCACGCCGCCAACGTGGCCCAGCTGGCGTCGATCGTTTCCGATAAGGGGTCCGATCTCGGTTTTGCCTTTGACGGCGACGGCGATCGGCTGGGCCTGGTCGACGGTCGCGGTCGTCGAGCGGCGCCCGATCAGGTGCTGGCACTGCTAGCGCAGGACTGGTTGACACAGCATCCGGGGGCATCGATCCACGTCGACGTGAAGACGTCGCGAGCCGTGATTGATCACATTGCGCAGCTGGGCGGCACGGCCTTCTTCGGCCCCGTCGGGCACTCGTTGGGTAAGTACGCGATGCGGGAACGGGGCATCGATTTCGGCGGCGAGTCCTCGACCCACTACTTCTATCAGCTGGACGACCCACCGCACTACACCGACGACGCGGTTCGAACGGCCTGCCGCATCGCCCAGATCGCTTCACTGAACTCGCTGGAGGCGATGCTCGATTTGATTCCCCGCTATCCCATTTCTCCGGAGGTCAAGATCGCCTGTCCCGACCATCGAAAGCACGACGTCGCGAGAGCTATCACTGAACAGGCGCGTCGCCGCTGGCCCGTGACAGACATCGACGGCGCCCGGATCGATCTGTCATCGCAGGCGGAGGGCGCGTGGTGCGTGATCAGGGCATCCAACACCACGCCGTATCTGACCGTGCTCGTCGAGGGTCGGGACGATGCCGGCTACAACATTGCGCGTCGGATTGCGTCGGAGATCCTGTCCGAGCATGGCCTTGATCCTGCGCCGCTGGTCAGTCAACCGCCGCTTGACTGAGCTCGGGGACGGGTAGTTCAAAGACGTCCGCCAGCAGCTCATAGGAACGGATGCGGGCGGCGAAGTCGTAGGTGATGGTGAGCGCAATGAACTCATCCACGTCGTAGGTCGCGGCGAGCTTCTCCAGCTGCTCGCGCACCCGCTGCGGGGAACCATGGATGCTGCGGTTCTGCATGTAGCCGATGTAGTCGAGTTCGGGTTGCGAGTAGGGAAAGTTCATCGCCTCTTCAACAGAGGGAATCCCGCCACGGGCACCGCGATTGCCCTTGATCCGCCAGCACCAGCGGCTCCAGCAGAGCTGCTCTGCCTCTTCGTCGGTCTCCGCCACCGTCACCGAGACGCCCAGCGAGGCTCGTGGCTCGGAGCTGACCGGCGAGGGTTGGAATCGCTCGCGGTACTTGCGCACGACCTGCTCGCCGCCCTCTGGTGAGATGAAGTGAGCAAAACAGTGCGACCAGCCCAATTCGGCAGCGACGTGCCCGCCGTAGTGCGATGACCCTAGCAGCCAGAGCTCCGGCATCGGAGCGCCCGGAGGCGCGGCGCGGACTTCGCGGTACTGGTGATCGGGCGGCAGATCGTCGGCCAGCCAGCCGTAGAGGTCGAGCAACTGCTCGGGGAAGTGGTCAATCCCGAGCGCGCCGGGGCCATGCACGAGCGCGCGCGCAGTGCGGCCGTCGGAGCCTGGTGCGCGACCGACTCCGAGGTCGATCCGGCCGGGAAACTGCGTCGTCATGGTGCGGAAGTTCTCGGCCACTTTGAGCGAGCTGTAGTGCGGCAGCATGATCCCGCCGGAGCCGACGCGGATCTGCGCTGTCCGCGCCGCGACCTGTGGAATCAGCACCTCAGGAGAGGCGCAGGCCAGCGAGCCGGCGTTGTGATGCTCGGCCAGCCAGTAGCGCGAGTAGCCCAATCGATCGCAGGTCTCGGCCAACTCGAACGACTCCGAAATCGCCGTGGCCGCGGTGCCGCCGTCACGAATCGGAATCTGATCGAGCACGCCGAGGCGTATGTCGGAAGGCATGAGATGATCCTACAGCGGCGTTCGGGTGTTCAGCCTGGCCGCGATTTGAGTGGGCGCCGGTCGCGATCTCCTGTGTTTCACGGGAGATCGTGTGCGTGGTGCGTTCGGGCTTGTTCGGCCTTGTTCGGGTCTGTTCGGTCTTGCTCGGTCAGATTGCCAGCCGAACGCGTTCGATCCTGTTCGGATCTGTTCGGGTTTGTTCGGCCCGCGTTCGTGGTTGCTCGGGCCCCGCATACGCGATGCGGGCGATGGTCGGAACGGATCGTCACTCGGCGAATTTTTTCTCCTGAGGCGGAAATCGGGGCGAAGTCCAGTGTTTTACGGGAGATCGTGCGGTTGGAGTGGACAAAAATGCACAATCGGGAACAAGTTTTGTCAATATTGCGCGTGTTTTGAGCTCGGATTGGCAAGGTCGGGACGGGTTGCGGATCGAGCGGGCGTCCAGGCTGTCCGGGCTGTCCGGGCATAGTCGACATGCAGATTCACTCCACTATCAGGATTACTCCGCACAAATGTACATCGATAGAGTTCGAAGGATCGCAGTCCGCTCGGAGTCTGGACGTTGCTCCGGTGACATATTCGAGCCGCGTGAGCAGGGACTAAGCTGAGGACTTGCCGCCGAACGCTCCGACCCGAAGTGCTGGAGACCGTCATGCCCGACTCGTTGAACGTTCCGCTCGACAGCAATGCCGCCAGCGCCGCGCGCGAGGCGTGGGAGCGGTTCCCGTCGATGCTCGGCACGAGCATCGCGACCAGGGGGATGTCGGCGGGCAACGCGACCGAGTGGGGTCTGGGCGGCGCAGCGCCCCGGAGTACGTTGCCGCCGATTTCGCTCGGCGGTGGGATCCCCGACGCCGAAACGCAACCGCGCGCGGAACTGCTCGCGGCAATGGGTCGTGTGTTGGAACAGCCGGGTGACGCCGCGCTGGTCTATGGCGGGGCCGAGGGCTACCGGCCCCTGCGCGACGAGATGGCCGCCTACTTCGCTCGCAACCATCCGGCCCAACCGGACGCCGACTGGTATCTGCTGACCAACGGCGCTGCGGGCGCGATTGAGGCGATCTGCGCCTCGTTCCTCGATCCCGGCGACGTGGTGATCACCGAAATCCCCACCTTCGCCGGATCGCTGCGCACGATTCGCGGCAAGCAGGCCAGCGTGGTCGGCGTGGGCATGGATGACGAGGGCATTCGGCTGGATGAGCTCGAGTCGACCGTCGACCGGCTGGAAGCTGCCGGCGAACGAATCAAGTTGATCTACACGCAGCCGACGTTCCACAACCCGACCGGCCTGACGATGTCGCTGCAGCGCCGACTCGACTTGATCGAAGTTGCCGCCCGCCGGCAGATCCTGCTGATGGAAGATCACGCCTACTCGGAGCTGTACTTCGATGAGCCGCCGCCACCCACGCTTTCGGAGCTGACCGATGGCTGGGGCGTGCTCACGGTCGGCACGTTCTCGAAGGTGATTGCCACCGGATTACGGGTCGGCTGGGTGCAGGCTCGACCCGACTGGATCCAGGCGATGGTCCCCGCGCGATTCGACATGGGTAATAGTCCGCTGCTGCACCGGATGCTGCACGAGTACATGGTGCGAGGCAACTTCCGTGAACACGTCGAGCAGATGCGCCGGCTCTACGCGCTCAAGGCACAGACGCTGGCAGGCGCGCTCGAGCCGTATGGAGAGCCCTACTTCGACCTGATCGAGCCCTCGGGCGGGTTCTTCCTCTGGCTCAAGCTGCGCAATCAACTGACCGGCGATGGCGTGCGCGACGCGGCCAGCGTCGATGGCCTCAACTTCCCCTCAGGCAAGCGCTTCTATCCGGGGGCCGATCCGGGGGACGATGGCGAGTCGATTCGGCTCGCCTACTCATGGCCGCCGACTGCGACGCTGGAGGAGGCCGCCGAACGGCTCGGTCGCGCCTTCCACCGAGCCGCCAACGGCGCCTAGTCCGACGCCGCCTCGGCTGGGGCCTGGATGAACTCCGGGACCTCCTGGCCTGCGTCGGTGAAGGCCTTGGCCAGCACGTCGTTGCGGCTGAACGAGACCGCGCCTCCACCTGCAGCCACCCATTGTTGAGTACCCTCGACCGACTCCAACTGGCCCTGGAACTTCGGCGCTACATAGCGGGCGAACAGCTCGAACGATTTGCGGATGCCGTCGCGATTGGCCCACTCGTGGGCCAGCATCATCAGGCCGCCGAAGCCGCCCGAGTTCTCCTGCAGGATTTCGATCGCCTTGATCGCGTCGTCGGGCGTACCGATGATCGCGCCGCCGGTCTCCACCGCGCCCTCCGGCGTCTCGGCCGTGCCGGGCAGGACTGCCTGCAGGGTGTCGCGGAAATAGTCGATCTGCCAGGCGCGCCAGCCCTCGCGGCACTCGGCGAAGGCCTGCTCGCGCGTCTCGGCGATGTACATGGGGATCACGAGCCGCCACTTGTTGCGGTCGACCGTTTGACCCTCACGCTCCGCGACCTCTTCGACCTCGGTCCACTGGCCCTCGAGGTTCGATCGTCCGCCTGGCAGGTAGACGCCGATGCTGAGCATGCCCATCCCGTACTTGCCGGCCATCTGCCGGCCGGCGGGCGAGACGGTCGAGGCGACCGCCATCTCGAAGTGCGGCTTCGTGTATGGCGAGACCTGCAGCCGGGCGTCGGTCAGCTCGAACCAGTCGGTCTTGATGTTGACCGGTCCGTCCTGCCTCAGCAGCGCCAGGATCGCCTGCAGCGACTCATCCATCCGCTGCCGCTGGTAGAGCGGGTCAATTCCCATCATCGCGGCGTCCGAGGACAGCGCGCCCGGTCCGACTCCCATCATCACCCGGCCTCGGGTCATGTGATCGAGCTGGATCATCCGGTCGACGACCATCAGCGGATGGTGATAGGGCAGTGAGACCACGCCCGTGCCCAGGCGGATGTTGCTGGTCCGCTCTGCAGCGGCGGCAATGAAGACCTCGGGCGAGGCGATCAACTCCCAGCCGGCCGAGTGATGCTCGCCGATCCAGGCTTCGTCGTAGCCGAGTTGATCCAGCCATTCGACCAACTCGAAATCTCGGTGAATCGCCAGCGACGGGTTCTCCCCGACCCGGTGAAACGGCGCCATGAAGATGCCGAAGTCCATTCGTCCGTCACTGGCCATGCCGTCCTCCATTCGTCTTCAGGCTGCTCAGCGTTACCTTGATCGCGAGTCTAACTACGGGCGACAGGTTTGAGTGGCAGGCAACCAGATGACCACTTCTCCGTACATCCAACGACGCACGACACGCTTCGATCCCACGATCAACTGGCGCGACGTCTACGCCGAACGACTGGCTACGCCCGAGATGGCCGCGGCGCTGTTCAACTCGGGCGACCACCTCTGGATTCCGCCGGGTCACGCCTCGCTGCCGATCCTGCAGGCGCTGGTCGCCCGCAGCGACGAACTCGAGGGCGTGGAGGTTCGTGGGATCGTCGTGCCCGACGCGGGCTGGTTCACCGAGGAGATGATGGGCGCGTTCAAGGTCGCGCCGCAGTTCGGGACGCTGTTCGACCGCGACGCCGTCAACGCCGGCATCGCCGATTATCACCCCTACTGGCTGGTCGGCATTCACAAGGCCTGGGACGCGGGACGCGAGGACGAAGCCTGGCCGATCGACGTGCTGCAGATCCGCTGCACGCCGCCCAACGACGCGGGGTTCGTCTCGCTGGGCAGCTCGGTCTGGGACGGCGTCACCTCGGCCAAGCGGGCCAAGACGGTGATTGCCGAAGTGAACGACAACGTGGTCGAGACCTTCGGCGATTCCTGGCTGCACGTCTCCGAGATCGACTGTTTCGTCCCGGCCGACACGCCTGTGATGGTCAATCTTGAGTTTCCAGAACCAAACCAGGTCGATCTCGGCCTGACCCACTACGTCTCGCAACTCGTCCAGGACGGCGACACGATCCAGGTCGGCGTTGGATCGCACTCGGGAGCGCTGGCGCGCCTGGGCGCATTCGACGAACGAGAGAACCTCTCCTACTTCGCCGAACTGACGACCGAGGGGCTGGTCCCGCTGGTCGAGCGCGGGATCATCACCGGCAAATACTCGAAGACGCATCCGGACAAGTTCGTCGCCACCGTGATCGGCAACACGCCCGACGAGATCGCCACGGTTCACCGCAACCCGGCGTTCGAGACCTACTCAATCGAGTACCTGCTCGACCCCCGCCAGATTGCGCGCAACGAGAACATCGTCGCGATCAATGGAGCGCTGACCGCCGACCTGAGCGGCCAACTCGGCGTGCACACGATCGGTCCGCGTGTCTACGCGGGAGTGGGCGGACACCTGGCCTTCGCCCTGGGCGCCTACCTCGCACCCAAAGGGCGCTCCGTCACGGTCCTGCCCTCTACCAGCCGCGACGGCACAATCTCCACGATCATGGCCCAGTTCGACCCCGGCCAGATCGTCACGGTGCCGCGAGACATCGCTGACACGGTCGTGACCGAGTACGGGATCGCCCGCCTGCTGGGCAAGACCGTGCGAGCGAGGGCGGAAGAGCTCATCGCCGTCGCCCATCCCGACTTCCGCAGCGAGCTGCGCAAGGCGGCTCAAAAGCTGTTCTACCCGTAGACGAGAACGACCGTCGGGCGATGAGGCTCTACACCATCGGCTTCACGAAGAAGTCGGCTCGGGAGTTCTTCGGTGATCTGCTCCGACCCAGCGGGGCGAAGCGCGTGATTGACGTCCGCCTGAGACCGTCGTCGCAACTGGCAGGCTTCGCCAAAGTCTCGAAGTCGGGCGGCGACTTCGAGTATCTGCTCGACCGATTGTGCGACATGGACTACGTCCATGTTCCACTGCTCGCCCCGTCCGATGAGTTGTTCACGTCCTACCGCGGTGGCGACATCACCTGGGATGACTACTGCGAGAGGTATCTGGAGCTGTTGGCGGAGCGTGAGGTCACGCACGAGCTGGACCAGGCGCTGTTCGACGACGCGGTGCTGCTCTGCAGTGAGGACCGTCCGGAGCGATGCCACCGCCGGCTCGCCGCCGAGTACTTGCAGCGGCAATGGGGTGATGTTGAAATCGTCCACCTCTAGGAACGCGCGCGGATCCAGTCGCCGATGTGCTGGATCGCCTCTTGTCCTTCGGGCAGCATGGGGGCGAAGCCTTGCCAGACGTGGAACATGTCGTCCCAGATCTCCTCGACCACCTCGACGCCGGCTTCACGGGCCCTGGCGGCGACACGCTCGGTGTCTCGGCAGATCATCTCGACGGAACCGGCCTGCAGGAGCAGAGGACAAATCCCTTCGTAGTCGGCGAAGACCGGCGACAGCAGCGGATCGCTGCGGTCCGCATCGCCTGCGTACATGGCCGCCCAACCCTGGGACGCGTTGATCGCCACCGTGTTGTCGGGGATTGTCGGATCCTCAAGGCCGAATGCGGACAACTCTTCCGGTCCGGCGGCCAGATCGGCCCAGGGGGAAAGGCCGATGCCGCCGGTCGGCATGCGCACGCCGCGCTCGCGCGCGGCAAGCAGCGTGGCCAGCATCAGGCCGCCGCCGGCTGAGTCCCCGCCGACGAACACCGCGCTCGCCTCGCCCGGCTCAACCGGTCCGTTGGCCCAGAGGTACTCGAGCCCGGTCATTGCGTCGTCAACGGCGGCAGGGAAGACGTGCTCCGGCGCCAATCGATATTCCAGGTTGAGCGCCACGCAGCCCGCCGCGCGACAGATGTCGGCGACGAGGCGGCGGTGCGTTCCGATTGAACCCAGCACGTATCCGCCTCCGTGGACGTAGAGCAGGCGGCGATTGTGATCGGACCCGGGCAGCACGGTCCATTCGCCTCGTACGCCGTTGATGTCCACTGCCGTGAGCGAGATGTCGTCCTGCAGCGGGAAACTGAAGCCTTCTTCCATCGCAGCGCGCTGCTCCGCGACGCTCAGTTCCTCTCCAATCATGCTGGCGGCCTGCGCCTTCATCGCCTCGACGACCTGGTAGTACTCCTCAGACGGCATGGGACTCTCCTCTGGATTCCGGGCACGGAAATGGGCTACGCGTGCCGGTTGATGAACTCGCCGATCCGGTCGATCGCCTGTTGGCCTTCGGGCAGCAGAGGTGCGAACTGGTGCCAGACGTGGAACATCTCGTCCCAGACCTCTTCGACGACGTCGACGCCGACGGAACGAGCGCGTTCGGCGGCTCTGGTTGTATCGGAGAGCAGCATCTCCGCACCGCCCACCTGCATCAGCAGCGGCGGCAACCCGGCCAGGTCGGCGTAGAGCGGCGAAGCAAGGGGATTCTCGGCGTCTGCGCCTGCGAGATACTGACAGGCCAGATTTTCCAGCATCGGTACGCTGCTCTTCTGCGGATCGTCATCGGCGAGCGACGTGGTCGATTCTCCGGTGTTGGCGAGGTCAGTCCAGGCTGAGATGGCGATCGCCGCGTCGGGTTGATCGAGGCCCCGTTCGCGAGCCGCCAGCAGCGTGGCGAGCGTCAGACCGCCACCGGCCGAGTCGCCCGCGACGAAGACCGACCTGGCTACTCCGGTGCCGTCTGGGCCGTTCTCGCCAATGAATGTGAGGCCCGCGATGGCGTCTTCGACGGCGGCTGGGAAGGGATGCTCGGGCGCGAGGCGGTAGTCGAGGTTGAGGACCGCACACCGGCCAGCCGCAGCGATGTCCTCACACAGCCTGCGGTGGGTCACCGCCGAGCCGTAGACATACCCGCCGCCATGGAAGTACAGGACCCTCCGGTTGGGGTCCGACTCGGCCACGGTCACCCACTCGCCCGGGACGCCGTTGGCTTCGATCGGGGCGACGCTCGCCGCATCTGTCGCCGGGAAGGATCTGTCCTCCATCGCCTGGCGGATCTCTTGGCGTGTGGGATTGACCAACGGACGCGGGCGTTCCTCGATCAACTTGAGCACCTGCTGTAGCTCCGGCGATGCCATCGTGCGACTCCGAGTAATCCTTAACGTCCCGGTTGGCCTCAGGCGTGCTGGTTGATGAACTCGCCGATCCGGTCGACGGCCGCCTGGCCCTCGGGCAGCATCGGCGCGAACTGGTGCCAGACGTGGAACATCTCGTCCCAGACTTCTTCGACCACGTCGACGCCCGCCGCGCGCGCCTTCTCGGTGACGCGGGTCGTGTCTGCCAGCAGCACCTCGGCGTCGCCGACCTGGAGCAGCAACGGCGGCAGTCCGGCGTAGTCGGCATAGAGCGGTGAGGCGAGCGGATTGTCGGCGTCCGCGCCGCCGAGATACTGGGAGGCCATCCCTTCGACCATCGATGGATCCGTAATCAGCGGATCGGCGTCAGCTCGGGTCTGAATCGTCTCGCCGGTGATCGCGAGGTCGGTCCAGGCCGAGATTCCGATCGCCGCGTTCGGCTGGTCGACGCCCTGCTCTCGCGCCGTGAGCAGCGTCGCCAGTGTGAGCCCCCCGCCGGCCGAGTCTCCGGCGACGAATGTCGCCTCCGCGGCGCCCTCGCCGTCGGGACCGTTGGCCTGAATGAATTTGAGCCCGTCAATCGCGTCCTCGACGGCCGCCGGGAATGGGTTCTCGGGAGCGAGCCGGTAATCGAGGTTCAGCACGGAGCAGCCGCCTGCGCGAGCGATGTCTTCGCACAGTCGCCGATGCGTCACCGTCGATCCGATCACGTAGCCGCCGCCGTGGACGTAGAGCAGACGCCGATTCGGGTCGGATTCAGGCACGGTCACCCATTCGCCGGGCACGCCGTTGGCCGACACCGGCGTAACCGTCGCGGCCTCTGTGACCGGAAATGAACCCGCTTCCATCCCGGCGCGCATTTCCTCGAGGGTCGGGTTGCCCGCACCGAGCGGACGCTCCGCCATCAGTCCGAGCACCTTCTGTAGTTCTGCCGAAGCCATGTGTCAGTTCCTTACCAGCTTGGTGTGTCGAGTCGGGCGCAGGCTAACGACTCCGGTGCGTCATACTGCGAGCAATCTGATCTCATTCCGCCAGATCTCAGGGAATTTCACCATGCGCGTCCTCGCCCCACCCAACGCCGCCACGCTCGCCGGCAAGATCGAAGCCGTCAAGCAACTCGAAGCCGACGGCTTCGCCGGCGCGTTCCTGCCCTCGATGGCGCACGACGCGATGACGGTGCTGGCGCTGGCAGCGGGCGAGACCTCGGAGATCGAGCTCGGCACTTACGTGATTCCGACCTACACCCGCCACCCGGTCGCCATGGCGCAGCAGGCGCTGTCCGTCAACGCCGCGGCCGGCGGTCGCTTCACGCTCGGACTCGGACTGTCGCACGAGGTCGTGATCCAGGACTCCTGGGGTCTCGACTTCAGCAACGTTGTCCGGCACATGCGCGAGTACCTGGAGATCCTCGTCCCGCTGATGCGCGGCGAAGTGGTTCATCACCAGGGCGAAGCGTTTGAGGTCCACTCTCAGGTGGAACTTCCCGACTGCGAGCCTCCGCCGGTGATCGTCGCCGCGCTCGGGCCGCAGATGTTGCGTGTGACCGGACGGCTCGCCGACGGCACCGCGCTCTGGCTGGCGGGCCCGAAGTGGATTGAGGAAGTCGTCATCCCCGAGATGGGCGGCGCCGCACGTGAAGCCGGCAAGCCCGAGCCCCGCGTCATCGCCGGCGTCCCAATCTCCGTCACCGCCGACCCGGACGGCACGCGGGAGCGCATCTCCAGGGCCTATGAGATGTACAACACGCTGCCCTCGTATCAGAGAGTGATCCAGGGTTCAGGAGCAGACGATCCGGCTGGAGTCTCAATCGTCGGCAGCGAGGAAGAGATCGAGCGCGAACTGCTGCGTTGGCGGGAGATCGGCGTGACCGACTTCTACGCTGCCTTCGAAGGCGTCGACGCAGAGGAACGGCAGCGAACCAGGGAATTCATCGCAGCCCTCGCGCCGACCCTCTAGCCTGCCTCCAGCCCGAACTCAAACTCAGGGAGCAGAGCATGGCCGTATTCCTCGAAGTCCGACACCGGATCAAGCCGATTACCAACACCGCTTTCGACCTCTTCGTCGATTTCTACTCCGACACCGTCGTGCCGGCGATGGATCGGCATGGGATCGATCTGATCGGAGGCTGGAAGGTGACCGGCGGCGAGATGGGCTGGGACCTCTCGATTCACCGCTACGAGAGCATGGCCCACGCCGAGGAATGCCTCAATTCGCTCGGCCAGGACAAGGCGCTCTGGTCGGCCGTAGACAAGCTGCGTGGCGAGATCGAGATCGAGGAGATCACCAAGTTCGCCAACACGGTCTCCTACGGGACCGAGGAGCGACTGCAGGCGGCGCTGGACGCCAATCCCGACCAGCCGCGCCAGTACCTGCTCGCCGTCCTGCAGACCGCGACCGGCGGCCTGCTGCCCGCGATCAAGACGATCGGCAGCCTCGTCGACACGCTGGAGGGCGCAGGGGCCATGCAGCTCGCGACCGCCTATGCCTCACGCATCGGCCGCACCGGCGAACTCACCGACCTCTGGATCATGCCCCACGGCCCGAGCGGGATGATGGAGTACCGAGCCGGAGACGCGCTCAAGGACATCGTCGGTCCGCTGCGAGAGCACGCGCCCGATGAGGACATCTACTTCCTCAACCCGCTGCCCTACTCGAAGCTGCAGTAGCTCCTCAGTCCGGCCCTCACCCTATCCCTCTCCCGCGGGGAGAGGGGACAGGAATCAGCTAGGTCACCATTCGACGGACGATCTCGTACGTGAGCTCGACGCCCATGTTGAAGTTTTCGAGCGTCATGTGCTCGTCGTTGCCGTGGAATCCGGCGGCTTCTTCGGGACTGAGCAGGACGGGGATGAAGCCGTAGGCGGGGATTCCCTGCTGCCTGAGGAAGCGGTTGTCGGTACCGCCGACGCAGGTGGAGGGCACGACCGTGGCGTCCTCGACGGCGTCGTTGACGACGGTTTCAATCGTTCGGTACAGCTCGGTGTCCCAATCGACCTCGACTGGCTGCTCCTGGTCCCAGCCTGAGAACTCGACCTCGATTCGGTCGTCGTCGATCACATCAATCACCTGCTGACGCCAGTCCTCCCGATCCTGGCCGGGCAGCAGGCGGCAATCGATCGTCGCTTCCGACTTGGCGGGGATCACGTTGGCCTTGATCCCGCTGTTGATCATCGTCACGTTGAGCGTGTTGATGAACATCGCGTGGGTGCCGGGATGATCGATGACGTGCGCGGCCAACTCTTCGGCATCCTTGACCGGCGGGATGTGGCCCTCCTCGATCAGCCGGTCCAGCCAGACCTGGGTCGAGGGCGTGATCGTGACCGGACGCTCCCAGGCGGCCAGCTTGTGCAGCGCGTTGACCAGGTGGACGGCTGAGTTGTCGTAGTGCGGTCGCGATCCGTGGCCGGGCGTGCCGATCGAGGTCAGCTTGAGCCAGCAGATGTCCTTCTCGTTGGTCGCGACCGAGAAGATGTTCGCTTCCTGTCCCATCAGCTGGGTGGAGCCGGAGCCGCCCTCTGAGAGCTCGAACTCGACGTCGACGAGGTCGGGCCGATTCTTGCAGAGCCACTCCATGCCCCAGACCGAGCCGGCCTCTTCGTCGGGCACGCCGCAGAAGACGAGGTCGCGGGTCAGCGGCGCCTCGGTGCGTTTGAGCATCAGCATCGTCATCAGATGCATGATCCCGCAGCCTTTCATGTCGACGGTGCCGCGGCCGTAAATCTTGCCGTCCTCGATGTAACCCTCAAACGCCGGCTTGGTCCAGTACTCCTCCTCAACCGGAACCACGTCGAGGTGGTTGCAGAGCATCATCGGCCGCTTTGAGCCGTCGCCCCGCAGCCAGGCAAAGATCGCCTCCCGGTTCGGTTGAATCTCGACGTACTCAACCTCCATCCCCGCCTCAGACAGGATCTTGCCCATCCAGCGAGCCGCCGGCTTCTCGTTCCCCGGAGGGTTGGTCGTGTCGATCTGCAGATAGTTGACGAAGTAGTCCAGCGCCTCGTCAAACACGGGTTGCCAGTTGATTGTGCCGTTCGTGGTCATCTCAACGTCTCCATCGTCTCTCAGCCGTACTGTTCGTCAGGTTAACCCTCAGCCGAAGCGCCCCTAGATCCTGGTCCTCCGCTAAGATACGGAACATATGAGCCAGACCGCCACAACATCCTCCATCCTCGACGCGTTCCACCCGATGGTTCGGGACTGGTTCGTCGGGCGGTTTGGCGAGCCGACGTATGCGCAGGAGGACGGCTGGCCCGCGATTCGGACCGGGGACGACTGCCTGATTGCCGCTCCGACCGGGTCGGGCAAGACGCTGACCGCGTTTCTGGCCGGGATCGATGAGCTGATCCGCGAAGGCGAGTCGGGCGAGCTGCCCAACGAGGTTCGGATTCTCTACATCTCGCCGCTCAAGGCGCTCTCCAATGACATCCGCCGCAACCTCGAGGAACCGCTGACCGAGATCCGGCAGCTGGCAGACGAACGCGGCGTGGAGCTGCCCCGGATCCGGATGGGACTTCGCACCGGCGACACGACGCAGGCCGAGCGGCAGGCGATCGTGAAGCGGCCGCCGCAGATCCTGATCACCACGCCCGAGTCGCTCTACCTAATGCTGACGGCGAAGCGCTCGCGCGAAATCCTGCGCACGGTGCGCACGGTGATCGTCGACGAGATTCACGCCGTGGTGCGCGACAAGCGGGGATCGCACCTGTCGCTGACACTGGCGCGGCTCGATCACGTCGCCGAGCAGCGACCGACCCGCATCGGTCTTTCGGCCACGCAGAAGCCGATGACCGAGATTGCCTCCTTCCTGACCGGGCTGGACGAGTCGGCGCGGCCTTTGCCCTGCCGCATCCTCGACCTCGGACATCGGCGCGAACTGAAGCTCTGGATCGAGACCACCGACGCACCGCTGCAGGCGCTGGCGACGCACGAACACTGGGGCGCGGTCTACGACCGCCTGGCCCAGCTGATCCTGCAGCATCGGACGACGCTGATCTTCGTCAACCGACGCTCGCTGGCCGAGCGGGTGGCGCACGAGTTAGGCATCCGGGTCGGCAAAGAGCACGTCTCAGGGCATCACGGTTCGCTGTCCAAGGAACGCCGCCACATAATGGAACAGCGGCTCAAGAGCGGTGATCTCAAAGCGGTCGTCGCGACGGCGTCGCTCGAACTGGGCATCGACATCGGTTCGGTCGACCTGGTCTGCCAGATCGGTTCGCCGCGGCGGATTGCCACCTTCCTCCAACGGGTCGGACGTTCCGGCCACGCGCTGGGCCTGATCCCGCACGGTGCGCTCTTCCCCACCGCGCTGGACGAGTTGATCGAGTGCGCGGCGATGGTCCGCGCGGTTGAGCGCGGCGATCTCGACCGCATCTGTCAGCCCTCGGCGCCGATCGAGGTATTGGCGCAGCAGATCGTGGCCGAAGCGGCGGCGGAAGAGGAGTGGAAGGAAGACGAGCTATTCGGCCTGATGCGCCGCGCCGCGCCCTACGGAGAGCTTGAGCGGTCGGCCTTCGACGACACCATTGATATGCTCGCCACCGGCATCGGCGAGGGTGGCGGACGCTCCAATCCGCTGTTGCACCGCGACCGGATCAACGGGGTCGTCAAGCCGCGCCGCGCGGCTCGGATGACGGCCATCCTCAACGGCGGCACGATCCCCGAGACGGGCGACTACCGCGTGATCAAGGAGCCCGAGGGCGCCTTCATCGGCACGGTCAACGAGGACTTCGCGATTGAGACCGCCGCCGGTGACATCTTCCTGCTGGGCAGCACCTCGTGGAAGATCCGGCGGGTTGAGAACAAGGGCATCGTCCGGGTCGAGGATGCGCACGGCGCGCCGCCGACGATCCCCTTCTGGCTAGGTGAAGCGCCCGGCCGCAGCCTCGAACTCTCCGCCGCCGTCGGGGAGTTGCGGCGCGATATCGGAGCGATGGCGGACGACCCTGAGTCGGCCTCGCGCTACCTGCAGCGCGAATGCCACATGCAGTCGATCGCCGCCGAGCAGATGGTCGAGTACCTGGCCGAGGCGCAGGAATCGCTGCAGGTCATGCCCTCGGACACCGATGTGGTGTTCGAGCGCTTCTTCGACGAAGGCGGCGGGCAGCAACTGATCGTGCACGCGCCATTCGGCTCGGGCGTCAACCGCGCCTGGGGCCTGGCCCTGCGCAAGCGCTTCTGCGTGCGCTTCGACTTCGAGCTGCAGGCGGCGGCCAACGAGGAGGGCATTCTGCTTTCGCTCGGTCCGACCCAGTCGTTCCCGCTCGAGGAGGCGTTCGAGTACTTGAAGTCGGACAACGCCGAGCAATCGCTGCGTCAGGCCGTGCTCTACGCGCCGTTCTGGAATACGCGCTGGCGCTGGGCGGCGACCCGCGCGCTGGCCGTCCCTCGACGTCGCGGGGCCAAGGAAGTGCCGCCCTACCTGCAGCGGATGATCGCCGACGACCTGCTCGCAGCCGTCTTCCCGGCGCAGGTCGGCTGCCAGGAGAACCTGGCCGGGCCGCTTGAGGTACCGGACCACCCGCTGATCGCTCAGACCATGGACGACTGCCTGCACGAAGCGGTCGACACCGACGCCCTGATCGGCGTGCTGGAACGGATCGAGCGCGGCGAGATCCGCCTCCACGCTCGCGACACGGTGACCCCATCGGGCATGGCGCAGAGCATCATCAACATCAACCCGTTCGGCTTCCTCGACGACGCGCCGCTCGAGGAACGCCGGGCCCGCGCCGTGATGACCCGCCGCACCCTGCCCAACGAGCAGCGCGACCTGGGCAAGTTGGACATCGACGCGATCGAACGCGTGCAGGACGAAGCCTTCCCGCCGATCCGCGACGCGGACGAACTGCACGAGCTGTTGCTGTCTGTCGTGGCGCTGAACGAGCGAGAGTTGACCCACGGTTCACCAGTACTGGCCGATCCCGGAACATCCATGATGTTGGCCGAACTTCAAGAAGTCGGTCGGGCCGCTCGCGCCGAGGGTCCCGACGGAGCCGTCTGGTTCGCGGCCGAACACCTGGAGTCGATCCGCCAGCTGTTCCCGGACCACGCGGTCGATCCCGGTTTCAGCGTGCCCGAGTCGGCGCTCATCCTGCCCGCCGACCGCGAGGATGCGCGGCTGAAGCTCGTGCGGGGACACCTGGAAATCTCGGGCCCGGTTACCGCAGAGGACGTATCGCGGCGCTGCGGTCTGTCGGAGCAGGACTGCGGATACGGCTTGGTCCAGCTCGAGGCCTATGGCGAGATCATGCGGGGGCAGTTCACGCCGACGCTGAATGAGGCAGACACGGAGGAGTACTGCGACCGCCGGCTGCTCGCTCGGATTCACCGCTACACGATTGCCCGACTCCGGGCCGAGATTGAGCCGGTGACGGTCCAGCACTATCTGCGCTTCCTCCTCCGCTGGCAGCACCTGACGCCCGACACTCGGCTGGCTGGCAAAGCGGGAGTGCGAGCAGTGATCGAACAGCTGCAGGGATTCGAGGCGCCGGCTGCCGCGTGGGAGCGTGAACTCATCGCACCTCGCGTTGCCGACTATCGCGAGGCGTGGCTGGACGAACTCTGCCTGGCTGGCGATGTCGCCTGGGCGCGATTGACCGCGCGCTCGGCTCGCCGGGCGCCGACCAAGACGACTCCCATTGCGCTGGCATTGCGCCGGGACTTCCGTTCGTTGCTCATGGCGGTCCGTCGGCCTGCTCCGCTGCCGGCTGCTCGTGGGCGCTACGCGCCCGAGCCGCAGCCCGACGTCGCCGAGCAGCTCCACGCCGACGGTGGTGCTGCCAGCCAGATCCTGCGACTCCTGGAGGAACGCGGCGCGTTGTTCTTCGACGAACTGGTCGACGGCACGCGCCGTATCGCGACCGATGTTGAAGGCGGGCTACGCGAACTCGTCGCTACCGGACTCGCGCACGCCGACGGATTCCAGGGTCTGCGACAGCTCATCCGGCCCAACAGACGTTCCCGACGGCCGCGCTATGGAGGCGGAGGCGTGTTCATCGGCGAGGGTCCGGCCGGTCGCTGGGCCGCGTTGCCGCCGACGATGGATGGTCTCACCGATCCTCTAGAGGCCGATGAGTTGGCCGAGCGTGTCGCCGAGATCCTGCTGCGGCGCTACGGCGTGGTCTCGCGAGAGCTGGCGACCCGCGAGAGCCTGACCATCCAGTGGCGGGATGTACTGCGCGCTTTGCGCCGTCTTGAGGCGCGGGGTGAGATTCGCGGTGGACGGTTCATTCAGGGCCTCCTAGGCGAACAGTTCGCGCTGCCCGCCGCGCTCGACCAGCTTCGTGCCGTCCGCCGGGCTGCGGCAAGCGACGAGAAGATTACTGTCGCGGCGAGCGATCCGTGCAACCTGGTTGGAATCCTGCTGCCGGGTCAGAAGGTGCCGGCAAGGCTGGGCGCGAAGCTGACGCTGGTTGACGGCGTCCCGCTCGAACCAAACCCTCAGGGGGCAGCAGCGGCTGACTAGCCGTCGACGATCTCCGACGGTCGCAGATGGGCTTCGACGAGCCGCAGTTCTGCCCGCGACAAGCGGTATTCGAGCCGCTCATGCAGGTCCGACAGGCTCGTGTCGGGATCGTCGGACAGCAGTCGACGCACCCGCTGCACCATTTCTGCGGATGGCAGGGCAGGACTCAGGTCGAGGGTTCGGCCATTGCGCAGCGCCGTGACGAGGTGCGATGCGACTGTGGACGGGGATAGCATCCGGCGCTCGGCGATGGCCAGCAAAGTGTGACCTGACTCATACAGATCCAGCGTGATCTCCCAGCTCTGCTGCGCCGGAGGCTCGGTCGCCAGGATCTCAGCCGAAGGCTGTGCCGTCGACCCGGGAATGCCGACGATCAGCGCCAGTTCTTCCGCATAGTGCTCGATCGCGAGTGAGCCGACGCCTTCGACGGCTGACAGGTCCTCAATCGATGCCGGCGGCTGCTCGGCCAGCTGGCGCATTGCGGCGAAGCTCAGCAAGTCAGACGGGTCGCACTGTCCATTGGCGCTGGTCATCGTGCGCCATTCGGCGAGCGCGTTAAAGCGTTGTTGCCAATCCTCCGGCGGGGGTTCGGGTGGGGCCTCGAACGACAGCTGTGTCTCACCAGCGGGATCGTCCGTGCCAACGGCCGTACTCAACTCAGAGTGTCGGGCGACCACATCCAGCAGCTGTTGGCCGAATCGGGCTGCTTTGCGATGGCGGATGCCCTTGATCTCGATCAGTTCCGGAATCGAGCGGGGGCGACGGCGCGCGATGTCTGCCAGCTCGCGGTTGCTGGCGACGATGTAGGCGGATACGCCTTCATTGCTCGCGAGTCGTGAGCGCTCCTGGCGCAACGCTTCGTACAGGCGGTCTTCATCTGCATTCAGCGGTCTGGAATCGTCGTCGCCCGGAGGGGCGGGCGGATCATCGGGGTCAACGAGTCGAGGACTCTCTGCTTCCACGTCGATCGTCTCCTCGCCGAGGCAGTTGTCGCAGTGGCCGCATTGCGCCGATGGCGGCTGCTCGCCGAAGTACTGCAGGATCCTCGACCAGCGGCACTGCGACTGCTCGCTGAAGTTCATCATCGTGCGCAGCCGATTGATCCGCTGTTGGCGCTCGCCGTCATCGGCGAGCTGGTTGATGAAGAACATTTGCTGATGCCAGACGCCCTTGGTGTAGAACAACAGGCACTCCGACGGCTGGCCGTCGCGGCCGGCGCGGCCGGTTTCCTGGTAGTAGGACTCGATCGAAGGCGGCATATCGAGGTGGGCGACGAGGCGGATATCAGGCTTGTCGATGCCCATGCCGAAGGCGATCGTGGCGCAGATCACTGGCGTCTCGCCGCTGAGGAACCGCTCCTGGACGCCGTGCCGATCCCGGCCGTTCATACCCGCGTGGTAGTGCTCGGCCCGGATCCCGCGTTGGCGCAGACCCTCGGCGGTCTGCTCGGTGCTCTTACGCGACTGGCTGTAGACGATTGCCGCGCCCTCGTTCACTCGCTTTAGCCGTGACGCCAGCAGCTCAACCGCTTTGCGCTTGGGCAGGACACGCAGCGTCAGGTTGTCGCGCATGAAACTCGTGATGAAGGTCTGCATGCGTGGACGGTCGAGCTGCTCCACGATGTCGCGCTGGACCTGGGGCGTCGCCGTGGCGGTGCAGGCGACCGTCGGCACGTCGACGAAGCGTTCGGTCAAGCGACGGAGCACCCGGTAGTCGGGACGGAACTCGTGACCCCACTCGGAGATGCAGTGCGCCTCGTCGATCGCAATCAGGCTCGGATTGCGACGTTCCAGCAGGTTGCGGAAGCGGTCGGTGTTGACCCGCTCGGGCGCGACGTAGAGCAGCTTCACCGATCCGTCAACGACCTGTCGCTCCACCTCCGCCGTCTCCATCGGCGACTGTGTGCTGTTCAAGTACTGCGCGTTGGCTCCGGCGCGTTGCAGCGCCGTCACCTGGTCGTGCATCAACGCGATCAGCGGCGAGACGACGACGGTCAGGCCATCCCTGAGGATGGCCGGCAACTGGTAGCAGAGCGACTTGCCGCCGCCGGTCGGCATCAGGACCAGGGCGTCGCCGCCATCCAGGACATGCTCAATCGTCTCCCGCTGCTGCGGTCGGAACGAGTTGTACCCGTAAGAGTCCCGGAGCGCGGCGTGGAGCGGGTCCGACGCCACTGATAGCGGTTCGCTCATGAGTACTCGCTCACAACCCTGAGACTGATCGCGGCGGGCTCAAGACTGCTCGCCGATGAGATATGGACGAATGCTGCGGACGTAATCGTCGGGGCTCATGCCGGCGGGCACGCCTCCGAATGCGCGGTCTCCATCCCAGAATCCTTCCGGGATGATGAATCCGCGCATCAACCGGAGCCGGGGATCATCGTGATCGGTGATCTGCTGGGCGATCTGCTTGAGCAGTTGGCCCAACGCGGTCTCCTGGAAGATCCAGGTGTGCATCTCGCGTTGAGACGGCGGTCGCGAGCTGGCATCCGAGGTCACCGCTTCCTGATAGAGCGCGCGAAGATCTTCGACGACGAAGCGAACAAGGATCGGCATCGCGTGTCTCCAGTTCGGTCCGGATGCCGCACTGGGAACATCCTCGAATCCAGACCCCTCCGCGACCGCGATGGCGAAGGACACGACCTTGTCGACCTGGTCAATCGTGGCGCCGCTCATCCCGAACGTCGAGCGGCCCCGGCTGCGCCGGGCTTCCTGGTAGCGAGGCATGAGTAGATCGATCTCGCTGCGCACTGCGGACTCAAGCTCGCTCATTTCCGGTGTGGGCAGCTCGATCGCACAGGCCCAGACTCCTTCGCCGTTGGCGTCGGGCGCCTCGTTGGGATAGTCGACGATCGTGGGCTCGGTCGCCGATTCCAGCAGCTTGAGTGCGCTGCGCAGAACATCGCGCTGGAACGCGGGATCGTCGGCCACACCGAGGGGACGGCCGAGGGGGAACGGCACCCAGAGCGCCCGCGGCGGGCGGACGGCCTCGGAATGCTCGCGGACCAGGCTGATGCTGGTCGTTGCGATGCCATTGCGCTGGAGGAAGTGCGAGAGGACGCCGACGGCGGCCGTACAGACCGGTCAAACCGGCACCAACATGGCGGTATCGACGCCCAGATCGTGTAAGCGCCGCGCGATCTCCTCGCCGGTTCGTTCAAAGAGGAACGATTCGGTCGCTCCGAGGATGGAGAAATGGATCGGTGACACGCCGCCGATCTCCCCCGCCTCGGCTAACTCGCGCATTCGATCGATCGGCAGAACCACGTTCAGGTCACGCTGGTAGTGCGTCCGGTCGAAGTTGACGCTGATGTGCGACTGAACGAGCTCGGCCGGGTCGATATCGTTGGGAATCAGCCGATAACCCGTGTCGCCGAAGCGGAATGCCGGATCGTCGCGGCGATGAAGCGCGGCGGTCGAGATCAGGGCGATCGTCGATTCGCGCAGCGGCTTCGGCATAATCCAGGGCGTGGCGTCGAAGTCGAACGAACTGCGCTTGAGCAACGCCGCTCGTCCGAGCATGTGCTCGGCTTCTTCAGGATGCAACTCGCTCAATCGGACCATCGCTGTCCTCCGCGTACCTGTCCGACCGCCGGGATCGACACGTTAGAGCGACAGGCTATCGCGCCTCTGCCTCTTCTCCGGCCAGGTACGCACGCGAGCTCTTGATGAAGCTGAGCCTGTCCATGCCCGGCGGAAGTTCCCCCCAACTCACTTCGCCCTCCCAGAATCCTTCGGGAATCATCAGGCCTCGCATCGTCATCAGTCGTCGATCTTCGTTGTCGGCGATTTGATGGCCGATTGCCATGATCGCGCGCCCCAGCGTGGTCCTATTGAAGATCCAACTGTGCATGTCATGCTGCGAAGGCGGCTTCGTGCCCTCCTGTGATGTCACTGCCTCCTGGTAGAAGGCGCGCAGGTCCTCGACGGCGAAGCGAACCAGCATCGGCAACGGATGTCGCCAATTGGGGCCCTCGGCTGAAACCGGAATCTGTTGGAATCCCGACCCTTCGGCAATCGCGACAATGAACGACACCACCTTGTCGATCTCCTCGGGCTTCACCCCGCTGATTCCGACCGTCGTGCGCCCGCGACGTCGACGCGCCTCCTCGTACCAGGGCGTGAGCAAATCGACCTCCCCCCGAATCGCCGCTTCGAGGTCGCTGACCTCTGGTTCCGGCAGCATGATTGAGCATGACCAGACGCCGTCGCCGCCGCCGTCGGGAGCGTCGTGCGGGTAGTCCTCAATCACGGGTTTCGTGGCCGTGTCCAACAGACGCAGGGCGCTGCGCAGGACGTCGCGTTGGAAGTCGGGATCGTCGGCGACGCCGAGCGGTCGGCCCAGTGGGAACGGCACCCAGAGCGCTCGCGGCTGACGAGTGATCTCCGTGTGCTCGCGGATCAGGCTGATTGTGGTGGTCGGAATGCCATTGCGCTGGAGGTAATGCGAGATCACACCGACGGTGGACGTGCAGGCCGGTCAAACAGGAACCAACAAGGCGGCATCAACTCCCAACTCCTTCATCCGGTTGGCCATGTCGGCCGCCGCCGCCTCGAACGTGCTGGCATCGGGAGAGGCGCCCTGCACGGAGAAGTGCAGTGCTGACACGCCGCCGATCTCCCCGGCGTAGCGGAGCTCGTGCAGCCGGTCGATGGGCAGAACCACATTCATGTCGCGTTGGTAGTGGGTGCGATCGAAGTTGACGCTGACCTGTGATTGCACCAGATCATTGGGATCAATGTCGTCCGGTATCAATCGGTAGCCGGAGTCGCCAAACCGAAACGGCACATCGTCCCGACGATGCAGCGCCGCAGAGGTGACCAGGCAGATTGTCGATTCAGAGAGCGGCGGAGGAGTGATCCACGGTGTGGCTTCTTGATCGATGTAGCCAAAGCGGGACACCGCAGCACGCATACCTGCGGCTTCTTCCGGATGCAAATCGTCGAGTCGAACCATCACCGGCCTCCGCTCAAGTCAGAGTCAGGTTAGCCATTCGGCCGGCCCTGCTCTGCGGACTGCGACTGTTGGTGCGCAGTGAACGGGGCGCGCAACCTGCGCGCTAGAGGGTGAAGAAGCCACAGCTTGTCAGGAAGGCGGTTTTCTGCAGGATGTGTCGGGGAGGGGGACGATGGGGCTGCGTGCCACGATCGCGGTCTGGGCCCCGCATCAAGTGCGGGGCATCGGAGGGGGGAAGAGCAAGCGGGAATGGGGTAAGCCGACGGCGTGGGACTGTATGTGGAAGGGTGTGCCTCCGTTTCGGGTTGGTCGCGGGAG
>VXQZ01000018.1 GCA_009838735.1 Chloroflexota bacterium
CCCCGACCCCGACCAACCCCTCGCCTTCATCCCAGAACCCAGCCGAACGGAACCGAACGCAACCGAACACGAAATCGAGCCGCCCGCCCCCGAAACCGAAGCCGATCAATCCGATCCCACCCGAACAGAACCGAACACAGCCGAACAGAAATCCACCCCAAACCCAGCCCAGGACGCTACTTCAGCCGATCTCGACCAAAAATCACCCCCACCCGAACTCCAACAGGCCCTCGACGAGGTCGAACGACAGCTCAAGGACCTCCTCCGCCACCGAGACTGGCTCAACGACTACCCCCAGCACAACCCCTGGCACCCCCAACGCCAACAAGCCCTCCGCCTCGTCAAACAACGAGACGCCCTCCTCGCCCAGGCCATCGCAACCACCCCATAACCCCCGGCGCGTGAAGAGCCACCTGAGACAGGGGAAGGACATGGCGCGAATAGTGATCGCGGTCTGGGCCCCGCATCAAGTGCGGGGCATCGAACCCACCTTCCGATCCCGCGCCCACTATCCGATGCCCCGCCCACTTTCCGATCCCCCGCGCTCGCCTGCCCCTGGCTTGAACAGGGGACGCGGGGGCTAGACCGCGATCGTCGAGCGCGACCGGCTTGTGATCCTTGGCAGGACCGCTGCTCGGAGGATCCGCCAGGGGCCGCTGCGTCTCGTGAGCGACGTTGAGTGCGCCGGCCCCCGCATCAAGTGCGGGGCATCGAGCGGGGGAGAGGAGTTTGCGTCCCGCGAAGTGCGATAAGCGGGATACAGAAGGGCATGTGGACGCGGCGCGACTGAGGGCGTAACTCAGGTGTAACTCAATGGCGGCAGATGGGACGATGGCTGCGCATAGGATGATTCGCAGCAACCATTGACGCTGCATTGACCTGACGCGGCAGGCGCCGCGACCGCGCGCGAGACCAACCGGCCCCGAATTCCGTGCAGCACGAGGACTTTGAGAGAGGCATTGGCCCATGGCAACCCTTGGCGATATTCAGAGCCTGATCGAGGATCAGGGCATCCGCCGCGTCGACCTGTTGGTCACCGACCTGATCGGCCGCTGGCAGCACTTCAGCATTCCGGCGTCGAAGGTCGATGAGGACTTGGTCAACCGGGGACAGGGCTTCGACGGCTCCTCGCTCCGCGGATTCCAGAGCATCGACGAGTCCGACATGCTGCTGCGACCCGACCTCGACTCGGCCCGCATCGACCCGACCGAGAACGTGCCGACGCTGAAGTTCATCTGCGATGTGCACGATCCGGTCACCGGCGACCGCTATAGCCGCGACCCGCGCTACGTCGCGACCAAGGCCGAGCAGCACATGATCGACTCCGGCATCGCCGACCAGGCCTTCTTCGGTCCCGAGCTTGAGTTCTTCATGTTCGATCACGTCCAGTTCCAGATGTCGATCAACCAGGCCTTCTACGTCGTCGAGTCCGACGAGGCCGACTGGAACAGCGGTCGCGACGAGGACGAGAGCAACCTCGGCTACAAGATTCCGCCCAAGCAGGGTTATTCGCCGACCGCGCCGTTCGACACGCTCAGCGACATCCGCTGGGAGATGGCCGACGCGATGGAAGCGGTCGGGATGGAGCTCGAAGTCCATCACCATGAGGTCGCCACCGGCGGCCAGGGCGAAATCGCGACCCGCTTCAACACGCTGCGGACCAAGGCCGACGAGACCCAGTGGTACAAGCACATCGTCCGCAACGTGGCCAAGGCGCACGGCAAGTCGGCGACCTTCATGCCCAAGCCGCTCTACGGAGACAACGGCACCGGCATGCACTGCCACCAGTCGCTGTGGAAGGACGGCGCGCCGCTCTTCTACGAGGCCGGCCGCTACGCCGAGCTCTCAGACACCGCCCGCCACTACATCGGCGGCCTGCTCAAGCACGGCTCGGCAATGCTCGCCTTCTGCGCCCCGACGACCAACTCCTACAAGCGACTGGTGCCCGGCTTCGAGGCGCCGATCTACCTCGCGTTCTCGCAGCGCAACCGCTCGGCGGCGGTCCGCATCCCCACCTACGAGACCTCGCCGAACAGCAAGCGAATCGAGTTCCGCCCGCCCGACGCCTCGGCCAACACCTACCTCGCCTTCTCGGCGATGCTGATGGCCGGCCTGGATGGAATCCGCAACCAGATCGAGCCGGACGACCCGGTCGACACCGACATCTACGAGCTGAGCGCCGAAGAGGCCGCCGGCATTCCGTCCGTGCCCCACTCACTCGAAGGTTCGCTCCAGGCGCTGGCCGACGATCACGACTTCCTGATGGAAGGCGGAGTCTTCACCCAAGACCTGATCGATGAGTACCAGGACTTCAAGCTGACCGAGGCGCGAGACGTCTTCATGCACCCGGTCGCGGCTGAGTTCTTCCACTACTACCACATCTAGGGGCATTTCCCCTCCCTCTCCCGCTGGGAGAGGGCTGGGGTGAGGGTCGGTCGGCTCTGCCTATCTGCTCACGGGCCCTCACCTTGAACCCCCCGCATCACGTGCGGGGCAGGCTTCTCCCTCAGGGAGCGGGGACCGGAAGGGAATGGCAGAGCGGAACCCGACGATCAACATGACCAGCCTCAACGGTGACCTCAACGCTCCACCAAGTGAGCACCAGCACGTCCTCAACGCCTGCCGCGAGCACGACGTCCGCTTCGTCCGGCTCTGGTTCACAGACCTGCTGGGGCAACTGAAGTCGGTCGCGATCACGATCGA
Organism: Chloroflexota bacterium; assembly: GCA_009838735.1. Classification (GTDB taxonomy): domain Bacteria; phylum Chloroflexota; class Dehalococcoidia; order Bin125; family Bin125; genus Bin125. Next base: position 2,704 of record VXQZ01000018.1, read on the forward strand.
CGAACTGCCGGCCGCGCTGGAGAAGGGCGTCGAGTTCGACGGCGCGTCGATTGAGGGATTCGCCCGGCACGACGAGTCCGACATGGTCGCGCTGCCCGACCCGGATACGTTCGTGGTCCTGCCCTGGCGGCCGCAGCAGCACCGCGTCGCGCGGATGATCTGCGACATCCATCGCCGCAACGGCGATCCGTTCGAGGGAGACCCCAGGCGGGTACTGCGCCGCCAGCTCGAGTCGGCCCAGCAGCGCGGCTACACCTTCTACGTCGCCCCGCAGATCGAGTACTTCTACTTCCGCGCGCCCGACGACCCCTCGCCGCTGGACTCCGGCGGCTACTTCGACCTCTCGCCCCTCGACACCGCGACCGACCTGCGTCGCGAGACGGTCCTCACCCTGGAGGAAATGGGCATCGGCGTCGAATCCTCGCACCACGAGGCGGCGCCGTCGCAGCACGAGATCGACCTGCGCTACACCGACGCGCTGACCATGGCAGACCAAGTCATGACCACGCGCCTGGTCGTCAAGGAGGTCGCGATCAAGCAGGGCGTCCACGCCACCTTCATGCCCAAGCCGCTTAATGGTGTCAACGGCTCGGGGATGCACGTCTACCTCTCCCTGTTCGACCACGAACAGAATCTCTTCTACGCAGAGGGCGGCGGTCTCTCGGAGATCGCCCGTTCGTTCCTGGCCGGACTGCTGGCCTTCACGCCGCAGTTCACGCTGATCACCAATCAGTGGTCGAACAGCTACAAGCGTCTTGCTCCCGGCACAGAGGCGCCGGTGTATCTGACCTGGTCGCATGCCAACCAATCCGACCTCGTCCGGATTCCCGAGTACGAGCCCGGTGATTCGGAGTCGACGAGGCTTGAGTATCGCGGCGCCGACTCCGCGACGAATCCCTATCTCGCCTTCTCGGCCTTCCTCGCCGCCGGCCTGCGCGGCATCGATGAGGGACTGGTCCCTCCGCCGGCGGCCGAGGACAATGTCTTCGAACTCACCCCGGCGGAGCGCGCCGCCCGTGAGATCATCGAGATGCCCACAACCCAGGGTCGCGCGATCGAGGCCTTCTCGAAGTCCGACCTGATGAAGAACGTTCTGGGCGAATACGTCTGGTCGACCGTGCTGCAGAACAAGCGGCTCGAGTGGGACGAGTACCGCTCGCAGGTGACCGACTACGAACTGAACCGCTACCTCGCGGTGCTCTAACTGCCCGGGCCGCCTACAGAGGCTTGCGCGCAAGGAAACAGTAGAGCGGCGTGAAGATCCCAGTCTGACCGCCGGCGACGTAGGCCCTGGCCGTGCGATCCATCATGCTGATGACGCTCGCTGATCCGTCCGGAAGGATCCTCAGCCACTCGGCCAGGCGAGCCCCGGCGAGGAGCGCCTGGCGACCGAGGGGGCTCCTGCTAACGGAGCCGCGCCGCGTGCCGCGGTAACTCAGCATCGGCTGATACCAGGGCGTGCTGGCCCCGGGCTGCGCCAGGCCTTGATCCTGGCCTTCGACGAGTTCGAAGCCCACCGCCTCGAGCGCCCGGTCGACTTCTCCGGTCGTCGCGATCTCGCGGAGCGCGATTCCACGCTTCAGCTCCGCCTTGATCTCCTGATGCCGACTGTCTCCCGGATCGAACACGTCTGTCATGCACATTTCCTGACCCCAGAAGAGGGCGCCAGGCTTCAGGACGCGGAAAATCTCGGCGAATGCGCCCTCCTTGTCGGGTGCGTGACAGGTCGATTCGATGGCGTAGCCCCGGTCGAACGTGCCGTCCGCGATGGCGCTCATGTCCATGAAACTGGCGCCGAGATAGTCGACCATGTGGCCGATCTCCGCCTCTTCGTTGAGCGCTTTCGCGCGGTTCAACTGGTGTTCATTGATGTTGACGCCGAGCACGTGAACGCCGGCCTCGCGTGCCACGCGGCGCATGGGTCCGCCGATGCCGCATCCGACATCAATGACCTGCATACCTGCTTCCAGTTCGAGGCTCTCGATGATCGATCGCTGGTGTCGAATCTGCGACTCTTCAAGGCTCAGGCGTGGTGAAAGCGGCGCGAAGTGCAGCGACTCGCTCCAGCCGAAGACCATGAACTCGGTGCAAATCTCGTAGTACTCCTTGACCAACTCGGCGTGATCAACCTCGCCACTCCCGTCGGTCGAAGATGCGCCTTCGACCCACTGTTGGTGTCGGGCGAGTTCCTTGCCGGGGAACGCAGCATTCAGTTGGCGTAGGAGCGAAAAGATACTCATACCATCGTCTTCGTGGGTATGACCGACGGTGCGAATCCGTCTATTGCTGAGATGTCGGGCCTACTGACCCACTACCGCTGCCGACATTGCCGCAGCCTGTTCGAATAGACCCTCGGTCGAACTGTGGATCACATCGAACAGCGGTGTGGGGTACAGGCCGATGAAGAGCACCCCGGCGACCAGCACGACCAGCGCTCCGGCCAGCGGTCGCGACACATGGAACCGCTCGCGATCCGAGCCCTCCGGCTCGTAGAGGTACATCTGCTTGATCACCATCAAGTAGTAGTAGAGCGACACGAACGACGCCGTCACGCCAATCGCGCCGAGCCAGAGGAAGCCGTTATTGAAGGCGGCCTGGAAGATGATGAACTTGGTCGCGAATCCGGCGAACAGCGGCATGCCGGCCAGCGAGAACAATGCAGCGGCTATGGCAAACGCGAGGAAGGGTTGACGTTCAGCCAGTCCTCGCAGATCAACGATGTCATCGCGACCGGTGCGGTTGTAGAAGGCGATGATCGCCGCGAACACGGCGATGTTGGTTGTCACATATCCGATCAGATGCAGCACCAACGCCGAAGCGGCGTCTTGCGATTGAGTGATATTGGCCGCGTCGAGCGCGACGATACCCACGAGCAGATAACCCACCTGCGAGATCGACGAGTACGCCATCAGCCGCTTGAAGTTGGTCTGCTGCAGCGCCATCAGGTTGCCGACGATCATCGTGACAGCGGCGAGAATGGCGACGAACCAGACCCACTCGGCGGCGGCAGGCAGGAAGGCCTCGGAGAACAGACGCAGGAAGAAGGCGAAGGCCGCGGCCTTGCCGCCGGCGCTGAGGAACGCGGTGATCGGCAGCGGAGCGCCCTGGTAGGCGTCGGGCGTCCACTGGTGGAAGGGTACGGCCGAGACTTTGAAGCCCAGACCAGCGGTGATCAACACCAGCCCAATCAACAGACCGGGCCGCGCGCCGTCGGGGTCGACGCCACCGCTGCCGCCCGCGAACGAGGCGAGTTGCGCGGCGATGTTGCGCGTGCCTTCGACCACGTCGGGGCCGATTGCCGAATAGGTGGTCGTTCCGGTGACGCCGTAAATCAGCGATATGCCGTAGAGCATGAGCGCCGAAGAGAAGGCGCCGAGCAGCATGTACTTGAGCGAGCCCTCGTTGGAGAAGGGATTGAGCTTGTTGAAGCCGACCAGGATGTAGAAGCTGAACGAGAGCAACTCGAGCGAGAGGTACGCAGTCAGCAGCTCGCGCGACGCGGCGAGCAGCATCATACCCAGGGTGGCAAAGACGATCAGACCGTAGAACTCGGCGTGATTCTTGAGCCGATCGCCGGCGAACTGAACCGCGGCCAACACCGTGAAGAAGGCGATGCCGAGGAAGAAGACCCGGAAGAGGACCGTGAAGTGGTCGACCGCGAGGACAGTTCCGAAATCGTCGTTCGTGTTCCAATAGGCGACGGCCGTGACGATCGCGATGATCGCCAGGCCGACGGCCGTGGCGTAGCCGAACCACTTCTGATCGACGTTTCGGAAGGCCAATGCAGCGGCGATGATGACCACGGCCAAGCCGGCCATGACGAATTCGGGGATGATCAGCTGATATTCGAGGTCCATCAGTGTCACCGTCCGGTCAGCGAACTGAGTGTGAACAGTCCGCCGATCTGATCAATGTTCGGCAGTTCCGCCACGGTCGGCGCGATCCGGTCGATGAACGGGTCGGGCCAGATGCCCATCGCGATGATCGGCGCGATCAGCACGATCGCTGCGGCGATCTCCCAGCGCGAGAGATCCTTCAGATTCTCCCAGCGTGGGTTGAAGGGGCCCAGCGCCGCGCGACCCATCAGCCGCAACACGTAGATCGCGGTGAGGGCGGCAGAGAGGATGCCGAGCGCGGCGAACAGCGGGAAGGTGTCGATCGTGCCGACGAAGATGTGGAACTCGGCCACGAATCCCGACAATCCGGGTAAACCGAGCGACGTCAGACCGGCGATGCCGAAGAAGATCACGAACAGCGGCATCTTGCGCACCAGTCCGCCGAAGACGCGGATATCTCTGGTATGCGCCTGGTCGTAGAGTCCGCCGACCATAGCGAAGAAGAGGGCGGTCATCACGCCGTGCGAGAACATCTGCAGCACCGCGCCGTTGACGCCGATGTTGTTCATGGTCCCCAGGCCCATCAGAACAAAGCCCATATGGGAGACGGACGAATAACCGATCACAAACTTGAGGTCGGTCTGATGGATCGCCGAGATGGCGCCGTAGACGGCGGCGACGCCGCCCAGCACGAGCAAGACCGGCATCCAGAAGTCGGTGCCGGCGGGAAGGATCTCCATTCCCAGGCGGATGATGCCAAACGCGCCCAGCTTCATCAGGACGCCTGCGTGCAGCATCGAGACGGCGGTCGGTGCGGCCACGTGGCCGTCGGGCGACCAGGTGTGGAAGGGGAACAGGCCGGCCAAGACGCCGCAGCCGATCATGAAGAAGGGGAAGAACGTGTTGGCGAAGCCGCGGCCGAACTCGATATCGCGCAGGACCGCCATGTCGAACGTGCCCGCGCCCGCCTCGGCGAAGACGGCGAAGATGCCGACAAAGATCAGCACCGAGCCGCCGACCAGGACCATGGTCAGCTTCATCGCGCCGTATTCCTTGTTGGTCGACCCCCAAATCACGATCAACAGGTACATCGGCAACACGGCCAGCTCGTAGGCGAAGAACCAGAAGAACAGGTCCTGGCCGATGTAGACGCCGTAGACGCCGGTGAACAGCGCCATGAAGAGGATGAAGAAGTCCTTGACCCGGTGCGTGATCTTCCAGGAGACCAGCACGCCGGCGAAACCGACCAACCCGTTGAGTAGGACCATGGGCGCGGCGATGCCGTCTACCGCGAGGTGCAGCGAGATGCCGTTCTCGCCGAGGAAGCCGATGTTCTCGATCCATGGGTACTGCAGGTCGAACTGGTAGCCGCCCTGGGCGAAGTCGTAGACGGCGAAGATCCAGATCGAGTCGATCAGCGTGGCGGTGGTGGTAATGAGTGCGATCCAGCGCACGACATTGGCGTGCCGCGAGGGCACGAGGATCGTGAGCAGCATCGCTGCCCCGGGGATCAGCAAGAGCAGGAGGAGAGCTTCACCTGCGTCCACGCTGTCTGCCTCTCTCTATCTCGTTCGTTATCCGCGCAGCAGGAAGGCAAGGCCGCCCGCCAGGGCGACGCCGACCACCATCAGCAGCGCGTAATCGGGAATCCGTCCGGTGACGTGATAGCGCAGCCAGTAGGCGGCATAGCGCGTCGCGTCGGCCGGGGCGTTGATCCCCGTGTCGTTGACGATCATGCGGTCGAACCAGGCCACGATCCGGGCCAGCGGCAGCATCGCGCGGTCGATGCCCCACTGGTAGGCCTCGTCGAAGTAGAACTTGTTCTCGATTACGGCGGCCAGGCGCGGCTGGAACTCGCGCACGGCCTGGGCGCGATGCGAGTTTCGGCCCCAGAAGAACCAATACGCGGTCAGGAAGCCCAGCAGGGAAACCGTGCCCGTCACCGCCGCGATTGAGTTGGAGAAGTGGAAGTCGTGCGGCTCTGGGAAGTAGACGTAGTTGTTGATCCCGCCGGGGAACCCAAGCGCATCGCCGACCTGGTCGAATGCGACGAAGCCAATCAGGAATGTGAGGATGGTCAGGAAGACGAGCGGGATCAGGATGGTCGGAGCTGCTTCGCGGGCTCGCCTGATTACTTCGATGTCCTTGGGCGGGCCGAAGAAGGTGATGATCACCAGCCGAGCCATGTACAGGGCCGAGAGGAAGGCGGCCACGCCGAGCAGAATCGCGATCGCGGTGTTCGCGCCGCCGAGCGTGGCGACGAAGATCTCGTCCTTGGAGAAGAAGCCGGAGAGTGGCGGAATCCCGGCCAGCGCGACCGAGGAAATGATGAAGGTTGAGGCGGTGACCGGCATGCGCCACCAGAGTCCGCCCAGCTTGCGCGCGTCCTGTTCCTCGGTCATGTGGATCACGGAACCGGAACCGAGGAAGAGGCAGGCCTTGAAGAAGGCGTGCGTGAGCAGATGGAACATGGCAATGCCAACGGCGCCGACCCCCAGGGCGACGAACATGAACCCCAGCTGCGACACAGTGGAATAGGCGAGCACTCGCTTGATGTCGTTCTGCGCCAGCGCCATCATGCCGGCCAACAACGCTGTCGTCAGTCCAACAGCAAGCACCACGTTGGACGCGCCCGGGGTGACCTCGAAGACCGGCAGCAGGCGCGCGACCAGGTAGACGCCAGCGACGACCATCGTGGCGGCGTGGATCAACGCGGAGACCGGCGTCGGGCCTTCCATCGCATCGGGCAGCCAGACGTGGAACGGGACCTGGGCCGACTTACCGGCCGCGCCGAGGAAGAGCATCAGCGTCGAGAGCGTGAGATAGCCGTCGCCCATGACCTGGGGCAAGTCGTTGACCCGGCCCGCCTCGGCGGCGGCGATGATGTCGGAAATCTGGAACGACCCGGTGGCGCGCCAGAAGAGGATGATGCCGATGAACAGGCCGACGTCGCCGAGTCGCGTGGTGACGAACGCTTTCTTGGCAGCCTCGACGGCGGAACGGCGCTCGTAGTAGAAACCGATCAAGAGGAAGGAGCAGAGGCCGACGCCCTCCCAGGCGACGAACATGAGCAGCAGGTTGTCGGCCAGGACCAGAGTGAGCATCATCGCCACGAAGAGCGAGAGCACGGCGAAGTACCACCAGTAGCGCGGCTCGGGGCGTCCGTGGTGACGCAGATAGTTGGTCGAATAGATGTTGACCATCAGCGCGACGGTCGCGACGACAAAGACCATCACCATCGCGATCGAGTCGACGGTGAAACCGAGCCGGACAACGAAGCTGTCGAAGTTGATCCAGTCGGTGCCGACGTTGCGGATGCCGCCCAGACCGGCGCCGAGCCAGTCGAGGTGGGACTCGAGCACAAAGAAGAAGAGCACGAACACGGCCAGCGCCGCGCCGACCGAAATGAAGTCGCCGCCGCGCGGGAGCTTGCGGCCGAAGAGGAACAGCACGACGAAGGAGATGGCCGGGATCGCCGGCAAAATCCATGCGTGGTCGGCCCAGATCATTGCAGCATGCTCCCGGTTACCACTTGAGGAGATTCACTTCGTCGACGTTGGCGGTGGCGCGGTTGCGGAAGGTTCGCACCACGATGCCCAGCGCCAGCGCGACCTCGGCGGCCGCGATCACAATGATGAAGAAGGCGAAGACGATCCCGGTGATGTTGCCGAAATCGACGTGTCCATAGACCGCGAAGGCGACCATGTTGAGCGACACCGCGTTGAGCATTAGCTCGACCGAGAGCAGGATCAGCACGGCGTTGCGGCGCGTCAGGACGCCCATCGCGCCGATCGCGAAGAGCACCGCATTGACCACCAGAATGTGCTCGAGCGGCGGCATCAGTTGTCGTCCTCATCGGGTGAGGCGAGCATGATCGCGCCGTCGAGCGCAATAGAGAGCAGTACGCCAACGATGATGAAGGGGACGATCCAGATCGTGAAGATGGCGTCGCCGATCGCCTGCAAGCCGACCGGTTGAATCGCGGAGGAAGATTCGGGGGTGGTCCAGGTCGTAGCGACGATCCCGCCAATCAGCGCGGCCAACAGGCCCAGGGCGGCGGCGATCCCGAGCGGCCTCGAGCGTCCAAACAGAGCCTGCGGTCGCTCGCGTGCGCGAGTCAGCATCAAGGCGAAGAGAATCAGGATGACCACGGCGGAGCCGTAGATCAGCAACTGGACGAGGGCAATGAACTCAACGGTGAGAATCAGGTAGATGCCGGCGACTCCGGCGAGCGAGGCGATGAAGAACAGCGCCGCGTAGACGATGTTGCCCACCGTGACCACGCCAATCGCGGAGATCAGCATGACCACGGCCAGGATCCAGAACACCACCTGAGTCGCGGTAACGCCGTCCTCCACGCGGTTGCTCCTCTACCTCTTCGATCTGTTCCGCTAGTCGCCGCCGGCCTCGACCGGGGTGACCTCTGGCGCGGTGATCACGCGCGGCGTGGCCGGCGTGGTTTGTACGGTGCGAGTGCCTTCACCCTGCTTGCGTCGCATGATGTAGAAGACCAGTCCGCCGAGCGCGGCCAGCAATGCGAACGAGACCAGCCCCACTACCCAGTCGGCGCCGCCGTAGGCGAGGATGATCCCGTTGGCGATCACCTGGACAATGGAGAAGGGCAGGAGCACCTTCCAGGAGAAGGCCATGAGCTGGTCGATGCGCAGACGGGGGAACAGGGCCCGCGAGCCGATCACGAGCACGATCAACACGGAAGTCTTAACGAAGGTCAGTACGATCTGCAGGCCCAGCCCGACGTCGGCGCCGAAGGGCCAGTTCCAGCCGCCGAGGAAGAGCGACGAGGCGAGCACGACGAGCAGGAAGAGCGCGGTGTATTCGGCCAGGAAGAACATTCCCCAGCGCATACCGGAGTACTCGACGAAGTATCCGCCGACGACTTCCGATTCGGCGATTGGCATGTCAAACGGCGGGCGGTGCAGCTCGGCCAGCATGCCCACGATGAAGATGAAGAAGCCGAGCGGTTGCAGCAGAATGTATGGCGTCGTGGTCTGATCGCCGACGATGGCGTTGATCGAACCGGCGGCGGAGGCGTCGCCATCGACGGCGAGGCGACCGGCGGCGACCATCACCAGGGCAACGACGATCAGCAACATGGGGATTTCGTAGGAAATCGCCTGCGCCGCGGCTCTCACGCCGCCGAGCAGGGCGTACTTGTTGTCTGATCCCCAGGCGGCCATGACCACCCCGACGATGTTCAGTCCCAGCACGCCGAAGACGAAGAGCAACCCGAGATTGAGGTCACGGACGAACCAGGTCTCGGTGAAGGGCATCGGCACGAAGACCAGGAAGACCGGCACAAAGGCCATGTACGGGGCGAGTTCGAAGGCCCAGCGATCCGCCGTGATTGGCCGGACGTCTTCCTTCGTGATCAGCTTGAGGGCGTCGGCGATTGACTGCAGCGTGCCGATCGGTCCGGTGCGGGTGGGGCCGACGCGAGCCTGAAATCGGGCGAGGATTTTTCGCTCGAGGTAGATCAGCGCGAACGCCATGATCGTCATCAGCGCGACGATGAACATGATGCGCAGCAGCGCATCGATCCAATCGGGCATGCTGACGCCGGCGAATTCGCTCAAGACCATTTAGCGCATCCCCGCTGGCTGTTGGCGCTGATCACGCAGGGTACACGCGATCCGGCTTACACCCATCCAGTGGGTACGGCTGTTGAGGAGCTGCAGCGACATTAGCGGTCGACCTCGCAGAGGACGATGTCGATCGAGCCGAGCGCCACGACGGCGTCGGCAAGGTAGGCGTTTATCACCTGCGGTTTAAGCGATGAGAGGTTGTGGAAGCATGGCGATCGCATCTTCACGCGCCAGGGTTTGTCGGTGCCGTCGGAGACCATGTAGATGCCGTATTCGCCGCGGGGATTCTCCTGGCGCATGTAGATTTCGCCAGGGGGCGGGCGCAGACGCGCCGGCATCCGCTCGGGCTCAATGGGTCCAGAGGTTGGCATCTGGTCCAACGCCTGACGCAGGATTGTGACCGACTGGCGCATTTCCTCAAGCCGCACGAGATAGCGGTCGTAGACGTCGCCGCGCTCTCCGACCGGAATCTCCCAGTGGAAGCGGTCGTAGATCGAGTAGGGCTCGTCCACGCGCAGGTCGAATGGGACGCCAGAGGCTCGCAGCATCGGTCCGGTGACGCCGAAGGAGATCGCTTCGTCTGCGGTCATCGCGCCGACGTCGCGACAGCGGGCGACAAAGACCTCGTTGTTGGTCATCAACTCGTCGACATCCGTGATTCCGACCTCGACCTGATCCAGCACCCAGTGCGAGTCCTCGATGAAGGTCTCGTGCGGCTCCCAGGCGAGACCGCCGACGCGGAAGTAGTTGTACATGATCCGGTCGCCGCAGACGGCCTCGAACAGATCCTGGATGCGCTCGCGTTCCTTGAACGTCCAGGTGAAGGCGGTGCCGAAGTAGCCAACGTCGGTACCAAATGCGCCCATGAACATGAAGTGCGAGAGCAGCCGGTTGAACTCAGCCAGGATCAGGCGGACGTATTCGGCCCGTTCGGGGATCTCGATTCCGGCCAGTCGCTCGACGGCGTTGACGTAAACCCATTCCGAGTTGAAGGCAGCGAGATAGTCGGTGCGATCCTGGTAGCCCAACGCCCCTCGGTAATCGAGGTTCTCCGACAGCTTCTCGCCGCCGCGGTGCATGTAGCCGATGTAGGGAATGGCGTCCTTGACGATTTCGCCGTCCACCGTCAGGACCATGCGGAACACCCCGTGCGTGGCCGGGTGCTGCGGCCCGATGTTGATGTTCATGTCGACGGTTTCGAACTCGCGCTCGACGACCACTGGTTCGGTCAGGACTTCACCCTCGAAGGTTTGCTGGACCATGCGGTCTTCTCCTTCGTATCCCGTTAGTCGCCGCGCAACTGCGCGCGTCGAGCGGCCGCAAGTTCACGGCCCAGGCGGACGCGTTCGGCCTGTGCGGCGGCGCGGCCCTCGGGGTCTTCTTCGGCATCGGGGATGCTCGGCAGTTCGGGCGGTGGCGGCGCTGGCGGACGATCGTCTTGTGCTGGCGCACTGGCCGGTGCTGCCTCGGCGGCTGAGGCAGCGGCTGGCGCGGCAGCCGGAGGCGGTGGTGGCGCCGCGCCTTCGGGTCGAGGACCGCCGGCAGGCGGGGCGCCGGCCAGACGCTCAGCCCGGCGGACTGCAGCGAGTTCTCGAGCTCGCGCAACGCGTTCGGCCTGCTCGGCCCGGCGCTCTTCGCGTTCCTCTTCGGTCATGTCTTCGACGCGCTTGCGCTCCGGCGCGGCGGCAGCGGCAGCGTCCGGGGCCGCCTCTTCCTCCTCCGCCGGCTCGGGCGGCGGGTGCTGCTTCGTGAAAAACTCGACGTCGACGCCCTGTTCCGTCTCGATGGGCGCCAGCGGGTGGCTCTTACGCAAGGGATGGATGTCGATGTCCTCGTCGAGCAACAGGTTGCGCGGGTCGGGATGACCGATGAATTCAATCCCGAACATCTCACGGCATTCGCGCTCGGCCCAGTTGGCCATCTCGTAGATGTCGGTGATCGACTCAACGATGGCGCCCTCGGACGGCAACCAGGACTTGATCGTCACGGCCTGGCGCAGCGGAATCGAGTAGAGGTGGTAGACAATCTCCAGGCCGCGCTCTTCCCAGTCGACCGCGGTCTGGTTGCGCAGCAGATTCATCTGCAGACGCTCGTCCTCGCGGCCCCGCTCGATGACCTCGTGGATCGAGTCGGCGGGAATGGTGAGGGCGACATCGTCGCCCTTGGTCATCTCCGCCTCGAAGCCGACCAGCGGCATGACCTCGCGGTAGACGTCGGCGATAGAGCCGGGAGGCGGCTCGTTGCTCGGCGGTTCCTCGGGCGCGGCCGGCGTACGACGTGAGGTCATGGTGGACTAGTAACCCCGCGCACGTTCCTCGACGATCTTCTCCTGCAAGGCGAGGAGGCCGTCGATCAGAGCTTCGGGACGGGGTGGGCAACCGGGCACGTAAACGTCGACCGGCACGATGTTGTCGACCCCTTGCACCACGCGGTCGTACTGGGTGTAGGGACCGCCATTCGTCGCGCAGGCGCCCATCGAGATGACCCACTTCGGATGCGGCATCTGCTCGTACAGCAGTTTGACCGCCGGGGCCATCTTCTTGGTCACCGTGCCGGCCACGATCATGACGTCCGACTGCCGCGGCGACGGCCAGGGCACGATGCCGAACCGATCCAGGTCGTGGTTCGCCATGTAGGTCGCGATCATCTCGATCGCGCAGCAGGCCAGACCAAACGTCATCGGCCAGATTGAGGATTTCCGCGCGGCCGAGATCAGGGCCTCGGCCGGAGCCTGCATCACGCCTGGCAAGACAATCTTGTAGGGAACCGTCGGCGGCTCATTGTCAATCGCCTGCAGACGAAGCGACTCTGGCGAGATGATGACGGGCGTCGGATCGCCCATGTGTGGTGGCTGGGAGGTCGTCATGTTCCGCGCTCCGTCAGTTCCGTTGCCAGTCAAACACACCCTTGCGCCAGGCATAGGCCAGCGCAATCAGCAGCGTGCCGATAAAGAGCACCATCTGCCAGAGGATCACCTTGCCGAATTCGGGACCGTCCATCAGTCCAAGGAACGACACGGCCCAGGGCAGCAGGAATACAACCTCAACATCGAAGACGAGGAAGAGCAACGCGTAGGTGTAGTAGCGGACGTGGACCTGCGCCCAGTTGCGGCCGATTGGCAGCATGCCGCACTCATAGACCTGGCCCTTGAGCGCGGTGCGCCGCTGCGGCGCGAGCAGTTTGGTCGCCAGCAACGCGGTCAGAACCAGCATGATCCCGACCGGGATTGCGACCAGGACCGCGCCGTAGTTCTCAAACAGCTCAGACACGTCTACCTGCCGTCACCCGCTCTGAACAGAAGCACCAGATTCCCCGATGCCGAACAGATCGTACCCGCGCGGCATAATCAGGGTCAATGTCTGGCCGCTCGGATCGCAATTCCAGTCCCCACTTCACGCGGCGACCCGCTCGACTGCGCTACAAGCCGGACTCCGCGATCTCCCGCTCGTACTTGAACTCGACGGTGTGATTGACGTCGTCCAGCCTCCGCGAGTCGCTCTTGACGTAACCAAGGCGCTCATAGAGCCGATGCGCGTCTTCGAACTGCGTGTCCGACCACAGTTCGATCCGTGAGGCCCCATGTTCGCGAGCCCAGTCGACGCCGGTCTCAAACAGCCGTCGACCCATACCCTGTCCACGCAGGTGCGCATCCAGATAGAGCCGATGCAGCTCGACCGTTGGCCCATCGACGCGCTCTGCCGCGATCGAACCGACGACCGTACCGTCGTCATCGCGCATCACCCACATCGCCCCGATCGGCGAGCGATAGGGAAACGCCTGCTCTTCCCTCAGCAGATCCCAGAACTCGTCCTCAGGATCCCAGATGAAGCCGTACTCGTTGAAGACGCGATGGATCAACTCGATCACCTCGGGCGCGGCTTCGTAGCCGACCGGCTCTATCTGGAAGCTCATAGCGCGTTACTCTGCTGCTGATAGCCACATCATTCACGACCAGTGCGTCAAGCACGTGAGGAGCACGATATGGGACCGCTCAGCGGCATACGCATCATTGAATTCCAGGGCATCGGACCGGGGCCGTTCTGCGGCATGATCCTGTCCGACATGGGCGCCGACATCGTGCGCATCGACCGCGCTTCGAACGCGCCATCCGAGGCACCTGATAACCCGCCCGGCGACCTGCTGGCTCGCGGACGTCGCTCGATCGCGCTCGACCTCAAAAGCCCGGACGGCGTCGAAGTCGCGCTCAAGTTGATCGAAGGCGCCGACGCCCTGTTCGAGGGATTCCGTCCGGGCGTGATGGAACGGCTTGGCCTCGGCCCCGACGTCTGCCTCGAGCGCAATCCGAAGGTCGTCTACGGCCGGATGACCGGCTGGGGCCAGGAAGGTCCGTATGCACAGATGGCCGGCCACGACATCAACTACATCTCGCTCGCCGGCGCGCTGGCGCCGATCGCGCGCAAGGGACAGGTCCCCGTGCCGCCGCTCAACCTGGTCGGCGACTTCGGCGGCGGCGGCATGTACCTCGCCGTCGGCATGCTCGGCGCGCTAATCGAAGCGCAGCGTTCGGGCAAAGGACAGGTCGTCGACGCGGCCATGGTCGACGGCGCATCGTCGCTGATCACCTCGGTCCACGCCGGTCTCGCGACCGGCGGCTGGCGCCGCGGCCGCGCCGCCAACGTGCTCGACACCGGCGCGCACTTCTACGACGCCTACGAGACGCTGGACGGCAAGTTCGTCTCGATCGGCTCGATCGAGCCGCAGTTCTACGCCGAACTGCTGCATCTGCTCGGCCTCGAGAACGAGGAACTGCCCCATCAGATGGACAACACCCGCTGGCCCGAGCTCAAGGATCGGGTGACGGCCATCTTCCGCACCAAGACGAGGGTTGAGTGGGAAGCGATCTTCGAGGGCTCAGACGTCTGCTTCGGCCCGGTGCTCGAGCCCTGGGAAGCGCCGAACCACCCGCACGCCAAGGCGCGTGGCGCATTCGAGGAGGTCGCAGGCGTCGTTCAACCCGCTCCGGCCCCACGCTTCAGCCGAACAGAGTCGAAGATCCAGGGTCCGCCCGCCTACCCGGGCGAGCACACCGACGAGATCCTCGCCGAAATCGGTCTCAACGGCTCACAGGGTGAAGAACTCAAGACAGCCGGCGCCGTCGCCTAACTCCGCCGAACTTTCCGACGGAATGGACAGAGCTCCCCCTCTGGGGGAGCTGGCGCGGAGCGCCTGAGGGGGCCCGCAGCGTAGGAGTGCGCATCTCATGGTCGCCGTTACCGACTACCGCCTCTACCCGGCCATCCAGGCCCAACCCTCCGAGTGCGCCAAGCTCCTCAGCAGCGTTCAACCCTTCGACCGCGCCGCTGAGACGCTCTCGACAGCCTCGCGCGTCTGGACGGTCGGGATCGGCACTTCGTACAACGCCGCCAATGCGGCCAGTTGGATGCTGCGCGCCGCCGGACTCGAAGCTCGGCCGCTGACCAGCTTCGAGTTCGCCACCTGGCCAACTGTCTCAGATGATGAAGCTGTCCTGCTCTTCGCCCACACCGGTCGCAAGACGTATAGCGGCCGCTCGCTGTCGCTCTGCATCGAGCGCGGCATCCCTGTCGTGCTGATCACCAAGATCGAGACTGGGTTCGACCTGGACTCATTCCCCGACACCGTCACCGTCCTGCACACGACGACGCAGGATCCGTCGGCGATGTACACGGTCTCGCACACCACGGCGATGACCGCGGCCGCGATGATCGCCGACCTTGTGTCGCCGGCCTCACTCGGCGATATCTCGGAGATTCCCACATCGCTGGCCGCAGCGTTGACGCTGGAAGCGGAAATTGCCGAGCTGGCATCTGAATGGTCGGATGGCGCATTGATCGCGCTCGGCGCCGGGCCGATGCTGACCGCCGCCGAAGAGGCGCACATCAAGATCGCCGAGGCCTCACGACGCGCGGTGCGTCACCAGGAGCCCGAGTCGTTCCTGCACGGTCCGGCCGTGCAGATCGTTGATTCCGACCGCATACTCTCGTTCGCCGCCAACGACGACTCGGCGGAGCGAACCCGCGTGATCACGCAACTGACGATGGACAACGGCTGCTCGGCGGCCTGGGTCGCGCCCGAGAGCGTGCCTGGACGTGAGTCGGCGCGACATCTGGTGCTGCCCGAACTGTCGCCGGAGCTGCTGACGATTCCGGCCGTCGTCCCGGCGCAACTGCTCGCCGCGCACCTGGCCGCGAACGACGGCGTCAACGCCGACGACTTCCGCACCGACGTGCCCAGGTTCCGCGAAGCGCTGTCGAAGCTCAGTCTCTGACGCGCTGCACTAAGCAGGCCGAATCCGGATGGGCATCTTCAGCTCTGCGCGTGAACGGCGGCTCTGGCTGTGGGTGCTTGCGGTCGTCGCGCTGATCTTCGCCTCTCTTGGATTCAGCGGGAGACTGGTTGATCTGCTCAATAACGACAACGCAGGCGCGGCGGCGTTCAGTGTGGCATTGCTCCTCGTTGCGGCGACGGTCTTGACCGACGGGTTGCAGACGCGCCCGACACGCGTTGAAGTCGCCGTCGCGTTCGGCGTCGCTGCCGTCATATTGATGGTGTTCCTGCGCCTGACTCTCGCGGAGCGTTCTCACCTGATCGAGTACGGCGTGCTGGGGGTCTTCATCCACGCCGCGCTGACCGAGCGGGCGGAGCGTGGCCGTCGCATGCCCTGGCCGGCAGCGTTGGCCATCCTGGCCGCAGCTGCGATTGGGGTGATTGACGAAGCGATTCAGCTCGCGCTGCCGCACCGCGTGTTCGATCCGGTCGACATGCTGTTCAACACGCTGGCAGCGGGGTCGTCGGTCGCCGCCGGTCTGGTGCTTGCCAGAGTGCGGCGCAGCGTCCGCGTATGAACGCCTAGCCGAGCGCGCCGATTCTCGACTCCAGGTCGGCCTGTTGACGCTGCAGATCGGAGGCCAACTCTTCCGCCTGCTTCACGACTTCGGCCGGCGCCTTCGAGCGGAAGCCTTCGTTTGAGAGCTTCGCTTCCGCGCCTCGCAGTCGTTTGACGATGCCTTCGAGGTCCTTGTTCAGACGGGCGCGCTCCTGATCGAGGTCAACCAGACCGCCTAACGGCAGGATCACTTCTGCGGCGGGTAGCACGGCAGAGGCGATCTGGTCGGAAGGCGCATCGCCTCGATCCGAAACGATGGTCAGTGGGCGCGCTCTGGAGAGCACCTCGACGATGGGCGCCGAAGCGGTCACGGCGCCGGCGACCTCAGTCTGCGGCAGGACGTAGGTCTCTGCCCACTGGCCGGCCTGGACACGGTAGTCGGCGCGCACCTGGCGCACGGCGGTGACGATCTCCTGCACCGCTGCGAATGCCTGCTCGGCCTTCAGGTCTCGCTCGCCGTCTTCCGGCTGGGGATATCGAGCGCCGATCAACGCTGTGGCGTCGGCAGCTTCACCGAGGTGCGGCCGCAGTTGCTGCCAGATCGCCTCGGTCACGAACGGCATCCAGGGATGCAGCAGGCGCAGTCCGCCGTCGAGCACTCTGGTCAGCACGGGCAGCGGCGAGAGATCGCCGTTGCGCAGCCTGACCTTGCTCGCTTCGACGTACCAATCGAAGAACTCGCCCCAGAGGAAATCCTGGATCTGGCGACCCGCTTCTCCCAGCTGAAACTGGCGCAGTAGCTCATCAACGGAGTCGGTGACGGCCTGCAGCCGCGAAAGGATCCAACGGTCCTCCAACGGCTCCCCCTCTGGGGGAGCTGTCGCGGAGCGACTGAGGGGGCCCTCCGATGCTTGCAAGGACCCCTCAATCTCCCCAAGCACGAACCTCGCCCCGTTCCACAACTTGTTGGCGAAATTCCTGGAACCCTCCAGCCGCTCGTCGGTGAGGCGCATGTCGTTGCCCGGCGTCGAGCCGGTGGCGAGGGTGAAGCGCAGCGCGTCCATGCCGTACTGGTCGGCCTTTTCCAGCGGGTCAATCACATTGTCAAGCGATTTCGACATTTTGCGGCCCTGGGCGTCGCGCACGAGGCCGTGCAGATAGACCGTGTGGAACGGCGCCGAGCCCATGTTGTAACAACCGAGCATGATCATCCGCGCGACCCAGAAGAAGAGGATGTCGTAGCCCGTCTCCATCACCGACGACGGGTAGAAACGTGACAGGTCGTCTTCGTCCTGATTCGGCCAGCCGAGCGTCGAGTGGGTCCACAGGCCCGACGAGAACCACGTGTCGAGCACGTCGGGGTCCTGGACGAGATCCGCGTCATCGCACCAGGGACAATCGGTCGGATCGGTCATCGCGACGATCGGGCGCGCGCCTTCGTCGATGGTGATCTGGCCGTCGTCCCCGGTGATGATTTCGTCGCCGTCGCAGCAGCGGCAGTACCAGGCGGGAATCCGGTGACCCCACCAGAGCTGGCGCGAGATACACCAGGGACGGATGTTGTCCATCCACTGCAGGTAGACGTTCTTGGAGCGTTCCGGAACGATGCGCACTTCGTCGTCTCGGACGACGCGCGCCGCCTCGGCGGCCATGTCATCGGTGTCAACGAACCACTGGTTCGAGACGAGCGGTTCGACGACCACGCCGGAGCGCTGTGAGTGCCCGACGTTGTGGATGTGCGTCTCCGTCTTGAGCAGGTAGCCGTCCTCCTCGAGATGCTGAGCGACCAGCGTGCGAGCCTCGTCGCGGTCCATACCCGCATACAGCCCGGCCTCGGCCGTCAGCGTGCCGTCCCAGTCGACGACACGGATCGGTTCCAGCCCATGCCGTTCGCCGATCTCGAAGTCGAGCTGATCATGCCCCGGCGTGATCTTCAGCGCACCGGTGCCGAACTCGAGGTCGACGCCGGAATCGGCAATCAGCGGGATCAGGCGGTTGAAGCCGCGCAACGGCAATCGCACATGACGCCCAAGATGCGGCTGCCAGCGCTCGTCATCCGGGTGAACGGCGATCGCCACGTCGGCGGGAATCGTCTCGGGACGCGTCGTGGCGATCGTGACGCCGTCGTCAAGCTCGTTGCCGCGCTCGTCGACAAACGGGTAGCGGACGTGCCAGAGGTGGCCCTCTTCCTCCTCGTACTCCACTTCGACATCCGAGAGCGCCGTCAGCATCTGCGGATCCCAGTTGATGATCCGCGCGCCGCGATAGATCTTGCCGTCCGTGAACAGGTCGACGAACGTCTTGCGCACGGCGTCGCGCGGGGTGGGATCCAGGGTGAAGGCCGTTCGTTCCCAGTCGCAGGACGCGCCCATCCGCCGCGCCTGCGACGTAATCCGCGGGCGGGTCACGCCGACCCAGTCCCAGACCCGCTCCTCGAACGCCTCGCGGCCCAGATCGTGGCGGGTCATCCCTTCGCGCGCGAGCTGCTGTTCAACCACGCTTTGCGTCGCGATCCCGGCGTGATCCAGACCGGGCAGCCAGAGCGTCGGCTCGCCCAGCATCCGGTGCCAGCGGATCAGCGCGTCCTCGATCGTCAGTGTGACTGCATGGCCCAGGTGCAGCACCCCGGTCACGTTGGGCGGGGGCATGATCACGGTGAATGGTTCCGTGCTGCTCTCCGAGGCATCGACTGGGGCATCGACCGGCCGAAACCAGCCGTTGTCCTCCCAGAACGCGTAAATCGGATCTTCGACGATCGAGGCGTCATACGCCCCGGTCAGATCACTCAGGATCGAGAGATCGAATTCAGTGGTGGTCACGGCTGAACTCCGAACGTTCAGTGGTTCCAGTGGCGGTTGGTTCTGAGTGATTGCGGGTCCGGCGCGCATGAGCCATTGGGCGCGACGAACCTAACCTACAGCGACAAGTACGCCGTCGATCACGTCCGACTCATTCGGCGGCCGCTCGGCTTCGGCGTTGCGGCGGCGCTGGCGGCGCTGTTTCGCGGCTTCCAGCTCGTAGAGCATCTCCATGCCTTGCCGCGTGTCCGACGCGACCCGCGCAGGATCCTGACGCTCCAGCCGCCGACGGAACAGCCAATACGTGAACGCCTGCCATTCGGAGTGTTCGATCCGCTCAGGATCGGCATCAGAACGACCGCTGGCGGCGCGAAACTCGCGCAACAGATCCCGTTGCCGAGCGCCGTAGATGCGACCAAACACGTCGCTATCCAATTCATCGCGGGCATGTGAGAACGACAGTCCGCTGCGCTCCTTCTGCAGCACCCGCTCCATCGCCAGGTGCAGGGCCTGCTCCACGCGGACGCCGTAGAGGAAATTCAGGTGCGCCCAGTACTTCGCGGTCCCCAGGCGGTGCTGGAACTCGGCCTCGCTCAGTGGGATTGGCGGTGACTCATCCACCAGCAGCGCCTCAACCTGACCGGGAGGCAACAGACCCGGCGGAGCCGAATCGCAGATCCGCTCGGCCAACAGCAGCCAGTCGAAGGCTTCGTGTTCAATCAGGTAGACGTACTCGCGGCCATCGATCATCTCACGCGGCGACTCCCAATCGCGGATGCAATCCAGCATCGCATCGAACCATGGCTTGCCCGCGTGAAGCTGCGCGTGGAACTGAGCCAGCAACGCCTCCGTGCCAAACTCCATCAGTTCCGCCCCGGCGACATGCTCATCGTCAATGCCCACATCGGGAGCAAAGCCGGTCTCCGCCGAGCCGGCGCCGTCACGCCGATCGGCCAGATGCGGAAAGGGAATGTCGCCTGCCTGGTCGACCGTTGTGTCTGACATGCTCAGGCGGCCTTCCCACAACAGCGCTTGTACTTCTTGCCGCTGCCGCAGGGACACGGCGCGTTGCGTCCAACCTTTTGTCCGCTCGGCGAACTCGGCCGCGAAGCCACGGCCACACCCCCGCCCGAACCCTCCGAACTGCCGCCCGACTCCCGTACGTTGCTGACTCGCACCGGCGCGTCTCGCGTCGCGGGAGTGATCCCCCGAGCGCGACGCTGCGGTGGAGCCGGCGCTCCAGGCTCGTCGACCCGGATCGTGGCGTGCATCACCGACGCCGACACCTCGCGCCGCAGCGCAGCGACCAGCTGGTCGAACATGTCGAACGCTTCACGCTTGTAGGTCACCAGCGGATCCTGCTGGCCGTACGCCTGCAGTCCCACACCCTGACGTAGCCCGTCGATCTCGGTCAGGTGACGGATCCACAGCCGATCCATCGTGCGCAGCACCAGACCGCGCAGCAGCTCCACAGACGTCCCGTCGGCCGTCTTCGCGTCGACCTTGGCCGCCAGCGTGCGCAGCTCCTGTCCGGCGTGCTCGCGCAGCGCCTCCACGCATTCGTCCAGTTCGGCGCCGTACAGCGCGTCGCGATCCAGACCGGTCAGCGGCAACACCTGCGCCGCTTCCTGCCAGAACTCGTCCGCCGTCGTCTCATCCCAGAGTTCGTTGGCGAATCCGCCTTCAAGATCGTCAATCGTCTGCAAGAGCATGTCCTCGACGATCTCGACCAGCTCGCCTCGCGCGGTCAGCACCTTGTCGCGTTCGGCGTAGATCACCTCGCGTTGACGGTTGATCACGTCGTCGTAGTCGACCAGGTGCTTGCGGATGTCGAAGTGGTAGGTCTCGACCTTCTGCTGCGCCTGCTCGAGCGCCTTGCCGACCATGCCCGACTCCAGCGGCGCGCCGTCTTCGAGGCCCGCCTTCTCCAGCATCCCCGGCAGCCAGTCGGGCGTGAAACGCTTCATGATCCCGTCCTCGAACGAGACGTAGAAGCGCGACGATCCCGGGTCGCCCTGGCGGCCCGAACGTCCGCGCAGCTGGTTGTCGATCCGCCGCGACTCGTGCCGTTCGGTGCCGATCACGGCGAGTCCACCACGCCGGGCGACGTCGTCGCCCAGCTTGATGTCGGTCCCGCGGCCGGCCATGTTGGTCGCGATCGTGACCGCGCCCGGCTCGCCGGCGGCGGCGATGATGTGCGCCTCCCGCTCGTGCTGCTTGGCGTTGAGCACTTCGTGCGCAATTCTTCGGCGCTTGAGCATCGACGAGAGCTGCTCCGAGGTTTCCACGGACGCGGTGCCAACCAGCACCGGTCGCCCGTCGTCGATCAGGTCGCCGATTTCTTCAATCGCCGCGTCAAACTTGGCCTGCTCCGTGCGGAAGACGAGGTCCGCCTGGTCATCGCGGATCATGTCGCGGTGGGTCGGCACGACGATCACGTCCAGCCCGTAGATCTTGTGCAGCTCCTCCGCCTCGGTCGCCGCCGTGCCGGTCATCCCGGCGAGCTTCGAGTACATGCGGAAGTAGTTCTGATAGGTGATCGTCGCCAGAGTCACCGTCTCGCGCTCAACCGAGACGCCTTCCTTCGCTTCAATCGCCTGGTGCAGACCCTCCGAGTAGCGCCGACCATCCATCATCCGGCCGGTGAACTCGTCGACGATCACGACCTTGCCGCCGCGCACCACATAGTCGCGGTCGCGCTGGTACATGAAATTCGCCTTGAGCGCCGCGTCGAGGAACCGCGTCAGCCGAGCGTTCTCGCCCTCAAACAGGTTGTCGATCCCCAGGTTGTCCTCAACTCTGGCGATGCCGTCCTCGGTCAACGCGATCGTGCGCGACTTCGGGTCCGGCGTGAAATGCGTCTCGGGCTGCAGCCCGCGCACGAGGTTGGCGAAGACGCGGTAGGTATCCAGCGATTCCTCCGCCTGACCGGAGATGATCAACGGCGTCCGCGCCTCGTCAATCAGGATGTTGTCGACTTCGTCGACGATCGCGTAGGCCAGCGGGCGCTGCACCTTCTCCCTGGCGTCCATGACCATGTTGTCGCGCAGGTAGTCGAATCCGAACTCGTTGTTGGTGCCATAGGTGATGTCCGCCCGGTAGGCCTCCTGCCGCGGGACCGGACGCAGCATCTTCAGGTCGCCCAGCTCTCGCCGGCGCCGCAGTTCTTCCTCGTCCATCGACTCGGGATTCTCAACGTCGACGGTCGAGTCGGCCTCGGGATCGAACATGAACGCCGCCCGATGCTGCAGCACCCCGACCGACAGTCCCAGCGAGTGATAGATCGGCGCCATCCACTGCGCGTCGCGCTTGGCCAGGTAGTCGTTGACGGTGATCAGGTGAGCGCCGTCGCCCTCGAGCGCGTTCAGGTAGAGCGCCAGCGTGGCGACCAGCGTCTTGCCCTCGCCCGTGCGCATCTCCGAGATCTTGCCCTGGTGCAGCACGATCCCGCCCACGATCTGGACGTCGTAGTGCCGCATCGATACCTGTCGCTTGGCCGCCTCGCGCACAACGGCGAAGGCCTCCGGCAGGATGTCGTCCAGGGACGCCCCATCCTCAAGCCGTTCGATGAATTCGGACGTCTTGGCCGCCAGTTCGTCGTCGCGCAGACGAGCAAACTCCGGCTCCCACTCCGCTACGGCCGCCACAGCCCCCTGCAGCCGGTTCACCTCGCGAGCATTGGCGTCGCCCAGCAGAGTCCCGGCCCGCTGCTTGGCCCGGTCAAACAACCCCATCCATCAATCCCCAATCAGCTAGCCCACGGTGCAGGACATACACATCCAGTGTAACGGGGACACTGAGAGGGGAGCGTTAGCCGTTCAGCGACGACCTGCGAGTCGGTTGACCGCTTCGGCCAGTTCCTCCGGACGGCGGCTATTGAGGTAGTGGCGCTTGCCTTCGGTCGTATCGACGAAGACGCCGGTGCGCATCAGCGGCACAGACAGCGCACGACCCGGCCGACCCTCATGCCGGCCCCAGCGCAGACCCCAGCCTCCGTAGGACAGCCACGGATACCGCGCCACGCTCGCGCCCTCGATCTCCTCGGCCGCGATGCTCAATCCCCAGGGTCCGAACCGCGCCCGCAGCATCTCACCGTCGGCGTGGATGCGCAGCACCAGTAAGACGCTAAGGAACGCTGCTGTCAGCCCGCCCGCCAGAATCACCGCCGCTCCGACCAGTTGATCCTCTCCGACCAGCAGCCAGATGCCCAAACCGCCGGTGCCCACGGTGACCAAAGCGATTAGCGCGAATACGAGCGGCTGCGGCGTATGCACGTCCTCGGAATACCGCATCGCAGGAGTTCCTCCCGGCCGCAGGATCCAGAGCGCGGCCCTCGATTTCACTGTACCAAGATCAGGCGTGCATAGTGCCCTACCGAAACAGCGCCCCGACCGAGTCGCCCTCGTGGATCCGACGGATCGCCTCGCCGAGCAGCGGCGCGACCGAGACCGTCTCTAACTCCGCCCCCTGATCATCCTCGGGCAACGACAGCGTGTCGGTCAGCACGACCGAAGCAATCGGACTCATCGCCAACCGCTCCAGAGCCGGAGGTGACAGAATCCCGTGGATGGCCGCCGCCCGGATCCGCTGCGCGCCCTCACTGCGCAACAACTCCGCCACTTCGCAGAGCGTGCCGGCCGTGACAATCTCATCATCGACGATCAGCGCGTCACGCCCGCCGACTTCGCCAATCAGTTGCAGCATCTCCGCACGGTCGTCGTTGCCCGTCCGCCGTTTCTCCGCGATCGCCACCGGCAGGTTGAGCAAATCCGCCATCGCTCGCGCCCGCTTGGCCCCCCCGAAATCAGGCGACACCACCACGCCATCGAACCCCTGTGAACGGAAGTGCTCAGCCAACAGCCGCTGCGCTGTCAGCTCGTCCGTCGGGATGTGGAAGAAGCCCTGTATCTGCCCGGCGTGCAGGTCCATGGTCAGCATCCGGTCGGCGCCCGCCGTCTGGATCAGGTCGGCGAACAGCCGCGCCGTGATCGGCACCCGCGGCTGGTCCTTCTTGTCCGAGCGGCCGTAGGCGAAATAGGGCACGACCGCCGTGATCCGCCCGGCCGACGCGCGCCGCGCCGCGTCGATCATGATCAGCAGCTCAACCAGGTGGTGGTTGACCGGCTTCGCCCCCGGCTGGATCAGGAACACGTCCCGTTCGCGGATGTTGTCGAGGAATTGGACGAACGTGTTGCCGTTGGCGAAGTCGAACACGTTCGCGCAGCCCAGCTCCACATCCAGCGCCGCGCACACGTCGCGCGCCAGCTCCGGATGCGCGTTGCCCGTAAAGACAATCGGATCGCCGACATATCGACTCATCGCAACGCACCCCCCGCCGAACGCGAAGCCTGGCTCACGCCGTCAAGTTATCTCACGCCTCAAAATCACACAGGTCTCGACGCCGGTTGTCAAGGCTATGCACCATAACTCGGTGGACACACCGCCTCCCCCTCCAATCCTCTCCCCTCTCCCCCCTCTGGGGGGAGATGTCACGGAGTGACAGAGGGGGGC
>VXQZ01000006.1 GCA_009838735.1 Chloroflexota bacterium
GCGGGTGCAGGCGGTCGGCTTTGGGGTAGCGGGCGCCGTAGCGGTCGACGGCGACGCCGCCCTGGAGGAGTTCGGCGGAGCGGTCTGATTCCGCGCGGCAGATCTGGGGCATGGCAGAGAGCAGCAGGCGGAGTTCATGGAGGTCGGCGCGGCGCTGCTCGTGGAGGGGATCGTCGGGGTTCGCGAAGTGGATGAGGTGTTCGACGATCTGGTCGGCGGCGAGCTCGTGGATGAGGTCCGAGCGGAAGAGTTCGTAATCGCGCAGGTAGGCGTGGACGGTGGAGACGGAGCAGTGCATGCGCTCGGCGATCTGGCGCATGGTCAGTCCCTGCATACGGAGTTGCTGGGCCTCGAGGATGCGGGCGCGTCGGGCGGGGTTGGGGTAGTGGGGGAAGGACATGGTCGGGGACTCCTTTGCAGAGGGCTGGCTGGTTTCTTACATCGTATGTATGTTCTGAGTGAGTGGTGTGGATGGGGTTGTGTTGGTGTTGACGTTTGGGGAGAAGCGCGGGGCATCCGAGGGGGGAGGGGATGATCAGAGTGTGGTGGCGGGTTGTGATCGCGGGCTGAGCCCCGCGTCAAGCGCGGGGCATCGGAGGGAGAGAGAGGGTGCGGGGCATCGGGCAGGGGCGGAAGCGGAGTAGGACATCGCAGGGCCCTCACCCCAACACCCCGCATCAAGTGCGGGGCAGGCTTCTCCCTCAGGGAGAGGGGCCGGAGGGGACCGGAGGGATATGCGATGCCGCTAGCGCAGCGGGAGAGCGAAGCGGTAGCCGACGTTGCGGACGGTCTCGACGTAGCGGCGACCGCTGGATTCGAGCTTCGAGCGCAGCCGACGGATGTGAACGTCGACCGTGCGGGAGCCGCCGTAGTAATTGTAGCCCCAGACCCGATTGAGCAGGGTCTCGCGTGTGAAGACCTGTTGATTGTGCGTCATCAGGAAGCGCAGCAGTTCGAACTCCTTGAAGGTCAGGGAGATTGAGCGACCGCCTTCGAAGACCTGGTAGTTGGAGGTGTCCACGACCAGGTCGCCGGCCTCGAGCGTGTTGCGGGTGAGCGCCCGGCCGTGACGCCAGAGCACGAGCTGGACTCGAGCGACCAGTTCGGCGTCGTGCACGGGCGCCAGGATGAAGTCGTCCAGCTCCTGCGTCGGTCCGAGCAAATGAGTGTCGACGGGACGCAACACCGCGAGACGCATGGCGTCGGGCCAGGCCTGCACCTCGGCCGGGCGGGCGACGGGTACGGCGTGCCGCCAGTCGAGTAACAGGACATCGGGCGCGGCCGCGGGGTCCGGTTCCTGGCCCTCACCTGGCATGTAGTGGACGACCTGCAGGCCGGCGCGCTCGAGCGCCGGTTGGATCGGTGCGATGAACTCGTCATCGAGCGTTGATACGGTCAGACGAAACATGTTTGCACCATAGAGCAGGCAAGCGGGTCGCTCCTCGTCTCATAGAACATGTCGATATCCAACGGAAGCTTCAATCGAACCGATCACCTGAGAGCCGGAATCGTCTGTGCGATACGCTCGGAGTCGTGCTCAAGCCGGCGTAGCTCAGTGGTAGAGCAACGGTTTCGTAAACCGTAGGCCGAGGGTTCGAATCCCCCCGCCGGCTCCAGTCCACGGTCGTCCCTAGTTGCTTGTCTGGCCCGGCAGCGGCTCCGAGGATTCCATGGACCGATTCGGATCGCCCGGCCCCTCGAGATGCGAGATGGGCACTGCCGGCATGGTCGTGATTTCACCCCGGATCCTGGCTGAAAACGCAATTGACCAGCGCGCCGCCGCGTCGTTATCGGGTGCGTCGATGATCGCCACGAAGTCGTACTGTCCGAGGACGGCGTAGATGCCTAGCGCGCTCACGCCGGGCATCGAAACGCTGCGTTCCGCCTCCAGCGGCGCGCGCGGGTTGTCGAGCGTGGCGTCGATCCCCTCGGGCGACAGCCGTATCAGGAGGATGTACTGCATTGTGCATCTCCAATCTCCGTGGCCTTCAGCACCTGTGCCGGGCGCTCCGAGCGACCCGGTTCAGGTTCAGTATCGCGGTTCGGACGGTGCGTAGTGGGCGTGATGAATCGGGATGTGGGATACACTCCGATCACATTCTGAGCGCCTTGTGAGGGGTCGGACGCGGCGCCTGCGCCGCCCGGCCGAGCCGTGATAGCGACGGGAGCCGAGATGAACGTGACCATGCTGACCGATCGTCTGCGGCTACGCGGCCTCTGGTTGTTGGCGCTGGTGATCGTCGGAGCGTTGATCTTCAGCGCCTGCGATTTGATCGGCGACGACTCCGAACAGGAGCAGCAGGAACAGCAAGCGCAGCAGCAGGAAGTCGAACAGGAAACGGCAGCTGCCGCCCCTGCTCCACGTCCTCCGGCTCGGGAGCCGGCAGAAGAGCCGGGCCGCGAACCTCCGCCGCAAGCGCAAGGCGGCGGCGAGGGCGCCTACGCGTACAGCATCGTCTTCCCCAGTCTCGCCCTGGTGATGGTTGGAGACGCCACCGCGACCGGTCTGGTCATCAGCGATGGTTATGTGCTGGTCGACGAACGGTCGCTGCGTGGATCGCGCGTCGCCAGCGTGATGCTGTCGAACGGCGACGTCCTCGAGGATGTGCCGATCGTTGGGCGCGACCAGTTCACGGGTCTCGCTTATCTGGGCCCGCTGGACAGCAACCTGGTACGTCGATTGCCGGGCGCATTGCTCGGTGACGGTGAGGGGATCAGCCCCGGTTCATCTGTCTTCACGGTTGGATACGGCGCCGACAACCGCACGGGCTCGCTGCCCTCGATCTATTCGGGCGTGCTCAGCGGGGTCGATGAGTGGGAACCCGGACAACGGACCTTCCTGCGCACCGACGCTCGTCCCGACAGTCCGTTCAGCACGGTCGGCATGATTTTGATTGACAGCGCCGGGACGGTGATCGGATTCGCTCCGGCGGCGCTGGTTGGGCTGGGCTGGTACGTGTCGACGGGTGACCTGGCGCGCAGTCTGCCGCCGGCGGAGATCGCAGCCTCTCGCGCTCCGGATCCGGACAGCGCGGCGACGGAACATGTCGTCACAGTGCCATTTGGGCATCATTCTGCGCAGCTGGTGCTGGGTGACGAGGCGACCGGCCAGAGCGCGTCACTGTCGATCTCCACGGAGACGCCGGCGGTGTTCCAGCTGATCGACGCCAGCGGGGTGGTGTTGCAGGAGTCGCGGATTATCTCCGGAGCGACCATCATCAGCCTGGCGCCCGAGACCGTCGGACCGTACACGCTGTCGATCGTGCCGCAGCCTGCCATGGCCGACGGGCCCAGCGATGATGAGGCGTCGGAGGCGATGCCGGGCGATCCGACCTATCGGATCACGTCTAGCGCGGCGTTGATGACGATGACAGAAACAGACGAGGTCGCCTCGATCGAGATCAACAACCCGTTCGTCGGTTCGATCGACATTCCCGGTGACGCCGATACCTTCAACCTGGCAGTGCGAGGCGGGGCCGTGTACGAGATTCTCGCCCAGAGCCTGTTGATTGACGCCGTGTTGCTGATTGAGGGCGGAGGTTTGGACGCGGTCGACGACGACACCGGCGGCGGACCATTCGGACGGGACTCGGCGCTGACGCTGGCCCCTGACGAGGACGGCATCGTCAGCCTGACGATCAAGGATTACGCCGATGACGCTACCGGCGCCTACCTTTTGACGATCAGGCAGATCGGCGGCGAGCTGCCTGAGGAAGAGGTAGCGATGGAGGAAGAGGAGACGACGGTCTCGAGCGCGACTCTGCCAACCCCGAGGGGCGACGTGAGCGTGCGCGGCGAGATCACCGAGGACGGGCTGCAGCCCACGTTGTTGGGTATCGGCAGTACGCTCGGCGACGACGGCTCACTGATCGTTCAGGACAACGACGGGTTCTTTGAGATTGCGGTCTCGATCGTCGGTCCCGATCAGAGCACGGCCCGAATCTTCGTGTTCGACGCCGAAGGCCAGACGGTCGTGTCCGGCCGGGTTGTCGCGAATTGCGGCGCAGCCGGTCCCTGCCTCGCCAGCGCCGTGTTCATCACGCCCGAGGATGCACCTGGACCTGCCGGCGAATGGCGCGTGCTGATGCAACCGGAGGGCGCGGGCTCGGGCATCAGCGAGTGGCAGATCGAGGTGCATCGCTACGACGAATAGGGTGCGTGGCTCCGGTCCGGGAGCTATCGCAACGCCGACTTCTGCGGCCGGGCGAGGACCATGTGCAGGGCGATGCCGATCATTCGGCGGACCCGGGTGCGGACCGGAATCGGCGGGTCGATGGTGAGGCCGGGCAAGATGTTGTCGAGCCACTGCGGCATGTACCAGTTTGCCGGACCGGCGATCTGCATGAAGGCAGGCACGAGGACCAGCCGGACGAGTGTGGCATCGATGAATATGGCGAACGCCATGCCCATGCCGAACTCCTTGACGGCGCGTTCGTCACCGAAGAAGGCGAAGCTGCCGAAGACGGCTATCAGGATTGCCGCCGCTGCGGTGATCACGCGGGCGGATGCTCCGATGCCAAATGCCACCGACTCGCCGGAATCGCCGGTCTCCAGCCAGTGTTCGCGGATCCTGGAGAGCAGGAAGATCTCGTAGTCCATCGAGAGACCAAAGAGCAAGGCGAACATGAACATCGGCAGGAACGACTCGATCGGTCCGGTGCGGTCAAGACCGATCAGCGACAGGCCCCAGCCCCATTGGAAGATGGCGACGATGAAGCCGATCGAGGCGCCGATCGCCAGCATGTTCATCAGCGCCGCCTTGAGCGGAACGACGATCGAGCGGAAGGCCATCATCAACAGCAGTACCGAGACGCCGATCACGATGACGAAGAAGTAGGGCAGGCGGGAGACCAGCTTGTTGGTGACGTCCTCGAAGGCCGCAGTTGAGCCAGCAATCAGGATGCGGGTGTCGGGAGAGACCGACTGCAACGCCTGAGGCACGGCCGACTCACGCAGCCGACTGACCAACTCGCGGCTCTCGACTTGCTGCGGCGCCGTCGTGGGAATCACCGGAATCAACGCTGTCTCGCCGTTTGCCGACAGATCGGGAGGCAACACTGCTGCGACGCCTTCGTCCTGCATCAACGCGTGCCGGACCCGTTCGAGTTCCCCGGGCCGGAGCGGTCCGGAGGGATTGTCGACCATGGCGAACAACGCGCCATTGACGCCGGGACCAAACCCGGTCGCAATCAGGTCGTATGCGCGCCGCGAGGTGTAGGTAGTCGGTCGGTTGCCGTCATCGGAGACGCCCATCTCGATGTCGAAGGCCGGGATCATCAGCGCGATCAGGATTCCTGAGGCGATGACGAGGTAGAGCCACGGACGCCGTTCGATCCGTCGTGAGAAGCGATACCAGCGCCCGTGCTCGCCACCGGCGGTGTAGCGCAGCCTGGGGATCGAGAAGCGATCGATGCGTCGGCCGATCAGCACCAGCATCGACGGCAGCAGCGAAACGGCGACCAGCATCTCGAGTAACACGACCAATGCCGCGGCTAGGCCGAGGTTGGCAATCAACGGAATCCCGATGGCGAACAGGCCGAGCAGGGCGACCACGACGATCGAACCGGCAAACGCGACCGCGCGCCCGGCGGTCGTGACCGAGGCGCGGGCCGCCTCACGCGGGTCAACGCCGGCGGCCAACTGCTCTCGGTAGCGCGCGATCACAAACAGGGCGTAGTCGATGCCGACGCCGATGCCGAGCATCGCGCCGAATGTGGGAGCAATCGTGGAGATATCGAGGTAGGCCGCAGCCAGCAAGACGCCGACCGTCCCGAGACCGAGGCCAACGAGCGCCGACACGATCGGCATGCCGGCCGCGATGATTGAACCGAATCCGACAATCAGTATCAACAACGCCGCGGCGAGCCCGACCAGTTCAGACGTGCCAGGCGGCTCCGTCTCATACTCACGTACCGGCTCGCCTCCGAAATCGATCTGCAACCCTTCAGTGCGATAGGTTTCGCCAATACGGATCACATTTCCAATGTTCTCGGTGTCGAGGTTGTTGGCCAGCTTGTCGAACACGACCCGAACGATCGCCGTGCGGCCGTCGGGCGAAACGTTGCCCGGCCGGACGCCGGGCAGATCGACGGCTGCGACCTCGTCGATGCTCCGTGCCTGGCGCGCGAACTCCTCCATGGCCCGCTGTACCGATGGTTCCTGAATCGTCCCGTCTGCTCGATGGAAGACAGCGAGCAGTTCCGAGCCGGAGCGGGCCGGATAGCGCTCAACCAGTAGATCGAGAGCCGCCTGAGATTCCGTGCCAGGAACTGTGAACGAGTCGGTCAGCGAACCGCCCCATGACCGCACGGCCATTGCGGCGAGGATGATCGTCACGATCCAGAGGAAGATCACCCGCCACGGGTGCTCCGCAACAAAGACCGACCACCGCTCCATGCGTGCGCCACCCTGCCCGCTAGGCTCGCCGCCAGCAAGCGTATATCGGAACCCGGCTACGGGGTGCCCGGATTCCTACGAGAGCAGGGAATCGATTGATGCGGGACCGGCCCCCATCAGGATGAGCGCGATACAGGCGAAGACCAGGAGCACGTCCAACTCGTAGCCCTGCTTGTCCGACGAGCCCTGGAACGGCAGTCCCTCTTTGAACTTGTTCACGTAGGTGGCGACCATCATGTTGATCGCCAGCGGGATCGCAACCCAGGGAACGAGGAGTCCGGCCAAGAGCAGGATGCCCCCGCCGAGCTCAATCGTCGCTACCCCCGGGCCTGCCAGTTTCGGGAACGGCACGCCGAGCGACTCGAGCCAGCCGGAGAAGCCGCCGATGCCGCGCCGGAACTTGCCCAGGCCAGCGTCGATGAAGATGATTCCCAGGGCGATCCGCAGCGGGATTGGGGCCCACTCCAATACCTCGCCACCGAACGGGGCGGTCAACCAGTCGCCAACGTCCATGTGTCACCCCCGCCAAATCGTCTGAGCGCCAGCCTGAATTAAGCTGGATTCTAGTTGAGTCGAGCACGATCCTGAGTGGGCAAATGGAGGGGCGCAGCGATGGGTAAGTTCGCCGATGCAATCCGGGACCGACGCAAGACCCGCCAACGGCGGCTGGGATTCGGCGCGGCCGCCGATGAGCCTCAGGCATCGATGCTGGTCGGCGCCATTGGCATCGTCGAGGGTGCCGACTTCTGCCTGGCCTTGAGCGACGATGACATCGCGGCGGCAGAGTCGGCGAATGTCGATCTGTGGGGCACACGCCTGGAGGCGCTGACCGCGGAGAATGTGGCCGGCGCCAAAGAGCGCGGCGCTGCATTCGTCTCGTTTGAACTCGACGGCGCCCGAGCCGACGGGTTGCTCGACGAGGACGTGGATTATGTCGTGAGGCTGGACGATCTGCGAATCGAAGAGGCAGACGCCCGAGCGCTGGGCAGCCTGCGGCCGGCCGAGATCGCTGTCGAGGTCGAGTTTCCCGTCGGGCTGGGCACCATCCTCAATCTACGTCGGCTGGCGATGCTCGTCTCGGCGCCCATGGGCGTGAAATGTCCCACCGACATCTCAGCCGGCGACATTGAAGCCCTGCGTGACTCGGGTGTCGCGGTACTCGTGCTGGGTCCGGACGTCTCGGCCGATGATGTCGCCGCTGTCAGACAGCGCGTGGCCGACCTACCGGAGCGCAAGCCGAAGCGGGATGAGGGCGCTCAACCGTTGATTCCGACCATGAGGCCTGGGGCGGACGGCGGATCAGACGAGGATTGAGCGGTTGATCAGCGCTGGTCAGTCGCGGAACACGCTGCGGTTCGTGGGTTCCAGCGAACTGCGCGAGTTCCCGGTCGCCATCCGCAGGAAGTAGATCATCCCGCCGGCAAAGGCGATGCCGATCAGAATCACGATGGTCCACAGGACGAGCGCCTGGCTGGATTTGGCAGCTGCGGGCGCTTCTAGAGCTTCACCTTCTATCGGGACCAGCGAGTGGTCAACGGTGAAGTCGTAGGACGAGCTGATCTGCAGGTGCTCGCCGTCGCCGACCAGCAGCACTCGATAGTCAACGCTTAGGGTTCCGTCGCCCTCCGCGTGAATGGGGACGATCAGGGTGCGCTGACTATAGGTGGAGATTTCCACGTGCCCGTCGTCCACGCGGTAGCCGTCGCCGTCGGTGACCTCAACGTGGTGCGCGCCCTTGATTTGCGCCAGCGGCCGGTCGAACGTCAACAGCAGCTGGTGCGGCGCTTCGGCAACCGTGGCGCCACGCTCCGGTTCTTCCTGAATCAGATACTCACTCGCGCCCGTCGGAGCTGCCATCGCCAACGCTGCCAGGAGGGCGATTGCTCCGATCATGGCCAGCATGGCGCCTAGGAACCGGGTGCGAGTGCTCATCGTATGTCTCCGACACTGATCCTACGAATGGATCGCGTTGGCGACAAGTTGTGTGGCATGTCAGCCTTCCAGATAGCTGGTTCGTCGCGGCACGCGGTCAGAGATGCCGGTGAATATCTCGTAGGGAATGGTGTCCAGCCGGTCGGCGATGTCCCAGGCGCTGATCGACTGCGACCGGTCGGCGCCAAGGACGGTGACAACGTCGCCAACAGTGGCGTTGGGAATCTCGGTGAGATCGATCATCGTCGTATCCATGCAGATGGCGCCGCGAATCGGCGCCCGTTGTCCACGGACGAGCATGTCGCCCCACGGTGACAGGCGCCGCGCCAGGCCGTCGGCATACCCCACCCCGGTGATTCCAATGCGCGAATCTCGCTCAGCCGCCCACAGTCCGCCGTACGAAACGGACTCGCCCCGCGCGACCTGCCGAATCGCGAGCAGTCTCGTTCGCCAGGACAGCACTGGCTGCAACAGCGCGGCAGTCGGATCCTTCAACTCTGGCGTGGGGTCGACGCCATACAGGGAGATGCCGGCTCGGACGAAATCGAGCGAAGCCTGGGGAAGGTTGAAGACCGCCGCCGAGGCCGCGGCATGACGAAGCGGCGCGCCAATCTGGTCGGCGGTCTCCTGGAAGCGTTGCAGTGCATCGAGCGAGGGTTGACGTTGCGAGTTGCCGGCGTCGGCGAAGTGGGTAAAGACGCCTTCCAACTCAAGTACGTCAACAGAGCGGGCCACGTGAGCCAGCTCGATCGCCTGCGCCGGTTGTAATCCATAGCGCTGCATCCCCGTGTCGATGTTGATGTGCACGCGAATCGCTCGTGCTGCGCGTTGGCTCGCCTCGGCCAGTCGTCGGACTGTGGTTGCTGAATCCACCACCACACCGATGTCAAGCGCGGCGATGGGATCGGGGTCTTCGGCGAGGACCGGGCCGAGACAGAGAATTGGCGCATCGATGCCCGCCTCACGGAGCTCAACGGCTTCTCGAATCGTGAACACGCAGATCCTGGCCGCTCCTGCCTCGAGCGCTGCCCTCGCAATTGTGATCGCTCCGTGCCCGTACGCGTCGGCCTTGACCACGGCCGCGACGCCCGCCGGACTCGCCTGACGGCGCAGCAGGTCGACATTGTGACGTAGGGCGGCAAGATTGATTTCGGCCCAACTCGTTGCCGATGTTGCGCGGATCGATCTGTCCGAAACTTGAGCCATGGGGGTACAGTGTGGGCAGGCGTTGGCGGGGTGGATTCCGGGATCGTTGTGATAGTACCCGTATCGGCCGTGTTGACCCGTGCCGTTGGCTTTCGGCTCGTTGCCCTTATCACGCTGACAGCCGCCGCCGCGCTGGTCGTGGTTGCCTGCTCGAGTGAGCCGGAGGAGCCGGTGCAACAGGAGCAAGCGGCAGAATCTGCGGAGGAAGAGCCGGCCCGCCCGGTTCCAGCGGTAGAAGCGGTGGAGCAGCAGGAAGCACAGCCAGACGAGCCGGCGCGCCCGCCCGCCAATCCGGTCAGCCTGTTGGTCGCCGAATCAGCGGCGCTGGAGCGAAACGGCTATTGGGAACAGGCGTTGGCTGTTCGCGACACGGCGATCGCAGCCGGTGGTTCGCTGGATCCCCAAGCGCTGACATCACTCAGGTTGGACCGGGTTCGGCTGCTGCTCCGCCTCGATCGACCCTCGGATGCGCAAACGGCGCTGTCGGAGATATCCGGATTCCAGACGCCGGACCAATCCCGCCGTCATGACCTCCTGCGGGCACGGGCCGCACTGGCGCTGGCGCAGACCGACGTCGCGGTCGAAGCCATGACCGACTATGTCAACACGGATAGTCCCGCATGGGCGCTGATTTCGCTTGAGATCGCCAGGGAACTGCAGCGAGTTGGACGTGGACTGGAAGCGGTGGAGTGGGCCGAGCGGGCGTTGGGTGGCATGCTGCCATTCCAGGACCGCTTGCGAGCAATTCACATCGCTGCCACCGAGCTCGACATCGCCGGGGAACGCGACCGAGCACTAGCACGTTATGACGAGCTGATACGTCAATCTCCGTGGCGCGCTGATCAGGCCGCCGCCCTGAGCCGGACAGCCGCATTGCAGCGCGACGCCGGCAATGTCGAGGCAGCGCAAGCTGCCTGGCGGGCATTGATCTATGACTATCGCGATGTTGGGGAGAGCTCAGAAGCGTTGGCGTCTCTATTGGATGTCGGTGTCGATGTCGATGAACTCACAATCGGTCTGATCCGCTTCAATGAGGAGCGTTGGGTTGAGTCGCGAAACGCGATGCTCAACGTGCTCGGTAGCTCGGGAGATCTCGCCGAGCAGGTTGCCGGCGAGTTCTACATCGCGGCAATTCACGAGGCCAACGGAGATCAGGGCAGCGCGTCGCTGGGTTATGTCGCAGTGATCGGACGAGATCCTACGGATCCGTTGGCCGCAGAATCGGCGATGCGATTGGCCGAGTTTGCCATCTCTGATGGTGACCAGACCGCGGCGGAAGAGTACTGGCGCAGAGTGATGGACGACCAGCCGGGCTACGCACGTGCTCCCGAGGCGGCGCGTCGATGGGCTTCGTTGGCGGTCTCTCGCGGACAGTGGGGGGAAGCGACGCTGCGCTTCAGGCAGGCGGCCGATCTCGGTGCCGAGCATTGGAGTGACGAGCTCCAACAGGAGTTTCGTTACTGGGCGGCGTTGATGAGTCGGGAAGCTGGTGACGAAGCAGCGGCGGTAGAGCTCGCCACCGCGGTGGTGGAGACCGACTCGATTGGCTACTATGGGCTCCGCGCTGCTGCGTTTCTGGCCCAGGAAGCGCCGGGCGTTCTGGACATCACGACAGACGAATGGTTGATGCGGCTCACGGGCGAGTCGAATCCGGTCGAGACCGACCTGGAGGCGCTCCAAGAGTGGCAGGCGGCTCGTGATTTGCGCCTCGGGGGATTCGACGATGCAGCAGACCGGATGTTGTCTTCGTTGATCGATACGCTCAGCACGAATCCATGGGCGCTCGTGGAAGCGGCCGAATCGCTCGCCGCTCAAGACGAATATCGCGCCTCGGTCAGTGCGGCGACCCAGGTGATGACCCTGTTCGGTCTGAACTGGACGGAAGCGCCTCCCGAACTCTTGCGCCTGGCCTATCCCCGGCCCTGGTCAGATGTGATGACTCTGCACACTCAGACCGAGGGCGTCGATCCGTTGCTGCTCTGGTCGCTGATTCGGCGCGAAAGCCTCTATGACGCCGACGCGGAAGGTCTGGCAGGCGAGGTTGGGTTGACGCAAGTGATTCCGCTCACTGGATCGGATATCGCGGCTGGTCTGGGGATCGAGTATGCGCACAGCGATCTCGCTCGGCCCGAACTGGCGATCCGATTCGGCGCCTGGTACCTGGCGCGTCAGCTTGAGGGGTTCTCCAATGAGCCGATCATGGCGCTGGCCGCCTACAACGCCGGTCCCGGCAACGCGGCCAGGTGGGAGGCTGAGGCTGCTATTGCGGGCCCGGACGGATTCCTCGCAGCGCTCGATTTTCAATCCACCAGAATGTATGTTCAGTACGTCATCGAGTCGCTAGCGGTCTACAAGGCGTTGGAGCGCGCGGATCAACCACAGTGAGCCACCGCAGTGAGCCAGACAGCTGCGCTGTCCAGTCAACGCAGGGCGGGACGGGGGCTGGCGTATACTGAGAGTTACTTGTTCTACGTTCTCCGTCCGACGGGTCAGTGTGTCCCGTGCTGTGGTGAGGAAACTGATGCCGAAACGCACGTATCAACCGAAGCGAATACCGCGCAAGCGGGAGCATGGATTCCTGAAGCGAATGTCCAGCCGAGGCGGGCGAGCGGTGCTCAAGCGCCGTCGCGCCCGAGGACGGCGACGATTGACAGTCGTCTGAACGACAGCGCCGAGCCTTGTCTCCTTGCTTGAGTACGCGCGCCGAGCGTTGCGTAGCGCGCTCGCGGACGATGCCAGAAGATGCCTGCTGAACAGCGTTTGCGTCGCAAGTCGGATTTCGATGCCGTATTTCGTGAAGGGATTCGGGCGTCACGAGGTCCGTTGGCGCTGCGCGCGCGGGCGAGGGGGCAAGCAGCTGAGGAGCAGCCCTGCAGGTTCGGATTCGCGGTCAGTTCACGGCTGGGGGGAGCAGTGCAGCGGAACCGGATCCGACGCCGGCTGCGCGAATCGGTCAGACAGTTGAACCTGACCGGCGACTGCGCGGGCCTCGATGTCGTGGTGATCGCTCGCCAGGGCGCGGCTGAAGCCGACTTCCATCAGCTCGATGCAACCCTGCGCGGTCTGGTTCGCCGCTCTCTGCTGCAGTTGCGCGCCGACAGGGGGGCATCTTGAGCCGATTGATCGCCCGTGTCGCGAATCGACTGGTGCTTCAACTCGTGCACGGTTACCAGATAGTGCTATCGCCGATCGCCTCTGCACTGGGATCACAGTGCCGATTCGAACCCTCTTGCTCGCAGTACATGATCGACGCTGTTCGGGCGCGCGGCGCCCTCATCGGTGTGTCGCTGGGCCTGTGGCGTCTGTTGCGTTGCAATCCGCTCAGCAGGGGAGGCTACGATCCGGCGCCGTCCCCCGCTGAAGGGGCGTCAGATCAGGATCAGGATGTTTCACGTGAAACAATCTGATCGTGACTCCGGCAGGGGGACCTCGTGGGTCGATGCGATGCCATCGTTGTTTCACGTGAAACAGTGGCCCGGAAAACGCCGCAGAGCGGGCCTACTCCTCGCTCTGGTCGCCGCTGTTCCGCTGCTCGTCGCTTGCGATGTCGCCGATCAACCCGACGGCTGGGCGGCGCCGACACTGGATCCGGTCGAGCCGGAGACCCGCCTGATCGCGCCGACCGGCGAGGACCAGGTGGTCGCGGTGCAGCTGCTCGACGGCAACCTTGGCTCCGCCGTCTGGGAGTTTCCCGACGACGACGGCAACTTCCCCGGTCTCGACGGCGAGATTGAGCCAGTCGCCTTCTACGCAGACCCGGTCTGGGTCGAGTCGACCGACGAATGGCTGCTAGCCGGCTACTCCGACGGCGCACTCTATGCCGTGCGGCGCGACGGCGAGTCGGCGAGGCTCGTGTTCGACAGCGAGGATCGATTCGTTGCCGACCTGGTCGTTGATGGCACGCGCGTGTATCTGGCTGATACGGGCTACCGCGTCTATGCAGTAGATATCGAGCAGCCCGGAGAGGCGGTCTGGATCTGGGACGGCGGTTCCGACCTGCAGATCTGGGGCGGTCCTGCGCTGGTCGACACCGAGCGCGGCAGGTTGCTGATTGTGGCCGGGCTCGACGGACGGATCACTGCGATCAACGTGGACGGAGACTTGGCCGGTCGCTCGGCCTGGCAGATCGAGATCGAGAGCGGGATCGCCGGCTCAATCGGCGCAACCGATGGCCTGGTCTTCGTGGGCGGGCTGGATCGGACGCTGTATGGTCTCGACGCCGCGACCGGCGCCCAGATCTGGGCCACCGAGGCCTCGCACTGGCTCTGGGGCACGCCGCTGATTCGCGATGGTGTGATCTACACCACCGATCTGCGCGGCAATGTCTACGCCATAGACGCGCTGACCGGCGCTCGACGTTGGCTGCAGCCGTTCGCCGTGGGTGATCGGATTCGGGCGCAGCCACTCTACGTCGAGCATGAGTCCGGCGAGAGCGGCATTCTGGTGATCGTTGCGCGGGGCGGGATGATTCACCAGCTCAACGCGACCGACGGCTCCCCGCTCAGACAATTCCAACTGGAAGGCGCAAAGGACTTGATGGCCAATGCGATCCTGCGCGATGACCGGATCCTGGTCAGCGACGAGGATGGTGTGCTCTATGCCGTCCTGCTGGGCGCCAACCAGGCCGTCAGGCTGTACCCGCAGAACTGATTGACACTGATTGACGCAAGCAGACGATGGACATCCTCGACTTCATCTG
The DNA here is from genome assembly GCA_009838735.1 of Chloroflexota bacterium. Classification (GTDB taxonomy): domain Bacteria; phylum Chloroflexota; class Dehalococcoidia; order Bin125; family Bin125; genus Bin125. The sequence continues at coordinate 14,234 of VXQZ01000006.1, forward strand.
GAACGACATTCTGATCGGCCCGATCATGAACGGGCTGATCGTGATTGCCCACGCAGTCGACGATAACTACGGCGTCGCGATCATCCTGTTCACGTTGATCGTGCGCGTGATCACCTATCCCCTGACGCTGCGGCAGCTGCGCGCGACGCGCGGCATGCAAGAAATGCAGCCGCGGATGCAGGAGATCCAGAAGAAGTACAAGGATCCCAAGCGCCGGCAGGAAGAGTTGATGAAGGTCTACCGAGAGGCCGGATTCAATCCGCTTGGCTGTCTCTGGCCATTGCTGGTTCAGATGCCGATCTGGATCGCGCTTTACCAGGTCCTGAGGCGGACGCTGGGCGACACGCCCGAGCAATTGCTGCGCCTCTCGAGCGACCTCTACGACTGGTCGTACATCACCTCGGCCATCCCGATTAACCGCGATTTCCTCTTCTGGGACCTTGGTTCTTCCTCTCTGGAACAGTCATTGCCGCTGGCCATCATGGTCGGCGTGACGGCGTACATCCAGCAGAAGGTCTCCACTGCCCGCATGGGTCCCCGCGATGAGCGATCGGAATCGATGAATCGCACGATGTTGTGGATGATGCCGTTCATGTTCGGCTTCTTCACCCTGCAGGTGCCGGCCGGACTGGGACTCTATTGGCTGGTGACCTCGATCTTCACGATCCTCACCTCCTGGTACTACTACTTCTACCGGCAGGGGCTGCGCTGGTCGTGGAAATGGTTGCTCTCGTCCGAGCCCCTGCCGGCGCCGGCAGCTGCCGCAGCGGCGGCAAACGGCGGAACGGCCGTGATCGCAGCGGATGTCGAGTCCAGCGACGAGCAAGCGCAAGAATCAGAGCAGCAATCCGAGCGTCCTCAGCGTCGTCAAACGAGCGCTGCCCGGCGCCGAAGACAACGCAGACGGAGAGCGAACCGGTCGCGTTGAGCACATTCCGTAGCTTCTCGGGTTACTGCCGCCCGGGCACAGCGCCCTGGTCTTGAGCCCGAAACGTGGTCTAGTTGGAGAATTGGTCATGGCGAACAAGGAAGCGATCGAACAGTCGGGCCGCACGGTGGACGATGCCATTCAGTTTGCCCTGCAACGCCTGGGTCTCTCTCGAGCGCAGGTGGATGTCGAGGTGCTCGATGAGGGCCGCACCGGGATTTTCGGGATTGGTCACGCGCAATCGTTGGTTCGCGTGACACCCCGCCAGGGCGTATCTTCGCCGCGCGGCCGAGGTAATCCGCCAGCCTTGCCGAAGATTGATGACTACTCCGATCTGACGGAAGTGGAGCCGGGCCGGCGGTCGGAGCAGGCGGCGCGAAGCGGTCGCTCGCCTGCCGGCCGCGGCGCAGGTGGTTCGCGTCCCGTGGTCGAGCCGGCTGGGCAAGACGCGATCGATACAGACGAAGGCCAACAGGAAGTACAGCCCGACCATCGCTCCCGCTCCCGATCTCGGCAGTTGGCTCCATCCGGAGACGCACGCCAGGGGCGTGGACGTCGAAGCCAGGGCAGACGAGGCAGGGGGCGCAGACAGGACGATGCGCGTGAGCGTCAGCCGGCGCGCGCTCCGATTGGGCCGTTTGAGTTGCTCGCCGACCCCGACTTCGAGCCGAATGAAGATCCCCGCCAGTTCGCAGTTGAAGTGTTGACCGATATCGCGCATCAGTTGGGCTTTGACGTCGAGGTCACAGCCCGCGAGCCCGAGACGCCGATGGACGGCATGGGACACGCCGTGGCGGTGCTCGACGTCAAGCCGGTTGGCGACGAGGATCTGGGCCTCCTGATCGGGCGTCACGGCGCGCACGTCGCGGCGCTGCAGTACGTGGTCAACGTCATCGTGAGCCGAGCGCTGGACGGCAACAATCCAGTCACCGTGGATGTCGACGGCTATCGCCGCCGCCGCGAAACGGCCCTGGTGGAAATGGCCCAGCGGGCTGCTTCCGAAGTGCGTGACCGCGACGAACCAGTCACCCTTGGCATAATGCCGGCCGCGGAGCGACGCATTATTCACCTCCAGCTGCAGGACGATCCCGAGTTGAAGACCGAGTCGTTCGGAGAGGGATCCTCGCGTCGCGTGCGAATTCTGTACCGTGACGACTAACGCGGGCGACTCGACGTAACAGGTTGACCGTTATTCTTGGCGTAGAGAAGCCTGGAGCGCTGCAGGAGGCTTGTTGACGTGAGCGTGGTCGCGGTCGCGAACCAGAAGGGCGGCGTCGGCAAGACGACGACGACCGTCAATCTGGCCGCCGCCTCCGCAGAATCCGGCCGGCGCACCCTCGTCATCGACGCCGACGCACAGGCCAACGCAACCTCGGCCCTGGGCGCGGAATCGCAGGGCACGTTTCTCTACGACGCACTGCTGGGCCAGGCTGACCTGGGTCGATGTGTCGTATCCACCGCCTGGCCCCGACTGGACGCCGTTCCCTCTTCCATGGATCTCGTGGCCGCGGAGATTGAACTGGCATCCCGCGAGCGACGTGAATACGTTCTGCGAAGCGCGCTCCAGGAAGTCGCTGGTCGCTACGATCTCGTCCTGATCGATTGCGGACCGTCCCTGGGTCTGATGACGCTCAACGCCTTGAGCGCCTCGGATGCGGTGATTGCCCCGGTGCAATGCGAATATCTGGCGCTGGAAGGGCTGTCGGCCCTGCTCGAGACCATCCGCCGCGTACAGATGCAGCTGAATCCCGGTCTGCATCTACTCGGGGTGGTCGCGACCATGTACGACGGCCGGACGCGACTGTCTCAGGATGTGGCAACTCAGTTGAAAGCGCATATCAGTTCAACGTTCGACACCATTATCCCCCGATCGATCCGCCTGTCTGAGGCGCCAAGCCACCAGCAGCCAATCCTCGACTATGCACCGCGTTCGCGAGGCGCCGAGGCGTACCGCGAACTGACCGAAGAGCTGTTGAATCGCCTGTCGGATTTGCCGCCGTCGACGCTCTATCGAAGCGGCGCACTGGACGGAGTCGCACGGTGACGACCAGAGAACAGGGAACGCGCGCTCAGTCTGGTCGCCGTGGCCTGGCGCGTGGATTGGAATCACTGATTCCGACCGCGCCCTCCGTGTCATCTGGAGATACGACCGCCCGGGCGCCGATCGGATCGATTGCCCCGAATCCCTCGCAGCCGCGTCGGGAGTTCGACCAGCATGAGCTGGAGGAGTTGGCGGCGAGTATCCGCGAACACGGAGTCCTGCAGCCGCTCCTGGTTCAACCGGAGCAAGCTGGACGCTATGAGCTGATTGCCGGGGAACGCCGCTGGAGGGCCGCCGCCATGGCCGGTCTCGACACCGTCCCGGTCGTCATCCAGCAGGCCGGCGCCGAAGAAGCCGACGGACGACTCACGCTGGCGTTGGTCGAGAACCTGCAGCGCAGCGACCTGAACCCAATCGAAACGGCTACCGCGTTCGAGCAGCTCTCGGCCTGGGGCTGGACCCAGGAGCGCATTGCCAGCGAGGTTGGCAAGAGCCGCGTTGCGGTGGCAAACCTGTTGCGCTTGCGGCGCTTGCCTCAGGCGATTCAGGATCTGCTCGCTTCTGGAGCACTCAGCGAAGGGCACGGTCGAGCGTTGTTGGCCGCACCGACGTCCCAGCAGGAGTCCCTGGCGGAGCAGGCGGTCGAGGCGGGATGGACGGTTCGCCAGGTCGAGGAAGCGGCGAGGGCCTTCTCCTCATCGACCCGAAAACCTCCTCCCCAACGAGTGGAACCCTCTGCGGCCATGATGCGCGCGGCGGAGCGACTGGAATCTGCGCTGGGGACCAGGGTCGAGGTTCGCGCGGGGGCGACCGGATCATCGAGCGGGGGTCGCATCGTGATCCACTGGTACGACGAAGAGCAGCTGACCGAACTGGCGGCGCAGATAGCGGGGGTCGCCCGCGATCAGTCGGACGAACTCGAGGAATTTCGGATCTAGCCGGCTACTCGGATGTGTCGGATGGTTGATCCGGCTGATTGACGCGCTGACGTGAGCGTCGGCGGCGACGTGGTCGACGCGGTTCGCCGTCGGCTGGTTGGCTGGTCGCTGCGGTATCCGACGCTGCAGTCTCGCTCTGTTGGTTGACCACCTTCGGCTTGCGTCGCCGCCGGCGCCGCGAGGGCCGCTTGGCCGGTCCGTCGCTCGACTCAGGTTCGCCCGAGTCGGGCTGAGCGACGGATCGTTGCTCGCGTCCATCCTGATCTTGCTGCCGTCCGGACTGCGCCTTGCGTGACCGCCTCCGGCGCCGCCTCGAAGGCTTCTCCGACGGCGCCGCTGGCATGACGGCCGGCTCGGACGGCGCTGCGGCCGCGCGCAAGGCGGCCGCGCGCTTGTCGGCCTCTTGCCTGTCCTGTTCCGCCTCGACCAGTGCCTGATTGGGGGCGTCCTCGGTTCGCACGGCGAGGCCGATCTCGTCGGCCGGAACATCGACTCGCTGTGGATGGTCATCGAGCGCGATCGTGACCTTCTGCTGCAGGACGTTGAGCTTGATCACCTTGCCCATGCCTGCGGGCGTGCTGACACGCTTGCCGACGCGCGGCAACGTGCCGCGCATTTCGCGGTAGACGTCGTGCTCGAATGTGAGGCAACAAAGCAGGCGTCCGCAGACGCCGGAGATGCTGTCGGGATTGAGCGACAGATCCTGGTCCTTGGCCACGCGAATGCCGACGTGGGGAAAGTCCGTCATCCAACTGGAGCAACAGAGCCTGAGCCCACAAATGTCGTAGCCGTCGACGAGCCGGGCGCGCTCGCGTTGATTGGCTTGCTGCATGTGCAATCGGACATCGTATTTGTCCTGCACCTCGTCAAGCATGGATCGGAAGTCGACGTGATCCGGCGCCTGGAACCAGGCAGTGCCGCGATCACCGCTCAGGTTCAGTTCGATCGCGACCGGATACAGCCCCAGATCTTCACGAACGGCAGCGGTTCGCATTTCCTGCAGGATGGAATCGGCGCGCTGCGATTGCTCGGCCGCGCGCTCACGGTCGTCGGAATCGGCCAGCCGGACGATTGGCCGAACGTCTTGGGGAATCGGGTTTGCCGGCGCATCGTCATCGGGGACGGTGACGACGCGGGCCAGCTGGTCGCCCCGAGCACGGTTGACGACGACATAATCACCGGGATACACCTGACCTCGAGGCGCGGAGAAGTGGTAGATCCGTGAGGCCTCGCGGGTTCTGATCCCGATCACGACCTGTTCGTCGGTCGTGGTTTCGGTCTCGGTTGCCTCGTTGGAACAGGCGGGGTCGTCCTGTGAGCTGTCAGATGACGACTGAGTCGGCGCTCCATCGTCGGTGAGGTGGTTCATGAAGACTCCCTGGGGGTCGGGATGCTGAGCAGTAACACGTCAAGCGCGAGGCGGGCGTTGAGGCCATGGGTAATCCCTCGTTCGATCAACGCCCGGGTGCCGTGAATCTTCTCCAGAAACCGGCTGGTTGCACCTTGATCGTACAGGGCGGCGATTCGTTCGACTCGATCGCGCTGCGAGACATGCACGATCGAGTCGCCCTGGTTGGTCTGTTGCAGCCACAAGTCCCGCCACCAGTCGCTCCACGCGTTGAGAATCAGCTGCAGGTTGTCGATCGATTGGGCGTTCGTCGATCGACCCGCGATCTGTTCGGCCCATTCGAATCGTTCCGCCCGTGACGCGTTCGCGATGCGGATCGCATCGTCGATCTGCGCCGAGCGGAGCGACACCGGGTCGCCGTCCCGCAGGTTTGCCTGCAACCAACCCGGACGACCTCTCGCCAGTCGGCGCAGCTCGGCGCGCTGCTGCGGGTCGGTGGGAAGTTCCAGCCCAGTCTCCGACGTCCAGCGTTCCAGCCAGCGCTCCAGTCGGTCTTCCGGCAGCGGCGCCAGCGTCAGCGTGCGGCATCGCGAGCGGATCGTCTCTGAAAGCTCCTCTGCTTGCCCGGTCAGCAGGATGAAGTAGACCGATTCCGGTGGTTCTTCGAGTGTTTTCAGGAATGCGTCCGCCGCGTCGGCGGTCAGCGCGTCGGCCGGGTTGATGATCATGACCCGCTGGCTCGCCTCGAACGGGGTGAGCGTGGCAACGTGCTCAATTCGCCGGATGACGCAGATGCCGATCGTGCGCGAGTTGCGGTGATCGTGATCAGACTCAGCGCAGAGCGATCCCGCCGAGATGATCTCCACATCAGTGTGTTGCGGATCGAGATTGGGCTGTGCAGGGTCGAAGAGCCGCAGGCAGGCGCGACATGTCCGGCAGGGTCCTCGACCGGGCTGCTCGGACTGCTCGGACTGTTCACACAGAAGCGCTTGCGCGATCCGGACGGCGAGGTCACGCTTGCCGACTCCGACCGGGCCGGCGATCAACAGGGCGTGAGGCAGACGTTGCGCCTCGAACATGGCGACCAGCGTGCGGCCCGCCAGAGAATCTGCATGTGGACCCCACTGGTCGGCGGTCGGCACGGAAGCAGGCATCAGAGTTCCAGATGCAGCAGGTCGTCCAGAGTCTGTCGCCGGCGGACCAGCCGGGCGTCGCCGTCATTGACCATCACGATTGCCGGACGGAGCGCGAGATTGTAGTTGCTCTCCATGGCGATCTGGTAGGCGCCGCTGGCGGGAATCGCGATCAGCTCGCCGAGTTGGAGCGAGGGCAAATGAGCGTCGCGCACGAGCACATCGCCCGACTCGCAGAACTTGCCGGCGACCGTCGCGACGAGGCTCGGCACGGTGTTCATCTGTTCTGCCGCGGCGGCTTCGTACCTTGACTCGTACATCGCCGGTCGGATGTTGTCGGCCATGCCGCCGTCGACGGTGACATAATCCCGGGTCTCGGGAATGTGCTTGCGGCTCACGACCGAATAAAGCGCCACTCCGGCTCGTCCCACGACCGACCGACCCGGCTCGATGTGAACATCGGGAACGGCCAGACCGTGAGTGTCACAGGCGGTGTGAATCGATTCGGCGATCTGCACGGCATAGCGCTCGGACTCTGGCGCGACGCGATCGGCCGTATAGGTCAAGGCCATGCCACCGCCGGGCGAGAACTCGCGCCATTCGTAGCCATGACGCTGCTTCATCTCGGAGGCGAACTGGCCGATCGTGGCGATGCCGTCGGCGTACGGCTCGATGTTGAACAACGGCGAACCGAGGTGGATGTGAAAACCGGTGACGTCGAGGAATGGCGCCTCCAGCGCTCGGACCAGGGCCGCTTCTGCCTGCCCTGACGGCAACGGGAAGCCAAACTTGCTGTCGCGCAGACCGGTGGTCGTCTTGGCGTGCGTCTGCGCGTCGACGCCGGGTGTGATGCGCAGCATGATCCGTTGCTCGGTTGCGCGGCCCCGCGTCAATTCGTCGAGGGTCGAGAGTTCATCGTCGTTGTCAACGATGATCCGTCCGACACCGCTGTCGAGCGCATACTGAAGCTCGTCCCTTGTCTTGCCGTTGCCGTGGAAGGCAATGTGCTCAGGATCCATGCCACCTGAGAGCGCCACGTGCAGCTCCCCAGCCGAGACCACATCGACCCCGAAGCCCTCCTCCACCAGAATCTCGGTCAACGCGGGACTAAGCCAGGCCTTGCCGGCGTAGTGAGCTCGCGCGCCCGGAAGCTGGGCCTGGAAGTCATGCAGATAGTCGCGGCAGGTCTGGCGGATCGTGTGCTCGTCATAGATGTAGAGCGGCGTGCCGAAGGCGCCCGCCAGGTCGCGGACGCTGCAGCCGCCGACCTTAAGCACGCCCGCGCGGTCCGCTCGGGCAGTCAGCGGGAGCACATCGGCGAGCGCGTCAATTGGCGCCCCATTGGTAGTGGGGTCGGCAATGGGGTTGTCGCTGGGGTTGGCCATGAATGATCCTGCGGTCTGGCTATGCTGCGAACAGTTGGCATGTGGCTGACTGATCGGAGTTCGTCGTGAGTTTGCAACTGCACGCGGAATCGCGCTTCCTGCGAGTGTATTCGCGGGTGGTGGTGATGCAGATGTCGTGGGGCCCGTTTGAGAACAACGCCTTCTTGTTGGTGGACAAAGGCACCGGCGATGCGGCGATCATCGACGCCGTGGCCCAGCACGAACTGGTCATGGCCGGCGTCGAGCAGTCGGGCGCGACGCCGAAGATGGTCCTCTTCACACATTCACATCCCGATCACATCAAGTCGTACCACGAACTGCGCGAGCGGCTGGGGCCGAATGTGCCGTACTACATGCACGTCTCGGACACGGTCGCCGACGAACAGCACCCGTGGCTGGAGACGGACCTCGATGTCGACATCCATCTGCAGGGCGGCGAGACCATCCTGCTGGGCGACAACGAGCTTGAAGTGTTGCACACGCCGGGACATACGACCGGTTCGGTTTCCTATTACATTGCCGATCCCGTCGACCCGTACTGCGTCGTCGGTGACACCCTCTTTCCGGGTGGGCCGGGCAACACTCGCGGCCTACCACAGGTGACCCAGGAGGTGCGCTCTATCGTGACCCGGTTGTACGGCCTCCCGGAGAAGACCATGACCTTCAATGGCCACGGAGACGACACGACGATAGGTGCCTCGATCGACGAATTCGTCCATGGGGCGATGGGACACTCGATCGTTCGCGACGACGCCTCGGGCGACACAACGTGGGGCGTGGAGTAGTGGCGGCCACAATAGCCAACGGCGACGGCGCGCCTCAGATCACAGTTCTGGACAACGGCCTCCGGGTGCTCTGCGCGCCGATGGCGTCGGCGCGGTCGGCCTCCGTGTCGCTCTACGTCGGAGCCGGCTCCCAGTACGAACGCGACGAGCTTGCCGGCGTCTCGCACATGGTTGAGCACTGCGTGTTCAAGGGTTCGGAGCTGCATCCCACGGCAGCCGATATCTCGACTGCCATCGAGGGCGTGGGCGGCTACATCAATGCCGGGACCGATCGAGAGCTGACGGTCTACTACGCCAAGGTGCCCGGTCCCGACTGGGAGACGGCCGTCGACGTGATCGTCGACATGGTGTCGCGCCCCAAGCTGAAGCGAGAGGAGCTTGAGAGGGAGCGTTCGGTCATCCTTGAGGAGCTGGCCCAGGTCGAGGACTCTCCCTACCAGCTGGTGGCCGAGTTGCTTTCGGAAGTGCTCTGGCGCGGGACGCCGTTGGGTCGCGACATCGCCGGGACTCCGGAGTCGGTGCAGTCGATTCCCTACGACGATGCCGTCTCCTACTGGCAATCGCAGTACTCCCCGGGCAACGCGCTGGTGTCGGTGGCGGGCGAGATCGATCCGGACTTGGTGTTGGCTCGTATCTCGGAGCTGACTGCGAATTGGTCGCCGGCCGATGCAGGCGTACCGCGTGATGCGCCCTTGAGCAGCGATGGAGAGCGCGTCTCGGTCCGAATCAAGGACACGGAGCAAGCGCAGATCAGTATCGGAGTACCGGCGCTGACGTCGCGCCATCCCGATCGTCACGCGCTGGGTCTGCTGACCGCAATGCTGGGCGACGGAATGAGCTCACGCCTGTTCCTCAAGGTGCGCGAAGAACTGGGACTGGTCTACGACGTGCACGCGTCGCTGGCGCTGTTGCGCGACTCGGGCGTGTTGCAGGTATCGATGGGCGTCGACCCTGAGAACGTCGAAGAGGCGTTGGGAGCGACCCTGGGCGAATTGTCGCGGATGCGGGACGGGGTGCCGGAGGAGGAGTTGGATCGCGCTCGCCGGTTGGCCGCGGGCCGGATGCTGATGGGGATGGAGGACTCACGAGCAGTCTCGGCCTGGAATGGCGGCCAGGCGCTGCTGCACGACGAAGTCAAATCTGTTGACGAAGTGAACGAGCGCTACCAGGCCGTGACAACTGAGGACGTCGCGCGGTTGGCCAATCAGTACCTGCGTGAGGATGAATTGCGGTTGGCGGTGGTGGGGCCGACAGGTGAGGCGGAGCGTTTCGGCGAGTTGCTTCGGTTCTGACGGGCGGGGCGCACTATTCGACCTGGTGCAGCAGCGCTCTGAGGTGGTTGATCTCTCCGGCGTGGTAGACGTCGTGGACGGCGATCGCGTCGAGGACGTTGCGCGTTTCCCATTGCTCGCCCCAGTAAGTGGGACGAGGGGCGACGAGTTCGTGGTCGCCCTCGAGCTTGACGACCGAGGCGATCACGTTCAGATGGGCCAGTTCCAACCACTCCAGCAAATCCTCGAATGAGGCGTCGCTGATCGGATCGTCGTGGGGCCAGGTGGTCCAGAAGGTGTAGCTGGCGTCGCCGAAGGCGTGGTTGGCGTGCATCAGTTTGACGGCGCCGCAGTGGATGATCAGGTCGCGCATGGTTCGGCCGCCGCCGGGGACGACGGTGTCGAGATCTTCAGTGGTGACGGACGAGAGGTTGGCGATCAGGGAGTGTTCGGGCTTCTTGCGGAATGACTGTTCGAGGCTCCAGATGAGATGTTCGAGGACGTCTCTTGACATGGTGGCGCCGGCCTCTTTCTCCCTACAACACGCTGATCAGTTCTTCGGAAGGCGCCCGTCGTTTGGCGATCAGGTCGCCGAGCTTGAGTTCGCAGAGCTGGGCGGCGTGCTCCATGCCGCAGACGTTGCAGCCGTCGCGGCAGTCGGCGGTGGTCAGTTCGTTCCAGGTGCGCTGCCATTCCTTGCGCAGGAAGGCCTCGGAGACGCCGGAAGCGATGTGCATCCAGGGGAAGCGTTCCCAGAGATCACGCTCGCGGTGACAGTAGAAGGCGGGATCGAGGCCGTGTGCGGCCATCGCGTTCCACCAGAGGTCTTCGCGCAAGTGCTCGCTCCAGGCGTCGAAGCGGGCGCCGTTGCGCCAGGCAGTCTCGATCACCGGGGCGAGGCGACGGTCGCCGCGGGAGAGGACGCCTTCGAGGATCGATTCCTGCGGGTCGTTCCAACTCAGGTCGAGGCGAGCCTTGCGCGTCATCTGTCTGAGGAGTTGGTGTTTCGGCTCGAGTTCGGCGGGAGTTTCCTGTCGGGCCCACTGGAAGGGGGCGTGCGCTTTGGGGACGTGGTTCGAGGTGGAGACGCGGACGCGGGCGCGATTGCCGACGATCTGACGGCCGATCTGCTTGACCTGCGCGGCCCAGTCGACGATGCCCTCGACATCGGACATGGTCTCGGTTGGCAGCCCGACCATGAAGTAGAGCTTGATCGAGGTCCAGCCCTGCTCGAAGGCGTTGCGGGCTGCGTCGAGCAGGTCCTGTTCGTCGACGACCTTGCTGACGGCGTTGCGTAATCGCTGAGAGCCGGCCTCGGGGGCGAAGGTCATCGAGTGTTTCTTGCGCGGCGAGCAGAGCAGAGCGACATCGACGCTGAAGCTGTCGACGCGGGTCGAAGGCAGGGAAATGCCGATGTCGTCGCCGAACTCGGAGCGCAGGGCTCGGACAATGGCCTTGATCTGGGAGTGGTCGGTGGATGAGAGCGAGACGAGCGAGAGGTCGTCGAAGCCGGTGTTGCTGAACAGTTCCCTGGCGCCGGCGACGACTTCTTCGGGCGTGCGTTCGCGCAACGGGCGGTAGATCATGCCGGCCTGACAGAACCGGCAGCCCTGGGTGCATCCGCGCTGAATTTCGATGCCGGCGCGGTCGTGAACGGTCTGCAGATAGGGGACGATCGGTTTGGTCAGGATCGGCGGGAGTCCCTGGAGGAAGCGCTTGATCACCGGAACCGAGGCGGCGTCGTCGGTGGCGAACACCTCGGCGGGCGTGCCGTCAGGCTCATAGCGCCATTCGTAGAAGCGGGGGACGTAGACGCCGGGGACTCTTGCCAGTGCTCGCAGGAGGTCGAGCCGTGATGCGCTCTGTGTCCTGGCTTCGTGCAGCAGTTGGTTGACTTCGAGCACCACGTCCTCGGCCTCGCCGAGGATGAAGGCGTCGATGAACGGGGCGAGGGGTTCGGGGACGAGGGCCCCGGAGCCCCCGGCGAGGATGATCGGGTCGTCTTCGGCGCGGTCGAGGCTGCGGATCGGGATCCCGGAGAGGTCCAGCATCTCGAGGATGTTGGTGTAGGTGAGTTCGTAGGAGAGCGAGAAGCCGAGGGCGTCGAAGTCGCGCAGGCTGCGGCGGTTCTCCAGCGAGAACAGGGGCTGTCCGCGGAGGCGGAGGCTGTCGGCCATGTCGGGCCAGGGGGTGTAACAGCGCTCGGCGAGTGTGTCCGAGGTGTGGTTGAGGATGTCGTAGAGGATGGCGAGGCCGCCGTTGGACTGGCCGATGTCGTAAAGGTCGGGATAGATCAGGGCCCAGCGGACGCTGCGTTCGTTCCAGTTGCGCTCGATCACGTTCCACTCGCCGCCGATGTAGCGGGCGGGCTTGGAAACGCCGCGCAGAAGGGGATCGATGTCGACGGTCGGCATGGTGGGTTCACGCTATCAGAGGGCGGGGTGAGGCGGTCCGCGCCGGAATCATGGTCATCGGACGGGCAGGGGGCGCTCAGGAGGGCGTCGAGGAGGGTGAGCTGGCGGTCGGTGAAAAAACCGCGCAGCCGGTGCAGCGTCGCGAGCGCAGCGCGCACCGAGGAATCGTGGGTATTAGGGAGGTTCATCATCGGTCTCCCTGGGGTGGTCTTCGTCGTCCAGTGGGTTGTCGGGTTCGAAGTGGGCGAGTTCTTCGGCGGTTGGTTGGAGGGTGCCGTTCATCAGACCGGCGACGCGGGCGGCGACGCCGCTGAGCTTCTCGGTGGTCTGGTCCTTGGCCTGGGCGACTTCGTGGGCGAGTTGCTTGCCGAGCTGTTTGCCCTGTTCGAAGAGGCCGGTGATGCGGGCCATCATGCCGAGGGCCTTGATGCGGACGTGGGACGGTCCGTTGGCGGCCTCGTGGGCGATGCCGGCTTTAATGGCGGCGTCGGTGTAGGGGACGGGGGGCTTGAGGGTCTGGGGAGCGGCGGCGTGCATCGGTTGGTTGTCCTTTCGCTTGCGATGGGGATCCATGGTAGGTACATATGTTCTGTGTTGGGGTAGTGAGGTTGTAATGGGGTTGTCGGAGGGGGTGTGGTGGCGGCGGGCGCCGGATCAGAGTTTGGTCGCGAGTTAGGATCGCGGTCTGGGCCCCGTGTCAAGCACGGGGCATCGAACCCCCTCCCCGATCCCCCGCCCATTCCCCAATCCCTCGC
>VXQZ01000030.1 GCA_009838735.1 Chloroflexota bacterium
GAGTTATTGGGCGGTTGACCGCTCTGGACTGATTGGCGGCCGCATGGCCGCCATTCTCATTTGTGGAGCCTGCCGTGATTGAGGCAGTGCGTCGGTTCTGGGATTGGTCGCTCCAGCCGGTCTGGTGGTTTCGGCAGGGGATCTGGCGCTCGCTGTCGACGCTCGAGATCCTGCTGGGCGGGATCGGCCTGGTCGCGGCGCTGGTCGCGGCCTCGCTCCTGTCGGCGGTCTTGGACAATCTGCCGGGCGCGGCGGGAGACTTCGCCCCGATCGGCGTAGCGATCCTGCTGGCGCCGATCGGCGTCGGCGTCGCGCTGGGCCGGCGGGCGGAGGTTGAGCGCTTCGTCAATACCGTGCGGGGCCGGGCGGATGAAGTGGCGGAGTCGGTGACGCTGGTGCGCCCCTCAGCGCCCTCGGAGGTGATTCTCGACACGTCGGCGATCATCGACGGGCGCATCGCCGAAGTTGCGGCGAGCGGCTTCCTGCTGGCAGAGATCGTGGTGCCGAGATTTGTCCTGGACGAGCTGCGCCGCGTCGCCGACAGCTCGGATCCGCTGAAGCGCGGCCGGGGCCGGGCCGGACTGGAACTGCTGGCTCGGATGCAGAGCGACGAGCGGGTGACGACCGAGATCATTGATGACGAGCAGGAGACGTCGGACGGCGACGTTGACGCGCGTCTGGTGCGCATGGCAAAGGAGCGTGAGGCGGCGCTGGCGCTGACCGACTCCAATCTGGCGCGCGTGGCCGAACTCGAAGGCGTGCGAACGCTGAATCTCAATGTGCTGGCCAATGCGGTCAAGACGAACGTGTTGCCCGGCGAGCCGCTGCGGGTCGAACTGATCGAGGCCGGACGCAACGCGGATCAGGGCGTGGGCTACTTGCCGGACGGCACGATGGTGGTAGTTGAGCAGGGAGTCTCGGCGATCGGCGAAACCCGAGACCTGGTCGTCAAGCGGGTGATCCAGACGCAAGCGGGGCGGATGGTGTTCGCCCAGCTGACCGGCGACGAGGATGCGCAGTGAGGGTGGGCGCAATCGTCCTGGCGGCGGGCAGCAGCCGCCGGATGGGGGGCGGCGACAAGCTCCTGGCCGACCTGTCCGGACGGCCGGTACTGAGTTGGACAGTGTCGGCGTTCGAAGATTGCGAAGCAATCGACGATCTGGTCGTCGTGACGTCGACGGAGAATCGCGCATCGGTCGCGGAGTTGTGCCGAGGGATCGGGAAGCTGCGAGCACTGGTGACCGGCGGCAAGGAGCGCCAGGACTCAGTCTGGGCAGGGCTCAACGCGCTCGCAGGGATCGACCTGGTCGCGGTGCACGACGGCGCACGGCCGCTGATTACCGCTGAGGGGATTGCGGGATGTGTTGCACGGGCAAGCGATGGGGTCGGGGTGATCGCCGGTGGACCATCAGTGGACACGATCAAGGTTGTCGACGGAGATGAGCGGGTTCTGGAAACTCCTGAGCGTTCGACCCTGCGCGCCGTGGCAACGCCCCAGGTGTTTCGGGCGCAGACGTTGAGGCAGGCGCACGAAGCGGCGCGCCGGGACGGGATCCTGGCGACCGACGACGCTGCGCTGGTCGAGCGGCTGGGCAAGGCAGTGGTAGTGCACGACGTCGGCGGGCCGAATCCAAAGATCACCTCGCCGTCCGACCTGGTCCTGGCCGAGGCGTTGTTGGGTACCCGCTACGAGATTCGTACAGGCATCGGCATCGACTCGCATCGGTTCGACTCGAGCCGAGAGTTGGTGCTCGGCGGCATTGGGATTGGTGACGCAGACGGACTCGCCGGGCACTCCGATGCGGACGTGTTGACTCACGCAATCATCGACGCCCTGTTGGGCGCTGCGGGTCTGGGCGATATCGGCGCGCACTTCGGCACGACCGACCCGACCTGGGCCGGGGCCGACTCCGTCGAAATGCTGGGATTGGTCCTGGACAAGCTTGCGGCGGTCGGAGCGGAACCGCAATCGGTTGACGCTACGGTGATTGCCGAGCGACCCCGCCTGCGTCCACACATATCAGCCATGCGGCAGCGGTTGGCCGACGCGCTGGGGCTGGAGCGGTCGGCGGTGAATGTGGCGGCGACGACGGCCGAAGGGATGGGCGCGTTGGGCCGGGCCGAAGGCATGGCGGCGCACGCAGTGGCAACGGTGCGTGTGCGGCGCCACAGCGCCGGCTCGGATACGTCGCCACAGCGCCGGGGGGCGGATGCGTCGCGTGGGTGATCGGGACGTATAGGCTGCTGGTATGGCCATGCTGAATCGCATCCTGGACTGGTACTGGTCGTTCGTCGACGACACGTGGGCGGACATTGAATTCGCGATGGAGCGCGATCCGGCGGCGACGAACTGGCTGGAAGTGCTGCTCGCCTACCCCGGGATCCACGCGCTGATGCTGCATCGCGTGTCGGGAGCGCTGTTGCGGCTGGGTCTGCCGGTTGCCCCCAGAATGTTGTCGCACCTGGCGCGCAACATGACCGGGATCGAGATCCATCCGGGCGCTCAGATTGCATCGCCGTGTCTGATCGACCACGGGATGGGCGTCGTGATCGGCGAGACCGCGAAGATCGGGCGTCGCTGCCATCTGCACCAGGGCGTGACGCTGGGCGGGACGTCGACGATGCGGATGCAGCGCCACCCAATGTTCGGTGATGAGGTGCTGGTCGGAGCAGGGGCGTCGATCATTGGCGCGGTATCGATTGGCACGGGGGCACGGATTGGCGCGGGCGCGGTGGTGGTCTCGAACGTGCCGCAGCATTCGACGGTGGTGGGGGTTCCCGGGCACGTGGTCGCCTACTACGACCCCGGCGACGACACGGTGCTGAGGTTGCCCGACCCGGAGCACGACAGGATCGAATCACTGGAATTGGCAGTGTCGGAATTACGGCTGGAGCTGCGTCGTGTGCGCGACCAGTTGGAGGATGGCGAGGCTCGGTCGGGCGAGACGGCGGCGGGATAGGCTAATTGTCGGTGTGATGGCACCCCCGTTCAGTCCCCCCGATCAAGCCGGGGGCAGGCTCTTCGGGACAGCTTCCCCCAGAGGGGGGAAACGGAGTGGGCTATCGACTGAAGTTTGGGAGTTGGTCCGTGGAGCTGTACAACACGCTGACACGTCGCAAACAGCCGTTTGAGCCGGTCGATGATCCGATCTCGATGTACGTCTGTGGGATTACGCCATACGACGACGCGCACCTGGGCCATGCGATGTCGATCATCATCTTCGACACCCTGCGGCGATTCCTCGAGTGGCGGGGACGGCGGGTCCGTCTCGTGTACAACTTCACCGACGTCGACGACAAGCTGATCGCTCGTGCGGCGCAGGAAGGGATCACGGTCTCGGAGTTGGCGGAGCGGCAGATAGCGTCGTTCATGGGGGAGTGGCGGGAGCTGGGGATTGCGCCGGCCGATGTGCATCCTCGGGCGACCGAAGAGATTCCGCAGATGATCGACCTGATCGACGGGTTGATTGAGAAGGGGATGGCGTATCCGGCGGGCGGCGATGTGTACTACCGCGTGCGTGAGATGCCGGGCTACGGCAAGCTGTCGGGTCGAACGCTGGAGGACATGATCTCGGCAGAGCCGACGGACATTGGGGTGGAGAAAGAGCACGCGATGGACTTCACCCTGTGGAAGGGCGCGAAACCGGGCGAGCCGCAATGGGCAAGTCCGTGGGGTCCCGGTCGTCCGGGCTGGCACATCGAGTGCTCGGCGATGTCGATTCGTTACCTGGGCGAACAGATCGATCTGCATGGCGGCGGGATGGATCTGATCTTCCCGCATCACGAGAACGAGATTGCGCAGTCGGAGGGTTTCTCGGGACAGGATCCGTTCGTTCGTCACTGGATGCACAACGCGATGATGCAGGTCGGCGGCGAGAAGATGTCGAAGTCGACGGGCAAGATCGTGGCGCTGCGCGAGGGACTGGATCGGTACGGCGCGGACGGGCTGCGGATGTTTGTGCTGGGCGGTCACTATCGCTCGCCGCTGACGTATTCGGAGGAGTCGCTGTTGTCAGCGGCGCGGGGCGCGGAGCGTTTGCGGACGGCGGCGACATTGCCGCTGGTCGAGGGTGACGGTGAGATTGATCCGAGCGAGTTTCGCGAGACGTTCATCTCGGCGCTGGAGGACGACTTGAACACGCCTCAGGCGCTGGCGGTGCTGTTTGAGTTGGCCCGTGAGATAAATCGAGCGCGGGCGGAGGATCGGCCCGCGGGTTTGGCGCGTGATGCGCTGGTTGAGCTTGGTGGTGTGCTGGGGCTGGGATTTGCCGGCGTGTCGGCGTCCGGTGAGTCGGATGCCGGGCCGTTCATCGATCTGCTGGTGTCGATCCGGCAGGAGTTGCGCGGGGCGAAGCAGTATGAACTGGCGGACTCGGTGCGCGACCGTCTGACGGAGCTGGGTGTGGCGCTGGAGGATACGCGCGAGGGGACGCGCTGGCGCCGGGTCCAACCCGAACCGGAAGCGGTCGAGGAGGAGCCCGGCGCCGATTCACTCGTCGAGAGCGCTCTGCGGTTCTAGCGCCTAGTCACGATTGCGAACGGTCACCCGGCGTCGATGGGCCAGCGCTGCGACGGCGATTGCGAGGACTGTGAGCGATCCGAGGCCAGCCCAGATGGCGGTGCGACCATTGGAGTCTGCGAGTCCGCCGCTACCGGTGTAGGGCAGTCCGACGCCGGCGTCGGCCATTGCCGGCTGACAGGGCACAATCTGAATGTGGGCCGGGATTGAGGCGCCGAAGCTGGCCAGCAGGTCGAGCGCCTGTTGCGGGTCGTAGGATTCGCCAAGGACGATGACGTCAATCAATCGGCCGCCTTCGCCAACGTTGATCGTGATTTGGTATTGCTGGCCGGCTGCTGTGACGTTCTCGTCGTAGGATCCAGGTCCGAGGTTCAGGCAGAGCCCGGGAGCCGCTTCTTCCATCATGCTGTCGCCGCCGACTTCACACTCAATGAATGTGACGCCGTCGGGAAGCGGGTATGCGTCATCGCCGGCGAAGATCTCAAGCATCGCGGCGGGCGGGATCGATTGTCCGCCAGGCTCGGTGAAGCCGGTGACCAGGCCGCCGTCGCCGACAGTGACGGTGAAGGAGACCTCGCCCTCGCGGTCGCGGGCTGGGGCGGTGAATGTGTGCTCGCCAGGGGCGAGAGAGACGCAGACGGCAGGTCCAGCAGGCTGAGCCGACACGGATTGCACAGTCGCGAGCCCAAACGCGCCGACAACAAGAGCCGCCCCAACCAGGGCGATCAAGAGGCGATTCATGGGATTCCCCTGTCAAGCGTTTATCGAGCGGATTGAATGATGAATAAACGCGATTGCAGGATAGAGACTTCGTTGATTGCGTCAAATGAAAAAAACTGTCTGGTGCGTGGATTTCGCTTTAGGATCGAGTCAGGCCCAGGTGGCGCAATAGGCAGCGCAGCCGATTTGTAATCGGCAGGTTGGGGGTTCGAATCCCCCCTTGGGCTCCACCAGAAGCTATCTCGGTAGAGATCCAGTTTGCGTGCTGGTCAACAGATCAGCGGGTGGACTGCACGCTGAGCGTAGATGTGAGCCTGGGCCATGGGGGGTAAGATGTTGAGAGTGTCGGGGTGGGTGAGTGGCTAATACCACCGGTCTGTAAAACCGGCGCCGAAAGGCTTCGCAGGTTCGAATCCTGCCCCCGGCACCAGCATTGACGAGCAGCCGCCGCGGCAATCAGAGATGCCGTCGGCGGTTCTGGCGTTGAATCGGCCAGATCATCGAAGCGGAGCAGCACTGCAGCATCGGGCCCGCATAGCTCAGTCGGTAGAGCGCGTTCTTGGTAAGAACGAGGTCTCCAGTTCAAATCTGGATGCGGGCTCCATCCGCTCTCACGGTTGGATCTGGCGGTAACAGCGCTGCCACTGTCATCAGGAGGACTCAAGATGGCGCGACAGGTATACGAGCGGACGAAGCCGCACGTGAACGTGGGCACGATTGGTCACGTGGATCACGGCAAGACGACGCTGACGGCGGCGATCACGAAGACGCTGGGGTTGTTGGATCCGAACGTGTCGTTTTCGAGTTTCGACTCGATTGACAACGCGCCGGAGGAGCGGGCGCGGGGGATCACGATTGCGATTGCGCACGTGGAGTACGAGACGGAGGCGCGGCACTACGCGCACATCGACGCGCCGGGTCACGCGGACTACATCAAGAACATGATTACGGGCGCGGCGCAGATGGACGGCGCGATTTTGGTGGTGGCGGCGCCGGACGGACCGATGCCGCAGACGCGGGAGCACATCTTGTTGGCCCGCCAGGTGGGCGTGCCGCGGATGGTGGTCTACCTGAACAAGGTGGATCAGATGGACGACGAGGAGTTGCTGGACCTGGTCGAGCTGGAGGTCAGGGAGTTGCTCTCGGACTACGAGTTTCCGGGGGACGACATTCCGGTGATTCGCGGTTCGGCCTTGCAGGCGCTGGAGTCGGACTCGACCGACGCGGAGTCTGAGGAGTACGCCTCGATTCGGGAGTTGATGGAGGCGGTGGACGAGTACGTGCCGACGCCGCCGCGTCCGGTGGAGCAGCCGTTCCTGATGCCGATTGAGGACGTGTTCGGGATCAAGGGTCGTGGGACGGTGGCGACGGGTCGGATCGAGCGTGGGATTGTCAACTCGGGCGAGGAGATTGAGATTGTCGGGATCAAGGACACCAGGACGACGGTGGTGACTGGTGTGGAGATGTTCAAGAAGACCTTGCCGACGGGCGAGGCGGGGGACAACGTGGGATGTCTCCTGCGGGGCATCGACCGCGACGAGATCGCGCGCGGTCAGGTGTTGGCGGCGCCGGGTTCGATCACACCGCATACGGCGTTTACGGCTGAGGTCTACATCCTGTCGAAGGACGAGGGCGGGCGTCACAGTCCGTTTTTCCCGGGCTACCGGCCGCAGTTTTACATTCGCACGACGGATGTGACGGGCGAGATCGGCTTGCCGGAGGGTGTGGAGATGGCGATGCCGGGCGACAACGTGCAGATGCAGGTGCGCTTGATTTCGCCGATTGCGCTGGAGGAGGGGCTGCGTTTCGCGATTCGCGAGGGCGGCCGCACGGTGGGCGCCGGCGCTGTCACGTCGATCCTGGAATGATCCGGGAGTAGTTCGGCATAGCGCAGAGGTCGCCAAACGTGCGAAGATGGAGTTGTCCAGCCGCGCCGGTGCATCCGGTCGGCGTCTGAGGAAGGGAACTGGCCATGGCGAAGGGTGACCGCGTGTTCATCACGCTGCGCTGCCGCGAGTGCCAGTCGCATACGTATCACACGACGAAGAATCGTCGGAACGATGCGGATCGTCTGGAGTTGACGAAGTTCTGTCCGACCTGCCGCGGGCGCCGGGCGTACCGAGAGACGCGGTGATCCGTGGCCAGATCGCGAGATAGCCGCCGGAGACGTGGTCGGCGTAGCGGACAGCCGCGCGCGGCATCCGCGACGCCGCGCCCAACTAGATCGAGCGCGCCGCGTCCCGAACCGTCGCTCTCGGGATCGGACGGACCGGCCATGTCGGGTGGGGCGGCGGAAGCAGCGGCGCTGCCGGCTCGGCCGCGCAGAGAGATCGCCGCATCGCGACCGACCACGGAAGATGCGCCGCGAGTCCAGAGCCTGCTCTACCGACTCACACATCCGCGGGCGATCCTGGCGATCATTGACGAGCTGCGTAAGGTCGTATGGCCGACGCGCCAGGAAACGGCCAACCTGACGGTGGTTGTGCTGGTTGTCGCCATCGCGGTTGGTATTTTCCTGGGCGCGATTGACTTTGGCTTGAATCGCGTGGTTGAAGAGACGCTGTTGCCCTAATGACAACTTCACGAGACACCGAAGAACGGCAAACAGGAGACAGCGGATTTGGCCGCCGTGAGATCTCGGCGGCCGAGCGCGAGTTGCAGGAAGTGCTGGCCGCAGCGCGAGCTCTGGGGATCGAAACTGAAACGGCGCCTGAGGAGACGGAGATCGACACGACCGCCGCCGAGGCGCTGGTCGAGTTGGGCCTGGACCGCCCGGTCGAAGAAGAGGCGACGCCGATCGCGTCGTTTCTGCAGGGAGACGACGCGGAGGATGACGCGGCTGAGCCGGCGATCTCGCTGGAGGGGATCCAGGAGACGAATGCGGCCTGGTTCGCGATCAATACGTACACCGGACATGAAAGCCGTGTGCGCGACGCGCTGGATCTGCGCATCCGCAACATGGATGCAGAGGATCAGTTCGTCGAGCTCTTACCAGAGCAGGCCGGCGCGCCGAAGAAGGGCATGGCGGACAAGCGATTCGTGTTGGTGCCCACACAACAGGAGGTCGAGATTCGCGGCGGTAAGCGTCGCGAGGTCGAGCGAAAGCTGTTGCCCGGATATGTGCTGTTGCAGATCCGGCTCGACCGGGATACTGGCCAACTGTCCGACCAGTCGTGGCACGTGGTCAACGGAACAGCCGGTGTGACCGGATTCGTCGGCACACGGGAAGACCTGCGCGACCGCGCGATTCCCCTGCCGCCGGCGCAGGTAGCCAAAATCATCGGCCAGACTCAGGTCGAGGAGCCGCGCGTGCGCGTGGGGTTCTCGGTCAACGACTCGGTGCGCCTGACGGATGGTCCGTTCCTGGACATGGTGGCCGAGGTGGAAGAGATCAACGTCGAGAAGGGCAAGGTTCGAGTGCGGATTTCGATGTTCGGCCGCGAGACGCCGCTCGAGCTCGACTTCGACCAGGTGGAGAAGCAATAGGTTCACACCCGGGGACACCGAGTAGGCTGAGTACTTACGTCTGCGCGCCATCGGCCGCTGGCCGAGCGCGGAAGAGGGAGATAGTTGGATGGCGAAGCGTGTACGCGCAGTGTTGACGCTGCAGTTGGAGGCGGGCAAGGCCAGCCCGGCGCCGCCCGTCGGCCCAGCGTTGGGTCAGCACGGCGTGGGGATCATGGAGTTCGTTAAGAGCTACAACGAGCGGACGGCGTCCAGCGCCGGTGAGTTGATTCCCGCTCAGATTACAGTTTTCGAGGATCGTTCCTTCAGCTTCGAGCTGAGGACTCCGCCGGCTTCGGACTTGATTCGGCGCGCGGCCGGATTGGAAAAGGGCGCTTCCGAACCTCGTCGAGAAGTGGCGGGTTCGATCACCTCGGACCAGGTGCGGGCGATCGCCGAACAGAAGATGCAAGACCTGAATGCAAACGACATCGAAGCGGCGATGCTGATGATCTCCGGCACGGCGCGCTCGATGGGCGTAGAAGTCGAGGGTTAAGGGATGCCGAAGCGAGGCAAGCGGTACCGCGGCGCGTTGGAGTCGTACAACAAGGAATCGCACTACCCACCGGACGAAGCGGTGGCGCTGATCAAGCAGATGGCGACCGCCAAGTTCGACGAGACCGTAGAACTGCACATCCGCACCGGACTCGACGTGCGGCATGCCGACCAGCAGTTGCGCGGGACGGCGCGACTGCCACACGGCCTGGGCAAAGAGGTCCGCGTGGCCGTCTTCGCCGAGGGCGACGCCGCCAGCGCCGCGACCGAGGCAGGCGCCGAAATCGTCGGCTCGGACGACTTGATCGAACGCGTCCAAGATGGATTCACCGAGTTTGACGTCGCCGTCGCACAGCGCGACCTGATGGGCAAGGTCGGTCGACTCGGGCGGGTCCTGGGTCCGCGTGGACTGATGCCCAACCCTCGGGCCGGAACCGTGGTCGATCGCAATGATGTCGCCAAGGCGGTTGGCGAGGCCAAGGCCGGACGGGTCGAGTTCCGCACCGATCGCGAGGCGTCTGTTCACGTCCCACTGGGCAAGGCGAGCTTCGGCGAGGACCAACTGCTTGAGAACCTGGCGACGATGGTTTCGGAGATCGTCAAGGCCAGGCCGTCAGGCTCGAAAGGCAGCTACATTCGCTCGCTGAACATCGCATCGACGATGGGACCGGGCGTAAAGCTGGAACAGCAGTCGACCCTGGCGCTCAAGGTGGACTAGCGATGGGGAATCTGTCAGTTGCTCGCGCGACTGACGCTGATCGGCAGACTGGACTAGGCTGACTAGGCTGGGGATCGAACAACGAACGCATTTGCCGCCCGAGACCGCTGGCGAATCCCGATTCCGGGGTTCCTGAAACGACCAGCGCAGGCAGCAGCCGGGATCAGGCTCGCGCGTTGGCGGGCCGTCGTGTGGTTGCAGGTCTGGTGGTCGAGCGGGTTGGAGCGGCGGAAGCGACGGACTTGTTGGGGGTGGTATGGCAACTGAACGCAAACGGGAACAGGTTGCGCTGCTTGAGGAGCGCCTGGGTCGCGCGTCGATCACGATCGGCATCGACTATCGCGGCCTGAGCGTCAAGGACATGCAGCAGCTGCGCCGCGGGATCCGCGCGGAAGCGCCGGAGACCGAACTGCGCGTGATCAAGAACACGCTGTGGCGTCGCGCGTCGGAAGGGGCCGGCGAGCCGGACGCCGCCGGTCTGGCGCAGGAAGCGACGGCGATGCTGTTCGGCTTCGGCGATCTGACTGAAGCGCCCCGGGCTCTGCAGAAGTACATCCGTGAAGAGCGGTTGGAGTTACCGATCTACGGCGTCTACGTCGAGGGCGAGCTGCAGGATGGCTCGCAGGTCGGCGCGCTGGCCGACGTACCGAGCCGTCCCGAGCTGATGGCCAAGGTTGCCGGTGGTCTGACCAGTCCGGTTTCCGGTCTGGCTGGCGTGCTCAGTGCCGTCTTCCGCGACGTCGCCGCGATCGTTGAGGCGCGAGCGGAACAGCTTGAGGCTGCCGAGCCGGGAGCCGAATAGGAGACTGGCGATACGGGCCACGCGCTCGGTCGCAGAACCAGGGAACAGGCGGCCGCGAAGGCCGGCAAGAGTGGAGACTGACATGTCGAAGGTTGACGAAGCGTTTGAACTGATCAGCGCGATGACGATTCTCGAGGCGCGCGATTTGGTCAAGCGCATCGAGGAAGAGTTCGGCGTCACGGCGGCCGCTCCGGTGGCTGCGGTGGCGGTTGCCGGCAACGGCGCCGCCGCGACGGCCGAAGCGGCTGAAGAGCAGACCGAGTTCGATGTCGTGCTGCAGGCCTTCGGTGACAAGAAGATCAACGTGATCAAGGCCGTGCGTGCTGTGACAGAACTCGGATTGCGTGAGGCCAAAGAGTTCGTCGAATCGGCCCCGCAGACCGTCAAGGAAGGTCTGCCCAAGGAGGAGGCCGAAGCGGTCAAGGCATCGTTGGAAGAGGCCGGCGCGACCGTCGAACTGAAGTAGGCGGGCTTACCGAGCGGTCGGCAATCGCTGACATCTGCGCGTCCTGACTGAGCAGGGCTCAACCGAACTTCGCTGCTCGCCTTGCGCTATCGTTAACCCTGTTTTACAGTTCCGCGTCGGCTGGGCGGCCGATGCGGCCTCCGGGGGACGCGATGGCGCTCGATCACCCGGCCCTGAACCTA
The DNA here is from genome assembly GCA_009838735.1 of Chloroflexota bacterium. Taxonomy (GTDB): domain Bacteria; phylum Chloroflexota; class Dehalococcoidia; order Bin125; family Bin125; genus Bin125. The sequence goes on from VXQZ01000030.1 coordinate 11,407, forward strand.
CCTGTCGGCGGGACTGTGCGCAGTTCACGAGTGTTGGAACTGGCGGTTGTGATCGTGTTGACCGTGGCTGTAGTGGTGGTTGCCGCGCTGTGGGGATCGAGGTCGGACACCGCAGAGCCCGTCTCCCTGGGTTCCGTTGAGCCGGTGAGCCAGGCGCCGGCTGCGGGCGCGCTGCCTTCGCAGGATGTGGAACCAGCCACGACAGTGGCCTCGGAAAGAGTGAACTCGGCAGTCGCTGCAGAGCCGGCAGTGGCAACGGCAGAGTCTGCTCGAACAACGTCGGCGGCAGAGTCGGCGGCTATCGCGGAGATTCCGAGCTTTGCAGGTCGCCAGCTGCCGAGTTCGTTTGAGCGCTACCAGGTGCAACGCGGCGAGACACTGGACTCGATCGCCGAGGCTCAGGGACTGACTGTGTCTGAACTTGTGCTCTGGAATTCGCACCTGGATAAGGACGCCGTCCTGATTCCAGGCGAATGGCTGTCGATTCCGCAGTGGGACGGGCCGGCTGTTGCCGACGAAATGGGATTGGTCGAGGAGGGCGGAAAGAGCGGTCGCGGCGGTGGATAGGCTTCAGGAGCTACGCGGCACGCAGGCACCCGATCAGGAGCGGGCCCGGCGCGGCATCCTGCGTTCGATGTTGATCTGGACACCGGCGTTTGCCCTGCTGACGGTCGGCGCCGTCTACATGGTGGTTGATGCGTTGGGCGGTAACGGGGGCGCGTGGTTCGGTTTCTCTCTGTTCGCGCTGATCGGCCTGCTGTCCGGATTTTCGGCACTGTCGGCGTTTCGTGACTGGTTTTCCGAGCCAATCGAGACCACGGGGCAAGTGGCGCGCAAGTGGCGCAAGTTCGACCTGTTGATCTTTTTCCGGGCCCACTACGTCTTGGTCGCGCGGCGAGTGTTTCGCGTCCCGCGATTGATGTTCGACGAAATGCCCGACCGAGGCGGGTGGGTTTACATCAATCACTACCCCCATACGAACGCGTTGATCTCGTGGCGTCCATTAGGGGAAGAAGAGCGGCCGCGCACCGAAGAGGAAGCTGAGCGGGCGGAAGCTGATGCGGAGCGCTCGCGCGATATTGAAGAGGCCTGGGAAGAGCGGCGGCGTGAGCGAGATCGGGAAGCGGCTCAGGCTCGCGAACGGGTCGATCTGCCGACGTTCGGCGACGGTCGCGACGATTAGCACGTGCGAGATCACCTGGCGGATCTCACAGCAGCCTGGGAACGGGAAGACCACGAGCGGCACAAGTTGAGTGAAGAAGCGGATACCGCTTCTGTTTCGGCGACCAAACGACAAAGCCCCGGTTCCAGGTTGACCGCGCACATGGACAAGGACGATCTGCCGCGCGAACGGCTGGTTCGTCTGGGCGCCGACGCGCTGTCAAATGCGGAGCTGGTTGCGATTCTGCTGAGCACCGGCGATCGCGAAGAGAACGTCCTGGAGAAGTCGCGCAGCCTGCTGAAGGACCGCGGTCTGGTGGGGTTGCTGCGTTCCGACGTGCGTGAGTTACAGCAGGTCTCGGGACTGGGTGTGGCCAAAGTGACGCGGATCAAAGCGGCGGTCGAACTTGCGGCACGGGGGCTGGCGGACGATGAGTGGCCGGCGCGTCAGCCGTTTCGCTCGGCCGAGCAGGTGTTCGAGCGTTATCGAGGATTGCTGGGCGATCTGGTGCATGAGGAGGTCTGGGTACTCGTGCTCGATCAGCAGCATTGCCTGATTCGCGAGGAGCGGTTGTACAAGGGCATGGTTCACGGCGCTTCGGTTCGTGTGGCGGAGCTGTTGCGGCCGGTGATCGTGCATCAGGGTCCTGCGATGATCGTCGTACATAACCATCCTTCTGGATCGCCAGAGCCGTCTCGAGCAGACAGAGAGATGACTACTGACTTGAGCACGGCCTCATCGACGATGGGAATCGAGCTGTTGGACCATGTGATCGTGACTCGCTCTGACCATGCGTCGATGGCGAGACTGGGCCTAATGGGCTCTGAGGCGCCGAGCGCCAGGGAGGCCGGGGAGGCCGGGGAGGCCAGGACGGATCGTTATCTCGCCTGAGGGCGCGCTCGGCCGACCTGTGTACAGTGAGCCACGTGAGCGACTCGGGGCTGATCCTGGGACTTGGCTGGATCGATCTGGTCATCATTGGAGTGGCCATCGGGATCGGCGTATGGGGCTGGCGGATGGGCATTTTGCGCGCCGGCGTGGCACTGTTGGCGATCGTGGTCGGCGTCCTGTTGGCTGGGATGTATCACGAACGAGTGTTCATCGACCTTGCGATTGCCGAGACCCCCTCAGGGGCGATGCGGGCTGCCAGCTTCATCGTGATCCTGGCACTGGTGTCGGTTGGCGGCTTCGTGATTGGGACATTTCTGCGTGGCCTGGCGTCAGTTCTGTTGCTGGGCTGGGCTGATCGGGCGGCAGGCGGGTTCTTCGGCGTGTTGTTAGGTCTGTTGCTGGCCCAGGCAACGATCGCAATCGTGGTGCTCGCTGGTCTGGATGATGCCAACGGCGAGATCGGCGAATCCGTCATTGGCTGGGTGATGATGGACAACGTGCCCGTAGTGAGAGCGTTGCTCCCGACAGAGTTCGACCTGGCGATCCAGCAGTTCGTGGCCGAAGTGGACACTGTCAGGTCGGCGACAAACGGGGTTCAGAGTCAACTCGGTGGGGGATAGCGCGGCGAACCGCGGGCGAGGAATCTGACTAACCTGACGCAAACGTTGCCGTACTTGATGCGGTGGTACGATCACGTCGGTGCAATGTCGGTTCTGAACAAGTCGGTCCTGGTGCTGAATCAGAACTATGAGCCCTTGCATGTGTGCAACGTGCGTCGGGCGGTGGTGTTGGTGGCGCGGGGCAAGGCCGAGGTGATCGATCGGCTGGATCGGGCCAAAGCTCTGCTGCGAACGGTGAGCGGCGAGCTTGATGTGCCCTCGGTGATTCGCATGGTCTACTTCATCAGGCGCCCGCGGCCGGTGATGCGTTTGTCCCGCCGGGAGGTGTTCAATCGCGATCGATTCATATGTCAATATTGCGGTCGGCGCACAGCGCTCAAGGACCTGACCCTGGATCATGTGCTGCCCCGATTCCGCGGGGGCCGGCACACCTGGGAGAACCTGGTCTCGGCCTGCCGAGGGTGCAACCATCGCAAGGCCGGCCGAACGCCTCGTGAGGCCCGGATGCAACTGCGGAACCAACCCAGGCGGCCGACCGTGACCCCTGTCAACCTCTTTGGTCAGTACCTGGAGAATCAGCCTGGCTGGGCGCCGTTCATCCCAGGCGCCGATCGGGCCATGTCGGGCGACTGATCGCCCGGGGCTACGGCATCAGACGGGCTGACAGTTGCGGCAGAACGACGTGACACGGCGGTTCGGCGCGACCTCGGAGATGAGACTCTCACACCTGGGACACGGTTCACCGCCCTTGCGGTGAACGTTGAGGAACTCGCGTGGTTTCGTGTCGATCTTCTGTCCGATCTCGGTTTCGGCGATTTCGGCGGCCCAGTGCAGCGTGTCGCGCATCGCGTCGAACAGTTCGCCCCGGCGAGACTCGGGAAGGGTGGAGATCTTGGTGAAGGGATGGATTCCGGCGTTGAAGAGGATTTCGTCGGAGTAGGCATTGCCGATGCCAGCGATGAACTTCGCGTTGACCAGAGCGTTTTTGACCTGTCCGCGATAGCGCTTCAATCGCTTGAGAAACTCGTCCTGATCGAGAGCCGGATCGAGGGCGTCAGGTCCCTGTTCGCTGAGCACCGGTACCGTGTCGAGGTCGTCGGCATCCACGAGGTAAACCTTGCCGAGATAGCGTTCATCGATGTAGCGGATCCCGAGTGGATCATCCGTGTCCTGGAATCTGAGGCTGAAACACGTTCTCGCATGGGCCCTACGATTCCCGTCCGGACCCGAGGTCCACTGGAATCTGCCATTGAGCATCGGGTTGACAGCCATCACGCTCCCGCGGTCGGTGCGGAACAAGAGGAACTTGCCGGTTCGTTCGACCATCTCGAACTGCGCACCGAGCAGGCCCGCCTCGAAGTCTTCCCTTGGCAGGCGGATCACAATCGGCTTCTGGATGTCGACGTTGGTGATCGGCCTTCCTCGTAGACGTTCGGTCAGCACTCGGGCGATGTGTTGGAGTTCGGGGATCTCTGGCATGTCGGTCGCGGGTCGTCAGTTCCTGGGGGCCTTCGGATAGCTGCCGATGATCCGCAGCTGTTGCAGGTCGGGCTCCATGCGCGTGAGCGCGTTTGCCAGAGCCGGATCAGTGCGGTGCCCGTCGCAATCAATCAGAAACAGGTATGTGCCCAGACGCTCACGCGCCGGTCGGGACTCGATTCGGGTGAGATTGATGTCGGCGTCGGCGAAGTGCTGCAGCACACGCAGCAAGGCCCCGGGGCGGTTGGCAGTGGTGAACAGGATGGTCGAGCTATCGTCGCCAGTCGGTTTGTGATCCTCATGGGCCAGGACCACGAAGCGGGTAGCGTTGCGATGGTCGTCTTCGATGCCGAACTCGAGGATCCGGGCATCGTGCAAGTGGGCGGCCCGACGAGGCGCAATTGCAGCGACGTGATCACCGAGTTCAACCGCGCGCGCGACCGCCTGCGCGGTCGACAGGGTGGCTTCGGTCCGCACGTCCGGAAAGCGGCGGTTGAGATAGCGCTGACACTGCCCAAGCGCCTGTGGATGCGAGTAGATCACGCCAATCTCAGAGGTGTCGGCATCGGGAGCAACAATCAGGCAATGCTCGATGGGGATGATGAGTTCGTCGCGGATGTGGAGGTCGAGTTGATGGATGATCAAGTCGTGGGTTTCACCGACGGCGCCGGCAAGTGAGTTTTCGAACGGCACGATGGCGACGTCAGCTTCGTCGCGGGCTACTGCTTCAGCCGAGGCAGTGATACTGGGATACGGCAGAAACTCAGACCCGGCATGCTCGCCGGCGAACAGCACGGCTGCCTGCTCGGTGAATGTGCCGGCGGGCCCCAGGTAGGCGATTCGATTCAAGGGATCGTCTGTGTCGCTCATCAATCTAGTGTTCTCCGGTTAACGCCAGGCGCAGTGCCGATTCATGCTCGGGTTGGGTGACAGCAACGATGACATCGGCCGCATGGATCATCGTGTTCGGTCCAGGGATTTCCGGTTCGTCGTCCTTCCGGATGATCAGGGCCAGCACGGTGTGCGGTGGTAGGTCGAGATCCCGAACCGTGCATCCCACACAGGGTGCCAGACTGGGAATGACATGCTCGGCCAGCACGAACGCCGTTGATCGCATCTGTGTGAGACGGGTCAGACCGGCGCTGACCTCCTGTTCGATGGCGTTGACGATCGCGGTCGTGGCCGAAATGGTGTAGTGAAATCCAAGGGTCTGGAAGATGGGCTCGTTGCGCGGGTCGTTGATGCGGGCGATTACCTTGGCAACGTTGAATCGGGTCTGAGCGGTCTGGGCGACCGCAAGGTTGGCCTGGTCGCGGCCCGTGCAAGCCACGACCACGTCGGCCCGATTCATGCCGGCCGCCCGCTGCACGTGGATTTCCGCTCCGTCGCCGAGCAGGGCGACCTCGCCGAGCTCGTTGTTGATGGCCCAGGCCGTGTTCCCGTCCCGTTCGACGACGCACACCTCGTGGCCCATCTCGATCAGGTCGCGGGCCGCGCCGCGTCCGACTTTGCCGCCGCCAACGAGGATGATGTACATGGCTACCCGGCGGCTCCGTCCGGTTCGTCGATCGCGAACGCCGCCTCGCGAACCATCTGGTCGAGGATGGTGGTCGGGTTGACGACATTGATGCCGAGCTGCCGGTAGACATCGGCTCGCTCGGGATCGTAGATTCGGGCAACTACGCGGGGCGAGCGATGGATGTGTTTGGCCACCTGCACCGCCATGGCGTTGCGGTTGTCGCCGTTGGCGAGCGCCAGGAAGACATCGGCTTCGGGCACGCCAGCTGCTTGTTGGACTTCAACATCTTCACCGGCGCCAATCATCGTGATGCCGGTGAAGTCGTCTTCCAACCAGTTGAAGGCCGCGGCGTCGATATCGATCACGGTGACATCGTGACCTTCGTGGTCGAGCTCTCGGGCCAGGGTCGAGCCCAGTCTGCCGCAACCCATGATGACGACGCGCATTGCAGTGACCCTGTTTCCTGGCTCCCCGGTCCTAGTCGTTGACGAAGCCGCTGTTGAGCGGACTGGATTGGACCTGGGCCGGCTCGCGGACGACCACAACTTCGCATGGCGCATGGGACAGGATGTAATCGGCTGTGTGTCCCAGATCGATGGCGGCTCCGGTTCGACGTACCAGTGCGGTCTGCTCACCGCCGCCACCATGCACGGTGTTGGCGTGCGAGACACCCAGGACGACCAGATCGATCTCTTCGGTCGCCGCGGCATCAACGACGGCCGGGCCGGCGCTGCGCGCCTGGAGCAAGATGGCCTCGCAGGACACCTTCGCTTGCCGAGCGGCCGCCTCGGCCTCGGCGAGGCAGGCCTCACCCTGAGCCGACGCCTGAGGCAAGTCACAATCGACTGGATAGGCCCGCTCGACCTCGACGACGTAGATCGGCAGGACGCGGGACTTCCGCCGGTCAACCCGGGCCAGATGCAGGGCGACATCGAGCCCGCGCCGCGCCTCGGGTGAGCGATCAAAGGGGACGAGGACGGAAATGCCAGACATGTCCGTAGGGTATTCGTTGCCGGTCCGCAGCGGTTGGCAGGCGGCTAGTAGACGTACTTCGGTTGCTCGCGGACCACGTGAGAGCCATGTTCGTCGAGCTGTTCCAACCAGGCATGCAGGCGCCCGTTGTTGATTTCGATGAATCCCAGCGTGCCGAGCCGCGTGTCGAGATTGCGGGGGTACATGGGACTGCCTGGGTTGATCAACAGGACGCCGCGAATGGTCTCGATCGAAGCGACATGAGTGTCGCCATGTACGACGACGTGACGCGGGCCGCCGAAGTAGTGGTCCATCATTGATTCCACCGTGCGGTAGGGCGGCCACTCGGGCAGGGCCATGTCGTGGGTCAATCCGAACGTGAAGCCTTCGAACTCCAGAGTCCAGGCCTCGCGCAGGCGTGGATCCTCCGGCTGGACCGGGCGTCCCCCGGAGCCGTCGTCGCCGTTGCCTCGGGCAACATATATGGGCGCGACCGCCTCCAGCTTGTCGATCAGGGCAATGTCATGAATGTCTCCGCCATGGAGCAACACGTCGGCGGTGCTGATCCGGTCCCAGAGCTGCGGCCAGAGTTCAGTTCCGGCCTCTGGAACATGGGTGTCGGAGATGAGACCAATGCGCATGGTTGTTAGCCTACCGTGACCGGTGGCGCGATACCTCAGTGTTGTCTTCGTGCGAATCGGTCGGTCGGTGGAAGGGGGGAACAGGGGCGTGTTGGCGCGGAGAATCGAGCGTCTCGCGAATGAGGGCTGGCTACGCTGGGTAGTCCTCCTGGGAGTCGTGGCGCTGGCGATGGTCGGGGCCCACATTTGCCGCGTGGATCAAGAGGTTTCGCTTCAGGGTGGAACGGGTGTATTGCCGCCGACGGACCTGCGGGTGGCGATGGTGACACATGGCGGGATCGGTGACCCGTTCTGGGACGAGGTGGCGGCCGGCGCGTTCGCGGCGCAACGGGAGTTCGGTATCGAACTGTTCTACGACGGCGACGGCAACGTCAACGAGCAGGTGCGGCTGGTTGATAACGCGGTCGCCCTGGGCTACGACGTACTGATCGTCTCGCTGGCGGATCCCGATGCGTTGGAACAGTCGATTCGTTCGGCGGTGGCGGCCGGCTTACTGGTGATGTCGATTAACTCAGGAGAGGAACGTGGCCGTGAGTTTGGAGCGGTCACGCATTTCGGCCAGCCGGATGGTGTGGCGGGCCTCGGTGCCGGGGAGCGTCTGGTTTCGGCTGGCGTGAGGAACCTGCTGTGCCTGATTCACGAGGCCGGGAACGTTGGTCTGGAAGCACGCTGCGCCAACGCCGGCGTGGCATTGGAGCTGGCCGGCGGGTCGATGCGGCGGTTGTTTGTGGTCGGGACGGCCGACCGGGTTTCAACGACCGGCGAGATCGCTGCCCAGTTGCAGGCTGATCCCAGCATCGACGGGATCCTGGCATTGAACTCCGGAATCGCGGAACTCGCCATGGCAGCTATCGATTCTGCCGGGTCCGACGCCAAGTTGGCGACGTTTGATGTCTCGCCGACGATTCTGCTGGCGATTGAGGCCGGGGAGGTCCTCTTCGCCGTTGACCAGCAGGCCTATCTGCAAGGCTTTCTGCCGGTGGCATTTGCGTACCTCCGTTCCCTCGATCCTGATGCCGAAACGAGAGGGATCCTGGCAGGTATGGAACGCTGGGCGGCTTCGGGTCGACTGGTGACGGGTCCCGGCTTCGTCGATCAAACGAATGTCCGTCGATTTCCGCAGTTGGGGAAGGACTGAGAATGTCCCTTCCCGGAGTCTCACGCAGCCTGCTGGCGGCATCGCTGGTAGTGCTGGTTGGAATTGCGTCCGCCGGATGCGCCGATGCGGCTCGGGAGCGGTTAGGTCTTGGTCTGGCGCCGCCGATTTCGGTTGCAATGATCGTCCACGGAGCTGAGGGCGACCCATTCTGGGAGGAAGTCCGCGCTGGCGCGGAGGACGCAGCCCGGGCATTCGACGTGAACCTGTTCTGGCGTTCGACAGACGACGCTGAGGAGCGAGTGCGTCTCATTGACGAGGTCGTTCAACAGGGATTCGAGGTGCTGGTCGTCACGCTGTCAGATCCGGACGCGGTCTCCGATGTGGTGCGCGACGCAGTGTTGATCGGGATCACGGTGTACATCGTCAACGTTGGCGCTGAGATCGGGGCGCAGCTGGGCGCGGACTCCTATTTCGGCCAGGTGGAGACGGTTGCCGGGCTGGCCGTAGGCGATCGTCTGGCAGATGCGGGCGCCAAGCATCTGCTGTGCGTTCAGCATGAGCCACAGAATCTGGCGCTCGAGACCAGGTGCAACCGGGCCGGATCGCGGCTGGACCAGTTGACGACGCTGAAGGTCGAACCCAACGAGGGGGTCGACTCGCAGATTGAACGAGCCCTGGATGCCGACGAGTCGATTGACGCCGTCCTGACGATGAACACGAGCGTGATGAACGATGCGCTGTCTGCGCTGCAAACCGCACGGAGTTCCCAACCCGGCGGGGGTACGGTCATTCACGCCGTCTTCGAGCTCAATGAGGTGGTGCTCGACGCGATCGAAGACGGCCGTGTGGCATTCGCGGTCGATCAGCAGCCATATCTACAGGGATATCTGCCGGTCGCGTATGCGCGACTGGTGCAGTACTCGGAACTGACCCAGGGCGATGAGCTGGCGGACGCGCTGCTTCAGTGGATTGCCGGTCGAGGCATTCTGCTGGGGCCGGGTTTCGTTGACGCGCACAATGCGAAGCGTGTGCGGGAGTCGCTACAACGACTCCAGGCGAGCCCGGGCGCAAGCCAACAGGCAACGGAGTAATCTGCCCAAGATTGGCGGAGGGGGGCGAAACGGTGTCAAGGTTGCAGATACCCGCGCTGAGCAAGGCTCGGCCGTGGGTGCAAACGGCCGTGCTGCGTCCCGAGCTCGGTTCCCTGGTTGCGGCAGTGTTGCTGCTGATGTTCTTCAGCATCGCCAGTTCAGGCGCCATGTTGGAGATTCCGACGCTCGCACGGGTGTTGGATACGGCCTGGCCATACGGGATCATTGCCGTCGCGGTCGGTTTGTTGATGATCAGCGGCGAGTTCGATTTGTCGACGGGCGTCATGGTCGGGACAGCGGGCGCGCTGTTGGGCGTGATGGCCACCGAGTGGGGTATGAACCTCTGGCTCGCACTGTTGCTGTCGCTGCTGATCTGTCTGGCGTTGGGATTGTGGAACGGCATACTGGTCGTCTGGACCGGACTACCGTCGTTCGTAATCACCCTGGGTACGTTCTTCGGCCTGCGCGGCGCGAACGTGGCGCTGTCCAAATATTTCACCGGCGACGCGCTGATCGAGAACATCGACGACGCAGCGGGATACGACTCGCTTCATTCGATTGTGGCCACGGTGTTTGGGACGGCGCCGTCGGACTTTCGAGTCTCGCTGCTGTGGTGGGGTGGATTCACGCTGATCGCGACGTGGATTTTGTGGCGGACCAAGATAGGCAACTGGATCTTCGCCACCGGAGGCGATCGGGAAGCTGCCAGAGCGGTCGGTGTGCCGGTCAATGGCACGAAGATCGGACTCTTCATGCTGACTGCCGGCGCCGCATGGTTCGTGGGCGTCAGCAACGCGGTGCGATACACGTCGGTACAGGCCGGGCAGGGCGTCGGGGCCGAGTTTTTCTACATCATCGCGGCTGTCGTCGGCGGCTGCGCGATGTCAGGTGGTCGCGGGTCCGCCATTGGGCCGGCAATTGGGGCGTTGATCTGGGGAATTGCGTTCGTCGGTATTCCCCATGCCGGATGGAATTCCGACTGGCGCTGGGCCTTCTATGGAGTGCTGCTCCTACTCGCGACACTGATCAATCACATCGTTGGCGAGCGGGTACGAACGGCGCGATCGGGCTAGCCGCGAGCGCTGAGTTGAGTTGGAGCAAGCGATGACCACAGACCAAACTACCCAAGGGACCGAGGAAGCCCCCTCCGAGCCTGTCGATATGCCGGTCCTGGAGGTTCGAGGACTGGGCAAGCGATTTGGGTCGGTTCAGGCGTTGCAGGACGTTGATGTCTCGCTGCGAGCTGGCGAAGTGACATGTGTGGTCGGTGACAATGGCGCCGGCAAGTCCGTGTTTATCAAGATGCTCTGCGGACTGATTCGACCGAGCGAGGGAGAGATTCTCCTGGACGGGCTCGCCACTGAGTTTTCGTCGCCGCGCCGGGCCCGGGCGCTGGGGATCGTTGCTGTCTACCAGGATCTGGCGCTGGCTCCGATGATGTCGCTGTGGCGCAATTTCTTCATGGGCGGCGAGCCGGTCAAGGGATGGTGGATCTTCCAGCGCTTTGATGTCGCCTATGCCAAGGAGGCCATGCAACGAGAGTTGGAAAAACTCGGCGTCGATCTGGGCGACCCGGATCGGGCTGCGCACACGCTGTCGGGTGGTGAGCGTCAGGGCCTGGCGATCGCGCGGGCGATGTATTACGGAGCGCGTGTCCTGATCCTTGATGAGCCGACCTCGGCGCTGGGGGTGCGTCAATCCGGAGCGGTGCTTCGGTTGATCAGGCGCGCCGCACAGCGAGGCACCGCTGTAGTACTGGTCACGCCGAAGCCGCAGCATGCCTTCTGGGTCGGCGACCGGTTCCTCGTCTTCCAGCGCGGACGGCTGGTTGAGGATCGGCGCAGCGAGACGCTGACGTTGGAGAGCCTGTCGTATCTGATGGCCGGAGGCGGCGAGGTCGACGAGCTTGAATCCGCCATTGCGACGGCCTGATGACCAACTTCTTGGGGATCACAGCGCGATAGACTGATGCTGAAGCAGCAGGATTGTGGATTGTTGAGTGGAGTCCCAAGCGGAACGGGGTAGATGACGGACTTGTCAGCAGTGAGCAAGGACGCGATCACTCCGTCGCACAGCGACGATCTTGACGCGTTGCTTTCGACCCTTCCGGGCGCGATTCGCCGAGCGATCGAGGAACACGGGCAAGCGCACGGTCTGCTCGAGATCGTGCTGGACCTCGGCAGACCGCCGTACGCCCGATACGTCGACGGCGAGGTCATCCTGCGCCAAACCGAGGTCACCAACGCCGAGTTGCAACTCGTTGTTGCGGGTCTAGGTGAGTTTGGCACAGACAACCGGGCCGGGATACCACGGACATTGCATCGGATCGCTTGTATTCGCAACCGTCAACGAGGAGTTGTGGGGCTGACGATGCGGGTTGGACGGGCGGTGACAGGATCGGTCGCCGTAATCGAGGACTTCGTCAAAGCTGGCGCGTCGATTCTCCTGCTTGGCCGTCCTGGCGTAGGCAAGACGACGATCCTGCGAGAGGCGGCACGGGTACTGGCCGAGCAAGGCAAACGGGTCGTGATTGTAGACACTTCCAACGAGATCGGTGGAGATGGGGATATCCCGCACTCGGGCATCGGCCGGGCTCGACGAATGCAAGTAGAACGTCCTGAGCTGCAACACTCGGTGATGGTCGAGGCTGTCGAGAACCACATGCCCGAAGTGATTGTGATCGATGAAATCGGCACGGAGCTTGAGGCGCAGGCCGCGAGAACTATCGCTGAGCGCGGAGTACAGCTCGTGGCGACGGCGCATGGCAACGAGCTGGCCAACCTGATGTTGAATCCCACGCTGGTCGACCTGATTGGCGGGATACAGACGGTGACGCTGTCTGACGAGGAAGCGCGACGGAGAGGAACCCGAAAATCGGTGCTGGAACGTAAGGCCCCACCGACGTTCGAGGCGCTGGTCGAGATCCAGTCGTTCACTCGCGTCGCGGTGCATTCCGACCTGGACAATACCGTTGACGCATTGTTGCGCGGCGAATCCGTGGCCGCGGAGATCCGCGAAGTGGATGACGACGGGACAGTGCATACCTCGACGGATTCGGTTGAGTCGGTGGTCGCGGAAAGCGGCCTGTCCGGGTTCGAGACTTCGCTCAATGAGCTGTTTGAGCGACGGTCGTCGTCTTCGCTTGGCAGCGGGGCCAGCTTCGGCAACGGATCCTCACATGAGGCGCCCCTGCGGCGGCGCATGGGCTCGCGACCGCGACACGCAGCGCCGGGGCCGCATCAAAAGGTGTATCCGCTTGGCGTTTCGCTCTCACGCTTGCGGGAGGCGATTCGGGAAACGGGCGCGAACGTGTCCATCGCCGAGCGGATTGAGGAAGCAGATGTGGTGATCACGCTGCGCGCGTCGTTCCGGCGCCGGCCACCGGAGCTACGGCTGGCGGAGTCGCGGCGCATGCCGGTCGTGGTACTCAAGCACAACACGGTGTTGCAGATGGAGAAGAGTTTGCGGGCGCTGTCCAAGGGCGCCTCACCGAACGACACGGTGACCGCCGCCCTCTCTGAAGCGGAGGAGGCGATCTCACAGATTCACTCCGGTCGACAATCGTCGATCGACCTCGCGCCCCAGGGTCCGTACATCAGGAAACTCCAACATCAACTGGCCAGCGACCAAGCGCTGGAGTCGGTCAGTAGAGGGCGTGAACCCAATCGGCGGGTACGGATCCATGCCGGCTGACCATGCTGCCTCGGCGCCACGCGGGGCGTTTATCACCGTCGAGGGTGGCGACGGCGCGGGAAAGACCACCCTGGTCAGGTCGCTGGCCGCGTGCCTGTCCCAGTCCGGGCACCGTGTTCGCGTCACCTTTGAGCCGGGGGGTACCGAGCTGGGAACGCGGCTGAGGTCGCTCGTGCTGGATCCGGAACTGGATCTGGGCGACTGGGACGAAACCTGGCTGTTTCTCGCTGCGCGGGCCTCGCACGTGCAAGAAGTCCTGAACCCAGCCCTGTCCGCAGGTGAACTGGTGTTTAGCGACCGCTTCGGCGATTCGACCCTGGCCTATCAGGGTTATGGCCGAGGACTCGACCTCGATCGTCTGCGACGCTTGAACGCCGAGGCGACGAATGAGTTGCAACCCGACATGACCCTGTTGCTGGACGTCCCGGCCGAGGTCGGATTGGCGCGGACCCGAGTGCGATCCTCCGACGGCGATCGTATTGGAGACGCCGACCTGGCATTTCACCGCCGCGTGAATGCCGGCTTTCGCGCGCTGGCGGCGCAGGATAGCGAGCGCATCACGATCATCGACGCCTCACGCGAGGCGCCCACTGTTCTGGCGGATGCATTTGAGATTGTGCACGGCTGGTTGGATGCACGCGGCAACGACTCATACAATGTTGCGCGATGACTACTGAATCATGGCCAGAAGGTTCTGAGACGATCGAGCCGCGAGGTCCGATCACGGTCCGGGTTCCGGCGACGTCGGCCAATCTGGGCACCGGTTTCGACGCCGCCGGCGTCGCACTACAGCGATACGCCACTGTGACGGTCTCGGTCGCGTCCGGCAACGAGGGCGAACGATCGCCGATGTCACGACACGTGCGTAAAGCCGTCAGAGAGGTCTACCGGGAGCTTGGCAGAGAGCGCCCGGAATCCGAGGACATTGAGATTTCGGTCGAGGCAGAATTCCCGCTGGGTCGCGGTCTGGGAGCGAGCGCCGCCTGTCGTGGCGCAGGATTGGTCGCCGCAAACGCCTTGCTTGGCTCGCCGTTGTCCGAGCACCGGATCCTGGAGATTGGATCCGATTTGGAGGGTCACGCCGACAACATGGCGCCGGCGCTATTCGGCGGCTGTCAGATTGTCGCGATGACGGGCGAGACGGTCACCCGTGTCGCGTTGCCGGTCGCGGACGGGCTGCGCTTTGTCGGGTTTACCCCAAGCTTCAACATGTCCACCAAGAAGGGCCGCGCCCTGCTGCCCAAGCAACTGTCGCGTAAGGATGCGGTGCATAACTCGTGTCGCTCGGCTCTGCTGGTCGCCGCGCTGACAACCGGTTCGTGGGATGCGCTCCAGACAGCTACCGACGACCGTTTGCACCAGATTCCGCGTTCCAAGCTGTTTCCCACGATGTTTGAGCTGTTTGAAGCCGCGGAGGATGCCGGGGCCTTCGCCGCCTATCTGTCCGGCGGCGGATCAACCTTGATGGCACTCGCCAACGACGACTGCGCCGAGCATGTCAGTGACGCCTGGAAGTCGGCCGCAGCGGTGCGCGGAATCGAGGGGCAGGCGTTTGTCAGCGGGATCGATACTGCAGGGGCGCAGATTCTGTGACAGTCGTTCAGAAGTACGGCGGCACGTCGGTCGGTTCTGTCGAGCGGCTGCGGAACGTCGCGCACCGCGTCGCAACGAGGGCGACCGACGGTGAGCGACTGGCTGTCGTGGTTTCGGCGATGGGCAAGACGACGGACGATCTGCTTTCGTTGGCGCATGAAGTTAATCCGCGACCGCCGCGCCGCGAGACCGATCTGCTCATGGCCACAGGCGAGATGGTCTCCAGCGCGCTGCTCACGATGGCACTGGTGGAAATGGGATGTCCGGCGGTCGCCCTGACCGGCGCCCAGGCGGGCATGTTTACCGACGACAGCTTCGGCCGGGCGCGGATTCGCGGAATCGATACCTGGAGGGTTGAGGAGGAATTCTCGGAAGGACACGTCGTGGTCGTGGCCGGGTTTCAGGGACAAAGCCCGCAGGGGGACTATGCAACTCTGGGCCGCGGCGGTTCGGATACCTCAGCGGTGGCGCTGGGCGCGGCCCTTCACGCGACACAAGTTGAGATTTACACCGATGTCGAAGGGATATATACGACCGATCCGCGCATAGAACCGAATGCTCGATGCCTTCGCGATGTTGCCTCCGAGGAAATGCTCGAAGCTGCGCAGCAGGGCGCCGGTGTCATGCATCCGCGAGCGGTCGAGTTGGGATTGTTGTACGACATACCGATCCTGGTGGCGTCTTCACAGGCGGAGTTCGGCTCTGGCAGGGGGACGTTGATCCACAGGGAGGTTCAGATGGAGCCTGAAAATCGAGTGCGGACGATCGCCCTGGATCGCGATGTGGCATCGGTCACCTTGCGTCATGTGCCGGACCGCCCGGGAATTGCTGCGCAACTGTTCGGTCCGCTGGCTGACGCCGGGATTTCGGTCGACACCATCGTGCAGAACGCCTCGGAGCTCAACCTGACCGACCTGACATTCACGGTCTCAAAGGACGACTGTGACCAGACGGAAGAGCTCAGCCGACCGTTGGCAAGTGAACTGGGCGCAGCCGACGTGTTGTTCAAGCACGACCTGGTCAAGGTCTCGCTGATCGGCACAGGCATGCAGTCCGGTCCCGGCTACGCCGCGACCATGTTCCGCTCGCTGTCTGAAGCGGGGATAAACATCGAGCTCATCACCACATCCGAGATTCGGATTACCTGTCTGGTGCAGTCCGAACGGGGTGAAGAAGCAGTCCGCGTGCTGCACTCAGCCTTCCATTTGGACGAAGAGATCTAACTCGAGACCCGGGCCTGGTGGAATCTGCAGGGGCAGCCCTTGTAGATGCTCGGCGCGTTTGGCGACCACCTTGGGAAGAACCACTTAGGTCCTTTCCCTGATTCCACACGTTGGAACTTGTGCCCACGATGTTTCCACCTCGTACCCACTACGCGCCACCACGATGTTCACCGATTGCCTTTGGGCATCTTCCGTTCTTTCGGGCGTGAGGCGAGTCTGGCACGAGCGAAACGTGCGATGATTTGGTTGGGATAGTCCGGCTTATGTTCGCTCACCTGCACACGCACACTGAGTACTCGGAGTTGGACGGGCTGTCGAAAATTCCAGCGTTGGCGGCTCGGGCGAAGGATCTCGGGCAGGAAGCTCTGGCGATCACCGATCACGGGAATCTGTATGGCGCAGTGGAGTTCTATCGGGCCTGTGAGAGGGAGGGACTTCGGCCTGTCCTGGGGATGGAGGCGTACATCGCGCCAGGCAACCGTCGAGATCGCTCAGATGGTCGCGAGGCGGCATCGAACTCGTTCCATCTGGTTCTCCTGGCGCAGAACAACATCGGCTGGCGCAATCTGATCCAGCTGTCCACTCGCGCGCATCTGGAAGGCTTCTACTACCGTCCACGTCTCGATCGGGAGTTGTTGGCCGAATACTCGGACGGGCTGATCGTGCTTTCTGGCTGTCCATCCTCGGAGTTGCAGCGGGCGCTCCAACGCGAGGATCTGGCCGAGGCGCATCGAGTGATCGACTGGTATCGCGATGTCTTCGACGATCGCTACTTCTTCGAAGTTCAGCGCCACGACGAGCTGCCGCAGTTCGAACCACAGCTGCGTCAGACGGTGTCGATTGCGCAGGAACTGGGTGTACCGCTGGTGGCAACGCAGGATGCGCACTACTGCGAGCCAGGCGATCACGATGCGCACGACTTGCTGCTTTGCATTGGCACCAACGCCGTGCGGACCGACGAGAAGCGGTTCCGCTTCGATGGTGAGGATTTCTACCTCACGTCGGAGCGGTACATGCTGGACAATTTCAGCGATCTGCCCGAGGCCGTGACCAACACGCAACTCGTGGCCGAGCGTTGCGACGTCAAGCTCGATTTCGACCGCCTTCGGCTTCCGCAGCCGGACATCCCCCAGGGCAAGACGGCGCTTGAGCACCTGACCGAGATCGCCTACCGGGGCCTGGACCAGCGCTACGGGCATCCGCCCCAAAGCCATCAAGACCGCCTGGAGTATGAACTTCACGTGATCAAGGAGACAGGATTTGCCGAGTACTTCCTGATCGTGATGGACTTTGCGCATTTCGCCCGCGACCGCGGGATCGCGCGGGCAGTGCGAGGTTCGGCAGCGGCCAGTCTGGTGCTCTATTGCCTCGACATCACCGACATCGACCCGATGGCGCATGACCTGGTTTTCGAGCGATTCCTCAATCTCGAGCGCCGGGAAATGCCTGATATTGACATGGATTTCGCCGACAACCGGCGCGACGAGGTCATTCGATACGTGGCGGAGAAGTATGGGCGCGATCGTGTAGCGCAAATCATCACCTTCGGCACGTTGGGAGCGAAGGCGGCGATCCGGGATTCAGGGCGGGCGCTGGGTGTGCCGCTGGGCGACACCGACCGTGTCGCGCGGATGGTGCCAAACCAGCTCAACATCTCGGTTGAGGACGCGATCGGGCAGTCGCAAGATCTGCGGCAGGCGCAGCAAAGCGATCCAACGCTCGCTGAGCTGCTGTCCTTCGCGCAGCGGCTCAACGGGGTGGTGAGGAACACGTCGACGCATGCGGCGGGCGTCGTGATCTCGCAGGAACCGTTGGCTGAGAATGTCCCACTACGCCGACCGGTGAATGAGTCCGCGGACGGCGACTGGATCCCGATGACGCAGTGGGGAATGAACGAGGTGGCGGCGGTCGGACTGTTGAAGATGGACTTCCTCGGTCTGACGAATCTGACGATTCTCGAGGAGGCGGTGGCGTTGGTGAGCGAGCACGAGGGCGTGGATATCGACTATCTGAACCTGCCCGACGGAGACCCGAAGACCTATGAGCGGCTGGGCGCTGGCGATACGTTCGGAGTGTTTCAGCTCGAGTCGGGTGGTATGCGCCGAGTCGTCGAGGACCTGAAGCCAACTTCAATCCGCGACCTCGCGGCGCTGTTGGCCCTCTACCGGCCAGGACCGATGGAGCACATTCCCCGATTCATTGATAGCAAGCACAAACGGGTCGCGGTGACGTACCCACATCCCGACCTCGGTGAAATCCTCGATGACACCTACGGAGTGATCGTCTACCAGGACCAGGTGCTGCACATCGCTCGCAAGTTCGCCGGCTTCACGCTGGGACAGGCCGACATCATGCGCAAAGCGATGGGCAAGAAGGATGCCGAGGTGATGGAGGGCGAGCGCGGGAACTTTCTTGAGGGCGCGTTGGCGAACGGTTATACGGAGCACGATGCCGAAACGATCTTCGAGCTGATCGAGCCGTTCGCCGGCTATGCCTTCAACAAGGCGCACGCGGTCTCCTATGCCGCCATCGCCTATCAGACGGCCTGGTTCAAGGCGAACTATCCGGCGCCCTACATGGCGGCGGTGCTGCGAGCGGCTGCGGGCAACAGCGATCGGGTCCGAGAAGCGGCCGCAGAATGCGGTCGACTGGGGATTCCGCTGCTACTCCCAGATGTCAATCGATCCGAGGCCACGTTCACCCTGGAGAAGATGGCCGATGGACGCAGCGCGATCCGATTCGGGCTGGGAACCATCAAGAACGTCGGCCAGGCGGCCGTTGAGCCCCTGATTGTGGATCGCAAGGAGCATGGCCCGATCCAGGGGGCGAGCGATCTTGCCGAACGGCTGGACTCGAAGACGATGAATCGACGGGCACTGGAAGCACTGGCCAAGGCGGGAGCCTTCGATTCGATCGAATCGCGCGGCGCAATGGTCGCCGCGGCTGAAGACATCATCAAACGCGCACGCCGAGCCCAGGAGTTGCGAGACAGCGGCCAGACATCAATGTTCGACCTCTTCGGGACCGAAGTCGAGACGCCCACGCCAGCAGTCGAACTCGAAGAAGGCATGGACGCGACGCATCACGAGCAACTGAACTGGGAGCGGGAGCTGCTTGGCGCATACGTCTCCGAACATCCGCTGCAAGCGGCGACCCGGGCCTTACAGGGCCGCGTCGACGCCCAGTTGGCAGAGTTGACTGAGGACATGGCCGGCAACACACAGACGGTTGCCGGTCTCGTCAACAGCGTCCGACAACTGACGACACGCAAGGGTGATCCGTTCGCCGCGATCATGCTGGAAGATCTCTCGGGCACGGCCGAAGTGACAGTGTGGCCGGATCAGTGGGCGCTCACCAGGCAGGTGTGGGAACCGAACCAGATTGTCTTGACCACGGTCAACATTCGCACGCGGATGGATCGGCTGACGTTGGCCGTGCAGTCGGTCGAGCCGTGGAGCGAGCAGATGTCGACAACATCGGCCGTGCCGACGGGGGCAGCTGCGGAACCGTTGGGTGGTTCGGGCGCGGTCGTGGTTCCGCCAATCCGACCGGCGCCACCTCCTCCGTGGATGTCGAAGCCTCGTCAGCCGCTGGAGCTCACCGAACCGATCAAACCTGCGGTGGACCCAGCTCTTCCGGCATCGATGCCAGGGAAGGCGGCCGAACCTGAAGTAGTGACAGCAGGATCTGCCTTGTGGATCACGATTGACGAGTCGGGAGACGAAGCGGCTGACGTGCTCTTGATGGACCAGCTCGAAGGCGGATTGAAATCGATGAAGTTGATGCACGCCGGGGACGCTCCGGTGTACCTGCGGATTCGCCATGGAGAACGAGTCGAAGTGATGGTCTGCTCGGACGACTGGCGATTGCAGGCCAACGAGCAGGTCGTGCAGATGGTCTCCAACACGCTTGGCGACCGAGGCAGCGTCAACGTCGCCGAGCTGCCGGTCCCGGCGGCGCACACTGGTGACAGCGCGGCTGGCTTGTAAATGATGCACAGGTTTTCTATAGTGAACTTGCGTTCGAATGTGTCAATGTGTGTTGGGTTGCTTGACATGGGTCGGTATGGTGTTCAGGTATGTCTGACGGATCGAGTGGAGCAAACTGATGAAGGTCGTGTTCTTCGAAGAGGTCGAGGGGACCGCGCTGGTCGGGGAAATCAAAGAAGTCAAGAACGGATTCGCGCGGAACTATCTGCTGCCGCGCGGTCTGGCCGGACCGACGAGCCACAACAATCTGGTCCGGGCGGAACGGTTGGCCAAGGCCGATGCGATCCGGCAGGAGAAGCTGGACGGCGAGGCGACCCCGGTAGCGACCGCGATCGCCGGCGCGGAAATGACGTTCCAGGCACGTGTGGGCGAACAGGGTCGGCTGTTCGGCTCGATCACCGCTCGCGACATTGCCGAGCGGCTGACAGAGCTTGCCACGGCTTCGGTACCGGGCTCCACCATCGAGCATCGGCAGGTGCTGCTGCCACAGTCGCTGCGCTCGCTGGGCACAGAGGAAGTGCGGGTCCGACTGACCCGCAACGTCTCCGCCGCAGTCACAGTGATCGTCGAGCCCGACGCCGACAGCGCCGATCTGAGCTTCGACGAGATCGTTGCCGAAATCGACGAGGCGGAAGCAGTGGAAGCGGAAGCAGAGGCGGAAGCCGCCGAAGAAGCGGAGCCGATCGAGGCTTAGCCTCGGCCACACCGGTTGCCCTGGCCAGTCACGCGGCCCTCCCTGAGGGGAGCGGCCGTGGTTTCTAGCGATCCCACCTATGACGAGTTGGCTGACGAGTACGGTCAGAATGGCCGATCGCGTTCGGCTCCGCGCGGGGTGCCCCAGGACCAGGCGGCGGAGGAGTCGGTCTTGGGCGCGATCCTCGCCGAGCACGGCGTCTACGAGCGTCTGGCCGGCATGCTCGAACCCGGCGATTTCATGGATCCGCGGCACAAGGCGATCTTCGCTGCAGTCCTCTCGGTCTTTGATCGCTACGAAGCGATCGATCAGATCACAGTGGCAGCCGAACTATCGAATCAGGGGCGTCTCCAAGAGGCGGGCGGACAGGCCTATCTGAATCAGCTGGTCTACGAGTTGCCGGCGACCGTCGGTGCGGAACACTACGCACGGCTGGTGCAGCGCGCCTCGACCTATCGCGACATGATCCGCGCCGCCGGGGAGATCGGAGAACTCGCCTACCGCGCCGATCCCAACATCGGCGAGTCACTGACTCAGGCGGTTGAACTGCTCTACGGAGTCAGAGGAGCGGATCGGCGGCAGGACTTCCGCCTGCTGCAGGATCTGCTCAGCGATGTGCTCGGAGAAGGAAGCGACGACGACACCGAAGCCGGAGGGCCCACGCGGACGGGATTCCAGGACCTGGACGCGCTGCTGAATGAGGGGATGCACGGATCGGACCTCATCGTCCTGGCTGCCCGACCGTCAGTGGGTAAATCGGCGCTCGCGTTGACCGTCGCGCGCAACGCGGCCATCGGACAGGAGCTGCCGGTTGCGATCTTCTCTTTGGAGATGTCGGCTGAACAAGTGGCGGCGAGGCTGGTCTCAGCGGAATCGCATGTGGAGAGCGCCAGACTTCGAGTGGGACGTCACACCGATGAGCAGGAGGGACAGATCTCGCGGGCGATCGGATTGCTGAGTCGGGCCGAGATTCACATCGATGACACGGCCGGACAGACACTGGCCGAGATCCGGGCCAAGTCGCGCAATCTACACACCCGACTGCAAGAACAGGCCCACCGCCGCGGCAAGGGTCATGGGGGATTGGGTCTGATCATCGTCGACCACATTCAGCTCGTACATGGATTCTCGCGTGCCCCGGCGGACACCAATCGAGTGAGCGAGATCTCGTTGATTTCGCGAACATTGAAGGAGATCGCGCGAGAGCTGCAGATTCCAATCCTGGCGCTGTCTCAGCTGTCGCGGGCGGTTGAACGGCGTCATCCGCCCGTGCCGCAGCTGTCGGATTTGCGCGAGAGCGGCTCGATCGAACAGGATGCCGATGTCGTCGTGTTCATCTATCGCGAGGATATGTACGACCGGGATGAGTATCAGGACGACCTCGTCGACGCGGCCCACCAGGGACGCAATGAAGTGGCGCAGCTACTGGTTGCCAAGCATCGCCACGGCGCCGTTGGCAAGGTGGATGTTCGGTTCGTTCCGGCCGTAGCGAAGTTCGAGGACTTCTATGCGCAGCCTGAGCCCGGCATGGATGAGTTCGGATGACGTTCGACGGCTTTCCCTCTGGTGCCCCGGTAACTCCACTGCCGCAAGGACTGTTACGCGACCTGGCTCCGATGATGAGCGATCCGGCGGAGCTGATCGTGACGCTGTATGCGATTGAGGCATTGGCTCGAATGCGGCGATTCCCCCGCCGAATCCGCTGTGAGGATCTTCGCGAGCAACGACCACTGATCGATGCGCTCGCCGGTATGTGTCCTCCGCGCGACGTGGATAGCGCGTTCGCCGACGGCCTGAGCGCGGCGGTTGAGCGCGCCACGTTGTTGGCCGGGCGCTCGGTCGACGACGGCAGATGGGTGGATTGGCTGGCGCTCAACGACGCCGACGGACGGCGGGCATTGGAGGCCGCTTCGATGCCCCCGGCTTCGGCCCAGGTGTACGGTCGGGAATCTGCCTACAGCACCGCGCCTGAGATCTGGCAGAGTGCGTTTGGGACGCCGGTACCGGCAATTCTGACCGAGGAGGTCACAGCAGCAGAATCGCGCTACGGCTCGGACTGGTTGCACGACGCGTTCGCAGAGGCTGCAGCCAACGGCGTACGTAGCTGGCGCTACGTCCAGGCGATTCTGGAGCGATGGGAAATGGAGGGTCGCGATGGCGGAGATGCAACGGCTCGGCCCGCTGCTGGCGGGTTTGAATCGTCGCGCTACCGACACCTCTTCCGAGAGTGACTCTGTTGCGCTCATGCGCGACGAATCGCTGTGGACGGAAGACGGTTCGCCGAATTGCGAGACTTGCGGCGGAGCCGGCTACGTCCGGATCTCGAGGCCGATCGGTGACCCCGACTTCGGACGCGTCCGTCCGTGCGAGTGCCGACGGGCAGAGCAGGAGGCATTGACGGCTGCTCGGTTGCAACGTCTGAGCAACCTTGGCCCTCTGTCTGATTCCAGGTTGTCGGAAGAAGAGTCCGGGAGCGAGCCCGCTGCATCGGCGTGCCGATTCGCCGACGCAACCGATGACGATCCGGGTTGGCTGCTGCTGACCGGCGCCTCAGGTTCGGGGCGAACGCGGCTGTCGGCAGAACTGGCGAATCGGCGGATCGCCGACGGCCGGCCGGCGCTTTACTTCGTCGCTGCCGATCTGCTCGATCGGCTGCGATCGGCGATGAACGCGCCCAGCGGCGGAGATTTCTCCTACGCCCTGCTCTTCGAACATGTACGCGACGCCCCGTTCCTGATCCTCGACGACCTCGATTGCATCTCCCCGACCGATTGGGCGCGAGAGAAGCTGTTCCAGCTGCTCAATCACCGGCGAAACAGCGGTCGCCGGACGGTGCTGGTGTCGGAGACAGCGGACCTGTCTGCCATAGGTCTGCAGTCGTTCCTGACCATGGATGTGGTGCAGCTGGAACTGGGCGGAACGGCGACGGGACGACGATTTCGGGAGTTCGGCGGCATGTCCGAGGACGTGTTGGCCCAGTACACCTTCGACAGCTTCCGCGAGCAAGGACTGGGTGGTCGCGGAGATGCTGGCAATCTTGCGTGGGCAAAAGACCAAGTGTTCAACTGGGCGAGTAACCCAGGCGGCTGGTTGACTCTGTATGGCGCGCCGGGAGTCGGGAAGTCGCACTTGGCTGCCGCGACTGCCAATCAACGCTTACGGGCGGGGAACTCCGTTTGCTTCGCTGTGGTCTCTGAGTTGTTGGATGAACTCAGATCTTCGTTCCGAGAGAGCGGTGAAGGACTCTATGAAGAGACTTTTCGTTGGCTCAAGGAAGTAGACTTCCTTGTCCTGGACGACCTGGGTGCTCAGAAGGAGTCCGAGTGGGTCATGGAAAAGCTCTACCAACTGTTGTCATTTCGCCATCTTCGTCGGCTACCCACGATGATTGTGATGAACATCATTCCAGATGAACTCGATCCCCGACTGGCCTCAAGGGTGATGGACTCAAGGGTGGGAATGTATCTGCACGTCCGTGGCATGGACTATCGGACCAAGAGGAAAACCGTCGAAGTTAAGCGAACTAATCGCGGGTTTCGGCCGCGGGGGTGAGGGAACCTTCGATCCACTCTTCGCCGTCGGCCCAGACCTCTTTCTTCCAGATCGGCACGATCGCCTTGAGCCGGTCGATGCCGTAGTGGCACGCTTCGATGCCTTCGCCACGGTGCGCGGAGGCGACGGCCACGGCGACCGAGGCTTCGCCGATCTCCAGTCTTCCGATGCGGTGGTGCATCGCGATGTCGAGCACGTCCCAACGATCACGGATTTCCGCTGCGATCTGGCGCATGACTTTGGTTGCCATTGCCGGATAGGCGTCGTACTCGAGGTAGTCGACATCGCGGCCCAGGTTGTTGTCGCGGACGACGCCCATGAACAGCGAGACCGCGCCCGCCTGAGGCGATAGCACCAGGGTGTGGAGGGCGGTCGGGTCGAGCACGTCGTGGGTGATCTTGAAGAAGGCATCATCTGAACCGCCGCTGACCGGAGGGATCAACGCCACTTCGTCGCAAACAGAAACCGGATGATCGGCGGACACGTACTCGGCGTTGACGGCGAACATGATTGAGTCGCGCATACCGTCCACCTGCGGAAAGCGGTCAACAAAGGCGTCCAGCACGAGGGCAGCCGTGAGCGGTTGGGGCAGGTCACACAACTCGATCTGGCGGGCGCCGCAAGTCTCGGCGAGGTTTGCGAAGAGTTGTACGGTGAGGCGCATGAACCCAGTCTATCCGCCGATTGGCGCTGCACTTGTCGCCCTGGATGCGCTCGTCGAAGTGGTCTGGCCGTCGCAATGCGCGTCATGTGGCGCGGCTGGAGATCTGCTCTGTGGCGAATGTCGAGACCTGATGCAGCCCGCAGACGGCAAGCGTTGTCGGCATTGCTGGCTGCGTTCGGAGGAACCGGTCTGTCGAGATTGCCTCTCGAAGCCGCTGGCCGTCCGTGACCTGCGCTCGGGATTTGTCTACGACGGACCGGCGAGGGCGGCCGTGCTGGCCCTGAAGCACCGCAGCGTGACCGGGTTAGCCAGGGACCTCGTGAAGATGTCGGGCGAGATTCGTCCTGCCCCGGACGTCGATCTGATTGTCCCGATCCCGATCCCTTTGCTGCGAAAGCGCCGACGCGGGGGCAACCAGGCCGAGCACCTGGCGCGTGCGGTGTCCGAGCAAACGGGCCTGTCATATGACCCGCGGGCACTGCGTCGACGGGGTTGGTGGGGTCCCAGGCAAGCGCAAGCGCAATCGCGGGCCGACCGGCGACGCATCGTAACCGGGGCATTCGCCGCTGAACCGGCGCTGGTGGCGGGGCGTGGGATTCTATTGGTCGACGACGTTTCGACCACGATGGCGACGCTATCCGAGTCGGCACGGACGTTGCTGGCGGCCGGCGCGACGGTCGTCGACGCCTGGACAGCCGCACGAGCGGACTGAGATGACCTCGACTCAAGCAGGGGAGTTCTGGCTCTGTTATCGGCCGTTTGGCGACGATTCCGATGCGGTCCGGATGGTTGACGTAGCAAGGAAGGCGGTCGTTCGCGACACCGCGGCGAGGGCCCGCGATGCCGGATTCAGTCGGGTCCGACTGTTTTCCACTGTCGATGTGGACGGGCTGCCTGTCGAGCGGACCCGACCAATAGACACCATTGGCAACATCATTGCGGAAGCGGCGGCCGGAACAGAAGCGCCAGTCTGCTACGCGGGCAGCGGAATGCCCGCGATGTCGAGCGACGATTGGTCGCGGGTGCTTGCCAGGATCGAGAGCGGCCGAGCGGTTTCCAACCGGATGTTCTCCTGCGACTGGATCGGCGTGCCGTCCGCTCGGATGTTGGCAGCCCTTGCGGGTGACGAGGTCGACAACCGATTTGC
This sequence comes from Chloroflexota bacterium, assembly GCA_009838735.1. Taxonomy (GTDB): domain Bacteria; phylum Chloroflexota; class Dehalococcoidia; order Bin125; family Bin125; genus Bin125. The sequence goes on from VXQZ01000030.1 coordinate 37,436, forward strand.
TCGCAAACTCCGGGACGATCGCTCGGTGGAGGTTGTCCAGTTTGAGCGCTCTGCCCGGTCGCTGCTGGACCTTGATACGCCTGCGGACCTCGCAGTGCTCGCTGCCTGCGCTGAGGTGGGATCGCTCGAGATTGGCGCGGAGCTCACATCTGTCATTGAACTGTGGCGCGACACACTCCGACCAGCCGTCGATCGAGTGGTTGAGGCGTTTGACGTGATGACCAGGCACGATGCGGAGCTCATGGTTGCCGGGCGAGTCAGCGGGCCCGACTGGTCGGTGGTCGACCGGGACACCTCGTGTCGGGTGCGCGTGTTGGCTGAGGAGCGCGGTTTGCGAACTCGGAGTGCGCCTGCCCGTTCGCTCCTCGGTTCGCTCTTCGAGTCAGCCGGACAGGAACGGTTCTTGTCGCGCCTGAGCAGCATGTGTGACGGAATGATCTGGGATACGCGGCCGTTTCTTTCGCACCTCGGTTGGATTCCAGACCGCAGTGATCGGTTCTGGTCGGACCTGGGTCGCTGGGATGCGGTTGCAGACGTCCGGCTGAGGGAGTTGGTTCGGGGTCTGGCGCCGTTTTACATCCAGATGGGCGGTCATTCTCTGGTCGCCGGAGGGCTACTGGCCGGGATCGATCAGGCTTGGACACGCCGAGAGTTATCTGGTTGACTCCCTGCTCTTGACCGCGTGTAAGCTGAGATCGACTGTGATTCGTGTGCTGTCGGACATCTGATCCGGCGGCGGCCCGACTGGTTCGGGTCTCCAGAACGCGAATGGGTGTGCGATGACGCTGACACTGGCAGGTGCTGCCCTCGATGCGGTCGACGCTGAGATCGCCGCCGCGATTGAGTCGGAAGCAGGCAGGCAACGCGACGGACTCGAACTGATCGCTTCGGAAAACTATCCGTCCGAGCCGGTGCTTGCCGCTATGGGTTCGGTGTTGACCAACAAGTATGCCGAGGGCTATCCGGGCCGCCGCTACTACGGCGGCTGCGAGTTTGTTGATGTGGTGGAAGAACTCGCGATCCAACGGGCCAAGTCGCTATTCGGCGCCGACCACGCCAATGTCCAGGCGCACTCTGGTACGCAGGCCAATATCGCCGCCTATTTTGCGCTGCTCTCACCAGGCGACACCGCGATGGGGCTGGAGCTGAACCACGGAGGCCATCTGACTCATGGCCTGCCGGTCAACATCTCCGGTCGTTGGTTTGAGTTTGTCTCGTATGGAGTTGATCCGGAGACAGAGCAGATCGACTACGACGCAATGGCAGCGACAGCGCGTGAGCACCGGCCGAAGGTGATTGTGGTAGGAGCGACCGCGTATCCACGTGTGTTTGACTTTGCCAAAGCGGCTGAGATTGCGGAGTCGGTTGAGTCCGTGCTGATGGTCGATATGGCACACATAGCCGGACTTGTGGCAGGCGGCGTGCATCCTTCGCCGGTGCCCTATGCGCCGGTGATCACGACTACGACCCACAAAACCCTGCGTGGACCGCGGTCGGCACTGATCCTGACCAACTCCGAGATGGCTCGGGCGATTGACCGGGCGATTTTCCCCGGTACATCGGGTGGTCCGCACATGCACACGATCGCGGCCAAAGCCGTCGCCCTGAAGGAGGCCGCGACGCCGGAGTTTGCCCAATACGCCCGCCAGATCGTCGCCAATGCTCGAGCGCTGGCTGATGGTTTGCAGTCTGAAGGCTGGCGGCTTGTGTCGGGCGGCACCGACAATCATCTGCTGCTGTTAGATGTCGGAGTCAAGGGACTGACCGGCAAGGCGGCCGAGGCGGCGCTGGATGCAGCCGGAATCACAGTCAACAAGAACACGATTCCCTACGACAGCCAGCGGCCGACCGTCACTTCAGGCGTTCGGATCGGGACGCCGGCGCTTACGACTCGCGGAATGTGCGAAGGCGAAATGCGCCTCGTTGCACGTCTGATCAGTCGAGTGCTCGACCACATCGACGACGCCGAGGAACGAATCCGTGTGCGCGGCGAGGTACGCGAGCTGACGTCGGGATTCCCGATTCCCGGGATTAACAACCAGAGCCAATAGCCGGACCAGCAGTTCACTTGGAGGAGCGAGATATGGCGCAAGGCGAGACCGAGTACGAAATCATGGTGGTCCTGCATCCCGACATTGTGGGCGAGCAAGTGGACGAACGCATGGCTCATTTGCGCGGGACCCTGACACAGCATGGCAACGATGTCACTGAAGTGATCGACTGGGGTCGCAGAAGGCTGGCCTACCCGATCAAACAGTCGTATGAGGGTCACTACCTGATTGCGCACTACGACGGCGGCGCGGATGCTCGTCGCGATGAGTTGGAGCAGTCACTCCTGATCGACGAGCAGGTGTTGCGCCATCTGATCGTCCGCCGAGACCACTAGCCTGCCCAACGGAGACGGCGGAAGGTGCTGACATGGCGAGTCTGAACAAGGTGATGATCATCGGCAATCTGGGACGAGACCCGGAGATGAGGTTCACGGCGAACGGCGATGCGATGGCCACATTCAGCGTGGCCTGCAACCGCCGCTTCCAGACACGCGACGGCGACCAACGCGAGGAGACGGAATGGGTACGGGTTGTGCTTTGGCGGCGCCTCGCAGAGATAGCCGGTCAATACTTGCAGCGCGGATCGCAGGTGTACATCGAAGGTCGCTTGCAGACCAGATCCTGGGAAGACCAACAAGGACAGACCAGGTACATGACTGAGGTCGTTGGACAGCAAATGCAGATGCTGGGCAGCCGCGGTGGCGGCGGCGACTTCAGCGGCGGCGGTGGCGGCTACCAGAGTCCACCAGACGACATGGGCGGAGGCCCCGATGCGGGCGATATGCCGTTCGAGTAGTCCATCAGTAGATACAAGTGTTCGTGGAGGACCAGATGACGACAGAATCTGAACCAGCGATTGAGCCGGCGCCGGCCCCCGAGCCGGCGCCACGGATTACGCCCTCGCCAGACTCGGGTGAGCGGCTCCCGCAGATGATTGAACGCACCCGACGTCGGGGTCGCCGCCGCCGGGCGCCCGTGTTCACCCCACAGGAAGTGGCGACGATCGACTACAAAGATGTCGACCGACTGCGGAAACTGATTTCCGATCGCGGTCGAATCGAGCCCCGACGCAAGACGGGTCTGACGGCCAAAGACCAGCGCAAGATCGCCCGCGAAATCAAGCGTGCCCGCCAGGTCGCGCTGTTGCCCTACACCGCCGAGCACATGCGCCAGACTTCCCGATTCCGGATGGTCACCCGGATGGCGCAGCGAGCAATGCGCGCCGAGCTGGACGATGCGCCGCCTTCGGAACCCGAGGAGGGTGGCGCCGGCCTCGACGCCGACGCTCTGGAACCCGCACCCGTTGAATCGCCAGTGGCTGAGGTGTCAGTGGCTGAAGTGCCAGCAGCTGAGGCGCCAGCTGCTGAGGCGCCAGCGGTCGAAGCGCCGGTCGAGGAAGCGCCAATGGAGGAAGCTGAGACGGACGAGCCAGCGGTGATTGAGTCAGCGACCACTGAACCGCTGGTTGCTGAAGGAGCAGACGCGGCGCCGGATGAGGAGACCGGCGACTAATGGGCGACGTGCTTGGCATCGGTCTGCTCGGTTTGGGCGTCGTTGGAAGCGGCGTGCTCAAGGCCTTGCAGTGCAATGCCGAGTCGTACGAAGCACGTTGCGGGCGACGGCTGGAGGTACGCGCGGCAGCGGTGCGAAACGTCGCGGCGCGAGCTGATCTTGCCGCGGCTGGAGTGGCGATTGGCGAAGATCCCAGGGCCGTGGCTACTCGCTCCGATATCGATCTCATAGTGGAACTGATGGGTGGCGAAGAGCCGGCCACCGCGTGTATTGAGGCGGCGCTGTCGGCCGGAAAGCCAGTGGTGACCGCCAATAAAGAAGTCATGGCCAAGAATGGACCGATGTTGCTGGGGCTGGCTGAGCAATGCGGGGCGGAGTTGAGGTACGAAGCGAGCGTGGGTGGCGGAATCCCAATCATCGGCGTCCTGCAGCGTGATTTGCAAGCCAATGATGTGTCATCAGTACGGGCGATCATCAACGGTACGACCAATTACATGATCACGGCCATGTCGCGCGACGGCAAAAGCTACGAGGATGCGCTGACGGAGGCGCAGCGCCTGGGCTACGCCGAAGCTGATCCGACCAGCGACGTCGACGGAATCGATGCGGCCTACAAGTTGGCGATCCTCGCATCCCTGGCTTTTCACTCCCAGGTCGGTCCCGAGGACGTGTATCGCGACGGCATCCGACTGCTGACGGCGAGAGATTTCGTGCACGCCCGCGATCTGGGCTATGCAATTCGGATGCTGGCGACCGCCCGGCAAACACCGTCGGGACTGGACCTCCGCGTTCATCCGACTCTGGTCTCAACTGATGACCCGATGGCGGGTGTTGAAGGCGTGCTCAACGCAGTCGCGGTCTCGGGCGATCCGATCGGCTCGGTAGTCCTCGAGGGCCCCGGCGCCGGGGCCGGTGCGACATCGAGCGCTGTCGTGGCAGACATCCTCGAAGTGGCGGGCCGTCTGGCGTCTGGTCAATCCCCCAGGCATTCGCGACATATCGATCAATCGCCAAGATTCGCCGCGCTAGCGGACATCCATGTACGCACATATCTGCGACTGGAGGTTCCCGATCGGGCCGGTGTGCTGGCAGAATTGGGAGCCGCGTTCGCTGCTGAAGGGGTGAGCATCGCATCGGTCTTGCAAACGCCGCATCCTGAGCGGACCCAGTTGGCGGACTTGATCGTGACGACGCACGCATGCAGCGATGGCGCTGTGGATCGCGTCCTGGAAGGACTGGCGCAATCCGACTCGGAGATAGAACTTGGGGTCCGGCTTCGGATAGAGGATGGCTGTGACGACGACTGATCCGGTCGAAGGGACCGATACTCGCTGGCTGCGGCTCGAGGAGTCAATCGCGGGGCTGCGCAATCGCACCTCTGAGCTTGCGCAATCCCACGTACGCGACGAGCGAGAGCTGAACAACCTTGACCAACGCATGCGAGATCTGGAAGGCAGGGCGATTTCGCTGGCCTCTGAGATCGGCACCGCGATGCGGCAGCTGGACGAGCTCAATGCCCTGCGTGAGCGGGTGAATCGCTTTAGCAGCGAGTTGGACGAAAACAAGGAATTGTCGGAAGCCTCGATCCGCCAGATGCGCCAAGAGGTTGACGGGCAGCGCGAGTCGGGCAATGACGCCAGTCGGCGGTTGCAGTCAAGCGAGAAGGGCCTCAACGATTTGCGAGAACGCCTCGCCGTGTTCGACGAGGCGATCCGCCGGGTCAACACAGAGGGCGGTGAGATCGCTCATCGGCTCTCGCAGATAGAGAACGGCCAGGTGGCCCTGGGCGCGAGAATTTCCGCCAATGCGGACGGGCTGCGCCGCGCGGCAAGCGAGGAGAGCTCACTGGAGACTCGGGTCGAGGCGCTGGAGCGACAGCTGTTTGGACTGACGGAGCGTGTCGATCTCTCCTACCAGAATCTCCGCCGGGTCCAGGAGACAGCCGAGCAGTGGGATGACTTGCGCAACAACGTCGAGGCGTTGCGCGGGCGAGTGGAGGAATCGCTGCAGGCGCTGGACGCCTCCAAGGCGATCGTGGCCGCGGTGCAGAGAGGCTTCGAGGCCTTGGAAGAGCGCATTGGCAACATCGAGCGGGTCGGCGAGCAACTCCGAGCTCGAGACGCTCGCCGCGAGCGGGCGGTCGCTTCCCTGGGAGACAAGATCGAGAGCGTCTCGACCCTGTCGGCTCAAGAGCAGGACCGGTTTGTAGCAATGCAGGAGCAGATTCGCCGACGACAAATCGAAGAACTGGAGCAGGAGATCCGCGAGCTGAAGTCGTACCTGCGAGTCCGGAGCGATGGCTAGCAACGCCCTGCGGAGTAGCGCAGCGTTGGGCGGCGGAGTTCTGGAACGCTACGCCGACTGGTTGCCGCTGAGCGAGTCGACGCCATGCATCACGCTGGGCGAGGGCAGCACGCCGTTAGTGCGCGCTCAGAGCCTGGAACGGGCAACCGGCGCCGACGAGGTCTGGCTGAAGCTCGAACTATGCAACCCCACCGGCTCGTTCAAAGATCGCGGAATGGTCGTGGCTGTCGCCAAGGCGGTGGAGCAGGGCGCCTCGGCCGTGCTCTGCGCGTCGACCGGTAACACCAGCGCTTCCGCAGCCGCCTATGCGGCTCGTTGCGGCCTGCGGGCGTTTGTGCTGGTGCCGGAAGGTCGGATTGCGCAGGGCAAGCTGGCCCAGGCCACGGCCCACGGCGCTCGCGTACTTGCCGTGGACGGTAACTTCGACGATGCGCTGACTCTTGCTCAGGAGTTGACTGAACGACTGCCGCTTGCCCTCGTCAACTCAGTGAATCCTTATCGGATCGAAGGACAGAAAACGGCTGCGATGGAGGTCGTCGACTCGCTCGGCGACGCTCCCGATCTGCATTGCATCCCGGTTGGCAACGCCGGCAACATCACCGCCTATTGGAAGGGCTATTGTGAGTACTTCCACGCCGAGATCGCATCACGGCGCCCGAAGATGCTCGGAGTTCAGGCATCGGGAGCAGCGCCATTGGTGCTCGGTCATCCGGTGGAACATCCCGAAACAATCGCCACGGCTATTCGAATCGGCGCCCCGGCATCCTGGAAAGGCGCGGAGGCGGCGCGAGTGGAGTCGGGAGGCGAAATCATTGCCGTCACCGACGAACAGATCCTGGCGGCTTATCGGCTCCTCGCCGATACAGAAGGCGTGTTTTGCGAGCCGGCATCTGCTGCTTCGGTGGCGGGGTTGCTGGCCCGACATGGCGGCGGCTCGCTTGTCGGGCAGCGAGTGGTCTGCACCATTACCGGGCATGGGCTTAAGGACCCTGAGCGTGCGGTGGAGTCGATATCGGCCGACCTGATCGAGATCGACTCGAACTACGACGATGCGGCCGCAGCGATCGTGGAGGGGCTGGGATGAGCACTCGCGTCGATCGTGACAGAGCTGAGGCCGCAGTGCGTGAATTGCTTGAAGCGCTCGGAGAAGACCCTCATCGCGAGGGGCTGCTCGACACTCCCCGACGTGTGGTCGCCGCGTTTGAAGAGACGCTTGGCGGACGAGACGTCAACATTCCTGAATTGCTCGCGGTTGGGTTCGAGGAAGGCCACGACGAAATGGTCATCCTCCGCGATGTTCCTTTTTTTTCGATGTGCGAGCATCACCTGATGCCGTTCCACGGCGTCGCCCACGTGGGCTATGTGCCCAACGGTCGGGTCGTCGGCCTCTCCAAGCTGGCCCGACTGGTCGATGCGATTGCGCGGCGGCCCCAGTTGCAGGAACGGTTGACTGCTCAGATCGCAGACATGTTGATGAAGAGCCTGCACCCGCAAGGCGCCGCGGTCGCGGTCGAGGCTGAACACCTCTGTATGCAGATGCGAGGAATCAAGAAGCCCGGCTCTAGAATGCTGACCTCGGCGATGCGCGGCAGTTTCCTCGAGCAACAAGAGACGCGGGCCGAGTTCCTCTCGCTAGTGGGGACGCAGCGGCTGTGAGCGTCACGGTTGTGAGTGGCGGGTTTGCCGATCTGGCCGATCGCTGGAGCGAGTTGTGCCGTGCCACTGGTGCGATGCCGTTCTCGACGCCGCAGTTCGGCGAAGCGTGGTGGTCGGTGTTCGGTGAATCAACTGAGGCAGAGCTCGAACTGCTGGGGCTGGAGAACGGCACCGGTGATCTCGTCGCGCTGGCGCCGTTGAAGCGAGGCGGTGCCCACTGGTCGTTCGCCGGTGATCACGAAGTGTCGGACTACCTCGGTCCGGTGGCGAAGGCCGGGCGAGAGCCGCAACTGGTCTCCGCAGTTCTGGATCGGCTGGAATCGGCCGGCGCTCGGTCAGCCGAGTTTCGTGGAATAGAACCAGGCTCTGATTGGGTGCAGGCGTTTGTCGCCGCTGCTGAACGGGGCTGGACTGTTGATGTCGCCGAGGAAGCCGTCTGCCCCACGATCAAACTGCGAGGCGGCTGGGACGACTACCTTGCCTCCCTCCGGGCTCGCGATCGCCGCGAAGTTCGACGCAAGCTACGGCCGCTCAGACAGCTTCGAGGCGCTGTGAGCTTCGAGGCGGTGGAGACGCCAGCAGGCGTACAACAGCGGATGCCCGAGTTCATCGACATGATGGCCGAGTCCCGCGGAGACAAGGCGGTCTTCTTGACCGATGAGATGCGCGTCTTCTTCGAACGACTCAGCACGTCCCTGTCGGAAGCCGGTTGGCTGCGGCTTTATGTGATGTCGGTATCAGGCGAGGCAGCAGCAATGGTGTTGTGCTTCGTCGCGCGCAATCAGCTGCTGCTGTACAACAGTGGCTATGCCCCCAAATTCCGGGACCTGTCCGCAGGATTGGCCTCCAAAGTGCTCTGCATCCGCGACGCGGTGGAGCGGGGTATGTCGAGCGTGAACTTCCTGCGCGGAGACGAACCGTACAAATACGAGCTGGGCGGCAACGATGCCGTCGTGCGACTGTTGCGGCTTCGGCGTGAGGGAGCAGCGTAATGCGACTCCGTAGGCGGCTGGCCGTGATCTCCACGCATACCTCTCCCTTGGCACGCGCTGGCACCACCAAGGCTGGCGGAATGAATGTCTACGTCTCCGATCTGACGCGGCATCTGGCTGAAGCTGGCTGGGACGTAGATGTCTACACGCGCCGCGATCGGGTCGACGCGCCCGAAATGGAACACCTCGGGCAGGGAGTTCGGCTGTTCCACGTTGACGCCGGACCACCAGTGTCTTTACCGCCTATTGAAATCGCGGCGCATGTGTCGGATTTCACCACCGGCGTCCAAAAGCTGGCTGTCCAGAGCGAGCCATACGATCTGATTCACTCCCATTACTGGGTCGCCGGCCTGAGCGGTATTGAACTGTCCCGGCAGTGGCAGGTGCCTCATGCGGTGATGTTCCACACATTGGGCGCGCTGAAAGAGGTGTTTCAGCAGCCCGAACCGCCCTTCCGCATCGCGGGAGAGCGCCGGGTCGTCGCCTGCGCAGACGCCGTGATCGGTGCGACCTCGCACGAGCGGGCCTTCCTGATCGGCCAGTACCAGGCCGACGCCTCGCGCGTCCAGGTGGTACCGTGCGGCGTCGACCTTGAGATGTTCCATCCGGCTGGCGTTGACCAATCGCGGAGGCGTCTAGCCGCATCACTGCCCGGACTATGCCTCGATGATGGGCCTGGAATCCTCTTTGTCGGTCGTCTGGAGCAGTCGAAGGGCGCCGACCTGTTGGTGGAAGCGCTGCCACGGATCAAGAGCCGGCCCGACACCAGGCTCTGGATCGTTGGTGGAGACGAACGAGATCACGCCGAACGCGCGCGATTGAGCACCCTGGCTGCTGACTGTGGCGTTGCGGAACGAGTTCGATTCGTCAACGCGGTCGAGCGAACCAAGCTTCCCGACCTGTACCGCGCCGCTGCCGTGTGCGTGGTGCCCTCGGCCTACGAGTCATTCGGTCTGGTCGCGGTCGAGGCGATGGCCTCCGGTACGCCGGCAGTTGCGACCAGGGTTGGCGGTCTGGCCAGTACGATCACCGACGGAGAGACCGGTCTGCTGGTGGGTGACCGCCAGGCTCCGGCATTTGCGGCTGCGATCGATCGATTGCTGGGCGACGAGCCGCTGCGACGACAGATGGGCGCGGCGGCGGCCCACCAAATGTCCAGGTACTCCTGGCGCAGCGTGACCCGCAGTATTCTCGATGTGTACGAAGAGCTGCTGAGCGACCGGGCCAACAGTGGCTCGCAGCGCGAGCCGTGCTGTCCCGATTCGGTGGAGTCGTTGTTGGTGGCAGCCGGCTAGATCGGTCGGCGTTCAGCCGCAAATCGGCGAAACGGGGGCGACATGCCTGACGTTGAGGCCCCGGTGGAACCGCGCCGCGCGCTGGTGGTCATGGCCCACCCGGACGATATCGAGTTCACCTGCGGAGGCACCGTTGCTCAGCTGGCGGACGACGGCTGGCATGTCACCTTCTGTCTTGTCACCAGCGGCGACAAGGGCACCAAGGATCCCATGCTCGGTCCGGCCGACCTCGGGGCACTGCGGGAAGCCGAACAGGAGGCAGCAGCATCGGAGCTGGGAATCAAGCGGTGCATATTCCTGCGGGTTCCCGACGGCCACGTCGAAGACGGTTCTGAGTTTCGCGGACAACTGGTCGGTGTATTGCGCGAGGTCCGTCCCGAGCTGATGATCACCTGGGACGGCTACCGAGGGTTTAACCATCGCGACCACCGGACGGTGGGGATCGCAGCACTCGATGCCGTGTTCCCCTTGTCCCGCAACGCCAATTCCTACGCTGAACAGGTCGCCTCCGGAGTGGAACCCGTCCGCGTCAATACCGTGCTGCTGGCCGGCAGCAATGAGCCGAACTACTTCGTAGACGTGTCGGATCAGCTCGAGCGCCGAATCGACGCACTGCTACGACATGCCTCTCAGGTCCAGGCGCCCAACCGTGACGAGATGGTCAAGCGGATGCAACGCCGCTCGCGACAGGCGGCCCGCGCGGGCCGGATCCCCTGGTCCGAAGGGTTCCGCCGGCTGACATTCGGCGATGCCACAGTGCCGCGCCGCTCCGAAGCGCTCAAGGCTGAAGCGAAGGCCAGAAATGAAGCCCGGGAAGACCAGGCGTCCAATGGCTGAGGGCGCACTGTTCCTGCTCTGGGCGAGTTTCGTGGCGGCCGGCTGCGCCGCGGTCGCATCGGTCCTCTATGCATTGCAACCCAGATTCCGCCTCGTGTGGTCGACTGGGCGCGTTGAGGCTACGGAACCGCCACTGCCGGCCCCGGATCCCGTTCCGCTTCGCTCGCCCACGCTTGGCGGAATCGCGACGCTCAGCGTGTGGGCAGCGGCTGGATTGGGCATCATTGGCCTGGCGATGCGTTCGCTTGCGCTGAATCACGCCCCGTACAGCAACCTGTTTGAGTTCTCAATGTCGTTCGGCATCGCCATCGTGCTGCTGTACGGCATCTTCGAGTTGCGCTCCGGTACGCGTTTGGCAGGGGCATTCGTCTTGCCCGTCGCCTGTGGCCTCTACGGTTCGGCGCTGGCGTTCCCGAGCCAGGGTCAGGAGATCCTCGTTCCGGCACTGCAGAGTCCGACCTTGTTGACGATCCACGTGGCCTTGATGATCCTCTCCTACGCCGTCCTGGCAGTAGCCTTTGGCGCCGCTGCGATGCATCTGGTTCAGGGATTTCCCTTGCGTGTCGAACAGCTGGGAGGGCGATATGAGTGGCTACCCTCGGCGCAACGCTGCGATGAACTGACATTTCGCGCCGTGCTAGTCGGATTCCCGCTGCTCGCCGCCGGAATTGCCCTGGGCGCATTCTGGGCGAACGATGCGTGGGGCCGCTACTGGGGCTGGGATCCGAAAGAGACGGCGGCCCTGGTTACCTGGTTGATATTCGCCACCTACATTCACGGTCGTGGCTTGCGTCAGCTCCGCGGAGCTCGCAAGGCCTGGATCGTCGTGATGGGCTTCTTCGCCGTGATGTTCACCTATCTCGGCGTCAATCTGTGGATCTCGGGGCTGCACTCCTATGCCGGTGTGTAGACGGTTCGTTGCCCGTCTGATTTGACAGGTGAGCAACACAGGTCCCTGTTCCAAGTCATGCAACCGACGATGAATCTTGCAGGGACAGCGCGATCTGGGATATTGTTGTTCTTCACGCGCCCGACGCCGTTGGGCCCGGCGTGTGAGAGGGTCGAGGCCGACCTGCGGTTGAAGACCACCGGCGCTCTGCCGGTTCGTTCAACCACCGGCTTTGGCCCTGTATTCGTGCCACGGTGACGCTGGTGCACCAGGCGCGAATCAATAGCGAGCGGAGAACGAGCAGCCGTGCCGACAATTAATCAGCTCGCCCGCAAGGGCCGCAAGAAGTCCCGCAAGAAGGCCAAAGCGCCGGCGCTGCGTTTCCGCTACAACGCGCTGACCAGCCGTACCACGCAGGACTCAGGATCGCCGCAGAAGCGCGGCGTCTGCACCGCGGTGCGTACCGTTACGCCCAAGAAGCCCAACTCTGCCTTACGCAAGGTGTGCCGGGTGCGCCTGACCAACGGGATCGAGGTCACGGCCTACATCCCAGGCGAGGGACACACGCTTCAGGAGCACTCGATCGTGCTCGTCCGCGGCGGTCGCGTCCGCGACTTGCCTGGCGTGCGTTATCAGGTTGTACGCGGCGCGCTCGACGCCTTGGGTGTAGCCGAGCGGAAGCGCGGTCGTTCCAAGTACGGAACTCGCAAGACGGCAGGACTGACCACCGCGGCCACCCACTGATGGGTGGTCGTTTTAGTGTTGCGGGCCAGCTCGGCCGTTGCCGGGATGCGCCTGCGTTAGAGATGGATTGAGCGACGTGCCGCGACGACGACGGCCCGACCGACACGAGATTCGGCCCGATGCGGTCTATGGATCGCAGCGCTTGCAGATGGTGATCAATCGTCTCATGCGCAACGGCAAGAAGGGCCGAGCCGAAAAGATCGTCTACGGAGCCCTCGATGTGCTCGAGGAACGGGTCCGTCAGGATCCGCTCGAAGTTTTCGATCAGGCGTTGAACAACATCATCCCGGAAATGGAAGTGCGCCCCCGCCGCGTCGGTGGGGCTACCTACCAGGTTCCCGTCGAAATTCGTCACGATCGACGGACTTCGTTGGGTATTCGCTGGCTGGTGACGGCGGCCCAGTCGCGCAAGGGTCGGCCGGCGCATCTGTCGCTGGCCGACGAGTTGCTCGACGCCTACAGCAGCAGCGGCGCCGCCGTGCGGCGCCGCGAAGAGACCCACCGCATGGCCGAGGCCAACCGCGCGTTCGCCCATTACCGGTGGTAGGGATCAACGCAGATTTCAACGGACGCAACGAGCAACACTTGCTACCGAGAGCCGCGCCGTTGATTGTGCGGTTTGCCCACCAGAGAGATCGACCGGAGAGCTGAGCAGAGGACACGCGAAACATGCCCGCTGACCCGCCCATCTCGTCGCTCCGAAACATCGGCGTGATTGCCCATATCGACGCGGGCAAGACGACCGTGACCGAACGCATCCTCTACTTCACGGGACGTACCTACAAGATCGGTGAGGTTCACGAGGGCACGGCCGTCATGGACTTCATGGAGCAGGAACGAGAGCGCGGCATCACAATCATGGCCGCGGCGACCTCTTGCGAGTGGAACCAGCACACAATCAACATCATCGACACACCGGGTCACGTCGACTTCACCGTAGAAGTCGAGCGCTCATTGCGGGTGCTCGACGGCGGCGTAGTCGTGTTCGATGCTGTAGCTGGGGTCGAGCCGCAATCCGAAACGGTCTGGCGTCAAGCTGACCGCTACCAGGTGCCACGCATTTGCTTCGTGAACAAGATGGACCGCATCGGGGCCGACTACTGGCGGACGATGGAGATGATTCGCGACCGGCTCGGGATGATTCCGGTGCCGCTGCAGATTCCGATCGGATCCGAAGACAAATTCAGAGGCGTGATCGACTTGATCCGCGAGCGCGCCTGGTTCTTCAGTTCCGACCGTGACGCGCCGCCTGTCGAAGGCGAGATCCCTGAGGACTACGTCGCCGATGCCGGTCGTTGGCGCGAGACGATGATCGAGCGAATCGCGGAGTTCGATGAACAGGTCATGATCTCCTACATCGAGGGCCACGAGCTCTCGGTGGAGGAAATTGTCAAGGCCGTGCGCCGCGGCACTATCACCAACTCGTTCACGCCGGTGCTCTGCGGATCAGCGCTCAAGAACGTTGGCGTCCAGCGGCTGCTGGATGCGATCGTTGACTACTTGCCCGCCCCGGACGAGGTGCCACCGGTCGAAGGCGTCAGCCATGACGGACCCGAGACTCGGCTTGCTGACCCCTCGGAGCCCCTGACGGCGCTCGCGTTCAAGATTGTCACCGACCCCTACGTCGGTCGCATCGCATATGTGAGAATCTATGCCGGCACGCTCAAAGCTGGCGCTAGCGTGTACAACTCATCGCGCGACGAAAACGAGCGCGTCGGTCGCCTGCTTCGCGTCCACGCCGATGACCGCGAAGACATCGATCACGTCTCGGCCGGAGACATCGCGGCATTCGTCGGCCCCAAGGAAACGTTCACCGGCGACACCCTCTGCGCTCGAGAGGCGCCCATTCTGTTGGACCAGATCTCCTTCCCCGAGCCGGTGGTCTCCATCGCGATCGAGGCGAAGAGCGCCGACGACCAGGACCGGCTGGGCGCATCGCTGCGCAAGCTGGCCGAAGAGGATCCCACGTTCAAGGTCGAGTACAACGACGAGACCGCGCAAACCGTGATTTCCGGAATGGGCGAGTTGCATCTGGAGGTCATCGCCGACCGACTGCGCCGTGAATTCAATGTGATGTGCAATGTCGGTCGGCCTCAAGTGTCGTATCGCGAGACGATTCGTCGCAGCGCTGAGGCCGAAGGCCGGTTCGTTCGCCAGACGGGCGGCCGCGGCCAGTTCGGACATGTGGTCCTCCGGGTCGAGCCGAACCAGCCGGGTAACGGCTTCGAGTTTGAGGACGAGACCGTCGGTGGTGTTGTCCCCCAGCAGTACATCGGCTCGGTTCGCAAGGGCGTCGAAGACTCGATGCGCTCGGGCGTGGTTGGAGGATTCCCGGTGGTCGACGTCAAAGTGGCGCTGATCGATGGGTCCTACCACCAGGTCGACTCGAACGAAATGGCATTCGCCACTGCAGCGTCGATTGGATTCCGCGAGGCGTTGCGTAAGGCTTCGCCGATACAGCTCGAGCCGATGATGCGAGTCGAGATTTCGACCCCGCGAGAGTACTTCGGCGAGGTTGCGGGCGATCTGTCCAGCCGTCGCGGTTCAGTGCATGGCACCGAAGAGCGCGGGGCCGCACAGATTATCCAGGCGCAGATGCCGCTCGCCAACCTCTTCGGTTACACCACCGCGCTGCGGTCGATGACGCAGGGCCGCGCAACGGCGAGCATCGAGTTCGACCATTACGAAGAAGTCCCTCAGAGCGTCCTCGCGGAGGCACGCTAGGCAACGATTCGACGTAACAACTCACAGGATCAGCGCAAGCTAGAACCCTACAGGCAGGAGACAGGACGATGGCGCGACAGGTATACGAGCGGACGAAGCCGCACGTGAACGTGGGCACGATTGGTCACGTGGATCACGGCAAGACGACGCTGACGGCGGCGATCACGAAGACGCTGGGGTTGTTGGATCCGAACGTGTCGTTTTCGAGTTTCGACTCGATTGACAACGCGCCGGAGGAGCGGGCGCGGGGGATCACGATTGCGATTGCGCACGTGGAGTACGAGACGGAGGCGCGGCACTACGCGCACATCGACGCGCCGGGTCACGCGGACTACATCAAGAACATGATTACGGGCGCGGCGCAGATGGACGGCGCGATTTTGGTGGTGGCGGCGCCGGACGGACCGATGCCGCAGACGCGGGAGCACATCTTGTTGGCCCGCCAGGTGGGCGTGCCGCGGATGGTGGTCTACCTGAACAAGGTGGATCAGATGGACGACGAGGAGTTGCTGGACCTGGTCGAGCTGGAGGTCAGGGAGTTGCTCTCGGACTACGAGTTTCCGGGGGACGACATTCCGGTGATTCGCGGTTCGGCCTTGCAGGCGCTGGAGTCGGACTCGACCGACGCGGAGTCTGAGGAGTACGCCTCGATTCGGGAGTTGATGGAGGCGGTGGACGAGTACGTGCCGACGCCGCCGCGTCCGGTGGAGCAGCCGTTCCTGATGCCGATTGAGGACGTGTTCGGGATCAAGGGTCGTGGGACGGTGGCGACGGGTCGGATCGAGCGTGGGATTGTCAACTCGGGCGAGGAGATTGAGATTGTCGGGATCAAGGACACCAGGACGACGGTGGTGACTGGTGTGGAGATGTTCAAGAAGACCTTGCCGACGGGCGAGGCGGGGGACAACGTGGGATGTCTCCTGCGGGGCATCGACCGCGACGAGATCGCGCGCGGTCAGGTGTTGGCGGCGCCGGGTTCGATCACACCGCATACGGCGTTTACGGCTGAGGTCTACATCCTGTCGAAGGACGAGGGCGGGCGTCACAGTCCGTTTTTCCCGGGCTACCGGCCGCAGTTTTACATTCGCACGACGGATGTGACGGGCGAGATCGGCTTGCCGGAGGGTGTGGAGATGGCGATGCCGGGCGACAACGTGCAGATGCAGGTGCGCTTGATTTCGCCGATTGCGCTGGAGGAGGGGCTGCGTTTCGCGATTCGCGAGGGCGGCCGCACGGTGGGCGCCGGCGCTGTCACGTCGATCATGGAATAACGCCGAACCGGACGTATCACAGGGCAGAGAGACGGCAATATGGCTCGGCAGAAGATCCGCATCCGGCTGAAGGCCTATGACCATCGAATCATCGATGAGTCGGCCGCCCAGATTCTCGACACCGCCGAGAAGACCGGCGCCGGGGTGGCCGGGCCAATTCCGCTGCCTACCGAAATCCGCAAGTACACGGTGATCCGTTCGCCGTTTGTCCACAAGGACGGTCGCGAGCAGTTCGAGATCCGCACGCACAAGCGGATCATCGACATCATTGAACCCACCGGCAGGACCGTCGATTCCCTGATGCGGCTACAGCTGTCGTCCGGTGTCGATGTCGAGATCAAGCTTTAGCCATGGCAATACCCGGACTCCTTGGGAAGAAGTTGGGCATGGTCCAGGTAATCGGCGAGGACGGCTCGGTCGTGGGCTGCACCGTGCTCGAGGTTGGCCCCTGCCCGGTCACGCAGATAATGACTGAATCGCGCGATGGCTACTCGGGCGTGCAGGTTGGTTTCGGCGAAGCTCCGGCCTGGCGAATCAACAAGGCCGAGCTGGGACATTCCGGAGCCAACGGCCCACTCAGGCACCTGGCGGTGTTTCGAACCGGCGCTGACGAACTGTCCGACGTAGAGGTCGGCACGGTGGTCAACGCGACCGAAGTGTTCTCGGCTGGTGATCGGGTCGACATCCAGGGCATCTCCAAAGGCAAGGGATTCGCTGGCGTGGTCAAACGGCACGGATTCCGTGGCGGCCCGAGAACTCACGGCCAGAGCGACCGGCACCGGGCGCCCGGTTCGGTCGGCGCCGGCACCACGCCCGGTCGCGTGCTCAAAGGCACGCGCATGGCGGGGCGCATGGGCGGCCGCGCCACAACGTCGATGAACCTGGAGGTGGTCAACATCAATGCCGATCGCCATCTGGTGTTCGTCAAGGGTTCGGTGCCGGGCGCAACAAATGGGCTGGTTCGGATTCGACAGACCAAGCGGCGAGGCGGCAAGCGATGAAACTTCCGCTGATCGACCAACAGGGCAATGCCGCCGGAGAGATCGAGGCCGACGAGTCAGTCTTCGGGATTGAACCCAACCTCGCCGTGGTCCATCAGGCTGTGACCGCTCAGCGTGCGAACGCGCGACAGGGAACTGCTTCGACCCTCGATCGCTCCGGCATCCGCCAGGCCTCAAAGAAGACCGGACGGCAGAAGGGTGGCGGCCGAGCTCGGATGGGCACGCCATCATCACCGACGCGAATCGGCGGCGCCGTCGCGCACGGACCGCACCCGCGTTCGTACCGACAGCGATTGCCCAAGCGAATGCGCCGACTGGCGATTCGCTCTCTGCTGTCGCAACGCGCCTCCGAGGGAGGCGTGTTCGTGGCCGCACCCGATGTCGTGTTCGGCCCCAGAACGGCTGAGATGTCGAGTCTTTGTCGAGCAATGGGGGTCGAGCGTTCCGCGTTGGTCGTGTCCGACGGGGTTGATGAAGACCTGGTCCGCGGCACCCGGAATCTGCCCAACATCCAGGCGATGCCAGCGCAAACCCTGAGCAGTTACCTGATCCTGACACACGACCAGGTGATCATGACCGAGGCGGCCGTTCGGCGCTGCGAAGCGCTCTGGGGCCTCAATGGCGAGGGGGATGGTAGTGCCTAAGGACATTCACCCCTTCGCTGTCGTCCGCCAGCCGATCATCACCGAGAAATCAACCGAGCTGGCTGAGCAGGGCAAGTACGTGTTCGAAGTTGACCCCCGTGCGAACAAGCTGCAGATCAGAGAGGCGATTGAAATTGCCTTCTCGGTCCAGGTGCGAAAGGTCAATGTGATCAACGTCCGCGGCGCAACGCGGCGGATTGGTCGCGGACGGCCTGGCCGCGAGCGCGACTGGAAAAAGGCGATCATTACCCTCGCAGAGGGCTATGAGATCCGCCTGTTTGAGGGGGTCTGACGTGGCTATCAAGAACTACAAGCCGACCTCCCCGGGACGACGCAACTCCTCAGGTCATGCCTTCGAAGAAATCACGAAGAAGAAGCCTGAGAAAAGCCTGCTCGCTCCGCTGAAGAAGAAGTCCGGTCGCAACAACAAGGGTCGGATTACCGTCCGACATCGCGGTGGCGGACACAAGCGCCGCTACCGGGTCATCGATTGGAAGCGTCGCGACCGCATTGGCATTGAAGGCCGAGTCGCCGCGATTGAGTACGACCCAAACCGCACCGCGCGAATTGCGCTGATCTTCTACACCGACGGCGTCAAGCGGTACATCGTCGCGCCTAACGGACTGAGGGTCGATGACCGAGTGATGTCGGGACCCGATGCTCCAATCCGCGTCGGCAACGCGCTGCCGATGTCCGCCATTCCGAATGGCACCCAGGTACACAATGTCGAACTGACCGAAGGTCGCGGGGCGCAGATGGTGCGGTCGGCTGGCGCATCTGCGCAGATCATGGCCAAGGAAGGCAACTACACGCTGCTGCGACTGCCTTCGGGGGAAATGCGACGTGTCCGTTCGGTTTGCTACGCCACAATCGGTCAGGTGGGCAACGTCGAGCACTCAAACATCAAGCTCGGCAAAGCCGGACGCAACCGTCACCGTGGACGCCGACCGCAGGTTCGCGGCTCGGTGATGAACCCGGTTGACCACCCACATGGGGGTGGAGAGGGTAAGGCGCCAATTGGGCTGCCTGGTCCGAAGTCACCCTGGGGCTGGTACACCCTGGGCCGCCGCACCCGCGGCAAGAAACAATCCGACAAGTACATCGTTCGCCGTCGCGGTCGACGGCGCTAAGGCAGAGATCGAGGTTCCGCGCGATGTCACGTTCAACGAAAAAAGGTCCGTACGTGGACCACAAGCTGATGCAGAAGGTGCAGCGTGTGCGCGCCTCAGGCGCGCGTACCGTGATTCAGACCTGGGCCCGCCCGTCGACGATCGTGCCCGAGATGGTCGGTTTGACGATCGCGGTACATGATGGGCGTCGACACGTGCCGGTGTTCGTCACGGAAAACATGGTTGGGCACAAACTGGGCGAGTTCGCGCCAACGCGCACATTCCGCGGCCACATTGGCCGCTCCGATCGCGGAACGCGGGTAAGCTGATGCAAGTTCAGGCCAGCGCCAAGTTTGTTCGCACCTCGCCGCGCAAGGTCAGGCTAGTGATGCAAGGCCTGCGAGGGATGCCGGTCGAGGAGGCTCGGCTGCAACTTCGGTTCACGCCCAAGCCAATCGCCCGCGACGTGGCCAAAGTGCTTGATTCCGCTGTGGCCAATGCAGAGAACAACTACGGACTCGATGCCCGCGACCTTCACATCCGGGAGATCCACGCCGGCGACGGACGCACGCTGCGCCGCTTCAGGGCCAAGGCGCGCGGCCGGGTCGGTCGAATTCTGAAACGGACCGCGCACATCACCGTCGTCGTGTCCGACGGCAATGACGAGTAGGGACACGGAGGACGGGACAGAGCTATGGGCCAGAAAGTACACCCCACCAGCTTCCGTATCGGCACCATCTACGAATGGCGCTCACAGTGGTACTCCGACAAGCAATACGCCGAGTTGCTGGCCGAGGATCGCAAAATCCGAGATTTCATCAACGACCGCATGAGCGAAGCGATGATCTCGCGCATCGACATCGAGCGCAACGCGAACCAACTCGGTGTCAAGCTGCACACAGCCAAGCCAGGCATCGTGATCGGCCGAGGCGGACAGAACGTCGAGGAGTTGCGTCGCGACCTTGAGACGCTGATTTCCCGGCCGATTCGGCTGCGTGTCGACGTTTCCGAGATTCGGGTGCCAGAGCTGGATGCTCAGCTGGTGGCGCGCAACGTGGCCGAGCAGATGGAACGGCGAATCGCCTTCCGCCGCGCGATCAAACAGGCAGTTCAGCGCACCATGCAGCGCGGAGCCGAAGGCGCCAAGATCATCATTTCCGGCCGCCTGGGCGGCGCCGAAATGTCACGCAAGGCCCAGGAAATGTCCGGACGAGTCCCATTGCACACCTTGCGAGCGGACATCGACTACGGCTTCGCTGAAGCGAAGACGGTGTTTGGTCGGATCGGCGTCAAGGTCTGGATCTACAAGGGTGAGATTCTGCCCTTCGAGGCGGAAACCGAGACTTCAGGCGGTCCAGCGCAAGCGATTGAACCGGCCGCTGCCGCCAGGCGGGGAGGCCGCTGATGCTGCAGCCCAGACGAGTCAAGTGGCGCAAGCATCACCGCGGCCGACGCCGCGGTATGGCGCAGTCGGGAAACTCTGTTGCATTCGGCGAGATCGGACTCCAGTCCCTCGACGCTGCATGGGTGGATGGACGCCAGATCGAGGCCGCTCGCCGCGCGATTACGCACTACGTCAAGCGCGGCGGCAAGGTGTGGATTCGCGTGTTCCCGGATAAATCGGTCACCCAGAAGCCCGCCGAAACTCGGATGGGCAAGGGTAAGGGTGCCCCCGAGAAGTGGGTCGCCGTGGTCAAGCCCGGACGCGTGCTGTTTGAACTCGCCGGAGTGCCCGAAGCCGATGCTCGGGAAGCGTTGCGACGCGCCAGCCACAAGCTGCCGGTGCGTACGCGTGTCGTCGTGCGAGAGGCGGAGGTGGTCTGACCATGCCCAATGCACTGGCCGACGAAGCCCGATCCATGACCGACGGCGAACTGGGCGAAGCGATTAACGAAGCCTACCGCGAGGTCTTCAACCTGCAGTTCCAGCGTGGTACCCGACAACTGCAGAACCCAATGGCCATGCGACAGGCGCGCCGCCAGGTCGCGCGGCTGCGCACCATCCTGCGCGAGCGCCAGCTGGCCGAAGCGGCGGGCACGCCGATCGAACCGCTGGCCCGCGTCGCCGACGTCGAGGAAGTCGACGAGCTTGAAGAATCAGCCGAGTCCGTCGAGCAACCCGACGACGCGGCGAGCGAGGAAGAGTAGCCAATGGCCCGCAAACGACGTGTCGGGGTCGCCGTCGCAGATGCGCGCCACAAGACCGTGTCGGTGCGTGTCGAGCGCACGGTGCGTCACCCGCTCTACAAGAAAATCATGCGCCGTCGCAAGCGCTACCTGGCACACGATGAAGGTAACGACTGCAAGATCGGCGACTCGGTATTGATCGAGGAATGCCGCCCACTTTCGAAGCGCAAGTCATGGCGCGTGGTTGAGGTTCTCGAACGCCGGGTCGTGGCCGAGATTCAACCACAGGAGATTGGCGCTCCTTCGCTCGAACAGGCGGCCGACGATGTCGCAGACGCTGCGACGGATAGCGAGGATTCCGAGTGATCCAGCAGGAATCTTCGCTGCGCGTCGCCGACAATTCCGGCGCCCGGGTGATCAAGTGCATTCGCGTGCTCGGTGGCACCAAGCGGCGCTATGCGTCTGTCGGCGACACCATTGTGGCGACCGTCAAACAGGCCGACCCGGGTCGCGAGATCCGCGCCGGTCAGGTCGTGCGAGCCGTCATCGTGCGCGTGGCCAAGCAATATAGGCGGGTCGACGGCTCGTACATCCGCTTCGACGACAACGCGGCGGTCATTCTGGCCGCCGACGGTCAGAATCCGACCGGCACCCGAATCCTCGGGCCGGTCGCCCGCGAGCTGCGGGAGCGCGACTTCATGCGCATCGTTTCGCTCGCCCCGGAGGTGGTCTAGATGCGACGCGTCCAACGAGACGATCTGGTCCAGGTCCGCGCCGGCAAGGATCGCGGACGTCGTGGCCAGGTCCGTCAGGTGTTCCCCAAGAACAACCGCCTGATCGTGACCGGCGTCAACATGGTCAAACGCCACATGCAACCGACCCAGATGGGAGCGCCTGCCGGGATCATCGAGCGCGAAGCAGCGTTGCATGAGTCCAACGTAAGTGTCGTTTGCCCTGTTTGCGACCTCCCGTCGCGGGTGAGCTTCCGCGTCCGCGCCGATGGCGTCAAGACCCGCGTTTGCCGTAAGTGCGATGGGGATATCGACTGATGACAACGAACGGTACGGCGTCGGCTCCGCGCCTGAAGCAGCGCTTCAACGACGAGATCGCTCCTCGGCTATTCGAGGAATTCAGCTTCGAGAACGTGATGCAGGTGCCGCGAGTGGTCAAGGTCGTCGTCAACTCCGGTGTGGGCGAATCTTTGGGTCCAGGAGGCGCGGCCATCCTCGAGAACTGCGTCGCCGACATGACCACCATCTGCGGTCAGAAGCCGGTCGTCAACAAGGCGAAGAAATCGATCGCCAACTTCAAGTTGCGAGAAGGCAACAACGTCGGCGTGTCCTGCACGCTGCGAGGGGCGCGCATGTGGGAGTTTCTCGACCGCACCATCAACGCAGCGCTGCCGCGTATCCGCGACTTCCAGGGTGTCTCACGCACGGCCTTCGACGGTCGCGGCAACTACTCGCTGGGCATTCGTGAGCAGATTGTCTATCCCGAGATCGACTACGGCAGCGTCGACAAGGTGCGTGGACTGCAGGTCAACATCATCACCACCGCCCGCACCGACGCCGAGGGCCGGCGGCTGCTTGAACTGCTCGGCTTCCCCTTCGAGCGAAACCAGTGAGAGACCGCAATGAATAGCAGGAACTGTGCGAGCAGGCAGGAATCGCAATGCCATTGACTGACCCCGTCGCCGACATGCTGACACGCATTCGCAACGCCATCCACGCCGGACACCCGCGGGTGGAGATCCCGGCCTCGAACATGAAGATCTCAATCGCCAACGTGTTGGCCGAAGAAGGATTCATTCGTTCGTTTGAAGTCAGAGATCGAGCCGGCCGCGCCGGTCGAGACATCGATGTCGAGTTGCTCTACGACGATGAAGGGACACCGGTCGTGACCGGGCTGAAGCGTGTCTCTCGTCCCGGATTGCGGGTGTACGTACAGAAGCGTGAGATTCCGCGACCGTACGGCGGTCTCGGCGTGGCCATCCTCACGACCCCGCGAGGTGTCATGACCGGCGCGCAGGCGCGGCGCGAGAACGTGGGCGGAGAAGTACTGTGCTTCGTTTGGTAACGAGCCACAAGAACAGGATGGGAGCGGGACGATGAGTCGAGTAGGCCGTCTGCCCGTGCCGGTGCCGGCTGGCGTCGATGTCACCATCGAACCGGGACATGTCTCAGTCAAAGGCCCGCGTGGAGAGCTGGACCAGCACGTCCACCGAGACTTGCACATCTCTCTGGGTGAGAATGAAGTCATCGTCACCCGACCCAGTGATCGCCGCGAACACCGCTCGCATCACGGCCTGGTGCGCGCGCTGATCCAGAACATGGTGACCGGCGTCACCGATGGTTGGTCGAAAACCCTGGAGATCCAGGGAACCGGATACCGCGCCGAGATGGACGGCAAGACCCTGGTCCTGCGCGTCGGCTACTCGCATTTGGTGCGCAAGGACCCGCCCGACGGGATCGAATTCACCGTCGAGGGTCAACTGGTCCACGTGCGCGGGGCAAACAAACAGGTCGTCGGTCAGCAGGCCGCCGAAATTCGAGCGGTCCGTCCGCCTGAGCCGTACAAGGGCAAGGGCATTCGCTATCGAGGCGAGTGGGTCCGCCGCAAGCAGGGCAAGAGCGCCATCGGTTAACCCCCGATCCTGGCGCAGGACGATGTGGAGAAGATGAGATGACGGTTCGCAGCAAGCGGCGCACTACCAGGGCCGCGCGTAAGCGTCGACATCTGCGAGTGCGCAAGCGGGTGCGCGGGACCGCGCAGCGTCCCCGGCTCTGCGTGTACCGCTCAGCCCGGCACATTTACGGGCAGATCATCGACGACGACTCAGGCATCACGCTGGTCAGCGCCTCCGACCTCGGCTCAACCGCCGCCGCCGTCACGGACGAGGATGGTTCGGGCAAACAGGCCAGCGCGCGAGCAGTTGGCCGCCAGCTGGCGCAAACCGCCCAGGATGCCGGCATTTCGACCGTCGTCTTCGACCGGGCCGGGTATCTCTATCACGGACGCGTTCGCGCTCTGGCTGAGGCCGCACGCGCGGGCGGTTTGGTCTTCTAAGGACGACGCCAACGCTCGATCGGGAGCAGGAGCTGCAGATGGTTCAACAACGAGACGGTGGACGCGGGCGAGGGCGCCGTCGCGACCGCGACGAACCCCAGGACGACATCATCGAGAAGGTCGTCTCGGTATCGCGCGTCGCCAAGGTGGTCAAAGGCGGCCGACGATTCTCATTCACCTCGGTCGTCGTGGTCGGCGATGGCAACGGTCGGGTCGGCATCGGCATCGGTCGCGCCAACGAGGTGCCCGACGCGATCCGCAAGGGCTCGACCATCGCGCGTCGAGACATGATCACCGTGCCGATTCGCAACGGCACAATCCCGCATCCCATCACGGCTCAATTCTGCGCGTCAAAGGTATTGCTCAAGCCAGCCGCGCCGGGTACGGGTGTCATTGCCGGTGGGGGCGTGCGCGCTGTGCTCGAGGCGGTCGGGTTGCGCAACGTGCTCTCCAAGTCACTGGGCTCCAACAATGTCGTCAACGTCGTGCAGGCGACCCGGCGAGCATTAACTGAGCTTCGCGACCCGGTTCAAGTCCGACGCGAGCGACTGCGCCTCGCAGATCGACTCCCCGACGAACCGGCGCCGGAATCATCCGAGCCGGCCGACGTCGAAGCTGAACTCGCGGCCGCCGGCGCGAGCGAGTAGCACGACATGACAACGCTCAAGATCACGTACACCAAGTCGGCCATCGGCTATCGCGCCGACCAGGGTCACACGATTCGTTCGCTTGGTCTGCGCAAACTGGGCCAGAGTACGACCAAAGATGACACTCCTGACGTTCGTGGGATGTTACGCAAGGTCTCCCACCTCGTCACCGTGACGGAAATCGAGGACGAGTAATGGTCCTGCGACTGAACGACCTGAGCCCGCCGCCCGGCTCCCGCAAGCGCCGCAAACGGGTCGGTCGGGGTAATGCGTCGGGCAAGGGCACCTATTCCGGACGCGGACTCAAAGGGCAGCGCTCCCGCGCGGGTCGTGACTACAACGCCGTGTTCGAGGGCGGCGCAATGTCCATGATGCGGACCCTGCCCCGCCGCAAAGGGTTCAAGGCGCCCTTCCGTGTGGAAGCGCAACCAATCAACGTCGTCGATTTGGACCGCCGTTTCAGCGACGGTGATACGGTCGATGCAGACGCGCTCGTCGCCGCGGGGCTCTTGCGGCGCAGAACCCAGCGGTTCAAGGTGCTCGCCGGTGGCGAAATCGCCGGCGCCCTGCATCTGAACGTGGAACGAATCTCTCCGGCCGCGCTAGCGAAGATCGTTGCTGCGGGCGGCAGTGTTGAGGTCATCAATGCAGAGAACGCAGACAGCAGCGGGGCCGACGAGGCCTAAGCTGCTGCAGGCGTTGGTTGACGCCTGGCGACAGCCGGACGTCCGCCAAAAGGTCGCGTTCACGCTGGCCATGCTAGTCGTGTTCCGGCTGGTCGCGCACGTTCCGATTCCCGATATCAACAAGACCCAGCTCGAAAACGCGCTGGACAACAACCCGGTCCTCGGCTTCCTCAACCTGTTCTCCGGCGGCGGCCTCGACAACCTCTCGATCGTCGCCCTCGGCGTCTACCCCTACATCACGGCCTCAATCGTGATGAACCTGATGCAGCCGATGATCCCCAAGCTGCAGGCGCTGGCCCAGGAAGGTGAGTCTGGCCGCAACCGGATACAGCTCTACACCTACTGGCTGGCCGTGCCGATGTCTCTGGTCCAGGGCTACGGACAGTTGTTGCTGCTCGAAAACGCCCGAGCGATCACAGGGATCGGCTTTGGCGCCGAGGAGTGGCTGCCCACGATCTCGGCACTGATGACGATGACCGCCGGCACCATGTTCCTGATCTGGCTAGGCGAACTGATCACAGAGAAGGGCGTCGGTAACGGCATCTCGCTGATCATCTTCGCCGGCATCGTGGCCAGTTTCCCCACGCTGTTCAACTCGGTCCGGCTCTCGGACATTGGCTGGTCCGGCATCGCCGTCGTGATCGCAATCGCGATTGCCCTGGTTGCGCTGATCGTCTTCTTCCAGGAGGCGCAGCGGAGGATTCCCGTTCAATACGCCCGATCGGTATTCAGAGGCGGGAGGATGTACCGCCAGAGCGGTCAGTCCTACGTGCCCTTACGCGTCAACTCGGCAGGCATGATCCCGCTGATCTTCGCCTTCTCGATCATCATCTTCCCCTCGGTTCTGGCCGGTTGGATCACCGGCGCCGCCGGGGAAGAATCGCAGACGCAGGTCGCGGTCGAACTGCCCTTCACCCGAGAAGATGCTGATACCACGCTGGCAACGCTGCTCCCCGACCTCAATGCGTCGGGAGAGTTCGTCGTCAATGACGGAATCATCGAGTGGGACAGGGAAGAAGACACCTTCCAGACCGTGCTCGACCGGATCAACTCGAACTCGGATTCCAACGTGCTCACCCAGGTCGAGACCACCTCTGATCCAGTCTCCGGTGAGACGTTGTACGCGTGGCGGATCGACGCGAATGAGATCTCCGAGGAACCGATTCGGCTGGCCGACCGCGAAGGCAACTTCATTGCGGTGTCGGAAATCAAAACTCACGAGGATCCGGTCGACAACCCTCTGACTCCCGACATCGCCGAAGGACAGACGCTCGGCGAACGGCCGGGATGGATCATCCGTGCGGCGGATTGGGTCCAGCTCAACCTGTCACCCGGGCGTCCGGCCTACTGGGGACTTTCCTTCATCCTCGTGGTCGGCTTCACCTTCTTCTATACATTCGTCACCTTCCAGCAACAGAACCTGGCCGAGAACCTCCAGAAACAGGGAGGATTCATCCCCGGGATCAGACCGGGACGGCCCACGCAGGACTACATCAATCGCGTGTTGGCAAGGATTACCTGGGCGGGAGCGTTGTTCCTCGGCTTTGTCGCGGTGGTCCCATTCCTCGCGACCGAGTTCATCCCCGATTCCACAGCCCTTACTATCTCGTCGACCGGTCTCTTGATCGTCGTGGGAGTAGCCCTCGACACGATGCGACAGATTGAGGCGCAACTCCTGATGCGCAATTACGAAGGGTTTATCCGCTAACAATGAGCGAACCAACCATGTACGTCATCCTGTTGGGACCGCCGGGGGCCGGCAAGGGCACGCAGGCAGTCCAAACCGCGGAACGTACGGGACTCCTCCACCTGTCGACCGGAGACATGTTCCGCGAGAACCTGCGCAACGGGACAGAGCTGGGCAATCTGGCCAAGACCTACATGGACCAGGGTGAACTCGTCCCCGACGACGTCACAATCCGCATGCTGCTCGAACGCATCGGCCGTGACGACGCCAGGGCCGGCTGCCTCTTTGACGGTTTTCCAAGAACAGTCGAGCAGGCCAAGGCCTTGGACGAGGCGCTCAGCGAGCAGGGCAATGAGATTGCCGTCACGATCTTGATCGACGTCTCCAACGAAGAGATCACACGCAGGCTCGGCGGACGTGTCAGTTGCGCCACATGCGGCAGCGTCTTCCACGAGATCTTCAACCCTCCCAACGCCGGCAGCCCCTGCTGTGGAACCGTCAAGATGATCCAGCGTGACGACGATAAACCCGAGGCGATCGCCAACCGCCTGCAGGTCTACGCAGACCAGACCGAACCACTGGTCGACTACTACAACCAGACGGGCAAACTGGCCTCCGTGAACGGTGAGCAGTCCTCTCAGGCAGTTGGCGAGGATTTGCTCACCGCCTTGCAGGCAGTGAGCAGCTAGAGTCGGAACGGTTGATGTCCACATCCCAGCGCCCGCGCCAGGTCATTCTCAAGAGCGAGGCCGAAATCGAGCAGATGCGGCCGGCCGGCCAGATGGTGGGCGAAACACTGGCCGAACTGCGCGAGCTGGCCAAGCCGGGCCGCAAGCTGTCGGAACTCGACCAGCATGTGATCGACAAATTCAATCGGCTGGACGTGATCCCCACGTTCCTGGGCTATCAGGGATTCCCGCACACGATCTGCGCATCGGTCAACGAGGAAATCGTGCACGGATTCGCCACCGAGAGGCGTCTCGAAGACGGCGATATTCTCTCGATCGATCTGGGCGCGACGATCAATGGCTGGGTGGGAGACTCGGCGATCACGTTCGGCATCGGCTCGATCTCGGCCGAAGCGGAGCGGCTGCTACAGGTCACTTCCGAGTCGCTACAGGCCGGTATTGCTGTGGCCAGCGTCGGCGTGCGTAAAGGCGATATCGGTGCAGCCATCCAGGAAGTGATAGAATCAGCGGGTTACGGAGTCGTCCGTGGCTATGTGGGGCACGGTGTGGGACGTGACATGCACGAACCGCCCAGCATGCCCAACTACGGTCGTCGCGGCTCCGGCATGACCATGCGTCGCGGGATGGTCGTCGCTTTGGAGCCCATGGCGACGATCGGAGATCCGGAGACCGCGGTGCTGGACGATGGCTGGACTGTCGTCACCGCCGACGGAAGCCTGTCGGCCCATTTCGAACACACCGTCGCGCTGCGTGACAGCGGGCCGGCGGACATTTTGACTCAGGCCTGAGCAAACAAGCAACGGAGGCTTGGTGGCGAGAAATCGAAACACCGGATCGGGACGACGAACCAGGCGCGCCCCAGCGCCTTCGCCGCCCCCAAAGCAGGACAAAATCGAGGTCGAGGGCGTCGTCAAGGAACTGCTGCCCAACGCCACCTTCAGGGTCGAGTTGCCCAACGGCCACGAAGTATTGGCACACTTGGCCGGCAAAATGCGACAACACCACATTCGAGTCTTGCGCGGTGACCGTGTTCTCGTCGAGCTCTCCGAGTACGACCTGACCCGCGGGCGCGTTGTCTACCGATTCAAGAGCTGAACCAGTCCTGGAACAGAACACGGTCCGCCACGACCGAAGCTGCAGGCGAGAGGAACCGGCGCATGGCGAGAATCTCGGGCGTTGATGTCCCCGACAACAAGAAGGCCCCCTTCGCGCTTCGCTACATCTACGGCATCGGAGCCACCCGCGCAAAAGAAATCGTCGACAAGGCCAACATCGACCCCGATCAGCGCATTCGCGACCTTTCCGACGCCGAACTGGCGCGAATTCGTGAAATCGTCGATCGGGACTACCTCGTCGAAGGAGACCTCCGACGGGTTGTTCGAGGCAATGTCCAGCGCCTGATCGATATCAATTGCTACCGGGGTCAACGCCACCGGCGCAACCTGCCCATGCGCGGACAGCGCACGAGGACCAACGCCCGCACTCGCCGCGGAACAAAGAAGACAGTTGCCGGCCGACGTCGAGCCGTGAAGCGCTAAGTCAGCAGAGGGGAACGGGATGAGCAGTAGCCAACGACGAGAGCGTAGCCGGCGCCGGCGCGAGCGCAAGAATGTGCCGCACGGCCGGGCCTATATCCAGTCGACCTACAACAACACGATCATCACCATGACCGACCTGGCCGGCAACCCCGTCGCCTGGGCATCGGCAGGCAGCACCTCCGCCACTCGTGGCTCGCGCAAGGGCACACCGTTTGCCGCTCAACTCGCCGCTGAAGATGCCGCGCAAAAGGCGATGAGCCACGGCATGCGTCAGGTCGATGTCTACGTCAAAGGCCCAGGACAGGGACGCGAGTCCGCAGTCCGCGCGCTTCAGGCACAGGGTCTGACCCTGCTGTCGATCCGTGACGTCACACCCATCCCCCACAACGGCTGTCGGCCGCGCAAGCGCCGACGCGTATAGCGACTACCCACCTGCCCAACCAGGGCAACCACAGCCAACCACGACGACGGACAGAGAGAAGCGCCAATGGCTCGATACACGGGACCCGTCTGCCGAATCTGCCGACGCGCCGGCGAAAAGCTGATGCTCAAGGGCGAACGTTGCGTTGGCCCGAAGTGCGCGATTGACCGGCGCAATCAACCGCCCGGCCAGCGATCGCCGCGTCGGCGCAAGATCTCCGACTATGGAGACCGGCTCAAGGAAAAGCAGAAGGTACGCAAGAGCTACGGCGTCCTCGAGCGTCAATTCCAGCGCATGTTTGCCGAAGCGAACCGCCGCCCGGGCGCAACCGGCGAGAACCTGCTGCAGATGCTGGAGCTGCGCCTCGATAATGTGGTCTACCGGCTGGGCATCGCCGAGTCGCGAGCCCAGGCTCGACAGCTGGTCAATCATGGCCACATCTCCCTCAACGAACGCAAGGCGAGTGTCCCCTCGATCGAAACCCGGATCGGCGACAAGATTGGCTGGACCGAGCGGGGCCGCAAGAGCAAGTTCTACGAGATGGCGCGAACCTGGCAGGGTTCCCGCGAGGTACCCGGTTGGCTGCGCATCGACCCCATTCAGTTGGAGGGCGAGCTGACCGCTGTTCCCGCCCGAGAAGACATTGACATGCGAGTCGACGAAAACGCCATCGTCGAGTATTACTCGCGCTAAGCCCGGCAATCCACCGCAACCCACAGTCCCAGGGAGGGACACGACAACGTGATCCTGGCTACCGAAACTCCCAAACTCTCGATCGAAGACGAGCGCGACGACTATGTGCGCATCGCGGTCGAGCCTCTCAGGCGCGGGTTCGCGCACACCGTAGGCAACGCCCTGCGCCGTGTGTTGCTCAGCGGAATCCGCGGAGCCGCCATCACTTCAGTGCGGATCGACCAGGTCCAGCACGAGTTCTCCACGATTCCCGAGATGAAAGAGGACACCACCGAGTTCCTCCTCAATCTGCGCGAGATTCGTATCCACGCCATCGCCGACCGCCCCGCGGAAATGCACCTCAGCGTCACCGGCGCGACCCGCATCACCGCTGGCGACATTGAGGTGCCTGGCGACTACAAAATCGTCAATCCCGACCTCTATCTGGCCACGCTGGACGGCGATGATGGCCGGCTCGACGTGGTCATGGATGTCGAGACCGGCTTCGGCTTCCAGCCGTCCGAGCGCAACAAGAACGGCGAGCATCTGCTCGGGGTGATACCGCTCGATGCAGTCTTTACACCGGTCCGCAAGGTCTCCTATGAGGTCCTGCCCGCATCTGGCGGACGAGGTAGTGAGTTCGAGCAGCTCCTGATTGAAGCATGGACAGACGCCACAATCTCCGGCATCGACGCTGTTCAATCGGCTGCCCGCTCCTTGCGCACCGAACTCGAACTGTTCGAGACCATGGGCCAGCCAATCACTGCGCGGCAGCTTCCCGCGCACGCCAGAGTCGGCCTGACCGCCGAACAGTACGACATGCCGATCGAAGAGCTACAGCTCTCCGTTCGGGCACACAACTGCCTCAAGCGCAGCGGCCTGATGCTCGTTGGCCAAATTCTTGAGAAGAGCGACGACGAACTGCTCACACTGCGCAACTTCGGGGAGAAGTCATACATCGAGCTCATTGACAAGTTGCTCGAGTTGAACTTGATCGACGAAGACGATCCACGGGTTCGCCGCGCGCGTGACGGCGTGTTTGCGCCCAGCAGTGAAGAAACAATGACGACACTGCCGCCAGCGCCAGAAGACGAACCTGCCTCCGTCCCGTCCCTGGCTGCCGCGTCTGCAGGAGAGCAGGAAGCGGCGGTCGGCGGCGACGAAGACCCGGAAATCACCGGCTCGCTGGGCGCGGCACTGCTCGAAGCTCTGCGCGAGGCGGGCAGCACTGTCGAGGAGTAAGCGAATGGGCGGGCGGCAGCATTCCCAACAGCCCGACAGCGACTACAGGAGTCGACGATGAGGCATCGAAAGAGCGGGCGCGGGCTGAGTCGCAGCCGATCGCATCGTTCCGCCCTGGTCCGCAACCAGGTGACGGATCTGCTTCGCCACGAGGCGATCGTAACCACCGAGGCCAAGGCCAAAACGATCCGTCCGGTGGCCGAAAAGATGATCACGCTGGGCAAGCGGGGCGACCTGCACGCCCGCCGTCAGGCCGGCGCGGTGCTCACCGACCGCAAGGTGCTGCGAACCCTGTTCGACGACATCGCGCCGCGGTTCGCCGAGCGCAACGGCGGCTATACCCGGATCATCAAGCTCGGACCGCGTCGAGGAGACGGTGCCCAGATGGCCCACATCGAACTGGTCGAACGAGCCGCACCGGAAGTCGAAGAAGACGCCGGCGAAGAAACACAGGACGAATAGGTCGAGATCAGAGCAGTGAGCCAGCGGTGGGCGCTTCTGCTCCAATACGACGGTACGGAGTTCGCAGGGTCGCAATGGCAGCCGAGTCGTCCAACGGTCCAGCGTGCACTGCAGTCCGCCCTGCAATCGTTGACCGGATCGGAGTGTCCGGCCTCAATGGCGGGCCGCACCGATGCCGGCGTCCACGCCACGGGGCAAGTCGCCTCATTCGTGACGGACGTCTCGATCGACGACATGCCGGCTCACCGCTGGGTCCGAGGTCTGAATCACTTTCTACCCTCCTCGGCCGCCGTGCAGGCAGCCGTTCCGGTGAACGTTGGATTCGATCCACGCCGCGATGCCCGGTCACGGACATACACCTACACGTTGCGACTGTCGAATCAGCGTCAACCGTTGTGGCAACGTCGAGCCTGGGTCGTGCCGACCGCATTCGATTGCGAAATGGCGAGAGCGGCGCTGTCGGCCCTGATCGGAACGCGCGACTTCGCGGCGTTCACGCCGCCGGCACCGGATCGAACGACGAGCCGGACCTTGTACGAAGCGGCGCTCACCATCGGCGCCGATTCATGCCGAGTCAGCGTTCGCGCCGACTCGTTTCTGCAGCACCAGGTTCGCCGAATGGTCGGAGCCGTTGTGGAAGTCGCTCGTGGGCGTGTCAGCCTGGAGAAATTCGCGCTGCAGCTGGATGCCGCAGAGCCCGGCTCGATGGGACCGACCGCCCCCGCCCGCGGTCTCAGTCTGACCGAAGTCGAGTACGAACCGCCCTTGTTCAACACAGACCATTGCCCCTGATCCCACCAGTGGGTCAATCAGAGGGACGTTGAGGGAGACTGAAGCATGTCGACGACCGTTCTTGGATCACATCAGGTGCCTCGCACCTGGCATTTGATCGACGCAGCCGACCGGCCGCTCGGTCGCTTGGCGACCGAGGTCGCCACACTGTTGCGCGGCAAGCACAAGCCGGCGTTTCATCCATCTCAGGACATCGGCGACTACGTCGTCGTCGTCAACGCGGGCAAAGTGGCCGTCAGTGGTCGCAAGCTCGAGCAGAAGATGTACTACCGGCACTCTGGCCACCTGGGCAATCTCAAAGAGACCACCCTCAAGGACATGCTGGCCAAGCGTCCCGAGCGGGTGATCGAGCACGCCGTACGCGGCATGCTGCCCAAGAATCGCCTCGGACGTACGCAATATCGGCACCTCCGCGTGTACGCCGGAGCCGATCATCCACATGCAGGACAGTTCGCCGGCGCGCCAGCGGAAGCGGAGTAATCGATGACCACCGCAGGACACTACTACTACGGACTGGGGCGTCGAAAGACGTCCATTGCCCGTGTTCGCCTCTACCCGGGCAATGGCCAGATCACAATCAACGGCAAGGACGCAAACGACCTCTTCCGGCGTCCCGAACAGCGCCGCATGATCGAAGAGCCGCTGCGTCACACCGGTATGCAAAACAGCTTTTCGGCGGTCGTTCGTTGCACTGGCGGAGGAATCAACGGCTGGGCGGGGGCGATACGCCTCGGCATTGCCCGTGCGCTGCTTGCCAGCGACGAGACCCTTCGCCGCCCCCTGCGCCAGGCGGGCATGCTGACCCGGGATCCGCGAGCCAAGGAACGCAAGAAGCCGGGCCTCAAGCGGGCACGCAAGGCGCCGCAGTACACCAAGCGCTAGACGCCCCTTAGTCCGCCAGCCCGGCGGCGTCGCGTAGCGTCGCAGCGTGGTGACTCTGCTCCCAGGGCAGATCAAGGTCGTCGCGACCGAAGTGCCCGTACGCAGCAGTCGGCTGGTAGATCGGACGCTTCAGGTCCAGGTGGTGAATGATTGCGGCTGGACGCAGGTCGAAGCACTGTGCCACCAGCGACGTCAGTTCGGCATCAGAAACCCGGCCAGTTCCAAATGAATGTACTGCCAGACTGGTCGGCTCCGCCTTGCCAATCGCATAACTCACCTGCAACTCGACCCGTTCGGCGAGTCCGGCCGCCACGATGTTGCGAGCCGCGTGTCGGGCGGCGTACGCGGCACTCCGGTCAACTTTGGTCGGGTCCTTGCCGGAAAACGCGCCGCCGCCGTGCCGTGCCATTCCACCGTAGGTGTCAACGATGATCTTGCGACCGGTCAGGCCGGCGTCTGCCAGCGGTCCACCCGTGATGAACTGGCCCGACGGATTTACGTAGATATGCGTCTCATCGTCGATCAACTCGTTGGGAATCACGGGGTCAATGACAAAGCGGCGAATCTCTTTGGCGATCTGCTCCTGCCCCACCAACTCGCTGTGTTGTGTGCTCACGACAATGGCGTCGATGCGACTGGGCCGGCCGTGTGCGTACTCCACAGTGACCTGTGACTTGCCGTCCGGCCGTAGCCACTCCGCCGAGCCGTCTCGCCGAACCCTACTGAGTTGACGGGTCAGGCGGTGCGCCAATTCAATGGGCAGCGGCATCAGGCTTTCGGTCTCGTCGCAGGCAAAGCCGAACATCATGCCCTGGTCGCCAGCCCCATGCCGATCGAATGGGTCGTCGCCGCCGTGTGACGCCTCCCCCGCCAGCCCCCGAACCCCCGCGTCGATGTCGGGTGACTGACGGTTGATCGACAGCAGCACCTTGCAAGTCGCGGCATCGATACCCCAGGCACGATCCGTGTAACCGATATGCAGCAGCGTGTTGCGGACAATCTGCTCGACATCGATGTCAGCTGACGTAGTGATCTCACCGAAGACCATCACAAGATCGGAAGAAACACCCGTCTCGCAAGCCACATGGGATTCCGGATCTTCGGCGAGACACGCGTCGAGCACGGCGTCGGAGATCTGATCGCAGACCTTGTCTGGGTGGCCTTCGGTTACCGACTCGGAGGTCCAGAGGCCGCTGATGTTCTGCGCAGGCGTTGCCCGCTCGCTGAAAGTCATGTGCCTTCATCCCAGGAACTGAGATAGCGCTGCTGTTCTTGAGTCAAAGTGTCGAGCTCCACGCCCATGCTGGCCAGCTTGAGCCTGGCGACCATCTGATCGATGTCCCCTGGAACCTCGTGAACGCCTGGCTCCAGCGGCGGATCGGCTCGCAACAGGTGCTCCACAGCCAATGCCTGGTTGGCGAATGACATGTCCATCACGCTGGCCGGGTGCCCCTCCGCCGCCGAAAGGTTGACCAGTCGGCCTTCCGCCAGGATCAGCAGTTCGCGGCCATCGGCAGTGGAATGTGCGGTCACATACGGCTTCAATTCACGCTGTTGTTCGGTGATCTCGGATAACGCATCCAGATTGATTTCGTGATTGAAGTGGCCGGCATTGGCCATGATCGCGCCGGATCTCATTTCGGCGAAGTGAGGCTCATCGATGACATGGACATTGCCAGTGGTGGTGATGAAGATGTCTCCTTCGGCTGCTGCATCCGTCATCGGCATGACCCGAAATCCGTCCATCACTGCTTCCAACGCGCGTAACGGGTCAACCTCGGTCACAATCACATGCGCGCCCAGTCCATCGGCGCGTGACGCCACCCCGCGACCGCACCAGCCATAACCGGCCACGACGATGGTCTTGCCTGCGAGCAACACGTTCGTCGCCCGAACAATCCCGTCAAGGGCACTCTGTCCGGTGCCGTAGCGATTATCGAAGAAGTGTTTGGTCGCCGCATCATTGACGGCCATAATCGGATAGGCCAGGGCGCCGTCGGCGGCCATCGCGCGCAGCCGAATCACGCCGGTGGTCGTCTCTTCGCAGCCGCCGATGACGGCAGTAAGCGCGTCACGACGGTCGCTGTGCAAGGTCGAGACGAGGTCGGCGCCATCGTCAATCGTTATCTGAGGTCGCGTGTCGATCACCCGATGAATGTGCTCGTAGTACGTTTCGTTCGACTCGCCCTTGATCGCGAACACGCTGATCCCGGCACGCTCCACCAACGCCGCCGCCACGTCGTCCTGGGTCGAGAGCGGATTGCTGGCGCAGAGCGTCACGTCTGCACCGCCGGCCTGGAGAGCCAGGGCAAGATTGGCGGTCTCCGAGGTGATGTGCAGGCAGCCGGCCACACTCAACCCGGTGAACGGACGCTCGGCCGCGAACCGTTCATGGATCTGCGCTGTGACCGGCATCTCGCGGGCCGCCCAGGCGATCCGCTGTTCGCCGTACTCGGCCAGCCGGCTGTCGGCGATTTCGCAGACTGCTTGACTCACGTGTTGACGACCTCCCGTTCGCCGTCTGGCCCGCGTCGGCGTGCTGCCCAACGACGCATAGCGGTCATCAGCGTACTGGTATGGCGCGTTGCGGAAGCTTCGATGATGTCGCCTACATGGCGATAGCCCAGCTTGCGATAGGCAAGAACAGCCGGAGTGTTCTCCGGATCGACAGACAGCACCACCTCGTCCACCTGTTCAAGCAACGCAGCTGTCACGGCCGAAGTCGCCGTCGTCGCGTGTCCGCGGCCGCGATATCTGGGATGCGTGAAGACGTTCCCCAGGATGGCAATGCCATGGGACCTGCCGATGGCGTGGGTCCCGGCGACGGCCACCAAACGCTCTTCATCGACCACACCCCAGTAACAGCCTGCAGCAATGTGTTCGCGCTGGTAGTGGGTAGGATCGCCTTCCGCGTTGTACAGGCGATTGACTAGGTCGACATGGGCGCCAAGCATCGGCTGCGCTTCCAGATCGTTTGGCTGGAACGACTCACGCGTGACCAGCATGCGCATCATCCGAGTGATCCGTCGGAAGCTGTAGACCCGTTCCAGCGCCGCAACGTGGTCAGGTGTCGCAATCGCGAACGTGTTCGGATAGCCGGGATGGAGTTGAAGGACGGCTCCGACGCCTTCAGCGGAGCCCGCCAATGTCGTCGCGCTGCCCAGGCCGCCGCGTGAATGACAGACGATTGATTCACTGCTGCCGATCACACAGCCGTAAAACTCCGCCTCCGGCCAGGCGTCCTCATCCAGTTGCGCCAACGCATATGCGGCGCTGTATCGGTCAGTCTGGAGACGATCCCCCAGGGCCTCACGATCGAATACGCGGGCAATCTCGGCCCTTGCGCGCGTTTCGCCGAGTCGAATTGAGAGGGCCATGGCGGAAACGTTAGCGGCTCGACTGGAACAGCGTCGAAGCGGGAACGTTGTCAACCGCAACCAATGATGTTCTGTCGGCCACCAATTCGCGAGTCGCCAAACAGATGCCTTCGATGCCGAACTGTTCAATCGCGAATGACGCCGCAGCGCAACCCCACACCGCTCCCTCGACCAGATCGCAACCTCGCGCAACGGCGCTGAGCAATGCGCCAATGAACGTGTCGCCGGCCCCGGTTGGATCGATCACATGGATGCCCGGCACGGCGCTAACCCTCGTCAGCCGATCCCCTTCGAATATCTCAACACCCTGAGAGGCCTTCTTGTGGATGAACACCGACGGACCCAACGAACGAATCACGCTCCAGGCGGCCGCCGGCAATCCGGGATCGTCTTGCTCACCCTGCCACTGGATCAGGTGAGCAGCTTCCAGCGTGTTGATTGAGACGATGTCCGCATAGCGAAGCTGATCGCGAAACTCCTCACGCCGCTCGGCCACTTCGCGTTCGATCGTGTCGATGGCGACCAACTCCGGCTCAACCATCTGCGTCATGGCCCGATGGTTCTGGTCCGGGTTGCCGGCGGTCAGTAGCACATATGGGGCGTGCCGAATCGCTTCATCGACGACGATCGGATGCGTGTCGTAGACGCCCGCCCGCGTATACAGCGTTTCGCGAACGTCGCCGTCCGACGAGTATCGACAACCCCAGCGGAAGTTGGGACCTTCAACATGTTCAATCCCGTCGAGATCAACTCCCCGATCGATGAGCGGCTGTAGCAGCGTCTGGTCGAAGTCGTCACCAATCACCGAGATCGGCGCCGCCCGGGCCAGGATCGAAGCAGCCAGGCTGGCATAGACCGCTGAACCGCCGAGAACCTGGTCGATATCCCCGGCCTGGCTGTGGATCTCGTCGAGCGCAATCGCCCCGACGACCGCCAGATCCACGATCACGGCAATCTGCCTTCGATCAGCAAGGAGTATCGTTCCAATGTTTCCTCGGGGATGCGCCGAGGATCCGTCATGATCGCGCCAAACAACGCCCCGTCTGCGGTTGACGTCCAGTCGTCGGGAAGACGTTCGGTGAGATCGGAGATGATGCGCTGGGCCGACTGAACGTTCTGCGCCACGATCTCCGCGACGGCGGCGGCCGTCACGTCGGCCTCGGACTCGTGCCAGACGTCATAGTCGGTGGCTGTGGCGAGCATCGCGTACGCAATCTCCGCCTCCCGCGCCAGCTTGGCCTCGGGCACTGCGGTCATCCCAATGATCGATGCATCCCACGAGCGGTACAGGTGAGACTCGGCTCTCGTGCTGAACAGCGGACCTTCCATCGCGATGTAGGCCCCGCCCGCATGCACAGTCTGGCCCACGCGACCGGCGCTCTCGACCAGGCGATTGCTCAAGTCAGCGCAGAACGGGTCGGCAAAGCCGACGTGAACCACGATGCCGTCGCCAAAGAACGTGGTCGGCCTGCCCGCTCGCGTGCGATCGATGATCTGGTCTGGCACCACCATGTGTCCGGGCACGATCTCCTGCTTGAGCGAGCCCACAGCCGAAACTGCCAGGATGCCCTGAACGCCGAGTGCTTTCAGCGCCCAGATGTTCGCCCGCACTGGAATCTCGTGCGGCATCAACCGATGTCCAACCCCATGGCGAGGCAGAAAGGCGACCCGCTTGTCATGCAGGGTGCCGATCACGATCTCATCCGAGGTGTCTCCGAACGGTGTCGATGTGCTCCAGCGTTCGACATCGTTCAGACCGGGCATTCGGTAAAACCCCGAGCCGCCGATCACGGCGAGTTGAGCGGTCGGAGGTGAGCTTGGCATTGGCGCGTCCTTTCGGCGTCAATAGACCAGCATCGAAACGATGTCTTGCGGAAGCAAACGTTCGCGTCCGTTGAGCGCTTCGAGCTCGATCAGGAACGCGACGGTCGCAATCTCCGCGCCGGCTTGAAGCACCAGTTGCAACGATGCCTCCGCGGTCCCCCCGGTTGCCAGCAGGTCGTCAACCAGGGCGACGCGCGCGCCACTGCCTAGAGCGTCGGCGTGCATCTCGATGGTGGCGGAGCCATACTCAAGTTCGTATGAGCGCGAGATCGTCTCGGCGGGCAACTTGCCAGCCTTGCGGATGGGCACGAACGGGCGATTGAGGCGCTGCGCGATCGGTGCGCCCAAAATGAAGCCGCGAGACTCGACGCCCACGATCGCGTCGGCGCCCTCGCAGTGCTGGGTCAGCCAGTCAATCGCCTGTCCAAAGGCGTCAGGCTCGGCCAGCAGTGGTGTGATGTCGCGGAACAGGATCCCCGGCTCGGGAAAGTCGGGAATGGCCCGGATGTACTGCGCAACCAGGTCGCGTGCCGTGGGCGTATCGGTCATAGGGCCAGCGTACTAGCGGTCGTGCTGTTCAGTCGCGTTCGGTTCCCGCTTCGCTGGTACGCTGGCTCTCAGGTGCCCAGGGCAAGCGGAGGCCGCGTGGACGATCCTCTCAACTGGTCGACAGACGATCAGGAGCGCGCGCTACGCGTGATCGCGCCCTGGTACGACCTGGATTTCGGATCTCTCACTGACGACGTCGAGATGCTCCGAGAACTTACTGCGCCAGGGCAACGGGTGCTTGAGCTGGGAGCTGGCAGCGGGCGTCTCGCCGTTCCCCTTGCTGAGCACGGCTGTCATGTGACCGCCGTGGATTCGTCCGAGGCGATGCTGTCCCTTGGTGAACGACGCATGCGCAATGCCGCAGTCCGAGTTGTCCGCGGTGATATGCGTTGTCTGGAGCTCCAGGAGAGGTTCGATCTGGTCGTGATCGGTCTCTCCACGTTTCAGCATCTGCTCCGTCGCCGAGATCAGCTCGCCGCCCTGCGCACGGCGCGACGTCATCTGGCGGAGGGCGGACACCTGCTAATCGATTGGACGGCGCCCCGCGTCGACGATATCGAGCCGTCAATCCAGATCCTGCAGGTCGAATGGATGCGGCAGGCAGAGTCGGGAGCCATGGTGACCAAGAGCGCTTCGCAGGAGCTGTCGCAGGATCGTCATTGCGGCGACCCGATCGATCGCGCGCTGCCGATTGCCTGGATCACCTACCAGTACGACTCCGTCGACGAAACGGGTCAGGTTCGCCGTTCGCTGGCCCGATTCCCCTTGCGGGTCAATCTCGGTGTGGGAGAAATGGCCGGCCTGCTTGCCCAATCGGACCTGCAAGGAGTGAGCTGGTTCGGCTCCTGGGACCTGACGCCGGTAGGCCTGGGCGACCGGATAATCGTGATCGCCGAGGAGGCGTCGTGACCACCCACCGGGCTGTCGCCGCGATTGCCGCCTTGCTTCTGGCCGCGCTGGTCGTGGCCTGCGGATCCTCCAATCCGAATGAGCATGTGCAATCGAATGAGTTCTTTCGGCCGGCGGCGGCGGAGTCGGGACAACAAGCCGCGGCCGCTGGCGAGGATCAACCCGAACAGGGCCAGCAGCAGGCTGCGGACCGTCCGGACGATGGCGACGACTCACAGCAGTCGGAGTCCTCGCGGCAGGCCGACGGGCAGGGTTCAGCGCAACAGGCAGCGGCTGACGAAGAGCCGGACCAGGACGAAGACCGGCCCGCAGCCCCGGCAAGCGAGGACGCACCGCTCGACACCTCCGACGACATTGTCCGCCGATACACCAATCCCAGCTACGGCTACTCGTTCGAGTTGGTCTGTTCGCCCTTCTGCGATCCGAACTCGAATGGCATTGACCGGGTGTCCTTCCTGTCGGAGACGGGAAGAGCGTTGATCGGCGTAGACGTTCATGAGGACGATGGATCTGATGGCGAGATGTTCCTGAGATCGACGCTCGCCCTGACCGACAATGTCGAGTTCTCGTCTGTTGAAGAGACCTCCCTCGTCACCGGCGAATCGGCCGTGCGCTTCAACTGGGATGAGGATCGTCGCGCCACAGGCGGGTTCCAGGTTCGCTGGCATGCGCTGCTTGTACGGGTCCAGGATGTGGCCATCATCATGCGCGTCGGAGCTGTGCTGGACGACTACGACGGTGTGTCTCAGTCCCTCGAGCGCGCCATCGAATCGTTCCTGTTGCCGCTTGAAATCACCGCGCGGCCCGGCCGCTATGACCGATTCGATTTCACCATCGCCTACGACACCGCGGATGTCTCACAGGAATTTGGGCAGCCAACCAACAGTCCGCCAAGTGCGGAGGCCGGTATCTTCGTTCTCCAGTCAGCGACCGCCTTGAAGGCCGTGCTGACCTGGCAGGTACTAGGTGAGGCGTTCTACGACGGCGACACTGCCATTCAACAGTCGCTGCGCGACTCCCTGGGCATCGAGAACATCACCGGCCTCCGTGACTGGGGGCCGGTGGATGGTCAACAGGCGCGCACCGGAGAGACCGAGACGCAGTTTGGCGAAGGCGTCATGAAGATCCAGTCATTCGCCTGGTACTGCCGAGACGGTGGACGCGAGTTCGCGCTCCACGTGCTCGACCCCGACGACCCGGAATCCGTAGCATTACCGTTGATCGAGAGTTTCCGCTGCACCACCGCGAGCGAAGACGATGCGGCAGAGGCAGGTGGAGACGAATAGCACACGCAGCCGTGGAGCAACGTCTCATGCAGCGATCAGCTATTCGCGGAAGTAGCCACCGGCCCATCACTGTCGCACTCGATGCGATGGGTGGCGACAATGCGCCGGCCAATATTGTCCGTGGAGCCTTGAGCGCAGCTCGTGATACCGATGTCGACATCATCCTCGTCGGGCGCGGCCGCGAGATTCGCTCCCACTTGCCCGCGGCGCAGCGCAACTTGCGGATCCACGAAGCCTCAGAAGCCATCGCGATGGACGCCCCGCCGACTGCGGTTCGGCGAATGCGCGACTCATCGATCATGGTCGGTCTGAAGTTGCTGAAGGACGGCGAGGCCGACGCGTTTCTCTCATTCGGCAACACCGGCGCCGTCATGGCCGGAGCGCTCTTCACGCTTGGTCGCGTTCCCGGCGTGGGCCGTCCTGCACTCGGCGCGCTGTTCCGCAACGGGCGCGGAACCACATCGCTGCTGCTGGATGTGGGAGCCAATGTCGAAGCTCGGCCCCAACATCTGGCCCAGTTCGCCACGATGGGGCGCGCCTACGTGGAGCGCGTCCTCCGCCACCGGAACCCCAGCGTGGGGCTGCTCAACGTCGGCGAGGAGGAGGGCAAGGGCACCAGCCTGCATCAGGACACCTATCTCCTTCTTGAGCGGCAGGAAACAAACTTCGTTGGCAACATCGAGGGGAATGAAATGGTTGCTGGAGCGGCCGATGTGATCGTCTCCGACGGGTTCACCGGCAACGTCGCCGTCAAACTGACCGAGGGCCTGGTCGAGCAGCTCTTTGGAGAGCTCAAGCGCAGCATCCAGGCCAGCGTGATCCACATGGCTGGCGCCTGGCTCATGCGCGGTGCATTCCGTGGCCTGCGAGCCCATTGGGACTACGCCAAGGTCGGGTCGGCCCCTCTCTTCGGGATCGACGGTGCCGTGCTGGTCGGCCATGGACGTGCCAACACCGAAGCCGTGGCCAGCGGAATCCGCTCGGCCCGAAGCGTCGTCGAGGCGGGCGTTGTCGACGCGATTCGCGACGCCGTTGCCGGAACCGCTCCGGTGAATGACGAGGATCCGGACGATGCGCCGCCCAGTTCGCAGCGCGATGGTCAGGTGAGCGACACTTGGCGCTACGAGCGCCGCTGATTCTTGACGAGTCGCTCGAGCAATGCGATACATTTGTCTCGTTAGCGCCGATGATTCCGTAGTTCGCTTGGAGGATTGAGATGGCAAAGCCGCAGGAAGTAACTGACGCGAGCTTCCAGGCAGACGTCAAAGACAACGATCTGCCGGTCCTGGTCGACTTCTGGGCGCCTTGGTGTGGCCCCTGCCGCATGGTTGCCCCGATCGTGGACGAACTCTCCGACGAGTACGACGGTCGGGTGGCGTTTTACAAGCTGAACACCGACGAAAACCCCGGAATCGCCACCGAATACGGTATCCGCAGCATTCCCACGCTGCTGGTCTTCAAAAGCGGCGAAGTGGCTGGTCAGATAGTCGGCTTTCGGCCCAAGAGCGACCTCGCCAAGCGACTTGACGAAGTCCTCACCTAGTCGTCATTCCACATAAGTTCTCCTCCGAACGGGTCCGACGTCGCCGCTATCGGCGTTGTCGGCCCGTTTGGCGTATCCTGCGCCCATTCCTACCTGATGTGCGTACCGTGGCATCCTGAAACGAGGCAATCCTGATGAAAGTCGGCGTCCACTTCAACTACCAGAACTACAGCGACTGGGACCGATTCGAGGCGCAGGCCGTCTCCCAGGAGCCTCAGATCAGTGACCAGCAGGTTTACGAGGAGGAGATACACCTCGGCGGCTTGGTTGAACCCCTTGGCTTCGACTCTTACTGGTGTATCGATCACCACTTCTCGCCCTACATCATGACCTCGGGCGCGATGCAGAACCTGACTTACTTCGCGGGCAAGACGGAGCGAATCGATTTTGGCACCATGGTCATCGTGCTGCCCTGGTACGACCCGGTGGCAATCACCGAACAGATCACGGTGCTCGACAACATGCTCCAGGGCCGCAAGCTGACACTCGGCCTCGGCCGCGGCGCGGCCAAGCGAGAGTTCGAAGCCTTCCGTTCGCCGATGGGCGAATCGCGCGACCGCTTCATGGAGTCGCTCGAGGTCGTACGCAAGGGTCTGACCCAGGAGTTCTTCTCACACGAGGGCGACTTCTACACCATTCCCGAGACCACGATTCGCCCACGTCCACGCAACCCGGAGGAACTGCTCAGTTCGATGCGCGTTGCCTGGATCTCTCCCGAGACGCTGGAGATCGCCGCGAATGCCGGGCTGGGGATGCTCTTCACCAACTCGAAGAAGTGGGAGGAGTACCAGGCCGACGTTCTGCACTTCAACCAGATCCGCGTCGCCAACGGTTGGGAGCCCAAACAGCCGACCGTGGTCGCCAATGTCGCCTGCTTCGACACCGAAGAAGAGGCCTGGGACGTCATGCTGGAGCACACCGGCAAGTTCCAGGAGAGTGTCGAGCGTCACTACCACTTCTCCGAGTCGGCCCGCTTCGCCGCGACCAAGGGCTACAAGTACTACGCCGAGTTTGGCAAGACCAACGAGAAGACCACCCCTGAGCAGCGCGCCCAGTTCGCGGCCATGCCACAGGCCTGGGGCACGCCCGACCAGGTGATCGAGAAGCTCAAGCACATCCAGCAGATGACCGCCGCGGAAGAAATGATCATGAACTTCCGCATCTCGGGCGGCATGCCGGCCGAAACGGCCGAGCGCAGCATGCGCCTCTTCGCTTCCGACGTCCTGCCGGCGCTCCACGAGCTCGAAGGCACGATGCCGGAGGAACTCTCGGGTCGCCCAGCGG
Source organism: Chloroflexota bacterium (assembly GCA_009838735.1). Taxonomy (GTDB): domain Bacteria; phylum Chloroflexota; class Dehalococcoidia; order Bin125; family Bin125; genus Bin125. Next base: position 82,147 of record VXQZ01000030.1, read on the forward strand.
CAGAAGCCGTCCCGGCCGACTAGGCGCATGTCTCAGGTAGAGCTGCAAGGCACGTGCGAACCGCGCTTCGGCGCGGTTCGCGACGCGTTCGAGGCCAACTGGACTGACCTTGCCGAAGTCGGTGCGTCGCTCTGCGTGATCGTCGGCGGCGAAACGGTCGTCGACCTCTGGGGCGGACACGCCGACGCCGAGCGTTCTCGAGTCTGGGAGCGCGACACCATCGCCAACGTCTACTCCTCGACCAAGGGCATCGCCGCGGCCGCCGCCGCGATGCTGGTTGACCGCGGCCAGCTCGACGTCGAGCGCCCGGTGGCCGACTACTGGCCGGAGTTCGGACAAGCGGGAAAGTCGGAGATCAGGGTCCGTCACCTCCTCACGCATGAGGCCGGACTGGCCGGGGTAGACGAGGAGTTGCCCGACGGAGCCGTACTTGACTGGGATCGCATGGTCGGCGCGCTGGAGCGACAGGCGCCGATGTGGACGCCCGGGGAAGGCATGGGCTACCACGCAATCACCTACGGTTGGCTGGTCGGTGAAGTGATCCGCCGGATCGACGGCCGCAGCTGCGGCGAGTTCGTCCGCGACGAGATCGCCGGACCGCTTGGCGTGGATTTCTTCATCGGCCTGCCGGAGTCGGAGGACTCCCGGACCGCAGATCTGCTGCCTGCGCCCGGCGCCGGACCGATTGGCGTCGGCACGCAGGACAACCTCGCAGCTCGGGCGCTGGGGTTGGCCGCTCCGCGATTGGCGGGGACGGTCAACTCGCGTGAGTGGCGCGCAGCCGAGTTGCCGGCCGCCAATGGGCACGGCAACGGGCGCTCATTGGCCGCGATCTACTCATCGCTCGCCCAGGGCGGAGGCGGCCTGCTGTCAAGCGATTCGATCGAGGCTTGCGGGGCGACGGAGCATGCCGCGCGCGAGGATATGGTGCTTGGATTCCTCGTCCGGCGATCGCTGGGTTTCATCCTCAGCACCGCTGGCGGTCGCTATGAATGGGGACCGAATCCACGGACGTTCGGGCATTCGGGGGCAGGCGGTTCGCTGGGTTTTGCCGACCCGGATGCTGAGATTGGCTTCGGCTACGTGATGAACCAGATGTCGGCCGGGCTTGGCGCCGACCCCCGCTGGAAGCCGATGATCGACACTGTGTACGCAAGCCTGTAGCGACTCAGGCCGTCAGCCTCCGACCTCCCCGGTTCAGATGTCCCCGCAACTCCTCCAGCACAAGCTGGCGACGCGACTCGGTCCAGCCCAGTTCTCTGGCAATGCCCAGCGCTGGCTGCCGCGTGCCCGACGCGAACGGCCCGCTGGCCTCATGGAACGTGTTGATGTGGACCCGCGACACGCCGGTCTCCAGAATCCGCTCGGCAAACGCCCGAGCATCGTGCAGCGGCAGCAACGGAGAGACGTTGATTCGCGTCCGGAGTCCGGCGTCACTCAGCTGGCGGAGGGCATCGAAGCGGCGATCTATGCTCGCGCACTGGGGCTCGAACCGTTTGCGGATCTCGTCGGAATCGGTGGTGATGCTCATCGTCACGTTGAAGTGCTCGAAGGTCTTGAACAGATCTATGTCGCGTGTGACCAGCGGGCTGCGAGTGAGCACTGCCAGGCGCGCGCCTCGATGTTCGAGGATCGGCAGCAGTGAACGGGTCAGCTCCAGCCTGGCTTCAATCGGCTGATAGGGGTCAGTCGCGCTGCTCATCAGGACCGTTCGGCCATGCAGGTTCTGGCGAGAGTTGCGCAGCTTGGCGATCGCGTTGGTCTTCACCCGTACCCACTGACCCCAGCGCTCGCGCTGCTCCTCCTCGGGCACGAAGAACGCCGCGTAGCAATAGGTGCAGGCAAAGGTGCAGCCCTGGTAGGGGTTGATGACGAAATCAAGGTCGGCGAGCCGTCCGGTCGGTCGGGCGAGGATGGCGGAAGAGTCGGCGTAGATGACGTCGGCGACACCCTGGGTGGAGGGTCGGGAGGATGTGGGATTGGGGTCGAAGAGAGAGAGTTGCAACATCTGTGCAGAGTACAGATGTTCTACTAGTGAGTCAACCGACAGATCCGTCATTCCAGCAATCGCTGGAACCTCGATCGCAAGCGATCGTTTGCGAGCCCCAGAGCGAGATTCTCAGCGAAGCTGGGAATGACGGATTCTGATTGCCGCCGGGTTAACGGGCGCCTCGGATGAGTTGGCCGGGGCGTGCTCCGGTTTCTTCTCCGTGGCGGGAGATGACCTCACCGCTGACGATGGTGGCGACGTAGCCGCGCGACTTCTGGATCAGGCGCATGGCTTCGGTCGGCAGATCGTGGACGGCTTGCGGCGGCTCGAGCTGCAGGGCGTCGTAGTCGATGACGTTGACATCGCCCTTCTTACCGACCTCGAGCGTGCCCCGGTCGCCGAGACCGTAGAGCTCGGCAGTGTCGTTGGTCATTCGCTTCACGACCCACTCCAGCGGCAGCTTCTCGCCGCGGCTGCGGTCTCGCGACCAGTGGGTAAGCATGAACGTCGGCATCGAGGCGTCGCAGATTACGCCGCAGTGGGCGCCGCCGTCTGAGAGGCCCATCGCGACGCGCGGGTGCATCATCATCTCGCGGGTTGCGTCGAGGTTGTTGTGGGCGTAGTTGAAGAGCGGCGCGAAGAGCACGTTCTGGCCGTCGCCCTGGCTGAGGAAGTCGTAGGCGAACTCCAGCGCCGTCTGACCGGCGGCCTCGGCGCGAGCCGCGACCGATTCGTCGGCGGTTGGCTCGTAGTTGGGCGGGTCGGTCATCGGGTAGAGCTTGTTCCACATGACGAAGCCGAGCGCCGCGTCGGGCGCTTCGACCTCGCTGAGGATCTTCTCCTTGCGCTGCGGGTCGCGCATCGCCTCGGCCCGCTCGGCCCAGTCGAGCTCGTCCAGTTCGCGGTAGCTGGCCGAATGGATGAACGGGTGGCGTCCACGCAGCGTGAGCAGAATCGAGATACCGCGGGCGGCGACCTGTGGGTAGAGCTCTGCGCCGTCTTCGAGCGCTTCGAGCGAGCGGTCGAGCGCGTCGCGCCAGGCCTCGGGCTCGTTGTCGAACTGGACCATGGCGAAGCTGACCGGTCGCTCGATCTCGGCCGAGAGTTTGCGCATCCAGGCGATCTCGAGTTCGGGCGCGTTGGCGTCGTCGCCGGTCACGCCGGCAGGCGCGACCTCGTAGATGCCCGTGCCGAGCTCCTTGAGCGCCTGGCCGATACCGAACAGCTCGTCCTCGGCGGCGAAGGTGCCGGGCACCGGCTCGCCGTCAATCGCGCGGTGCGCCAGCGTCCGCGAGGTGGTGAACCCAAGCGCGCCGGCCTTGAGGCCTTCCTTGACGATCGAGGCCATCTCCTGGATGTCCTCGGGGTTGGCGTCCTCGTTGCGCGCGCCGCGGTCGCCCATCACGTAGGCACGGACTGCGCCGTGCGGCACCTGGGTGCCGATGTCGATCGCCTTGGGCAGCGTGTCGAGGAAGTCGAGGTACTCGGGGAACGATTCCCAGCCCCACTGCATGCCTTCGGCCAGGGCGGAGCCGGGGATGTCCTCGACGCCCTCCATCAGGCCGATCAGCCAGTCGCGCCGGTTCGGAGCGGCCGGCGCGAAGCCGACGCCGCAGTTGCCGAACACGACAGTCGTCACGCCGTGCCAGAAGGACGGCGTGAGCAGCGGATCCCAGGTGATCTGGCCATCGAAGTGTGTGTGGATGTCGACGAAGCCGGGAGTGACCATTAGGCCCTCGGCGTCTATTTCTTCTCGGCCGAGGTCGTTGATTTCACCAATGGCGGCGACGACGCCGTCGTCGATGGCGACATCAGCCTGCCGGGCCGGCGCGCCGGTGCCGTCGACGACGAGTCCGTTACGGATGACGAGATCGTGCATGGGGATTCCTTCAGTACATTGCGCGGGTTGAGCGCAGTATGCCAGATGCCGAGATGCGGCGACCAGAGAACTGCGACGGGCACGCCGAGGCCGTGGTTGGTGGGGGCACGAAAAGAAAAAAAACGCGGCGATCAGGTTGGGGTTCGACTACAAGGGGTCGTCGTCCTCGTCGGGGGAGTCTTCCTCAGGGAGGGCGGCCCCCGCCTGCGCGGGGGCGGCTTCGAAGAGCTGAGGAGCATCGTGGTCGCGTTCGAAGTGCTGAGGGGCGTCTTGGTCGTAGAGATCGCGGAGTTTGTGGCGGGCGGCGTCGAAGGGGTCAGTGGCGAGGTAGCGCTGATAGTTGAGTCGCGCGCGGTCGGTGGGGGCGAAGAGTTCGCGCGCGATGGCGTCCAGGGCATTGAGCCGACGGTAGGCCGGGGCGTTGCTGTTGGCGCGGCGCCAGAGGTTGTCGATGGCGGCTCGGTAGTGGAATGGATTGGGCATGACGGTGACCTTCGTGATTGGATGCAGTGATACACATGTTCTGTTTATTGTGTGCTGAATCGGAGGGTTCGTCAAACGCGTGAGGATCGATTGAGGTGGCCTGATAGACATCGCGACGGTCTACCAGGATTGCACTAGCGTTGCTCGATCCTGAGCAGCTCCGAGCGGGCGATCTCGTAGGCCGCTTCGGTGTTCTCGGCGAAGTGGGTGTCGGGCGCGTGGTTGTTGTTGAGCAAGGCTCGGAGCAGTCGGCCGACGTTGGGCGCGAGCGAGCCGACAATCACAACCAGTCGCCCGTCCTGTTGTCCCGCTCTGATCAGCTCAGCGATCATCGTGGCGCCAGAGTCGTCAATGACCTTCGTCTTCGAGCCGTCCATGATCACGATTCGGTGTTCCTCAATGTCGAGCAACAGCGATTGCTTGATCCGCCTCGCTGAGGCGACTGTCACCCGTTCGGGCAACACGATCAGACCGCAGTGAGCTGCGAACGGATCCCGCCCAGATGCATCCGATTCGGTTAGCAGCACTCGGTCCAGGAGTGGCACCGAAATCAGCCCGCTCAGCTCCCGGTCCTCGTCTCGCCTCGAGTTCAGCACGAGCGTCAGGATCGCCCCGACCAATACAGCGTCGGCGAAGCCGACGAAGACCGTACACAGCATCGTCGCGAGCATGCAGAAGGCGTATGACCTCTCCATTTGAGGAATGGAGCGAAGGAATCGCCAGTCGATCATCTGCCAGGCGGTGACGATCATGATCAACGCGATGACCGCCAGCGGGATCTGCTGGATGATTCCCTCAAGCACCGTGACCGCTGCGACCACGACCAACAACACGGTCAAACATCCGATTGCCGTGCGTCCGCCGTTGTAGGTGAACACCAGGCTGGCCGGTCCGATGGCTCCCGGCAAGCCGCCGATTGAAGTTGTCACCACGGTCCCGAGACCCAGTCCGAAAGTCAGCCGGTTGGGTTGGTGATCCGAGCCGCTGACCAGATCGCAATTGATGGCGCCGATCAGCGTCGCCAGGCTGTTGAGCAGTGCGACCAGAATGGCCGGTTCGATGACCTCGACGAACAGATCGAGCGACAGGCCAGAGAGTTCGAGTTCCGGAGATTCGAATGAGAGCGAGGGCACGACCGGCGAACCGTTGAACCAGAACACGCCTAGCGCCGTGCCGACGACGAGTACGATCAATGACCGGGGCAGTCTGGTTGCCACCCGTCCCCGCCAGACGAGGGCGACGGCGAGACAGATCAGGCTCAGCGTGAGAGCGTCGCTGTTGCGGCTGCCGAACCGGTCGATCACCTCATCGACGAGCGGAACAACGCCGGAGGCGGCCGACTCAAATCCAATCGCGTGTCCGACCTGGCTGAAGAACAGCAGGATCCCCAGGCCGGACCAGAATCCGGCGAGCACCGAGTGAGGCAGATAGGCGATGTAGCGCCCCAAACCCAGAGCGGCGAACACGATCTGCGCCGCGCCTGCCAGGACGCCGATCGCCACGGCCTCCGTCAGCGAGTTGCTGTACTGGGCGAAGATCATCGAGACGACCAGCGCCGGCGAGATCAGGATGCCCCGCCCGCCGCCGACAATCGCAGAGTTCAGCGCGAGCGCGATTGATCCGTACATCCCGGCAACCGGCCCCAGGCCGGAGAGGATGCCAAAGCCGATTGCGAATGGTATTGAAGTGACGCCAGCGAGCAGACCGCCGATCAGGTCGCCCCGCAGATCGTCAAGGCCGTATCCCTCTGGTCGCAGTCGGAAGGAAGGCCTCATATGTCGATTGGTCGGTGTCGCGACTACGGGCGTGCGATTCCCGCTTCGGAATGAAGGCACTTGTCTCGTACGAGGGATCGGATTGAACAGATGTCGAGGTCGGGCGACTCGCGGTACCAGACTGGGACGTTCCTGCCGTGCGCCTGCGTGACGTGGGGATCACCGATCATGATTACTACCTCAGTCCGTGGCGCGATCGTGTCGATACAGGCGATGCTCGGCCCAGGGTGCAAGGTATTGCATCAGCTTGATGACGTTGGGGTCGATCCAAATGTGTTCAGGTTGTGATGTGGTACAGAACCACGTGTGTTTCCTGTTGCATACCCACACACTGTGGCTGACGCTGGTCAGGTTTCACACGAGTACTGCTACGCCAGAGTCATTGGGGGCGGAACAGAATCGATCGCTCGGTGCAGGCGCTCGGGCACGACCGCTGTTCGCCAGGGCAATCGGGTGCGACCACTACTCGGTTTGGCGGTCCGGTGCGACCGCTACTCGGCTTGGCCGTCCGGTGCGACCGCTATTCACTTTGGCGGTCGGGTGCGACCGCCAGGAAGGGAAACAGCGCGATGAAGGTGAGGAGGCTGGCCAGGCCCCAACGAATGGGGTCGCGGCCCTTAATCCGGGCGAGCCAGGCGGCCAACGCGGCGTATCCGACCCAGAGCACGCCCCAGGTCCAGCCGACGGTCTCGGCGAAGTCGTCCGGCTCGTCTTCTTCGGTTCTGACCTCGCTCGTGGTGTTGGAGTCCTCATTGTCGTTGACGTACACCACGAGCATGGCGATGAAGGGGATCCAGATCGCGTAGAGGAGGATCGCGATTGCAAGTCGGTCGCGGGGCCAGAGCCAGCGTCGCATGCTCAGTATCCGTGAATGCGAGGAGGTTCCTGTGCGCGGCGAGATACCCGCGGCGAGCGCGGGAATGACGTGGTGAGATGTCAGCGCTGGTGGATCAGGGGCTCGCCCGGGATTGGGGAGCGGGCGTGGACGACGTAGTCGCTGCGAATTGAGCCGATGTAGAGGTCGCTCAAGTCGTCGCCGCCCCAGCTCACATTGGTCGGCGCCTGCATGATTTCGCCTTCAAGGTCTTCGATCATCGTCACGACCTCGAACTGCGGGGTGATCGCGACGACCTTGTTGGACATCGGCAGGGTGACCCAGAGGTTGCCCTCCTGGTCGAATCCGCAGCCGTCGGTGAGGCCCAGCTCGCCGCGCTGCTCGGCGCTCAGCGGCCGCATGGCAGCGAGGTCGGCGACCGACTTGCCCAGTTGCGGCCCGTAGACTTCGGGCTCTCCGAGGGAGCCGTCGTCGTTGATCGGGTAGCGCAGCACGTGGCAACCGGTTGTCGAGCAGACGTAGGCGTTCTCTTCCCGCGGGTCGAGCGTGATGCCGTTGGCGAACTCGATCTCGGTGGCGAGCATTGTCAGCGAACCGTCGGTCTCGATCCGGAAGAGGAAGCCGTCGGGGTCGCCGGAGAAGGCGTCGCCGCCGGATCGCGAGGTCGAGTGGGTCACCCAGATCCGTTCCTGGGAATCGACGTGCGGATAGTTGGAGGCGACGAGCGGGATGCCGTCGATCTGATCGGCGAGGACTTCGATTTCGCCGGTGTCAACGTCGAGCCGCTGCACGGGTCCGACACCGCTGTCGTCGGAGCCCTGGCCATCGAGTCCGCCGACGTTGGCGATGATGATTCGGCCGTCGGTGTCCATGTTGTTGCCGTTGGGCGCTCCGCCGGCGTTGCCGACCCGGTTGAGCGTGCCGTCGGGCAATGCTTCGGCCGCGGCCGAGGCCTGGTCGGACATCCAGACACGGCCGTCGCGGGAGACGACGACGTCCTCGGGTCGCTGGACGCCGACGCCGACTTTGCTGAGTTGGTCCTTGCGGATGGGAGTGAGGGGCATGGTTCGGTTCTCTCTAGGAAATGACTTCGTCCCAGACGCCGACTTCGGGTCCGCGCCAGTCGTGCTCGACTCTCGGGTTGTCACCGAGGACCTGGATGGGCTTTGCGCCTGCGTCCCAGGCGGGAGCGTCGACGCCTTCGCCGGCGGGATTGCCGGTTTTGGCGAAGGCGAGCCAGGTGTCCATCGTCAGTTCGGAGAAGGCGTCGGCGACTGGACCGCTGCCGCAAAACTCGGGCGCGACGGCGTGTGTGCCGAAGACGAAGGGCAGTTCGAGCGCGTGGCAGGAGCCGAGGGCGCCGTTCATGGCGGGAGATTCCCAGTCGAAGAGGTAGGCGTAGGTTGGCGCGCGAGAGGTCTGGGCGTCTGCGAGACGCAGGCCGGGGATGCGTAGCATGACGTCGCCGATCGCGGCGACGAAGATCTCGTCGGGGGAGTCGTCCTCGCCACGTTCGCGCCGAGCCGCCCGGTAAGTGGCAAAGGCCGAGGCGCCGTCGGGATGCATCATGCCCAGCAGTCCCGTGACCGCCTCTTCGGACATCGGGTCGGCTGCGCCCGCGGCGGCCAGCAACTTGAGTTCCTCGTCCAGCGAACCGACTAACGTCGCGACTCCGTCGGCAGAACCGTCGCGGATGTGGTCGATTGGCAGCGAGGAGAGGAACGCGCCGTCGATCACCGGCTGGAACGGCATCTGCGGCGTCGGAGATGCCTCGCCGTCGGACAGGTCGGCGGCCGCATCTGGGTTGGCGAGCGGATCGACCGCGACCGACGCGGCCAGGATGGCCGAGGCATCAGCGGCCATTAGGGCGTCGACATCGTCGGCCGCGACGCCGAGCGCTTCGCAGAACTTGAACGCGGTGGCGTTGGTTTCCTTGACGCTGAGACCATTGTGGCCGGCGCCGCTCTGGGGAATCGCCTTCTGGAACAGCCCGTCCGACTCGGGCGAGGCCATCAACGAGGCGACGCTCATGCCACCGGCGGACTCGCCGAAGATCGTGACGTTGCCTGGATCGCCGCCGAAGTTGGCGATGTTCTCGTGGACCCACTTCAGCGCCGCAACCTGGTCTCGCATGCCGAAGTTGGTCTCGCCCAGAGCGGGCAGGTTGAGGAAGCCCAGTGCTCCGAGCCGGTAGTTGATCGTGACGATCACGACGTCGCCGCGTGAAGCGAGATTGGCGCCGTCGTAGTAATCCTCACTGCCCGAGCCAATCGTGAACGCCCCGCCGTGAATCCAGACCATGACCGGGCGCGCGCCGTCAAGGCCGGGCGTCCAGACGTTGAGGTACAAGCAATCCTCGCTCTGCGGCTGCGGCGGGTCGGACACCGGCAGCAGCGCTTCCAGCATCTCGTTCGGGGCCTGCAGTGAGATCGGTCCGAAGGATTTGGCGTCACGCACGCCATCCCACGACTCAACCGGCTGCGGCGCTTTGAAGCGCAGTTCGCCGACCGGCGGCGCGGCAAATGGGATACCGCGGAAGACGCAGAGGCCGTTCTCTTCAGCTCCTTCGAGGGTTCCGGCAGTGGTTTGCGCGATGGCGCTCATCGTTTGTCTCCTTGGTTACGGTTGAAACGATGTGAGGCTACCGTTTTCTTGAGCATCTAGCTGTAGATGAAGTCATCAGCGCCCGGGCAGCGGTCGAGCAGAACGCATTCGGCGCACCTCGGTCGTTGCTTGTGGCAGACACGCCGCCCGTGGCGGATCAGGGTGACGTGGAAGTCGTAGTACCTGTCGGGCGGGAGCTGGGCTTCGAGCATGTCGTGCGCTGGTACGGCGGCGACCCTGGATCCGATCAGTCCGAGCCGCTGGGCGACTCGATGGACGTGAGTATCGACAGGGAGCGCAGGTCGGCCGAGCGAGAAGAGCAGGACGCAGGCAGCGGTCTTGGGTCCGACGCCGGGCAGTTCAGTGAGCCACGTCTTGGCTTCGTCGATTGGCATGTCCTCCAGCCGTGAGGCGTCCCAGTCAGGACCGAGTCGGTCGCGCAGCATGGCCAGCAGCGCTTGCATACGCGGGGCCTTCGTCCGTGCCAGACCGCCCGGCCGAATCGTCTCCTCCAGTTCCTCGACCGGCGCTTCGAGCACGGCGTCCCAGTCGGGATAGCGCTTCAGCAGCTGTTGGAAGGCGCGGCCGGAGTTGGTGTCGGAGGTGTTCTGCGACAGCAGCGTGAGGACGAGTTCGGTCACCGGATCATTGGTCGCGCGCCAGGGCGTAAGCGGAGCCTCGCGGATCAGTCGGCTGATGATCGCGGTGGGGCGGAGGGGTTTCGGTGGTCGGCGTCGGCGGGGCATGGCTAGCCAACTCTCTCGACGATAAGGAGCGTGGCATACCACACCACCAGGAAGCCTGCGATGAGCGCAATGCCCTTTCGGGTGGAAATGGCGTCCTTACCCCAGGCAATGAGCGTCACGCCGAGGAGCGGCACACCCAGAACCGGCAAAGCGAACAGGGTCAGTATCACGCCCGGTGGTGGTCCGTCCAAAACGAGCCGAGCCCAGTTCAGGTCCAGGAGTTCCACGCAGCCGCTCCCGACGTCATTGAAGCTGGTCCATAGAGTCACACACCTGCGGTCGGTCTGAGCGGCTTGGTGGTTCGTCGTCGGCGGGGCATCTGTGACTACGGTTCCACGTTTGACCGACCTCGTGAGGAGAGTTCGTCCCGCTTGTGATGTCCTGACGGAACAGCCTTGCGAGGAAGAAACAGCCAGACCGTGATCAGAACGGTAGCTCCGAAACCCCATCCCGCAACATGGGTGCCCCAGATGTGGTCGCCGCCGTCACTAACGGCAACGATCACGGCGATGCTTCCAATGCCGGTCAGGAGACCCAGTGCGAATCCTCCGAGTTCGTTTCGATCCTTGACATGCATGATCCAAGCCCCGGCCACGCCGTACCAAAGGGGCATCATGACGGCAAACACTAACGCAATCGCAATTGCATCGAGCCCGATCGCATCCAACACCAGTCGCAGTACCGGGAGAACCGAAGAATCCATGCAATTGAACCCGCTCAACCACCAACGTCGCGAAGGCGTTGGCACGAAGGATACGAGTCTCGCAAGGATGTCACCGTTCGGTCAGTGACCAGAGAGCACGGCAGTCGCGAGTCCGCTCTGCGGGAGTCGAGCCAACTCATCGACGTACGTGCTATCGCCGCGCATGACTCGGAAGAAGGCTCTCCAGAGGTAGTTGATGTGCTTTGAGGTCCTGAGCGCTAGCCAGGGCCAGGTGGTGACGCACCAGTAGTAGAGGCGGGAGATCGTTCGGGCGGCGTTGAGCTCTGGTTGGATGTGCTGGTTGATTGATTCGGTGTAAACAGCGGCTGGATTGTTGCTGTCGAGAACGGCGTCGGCGGCGAGGTTGGCGGAGTGGACGGCGTAGGCGATGCCCTCGGCGGTGAACTCGTCGGCCAGGCCGGCGGCGTCGCCGAGGAGCAGCGCACGGCCTCTGGCGACCGGTTCTCGGATCGAGCGGCGATAGCGAATCGGGTGTCCCTGGACGTGGAGCACGTCGGCGTCTGCGAGTCCGAGCCGAGACAGGTAGCAATCCGTCTGCTTGCGAATGGTGCGGCCTCGTTTTGGTGCGGTGACAACGCCGACCGAGAGTTTGCCCTCTTTGGGGAACACCCAGCCGTAGCCCCATGGTCGATAGCCGACGTCGACGTTGGCGGCCTGATGCCAGTGATCCAGAGCATCGCGTGGCGCAGCGATTTCGACTTCATATGCGGCGCTGCGAGTGGGGGCGGAATCGATGCCCAGCCAGCGCGCCGTTAGTCCGGTCGTGCCATCGGCAGCGAGAACATGGCGCGCCCGGACCGCTCCCGTCGAGGTTTCGACTTCGTAGAAGGCATCTTCCTCGACGATTGATTGGACCGTCGTCGCGTCCCGCACCGACGCGCCCGACTCGGCGGCCAGATCGGTGAGGAACTGGTCGAAGCGGTCTCGCATCACCATCCAGGCGAGTGGACGTTCCGATTTCTTGCGGAACTGAGGTTGGCCGAAGCGCGAGACGTCGATCGTGTCGACATGGCCCTCGCTGACCGGAGCAATATCGAGATCGTCCAACAGTAGAAGCGTTCGGGCGGGGACGCCCCCGCCGCAAGCCTTGTAGCGGGGCAGCGATTGCTTCTCGAGGAGCAGGGTGGAAGCTCCAGCAGCGCTCAGTTGCTGCGCCGCTCGCGCGCCGGCGGGGCCGGCTCCGATCACCAAGGCATCCCAAGTCCGTGCACCCGCCAAGGTCATGGTTGATCAGCGTATCGGGAGGGTTGGCTATACTTTCTGCGCCTGCGATTTGGTCGCGGGATGGTGTGCAGAGACCCGAGGAGCCAAGCATGGACTATCAATTCACCGAAGCTGACAACGCGTTCCGCAGTGAGGTGGTGGACTTCATCGGCAACAACTGGGTGCCGGCGTCCGTCTCGGATGATAACCCCGACGCCGGGTTTGAGGCCGAACGCGCCTTCGAGAAGCGGGCGGCGTCCAAGGGCTGGCTGACCATGGCCTGGCCGGAGGAATACGGCGGGCGCGGCGCGAGCCACATCCAGCAAATGATCTACCGCGAAGAAGCGGCCTATCGCGACGCGCCCGGCTCGGGCGGACAGGGCATCTCGATGGTCGGCCCCTGTCTGATGCTGCACGGCACCGAGGACCAGCGCCAGGAGCACCTGCCGCGCATCGCCAACGCCGAGTCCTATTGGGCACAGGGCTTCTCCGAGCCCGGCAACGGCTCGGACCTCGCCGGTCTGCAGACCCGCGCTGTGCGCGACGGCGACGACTTCGTGATCAACGGTCAGAAAATCTGGACGTCGGGCGCGCAGCACGCCGACTGGATCCACGTGCTCACGCGCACCGACACCGAAGCGCCCAAGCACCGCGGCATCTCCTACTTCTTGCTCGACATGAACACGCCGGGCATAGAAGTGCGCCCGCTGATCAACATGCTCGATGAGCACAGCTTCAACGAGGTCTACTTCACCGACGTGCGCGTGCCCGCAGCCAACATGATGGGCGAGTACAACCGCGGTTGGTACGTCGCGGCGACGCTGCTCGACTTCGAGCGCTCCGGCGTGGCCTGGTCGGCGACTTCGCGCAAGAGCGTGGAGCTGATGTCCGAGTACGCAGCCGAGAAGCCGGGCCGCCGCGGCGGGGACAAGCTGATCAACGATCCCGGCGTGCGCAACGGCCTCGCCAACCTGATGATCGAGTCTGAGATTGCCAAACTGATCTCGTACCGGGTGGTCTGGATGCAGTCGCAAGAACTCGTCCCGAACCACGAAGCCTCAATGTCGAAGATGTTCGGCTCGGAGTTGGGCCAGCGAGTCGCCCGCTTTGGCGTCAACATGATGGGTCTGCACAGCCAGCGCATCGACCCCGACGATCCCGACGCGCCGCTCGCAGCGCGGATCGGACGCTCCTACATGTCGTCCGTCCCCAGCACGATCGCGGCAGGCACATCCGAGATCCAGCGCAACATCATTGCCACCCGAGGTCTGCAATTGCCGCGTCAGTAGTCCAGCGATCGGTTCTGGGCGTAACAGGAGCGGCCTCCGCGGAGGCCGCTTCTTGTATCTCGATCGCTTTGAATCGCGCTACTCCGAACGTGCGCCCCTGAGCAGATCACCCACGTGCTCGCGCACGTGGCCGACGGCAACGCCTTCAAGGACGTCGAGCAGCGTCCCCTCGACGCCTCCTGCGGAGCGGGTCGGCTGCTGGAGCAGCTCATCGTCGGCAGCTCGGATGGCGTCGATCGTCTCGGCCCGGTTTCGCCGAAACTCGGTCAGCAGTTGTTCGACCGGTTGGTCGTCTCGACGGGCGACCTGCTTGGCGTTGTAAGCGTCCATGTCGAAGCCGGCGCCACCTCCCTGGGGGACGTCATCGCCGCCTGCCCGCTGCTCGGCTCGCTCGATCAGTCGGGGATATGTCCATTCGATTGCGGCGATGTGGGCCAACAGCTGCCGCGCGTTCCAGCCCTGCTCGTAGACGCCCCGCTCGAAGGCCTCTGCTGGGAGTTGCGCGACGGCCTCCTGGAACTCCTCGCTGTCTTGCTGCAGGGCAGAGATCAGATCTTCGCGGGTGGAGATCGTCATGAGGCCGGCCACTCCGCTCCGGTGATCTCGTTGGACAGCTCCCAGAGGCGTTCGGCCGCCTGACGGTCGCTTGCTTGTGGCTGCTGTTGCGTGAGGGTGTGACGGTCGAAGTACTCGCCGGCGTCGGCGCGCCGGTCCGGATCGGTGACCAGCTCGACTACCGGCGCGGCGCCCTGCTCGGGACTGCGCAGCAACGGTCGCAGGAGCCTGAGGCCAGCTCGCATGGGAGCGGGAAAGTTCTGCGCGAAGTTGGTGGCCACAACGCCAGGGTGAACCGAAAAGGTTGCCAGGCCGACATCGTGTGTGCGTCGGTGAAGCTCGTTGGTGAACATGATGTTGGCCAGCTTTGTTGCGCAATACGGCCGGATACCACCCCAGTAGTGCTCGAAGTTGAGGTCATCCAGTGGCATCGCGTCGACGCGCTCGTACACCCGCGAGCTGACATTGACGACGCGCGCATCATCCGACCGGAGCAGCGTCGGCAGCAGCAGCGAGGTGAGAAGGACGGGCGACAGGTGATTCGTCTGCATCATCGTCTCGAGGCCGTCTTCGGTCAGTGATCGGTCGGTGAGTGTGAGCCCAGCGTTGTTGACTAGCACATCGACCCGCTCGGTGCGCTCCAGTAGCTCGTCTGCGGCCCGCCGGACAGAGGCAAACGAAGTCAGGTCCAGTTCCAGCAGTTCGACGGCGATCGACCCGCTGTCCTTCTGGATCTGGGAGATGGCCGCCTGACCTCGCTCAACCGATCGGGCAGCGGCGAACACTTGCCAACCGCGACCGGCCAGCTCGGTCGCGGCGGCTTTGCCGATGCCGCTGTTGGCTCCTGTGATCAGGACCACTGGTGGTGTTGATTGTTCGTTCATCGGCCGACTTTCTGAAACCAGGTCACCGCGTCGTTGAATGTCTCGTCCAGATCGGTCTGCGGCAAGCGCAATTCTTGGATCGCCCTGCGGCAATCGAAGAACTGGCGTTGGCGGGCGAGCCGGACTCCCGCAATAGTCGCCCGTGGCTGCTGTCTGGTCAAAGCGCTGATCAGAAACTCGTCGATCAGGGCAGCAGCGAAGGCGACAGTCGATGGGAGCGCCATCCGCGGGACTGAAGCGCCGCCCGCCACCGCTGCATGCTCGATGATCTCGCGCAGAGTCATATTGCCCTCCCCGTGTCCGAGGATGTAACGCTCTCCGATTCGGCCCATGGTCGCCGCGTTGACGTGACCCTCGGCCACATCCTGTACGTGAACGACGTTCAGTCCTGCGGTGCGGATGTAGGCGGGCATCGCGCCATTCGCCGCGTCGCGGATCAGGCGGCCGGTCGGCGTCGGCTTGAAGTCCAGCGGTCCAATCGGCGCGGTCGGCTGGACGCAGACGGCGGGAAGAGACTCGGTCTGGACCAGCTCGTGGACGAGCCGCTCGCTGAGAATCTTGGTTTCCTCATAGGGACCCGGAGCCCGATCAATGTCGGCCCACTGACTCTCGTCGGCTGGCCTTGACAGATCGCGGGGTGGGCCTATGGCTGCGACCGATGAGGTGTGGACAACTCGATCAATCTGGGCTCGCAGTGCAGCCAACATGAGCGCTCGCGTGCCGTCGACGTTTGCGCGAAACGCATCTCTTCTGGCGCGTCGACTCAGGTCGTAACGCGCGGCGACGTTGAACAGCGTGTCGACTCCCGTAACTGCGTCCTCGAGTGACGCCGAGTCGGTGAGATCGCCATGCAAAATCTCAATCGGCAACGCGTCCAGATTGCGCTGGTCGCTGCCCGGACGCACCATGGCACGGACTTCTGCGCCAGCGTCGATTACGGCGCGCACCACGTGGGCGCCGATGAAGCCATTGGCGCCGGTAACCAGTACTTGGTTCACGCGGCGGCCTGGAGCGGCCCTAGCCGCCGTTGTCGTCCGCGAGCGCGGGAATGATCAGCGTCATCGCACGCTCCAACTCGCGGATCGCAGACTCGCGCTGAAGACCCAGCGACAGCAACTCGGGCAGCAAACCGGGCCGGCGGATCGCGCCGACCGCGATGTCCAGCGCCGACGGCTTACCCCGCCACTGGACGACCTCGTTCGGGATGTCATCGTCGAGCGCGTCCATAACCACACGAACGGAGACAAACGGGATGTCGGCTTCGGCGCAGACCTCGGCCCATTCCGAGTCCTCCATCTGCACGATCTCTGCGCCCGAGACTGCGGCGGCGCGCTTCTCCGGCTTGGTGAACAGGATTTCCGGCGTCGTAATGCTGGTCACCGACTGCCAGTAGATATCGGCCTTGTTCAGCAGGCGAATGGCCTGTTTGCGAAGCTGGTCGTCGGCCGGGAAGACAGCGCCGTCGGTCTGCCGGATGGTGGTGGTCGGCAGCGTGATCGAGGGGCGACGCAGCGTGTTGGTCAGGCCGCCGGCGACCCCGATGCTGATCACCAGGTCGGGATATTCTTCGACGGCTTCCTCCGCTGCGTCACGCGCTCGCAGAGGGCCGACGCCTGACGTAATGATCCGGACGCGTCCGCGCCCCGCGATCGCCTGTCCGGCGCGGGCGGCTTTGGCCTCCCAGGGCAGTGCAGCGGTGATGGTGAGCATGCGAGTCAGTTTAGGCCAGAGCCAGGCCCATCACGCGCCATGAAACCAACTTATGCCACTGGAGATCGTGGGGCGGAGTTCAGCTCACGGCATCGGAGCCCGGAGAATCGATGAGTAGACTGGACGACAACCGAGACAACGAAGATTTCATCCGTAAGGACGATTGATGTACGAGACGTTGTTGTACGAGATTGAAGACGGCATCTGCACGATCACGCTGAATCGGCCCGAGTCGCTCAACGCACTCAATGGGACGATGCTGACCGAGCTGCCCCTGGCGTGCGAGCAGGCAGCCGCGGACGATGAAGTCCGGGTCGTGATCCTGACCGGCGCCGGCCGCCTGTTCTGCGCCGGCGGCGACCTCAAGGACACGGGTCGGGGCGACATACGCAACCTCGAGCAGAGTATCTACAGCCTGACCCACTCTGAGCGGACCTCGATCCTGCTGAACCAGATGGCCAAACCGACGATCGCGGCGATCAACGGCGGTGCAGCTGGCGCCGGCTGTTCGATTACGTTGGCCTGCGACCTGCGCTACATGTCCACCACGGCATATCTCTACACCGCGTTCCTCAAGGTCGGCTTCTCCGGCGACTTCGGCGGCACCTGGACCCTGCCGCGTCTGGTTGGCATGGGTAAAGCGCGTGAGATGTACCTGCTGCCCGATCGCGTGCACGCGGAGGAGGCGTTATCGCTGGGCCTGGCCAACGGCGTCTACGACCCGGAAGAGCTGATGCCGAATGTGCTGCAGGTCGCGGCCCAGTTGCGCGATTCGCATCCGGGCGCGATCGCGCAGATCAAGAACAACCTCAACGACGCGTTCACGATTCCGCTGTCGGAAGCCGTCAGGCGCGAAGCCGACCGGATGCGTCGAGTGGGCGAGAGCGAGGATTCAATCGAAGCACGACGGGCGTTCGTCGAAAAGCGGCGCCCCGTGTTCAAAGGACGGTGAGTCAACCAGGCTGCTGAGGCCGACAGTCGGAAAGAGGTGCGCCATGTTGCGGATGCGGCAAATCTGCCTCGTCGCGGAAGATCTGGACATGATCGAGGCGCACCTGCGCGGCGTCTTCGGACTCGAGGTCTGTCACCGCGATCCGGGCGTCGGACGCTTCGGGCTTCACAATTTTCTCATGCCAGTAGGCAACTCGTTCCTCGAGGTCGTCTCGCCGATGACGCCCGGCACCGCAGGCGGTCGCTACCTCCGGCGTCGCGGCGGCGACGGCGGCTACATGGTGATCATGCAGTGCGGCGATATCGCTGCGCGGCGAACACATGTGGCCGACCTGGGAATCCGACTCATCACGGATTCGGCAAACGATCAGACCGACGGGATCCAGCTCCACCCGAAGGACGTGCCCGGAGCGATCGCCGAGTTGCGCTGGAACACGGGTGACGACCAGCTTGACGGCCCCTGGAATCCGGCCGGCGACCACTGGCTGCCGGCGAAGCGCGAGCACGTCATCACGGCGATGACCGCTGCCGAGTTGCAAAGCGACGATCCGGTGGCAATGGCGGCGCGTTGGTCGGAAGTTCTGGAGATTCCAGTCGGCTCAGACAGCGACGGTCATCCGACCGTTGCCCTGGATGACGCCACACTGCGGTTTGTGGAGACCACCGACGGCCGCGGCGAAGGACTGGGCGGGCTGGACGTGGCGACCGTCGATCGCGGGCACGTCGTGACGACGGCGCGGCACCACGAGCTCGAAGTCTCAGAGGACGAATCCGTGGTGATGCTCTGCGGCGTCCGATTCCGGCTCGTCTAATGGATCGAGCCGACGAAGCTGCGCAGGCCAGCCTTGAGATTCGTTGTCGCGTCGATCACCGCCGACGCCTCGTAACCCGAATGGACCATGCAGTCGACGCACTTCGGGTTGCCTGACGCAACGCCGTAGTTCTCCCACTCGGTCTCTTCGATCAGCTCTTGCCAGCTCTCGGCGTAGCCCTCGTCCATCAGGTAGCAGGGTCGCTGCCAGCCAAAGACGGTGTAGGTCGGATTGCCCCAGGGCGTGCAGTCGTACTCGATTTCTCCTTTGAGGAAATCGAGGAACAGCTCGGAATGGTTGAACTTCCAGTGTTTGGGAGGGTCGTTGAGGATGTCGCGGAAGAGTTCCTTGGTCTGGTTACGGGCGAGGAAATGCTCCTGGTCGGGCGCCTTCTCGTACGGGTAGCCGGGGGAGATCATCAGTCCGTCAACGCCGATGTCCATCAGCTTGTCGAACATCATCCGGATCCGGTCCGGTTTGGCGCCAAGGAAGAACGTGCTGTTCGTCGTCACGCGGAACCCGCGCGCTTTGGCCGCCTCAATCGCCCGGATCGCCACATCCCAGATCCCGTCGCGGCAGACCGAGTCGTCATGGTCCTGTTCGTAGCCGTCGACGTGGACTGAGAACGTCAGGTACGGATTCGGCTCGAAATCCTGCAGCCTGCGCTCCAGCAGGATCGCGTTGGTGCAGAGGTAGACGAACTTCTTGCGCTCGGTGTAGCCGTTCGCGATCTCAACGATGTCCTTGTGGATCAGCGGTTCGCCGCCGGCGATCGCCACCACCGGCGCGCCGCACTCCTCGACGGCGTCCCAGCACTGTTGCGGCGTGAGTCTTCGCCGGAGGATGTCCGTCGGATGCTGAATCTTGCCGCAACCAGCGCATTCGAGATTGCACTGCAACAGCGGCTCAAGCATCAACACCAGCGGATAGCGCTCCGTTCGGCGCAGCTGCTGGCCGACGACATACTTGCCGACCTGGATGGTTTGTCTCAGGGGTGTGGCCATTGGTTGTCCACTCTATCTGGTCTTACACAGGCTATCGCCACACGTGTGTTGCCGTGGAGCCGGATTTATTGCACGTGTTGCAGTTTAGAGGAGTTCGAGCGCGCGACGGTACTCCTCGGGCGTGTTGAGGTTAATCGTCACGATCGGATTGTCCATCTCCACGAAGATAGTCCGCTCCGCATGCCGCCGTCTGACTTGTCGAAGTCCCTGTCGACGTTCGCTCACGGCACTCAGCTCAGGTAGCAACTCGGAACGAAACATTGGCGGATGTCCGTTGCGTCCGTCGTGTCGAGGGACCGCGATCAGCAAATCGCGTGCTGCTTTCAGCCCGTGATGGAGGCGTTCAATCACCGACGGTTCGGTCGGTTGGTCTACCGAAGCGACAACCACCGCCTCGGCAGCAGCCGGGACGCTGCGTGCGCCGGTCCGAATCGAGGATGCCCGCCCCTCGCGCCAGTTGCGATTGGTCGTCACCTGCACCACTGATCGTGCGGGCAGGACCGGGCGGATGCTGTTTGCGTGCGCGCCGAGCACCACGACGACGGGCCGGCAGCCGGCAGTGAGCAGGGTCTCGATCTGCGCAACGACCAGCGGCCGACCGTGCCAGTCGAGCAACTGTTTCGGGCGACCCATCCGGGTCGACTCACCGGCGGCGAGGAGGATGGCGGCGTTCATTGGGCTGGACTTGTAGCTGGTCAGCGTCGAAGCGGTCGCGGAGACGCCGGAAGAGCCGACGTACTGCGTCTTCGACATCGTCGACGGCAGCTGTATCGGTCAGATCGCCGACGCCGTAGGGTTGTGCTTCCGAACGCGCCGTCTGCGCGGCGAGATCGATGACCTGGTCATTCAGAGTCCGGCCGCGCACGACCGACTCAATCTGCCGCGCCCGGACCGGGTAGGGAGCAACGCCGACCAGCATCACGGCGGCGTCGCCATTGAGCGACAGACGAGCAGCGGCGCTGACCTTCGGATTCGCCTTTGCGGCCGCCATTGCGGTCTGCGCGCCCTTGGGCAGCCGTGGAATGCAGAGGTGTTCGGCGGCCGTCGCCCCGTCGCGTCCATCGACGTCTACGCCGCCCTCGACGAGCAATCGCTCGTCAACGCGTGCCGTGTCCCCTCCGGCAAGTGAGAGATAAGAGTCCAGGACGATGAGCGCGGCTGCCAGAGCGTTGTGTCGAGGATCTTCCAGGCAGATCCGAATCGTCGAGACGGAGTCGCCAATCGCGAACCAGTCGTTGAGCGTGTTCTCGCCCGTGGTCTGCAGGTCGAGGACCGTCTGTCGAAGCGGCAATCGGCGCTCACTCACCCGATTCGACCCGTGGAGACATACTCTCGGTAGTGAGCCAACGCCTTCTTCAATGCAGCGGCGGCCAGCACCGAGCAGTGAATCTTCGCTTTCGGCAATCCACCGACCGCATCGACAAAGTCCTGACGCTTCAGCTCCGCCGCTTCGTCGATGTGCATGTCGGTGAGGACAACCGTCGCCATGCTGCTCGTCGCAATCGCGGCAGGACACCCGCGTGTTTGAAACCGCGCCTCTGCGATTGAATCATTCTCGATCCGCAGCATCAGTTTCATGTGGTCGCCACAGACCGGATTTCGATCCTCGCCCACCGCGTTGGCGTCGTCCAACACACCCGCGTTCCTCGGGTGTTGGAAATGGTCAATCACAATGTCGCTGTACGCGCGCAAATCTTCGTTTGGCATGGATTCAGTCTAGTCAGGCCCTTGCTGAGCCAGTTCGAGCAACATCCGAGCGATCACCCGCAGTGAACGGCTGCGATCCGTCGGGTCGAACCACTCGCGGATGCTGTGCTGGTTGTCTGACCTGCCGCCCCAGCTCATTGCCACGGCTGGTACGCCGGCGGCCATCGCCGCGTTCGCATCTGTCGAGGCAGCGATCGTGCGCGGCGCCAGACCTTCCGCTTGTAGAGCCCGGCAGGCCGCTCGCACCAGCGCCGAATCGACCGACGTGAGACCCGCAGGACGATCGCCAATCTTGCTGATCACGAGCTCCATCGCTCCCTCGCTGCGTCGCCGTAGCTCGCGCTGGTGTCCGCGGCGGATGATCTCCTGGACATCTTCGTCCAGCCGCTCGAGCTGTTCCGGCGACTCACTGCGCAGGTCGATGTCCATCTCGGCGAACTCCGGGATCGCATTCACCGTCTCGCCGCCCCGCACGACGCCAACGTTGTATGACGTGCGCGGATTGCGTGGCACTCGAATCTCGGCCAGTCGGTCGGCCGCTGCAGCGAGCGCAAACGCCGGATTGTATCGACCAAAGTGTCCCCAACTGTGACCGCCGCTGCCGCGGTACTGCACGCTGTAGCGACGCGATCCGATGCCCGCATTGACCACGGCGGCGGGATCCGAGTGGTCAATGGTGATGAATGCGCGGGCATTGCGCCCCTGGTCGGTTTCGAAGAAGTGTCGCGCGCCGCGTAAGTCACCGCGCCCCTCCTCGCCAACAGTTGCCACGAACATCACCTCCGATGCCCACGGCGTTCGCCCCATCGATCGCGCGATGGTCAACATGGCGACCAGACCTGCCGCCGCATCGGAGATCCCCGGAGCGTGATACTCGCCTGCTGGCACCGGTTCGCCGTTGCGGTACGGGTCGAACTCACCAGGTCGGGCGACAGCAACAGGTTGGTCCGCGCCGAACACAGTGTCCAGATGTGCACTCAGCACCACCGGATCGTCCGCCATGGACTCCGGCCGCCCAATCACATTGCCGACCGAGTCGTGCGCAACGATCAGTCCGAGCCTGTCCAGCTGCTCTGCGACATAAGCCGCTCGGACAGCCTCCTGACCCGTCGGGGCGGGAATCTCGCAGATCCTGATCTGTTCTTCCAGTATCGAATCCGCTTCGGCCTCAAAGTGATCGAACATCAGACATCCAGGCCGAGCGCCACGAATATCTCCTGGTAATCATCCAGGTTGTTCGGCTGATAGAACGGAATCGCGAGCTGAATTGTCCCCTGGGCGTCGGCGACGAACGCTGCGCGCTGCGCGCGCTTGCCAGATTCTTCGATGACGCCAAACGCCTCGGCCGCTTCGAGTGCCGGATCGGAGAGCAAGGGGAATGGGAATTGATGTTCGTCATCAAAGCGCCCGAGTTCCCACGGCGGGTCCGATGATATTGCGACGACGCTCGCACCAAGGGCGCTGATCATGTCCTCGTCATCTCGGAACGCGCAAAGCTGCACCGTGCACAGGGGGGTATTCGCCTCCGTAAAGAAGAGGATCAGCAGCGGACCGTCGGACAGGTAGTCGCGCAGGCTGAGTTCGGTGTCCGGCAGCTGGTCGCCGACCCCGATCACGACGCGCTCCACCCCGGCAGGGCGCCCAGCGGACCTCGACTGAATCCCATCACCGCGATTCGCCCCAGGCCCCCCGGGTCGGTGAGCGTTTCGATCGCCCGCCTCGCTGCCAGATAGCGGCCAGTCTCCATCTCGGCATCAGCCACCGCCGGCATGACCGACGCTCCCATCTGCTGCAGCCACTGGGACTGACTCAACGTCGGCAACGGTGTCAGACCTGATGCTTGCGCAGCGTCACGAACCTGATCGACATCGATGTGAGCCGTGATGTCCTGCTCGCCCGGATGGGCGTACGGATCGTGCCCCGGAACATGCTTGCGAAAGGTCATCAAGGTGCCCTCGCGCCGCCAGGAAACGTAGAGACGACTTCGCGAGTAGCCATAGTCGAACAGCAGCAGTAGTCCCCGTTCGCCCACCGCCTGAGCCAATCGGCCAACAACTGAATCCCGCTCTAATGCCACTTCGACGATCTGGTTCTCAGCCGGCGCCAGGCCATTGAGGCGCTGCAACAGTCTCACGTCACTCAACTCGCGCGTCACTTCCAGAAAACCGCCTCGCGACGAGTAGTCGACGTAGATTTCCAACCACACGCCCCGCCGAAATGTCAATCGGTGCACCGCCAACGCGTCCAGAAGCTCATTGGCGACAACGAAGTGGTATCCAGCCGCAAGTTCGCCGAGCCCTCTGACGGCTTCAATCCGTGCGGGATCCAACACCGCGCGCAGCCGCTCCGCCTGCCCTTCAGCGGCAGCTGAGTCGGGTTCGACCAATGTGTACCGCGTGACATCTGCCAGCCCGGGAGCTGACGTCTGGATGTGTCGAAGCAACGATTCCGCCAGCGCGCCGGTTCCTGGACCGACCTCTGCGATCTCAAACCGTTCCGGTTGTGCGCATTGTTGCCACAACTCGAGTGCTACATGGCCAACGGCCGCACCGAAGATCGGATGCACCTCGGGGCTGGTGAGGAAATCTCCATCCCGCCCCACGGTTGGTTTGCCCCGACGGTAGTAGCCGTGCTGCGGGTGGTAGAGGCACGCATCCATCCAGTCGGCGAACGTGATTGGGCCTTCCCCGCGGATGCGGTCAGCCAGAATTCGGGAGAGCGGCGTATCGAGCGTCTGTCCGGCGACGGCCAACGGATCGAAGCTGCTCGGGCCCCGCTGAATCATGGCCTGAGTATAGAAACGACCACCCCGACAGGCGCCGGGGTGGTCGCTGGTTGGGACTGTTCGAGTCGCCCGAGCTACTCGCCGGGTACCCCCAGCACGGTCACGCTGACGCGACGATTGCGCGACTCGTCCAGCTCCACCAGGAAAATGGATTGGAACTCGCCGATGTGCATTTCGCCGCTCAGCACGGGAATCGTCTCAGACGTACCCAGCATCATGTGCTGGACATGCGAGTGGCCGTTCTCAGGCTCATTCTCGTGCATGTTGACCGTGCGGATCTCGAAGTCGTTGTGCCGGTAGTACGTATCCGGCGGACCGAACGCGATCAATCGATCGCGAAGGTCGTCCAGGAGCAGTGGTTCATGCTCCTGCAGGATGATGGCAGCGGTTGTGTGCTGTGAGAAGACGGACACCTGTCCAAATCCGACACCGGAGCGCTGTACGATTCCTCGCACCTCTTCGGTGATGTCACGGAACGACGGACCGTCTTCGGTGCGATACCGAAGTTCGTCGTGTACGTGACGGAAGGCGTTGGCAGGCACCGCGCTATTCGTCACAGCCCCATTGACACTGCGCAGGGCTGTCGCGTTAGCCATTCCCCTTTGGTTTCTCAAGCTGCGAGATGATGTGAACAAGAGAATGAGTTCGGCGCCGACAGTTGCAGCATTCCCGGCGGCCGCCACCACTGAATATAGCGGAAAACCATCTGGGCCTGCCGACCGGCCAACATCAGTTCCTCACGATGACCGCGGTTCAGCCGCTGCCCTCGGCGATCCGCGTCCGTACCCGCTCGATGAAGTCCGCGACACGGTCGGCGTCCGGAGCGCCCGTCGAATGCTCGTGATACTGCTGCAGGTCGTCAAGCGCTTCGATGTACTGACCGGTCTGGTAGCAGAGCAAGCCCCGATCGCGCCGATCCTCCAACGACCACGGCGTCAGCGCCAACAGGAAGTCGGTCGCAGTGATTGCTGCGAAGTAGTCGCGCTTGCGCACCGATGCGCCTTTGAGGTTCGTCAGAATCCGCTGCAGAATCTGTCGCTTGGTCACCGATGCGAGGAACGAATCGGGATTCGGTCCCGCGCCGCGGTTCGTCGCGCGAAGCCGTTCACTCAAGGCTTCGCGGTCGATCTCACGCCCGGCGTGAAACGGATCAAGAAAGCGCTCGGTCTCGGCGTCTGAGTCGCGGTACTTGACCAGGAAGTGGAAAGGGGCGCCGACCCCGTGCAACTCTAGTCCCGCCCGTCGGGCCACCTCAATCATCAGCACGGCAAGCGTGATCGGCATGCCCCGACCTGTGTCGAGCGCTGAGTGCAAGCAGCAATTCGTCGGGTCGTAATAGGTGTCGGTGTCGCCCCGGAACTCATGCTCGTCGAACAAGACCTGCCGAAGCCGCTCGACCCTGTCGAATCCCGTTGCCCCGGCCGCTTCTCGGACCTCCCCGGCGAGTTCATCCAGCTTGGCGAGGGCGACCAGCTGATTGAACTCGGGATCTACGATTCGACCGATCAGGAAGCAGCACAGGTCGAGACGGACAGCATGCTCGTGTCCCCTGGCCAGAGTTCCAAACTGCCGCGCCAGATGAAGATCGTGATGTTTTACGAAACGTTGCGTTACATCTTCACCCATGAATCGAGGCTAGCAGGCACACCGTGAGCCGACGCGCCTATGATGAAGTCAGGTCGCACGGTTCGGAGCGAGGAGCGTGTTGGCTGAGATGTCGGACGACGAGTCAGTTTCCACGGCCACGTCTGCAGACGGAACAACCGATCCCGCGACTGGCCAAGCCAACAGCAGCCGGCCCAGAGTCAAGAAGCAACAGTTCACGCGCGCCGGCCAACCCATCGATCGCCGCCAGCGATTGCGCATTCCACCGCACCACGTCACCAAGCAGACCCCACATGATCGGGTCCGCAACTGGGATGAGGTCTATTACGGCTACACCGCCGGTCCGGCGATGTTCGAAGCTCAGCGCTGCATTCAGTGTCCGGCCGCGCCCTGCACACAGGCCTGTCCCGTCGGCAACGACATCCCCGGCGCGCTGGCCTTCCTCGAGATCGGCAAGCTGGCCGACGCCGCGGCCGTGTTCCGCCAGACGTCCGAGATGCCCGAACTGTGCGGCCGGCTCTGTCCCCAGGAGGCGCTCTGCGAAGGATCCTGCGTCGTGGGCAAGAACGCCAAGCCGGTCGCGATCGGCAAGCTGGAAGCGTTCCTCGGCGACTGGGATCGCGAGCAACGTGGCGGCTTCCCAATCCCGCAACCCGAGATCGAGACGGGACAGCGAGTCGCTGTTGTCGGAGCAGGTCCAGCCGGACTGGCCGTCGCCGAACAGATGCGCAGCGCCGGCCACGCCGTCACGGTCTTCGAGGCCTGGCCATCGGCCGGTGGTGTCCTCCGCTACGGCATCCCCAACTTCAAAACGGCCAAGGACATCGTTGACGAAAAGGCCGATGCCCTCGTTGCCGCTGGTGTGGAATTCCGGTTCGATACCCGAGTCGGCGCCGATGTCGGCTGGGATGAACTGTCCAGGTGGGACGCCGTCTTCCTCGCCCATGGCGCAAGCATGGGCAAGCAGCTGGGACTTGAAGGCGAGCGCCTCGCCGGCGTCTACAGCGCGACCGAATTCCTGGTTCGAGCCAACCTCGGCGAGGAATCCCTGCCCACTGCACTGCGGAGCCGCCCACACGTTGGACGAAACGTCGTGGTCGTCGGTGGCGGGGACACCTCAATGGACTGCGTGCGCTCAGCGATCAGACTCGGCGCCAACGACGTCACCCTGCTCTATCGGCGCACCGAAAACGAAATGATCGGTCGTGAAGAAGAGCGGCGGCACGCCCGAGAAGAGGGCGTCACCTTCGAATACCTGACGACGCCGGTTCGTCTCATCGGCAAGGATGGGGCATTGGTCGGAATTGAGTGCGTCCGAATGAGTCTCGGTGAACCCGATGACAGCGGACGCCGGCGACCGCAGCCGATGCCTGGCTCCGAGTTCGTGATTGACTGTGACTCGTTTGTCGTCGCGGTCGGCTACGACGTCGGCCGCGACCTGTACGGCGACTCGGGCATCGACATCAACGACTGGGGTGAGGTCATCGTCGACGAACAGGGCCGCACCTCAAGACCGGGCGTCTTCGCCGGCGGCGACAACGTGATCGGCGCCGATCTTGTGGTGACCGCCTTGCGCGGAGCCCATCAGGCGATCCCGGCCATGTTCAGCTATCTCGAAGAGCTCCAGGCCGAACGCGCCCTGGCCATGGCGGCCGGCTAGTCGGATCTGCTCACTCGGCCGGAGAGCATCCCGGCGCTCCGGGAATGTCCACTTCCGCCACGATCTCCTCGGCTGCATTGCGGCACAGCACCACTTCGGCGTCCCGATCCTCTCGCGGATTGCTGATCTGATGGATCGCGCGCGGCGGCACGTAGAGAAAATCGCCCGTCTCCACCTCGTGTACGTGCTCCAGCCGCTCCCCATACGACATCACAATCGGCCCCTGGAGGATGTACATGGCGGTCTCACAGTTGACGTGCCAGTGCGGCGTCGAGTACATCCCCGGAGGAATCTTTTGCCGTGTCATGAAGACTGCTTCCGACCCTGACAGGTCGCCCGAGACGCCGAACTGGATGGCCATACCCGAGCGGTGATTTGACCACTCGGCGACCTCGCCATCTGTCATGACGACGACGCCGTCCAGCGCCCCGTCCGATTCAGAATGTTGTTCAGACATGCAACGCTCCACGTGTATGCAGGTTTCGTAACCAAACCGAGAAAGACGATACCAGCAGGCCGCGAACGGCCTCGTCCGGAATTTGTGACAAATCAGGGATCAGCTCGGCGGGCCAATGCTGTGAGCCCAGTCGTCGACCAGCCAGTGACCGCCCAACTGGATCAGCTCCATCCGCATCCAGTCGCTCTCCGACAGCTGGAAGTAGACCCGGCCGCGGGCTGTGTGAAGCACGTCGCCATAGGACACTGACTGGAGGATTTCGCCTCCCAGGTCGATGGACTGGATCTTCTGAATGTCCCGGCCCACGTCGTCGGCGTCGTCCCAGCCCCAGATCGTCAACGCTTCAGGTCCGGCCAGCGCCAGAATCGTGG
Organism: Chloroflexota bacterium; assembly: GCA_009838735.1. Lineage (GTDB taxonomy): Bacteria > Chloroflexota > Dehalococcoidia > Bin125 > Bin125 > Bin125. The sequence goes on from VXQZ01000030.1 coordinate 110,176, forward strand.
CCGAGTCGCCGTCGCGCAGCGCCTGCAGGAACGTCAGCGCAGCCCCCGCCAGGTCCGATGCGACCGCTTCGTTGACGTCGCTGGTCGGTAGACCTTCCTGGACCGTAACGCGGTAGGTGCCGATCAACTGACGCTGTCCCGCCTTGTTGGATGCTGGCCAGACCTCGACCCGCCAGAGACCGGCGGAGTCAGCGGTGAAGTAAATCTCGGAATCCAGTCCATGCCCGCCATCGTCATCGATCTGCAGCAGGTTGCCATCCGGCTGGAACAGTTGCGCGAAGACGTCAACGCCAGTGTCCCCGTCGACCAGCACGAACAGTTGCTGACCAACTTCAGCCTGGAACTCGAACACGTCGACATCGCCCGGGGTGTTCAGTCGACCGTCATTGGTGGTGCCCACGGCAATTATCGCGTTGTCATCGTCGGCCCCAATGGTCAGCGTTTGCACCTGGATGATGAAGTCGCCGATGCCATTGGAATCGAACGGCTGCACCCGAATCAGTTGTAACCCTTCAACCGGTACCTGGGCGATCAGCAGAGAGTCGCGGTTGGTGGTCGACAGGTCGTCGTTCACGGCCACTTCAACGCCATCCGGCTGCAGCAGCGTGACGACGGGATCCATCCCGCCCTTGCCGTCAACGAAGATGCGCAGCCAGGCCCCCGTCGACGCCTGGAATTTGAACAGCTTCTCCGTGTCGTCGGCGGAAATCGAAGAGGCAAACAGCTCCCCTTCGTTCAGCGTGTCGCGATCCGGGTCGCTGACCGCTTGCTCGCCCTCTCCGGACTGGTCACTGGTCTGTTCCTCGGCAGGAGCCTCCTGAGCCTCAGCCTGCTGGGCCGGTGCTTCGGGTTGAGCCTCCTGGCCTGCCTCTTGCTGTGCTGACTGAGCGCTCTGCTGCTGCTCCGCAGCATCGATCGGCTGCGCCTGCTGCTCTTCCTGCGCTTCGGCAACGGTCTCCTGCTGAGCCTGTTGCGCCACTTCCTCCGGCGCGTCATCCCCGCAAGCGGCGAGCGACGCCGCCAGCAGTGTGACTCCGGCGAACATCCCGACCGCGGCGCGAGGGACACGCTCAGAAATTTCCAACATAGGAGCACCTAATCCCTGCCGCCTCATCTTCACTATACGAGCAATGCGGGGTTATCGGCTGAAGTTATCCGTTCGATTGGATGCCGGGAACCGGCGCGGATATACTCCTGTTAGCGTGATCGGGGAACGCAGAGGAGTTGGCCGTGGCCTACGAAATCGTCGAGACGTGCATCGGCTGTACGGCCTGCACCAACCGATGTCCGACCAACGCCATCTGGGGCGAGCGCAACACCATCCACTACATCGACCCCGCGCTCTGCATCGATTGCGGCGCCTGCGGTGCGGTCTGCCCGGTCGAGTGCATCCTCGACGACGACGGTGACATCTGCCGCAAGTTCGCCAAGAAGGAATGGCCCAAGGCCGAGGTCGACCCCGACAAGTGCATCGGCTCGGGCTGCGAAATCTGCATCAACGTCTGCCCGTTCGACGCGCTGGAGCTCGACTTCACCAACGAAGCCTCCGACTTCTTCGGTCAGGCTGTGGTCATCGAAAAGAACTGCACCGGCTGCCGGCTCTGCGAGCAATCGTGCGGCTGGGACGCGGTCCACATCTTCCCGCGCCGGCCAATGCTCAAGAAGCTCCATTACCCCGGCGACAAGCCCACCCCGGGCCAGGAGAAGTTCCTCCGCACCCGCGCCTAGAGCTTCGATTTTCCCCGGCCCTCGACACCTATTCTCGTCATACCCGCGCTTGCCGCGGGTATCTCGCCATAAGCGCCACGCTCCTCAAACTCAGCGAGATGCCCGCGACTCGGTAAGGAAACAAGGGAGATTGGGCAGGCGAATTGGCCGTTCGCCTCTACTGGTGAATGTCCTCGAGGAACGAGCGGTCCAGCGCCGCCTCGAGGTCGATGTCGCCGTCCAGGGCCTCGTACTCCAGCAAGACATCGGTCAGTGCGCGGAATTGCTGTTGTGTGAACCAACCAACCCCGTTGGCCCGAGTCAGGTCGCTCAGGGCATTTTCGATTTCGACGTCCAGAATGAACCGCTCATGCACGAGGTCCGGCGGAGGATCCTCGGGCAGGAACTTGGCGGTCGACTCGATCGCGGCCGCCGGATCGTCAACCGAGAACTCGAATGCACGCACGGTGGCGCGTAGGAATCGCGTCAGCTTCTCCCGATTCGTCTCGTCCTCCAGGAACTCCTCGCTGACCAGGTACACCACGCCAAGCGTGGGCACGCCGTAATCGGCGGCCTCGAACACCGTGATCTCCTGGTTCAGATTCCGGCTCAGGGTGTCCGGCTCGTTGGAGAGGAAGACCGGGTACACCTCAACTTGTTGTTCAACCAGCACGACCGGATTGAATCCGACATCGATCATGTTCATGTCGTCGGTGGTCAGCCCGTGCGCCGAGAGCATCGCGTGGAACTCGGCCTGGACAATCCCTTTGAACCCCACATCGCGGCCGGCAAAATCGGCCGGCGACTCAATGCCAGACGAATCGAGCACGGCGTATCCGAAGTCTCCGCGCTGCCCGAACAGCATCACCGCGACATACGGAGCACCGGTGTTGGCCCGAATCTGGAGCATCTCCGAAGCCGGAAGCGTCGTGATGTCGACCTCACCGGACAGCACAAGACCCTTGTGCGCGCCGGTAAAGCCGGCGTGCTGAATCTCGACCTCGAGGTTCTCGTCGGCAAAGAACCCCTGATCCTCGGCGACATAGACCGCGACGAACGGCAGGTTCGCCTGCTCCTTGAATCCGGCCATGTAGGTCATCGTCAGGGCGTCGTCGGAGTCGTCGCCGGAACAGGCGACGCTGATCGCCGCCGCCAGGCCGGCGATCAGCGCAAGCGAGAGCAACAATCTGGTGCGAATGGAAACAGACATCTGGGACATGGGCGCAGGGCTCCTCTGGCTGGTCGGACGCCGGGCGCTTCTTCTTGCCGGGCCGGCTAGCCGGAGCCGCTTCCGAGGGGTTGCCACGGCGATAGCGACCGACTCCAGATTATGAATCGTGCCGGTATCGGGCAAGTACAAGCGGCGACGCGGATTACTCCTCGCCGTGCACGCTTCGTGGTTCGCTGATCACCGAAGACTTGAACCACCAACCGTCCACCGCGTCGCGACGGAACTCCGCGATCAGCCGGTGTTCGTTGCGAACCTTCAGGTCGGTGCCCAGGTCAACGTCGTCGCCTTCGAGCTCCAGCACCAGGCCATCGTTCGAGAACTTGATCACGACTGAGTCGGCGGCGAGGGCCTCCTGCTGTTGCGGCAGCCGGTGGTCGGTGTTGTCGGAGTCGTCGGTCGATGTATCGGTCGTAGTCATGTCTGCTCCAACAATTGAGCTTAAGAGGCGGTAACCGGCTGGTCGAGTCGCCAGGAAAAGAGGCGCTCGGCAACGACCACAGCCGTCGACAGCGTCACGCCAATCAGCGTCAGCATCAGCACCGCCGCAAACACCTGCTCGAGCCGCAGGTTGTTCTGCTCGATCCAGATCACCGCTCCCAGGCCGCCCTGTCCCGACAGGAAAAACTCCGCCACCACCGCGCCAATCAAGGACAACGTGACGGAAATCTTCAGCGACGCGAACAGATACGGCACCGCCGCCGGTAGGCGCAGATGCCGGAAGATCTCCCAGGTCGACGCATCAACCGAGCGAAAGTAGTCATGCATTCGTGGATCGACGTCGCGGAATCCGGCAATAGCGTTGATCAGCACGGGGAAGTACGTGATCAGGGCGGCGATCGCGATCTTCGGGTTCCAGCCGTGGCCAAACCAGATGATGAACAACGGGATCAACGCCACCACCGGAGTGACCTTGACCATGATCGCAATCGGCAGCACGGCCCGCTCCAGCACCTGGGAATGAGCCACGCCGGCAGCCAGCAGCGTGGCCGCCACTGTGCCGATTGCGAGCCCGCCCAGCGACACCCCCAACGTCTTCAGACCCTCGTTGAAGTAGCGGCCGAAGTCTGAGAAGAAGTTCTCAATCACCCCTGTCGGGCGTGGCATCACCCACACCGAGACTTCGGCAAGCCGTACCCACACTTCAATTGCGACCGCCGCAATCAACAACGCAATCAGGGGCGGCACAATCCAGCCAAGCAGCGGCCGCACATCCGGCGCTGCCAGCGGGATCCGTCCGGTCGTCGGTTCGAGATGGTCCAGATCGCGGATCGGCTCGGAGATCATGGCGGACTCAAGCAGCGTCCAGCGGCACGGCAGCCGTGGTCGGCGAGCGCAGCGCCGCCCGCACAATCGCGGTGTCGTTGATGAATCGGTCCGAGTGTTCGTGCTCAGGTTGGCGCGGTCGCGGCGTGGTGATTGGAATGTCGGCAATGATCCGGCCCGGTCGCGGCGACATCACCAGGACCCGATCGGCGATCGCCACCGCCTCCGCCACCGAATGCGTCACGAACACCGCGGAGCGAGGCGGATCGCGAGGATCGTGCGAGACGCTCCACAATCGTTGCAACTCGTATCGCATCAGCTCGCGCGTAATCTCGTCCAGCGCCGCGAACGGCTCGTCCAGCAACAACAGCGGCGGATCGATCGCCAGCGCCCGGGCCAGCGCGGCGCGTTGCTGCATCCCGCCCGACAACTCCGCCGGCCGATAGCGCTCGAACCCACTCAGCCCAACAATCTCGATCAGCTCTTCCACGTTGGTCGGCGAATGCGTCTCCCGGGGGTTGAGCTGCAGCCCCAGCCGGACATTGTCCTCCACACTGCGCCAGGCCAGCAGCGCCGGTTCCTGGAACACGAGCCCGAGGCGTTTGTGGTGCTGAGCTTTCTTCGGCGTCTGACCGAAGATCGTCACCGCCCCTCCGGACGGCGGAGTCAGCCCCGCGATCATGCGCAGCAGCGATGTCTTGCCACAGCCCGACGGACCGACCAGCGCCGTGAACTCTCCGGCCCGAATGGTCAGGCTGGTCGGATCCACCGCCTCCAGCAGCGCGCCCTGCTTCGTCTCGTAGGTCAGGCGGACATCTCTCAGCCGTACGGCCGGCTCGGCATCCGGTTCGATCGGATGCTTGATCACCAGCGGCGTCGCGGTGGCTGAGGGGTTGGTCGAGCTGGTCACGGCGTTCGCAGGGATTGGCGTTAGCCTGTTTCTTGTGCGTCTCGCGCAAGCAACGGTTAGTTGCGTCTCGCGCGAGCAACCATCAGTTGTGTCTCGCGCAAGCAATCCTCAGTTTAGGCGTAGATCGGGAGCGGGTATGGCGACCATTGGCTTCATCGGCGGCACGGGACCTGAGGGACTGGGACTGGCGATGCGGCTGGCCATGGCCGGTGAACGCATCCTGATCGGCTCTCGCCGGATCGAGCGGGCAGAAGACGCCGCTCAGACCGTCCGCGACGCCGTCACTGAGGCAGGCGGAAGCCCCGACGCCGGCGGCGGTGTCAATCGAGATGTGGTCGAGCAATCCGACGTTGTCATCATCGTCGTCCCCTTCGACGGTCACGAGGCGACACTCAACGACCTGCGTGATTCGATCGGCGACAAGCTGGTCATCGACGCCGCCGTGCCGCTGACCATGGAAAATCGCGTACCCGGCATATCTGAAGTGCCGCAGGGCTCGGCCACCGAACAGGCGCAGGCTCTACTGCCCGATGCCCGCGTCGTCGGCGCCTTCCACAACCTCAGCGCGCGCAAACTGCAGAAACTCTCCGATCCAATGGAGGGCGACGTCCTGATCACCGCCGACGACGCTGATGCCAAACAGGAAGTCGTCGACCTGGTCGGCAAGATGCCCGACCTGCGCCCCATAGACGCCGGACCGCTCTCGATGTCGAAATTCGTTGAGGACCTGACCGCGCTGATCATTGGCATGAACATGCGCTACAAGACCCAGGCCGCCGTCCGCATGGTCGGAATCGACGACTAGCTCCCTCTCCCCGAGGGAGAGGGTTGGGGTGAGGGAGAACAGCCGTGGCCGCTCCGTCCGAGTACCGCGTCTTCGCCGTCGGTGGCATTCCCGAAGTCGTTGAGGGTGACGATCTCGCGGAACTGATTCACTCCGCGCTGATCGCACAGGAAACGCCGCTCGAGTCGGGCGATGTCCTGCTCGTCACTCAGAAGATCGTCTCCAAGGCCGAAGGCCGCGTCATCCGACTGGACGATGTCAGCGCCGGCGGTTTTGCCCAGGACTGGGCCGACGACTGGGAAAAAGACGCGCGAGCAGTCGAACTAGTTCTGAGCGAGTCGAAGCGCATTGTGCGCATGACCCGGGGCCTGATCCTCTCCGAAACCCGTCACGGCTGGGTATGCGCCAACGCCGGCGTCGATCAATCCAACGTCGGCGGCGGCGACGCCGTTACGCTCCTGCCCGTCGACTCCTCCGCGTCGGCCCTCACAATTCGCCGGGGCCTGGTTGCCCGTGGCCAGGTCGATGTCCCGGTCATCGTCACCGACACCTTCGGCCGTCCCTGGCGCAACGGACTGACCAACGTCGCCATCGGCGTCAGCGGCATGAACCCGATTCGCTCATATGTCGGAGAAGTCGACGCCGAAGGCTACGACTTGCGCGTGACCGAAATGGCAATCGTCGATGAATTGGCATCCGCCGCCGAACCGGTGATGAACAAGCTCGACAAGGTGCCGGTCGCTGTGGTTCGAGGCCTGAAGGTGCCCGTCGAAGAGTATGACCACACACCGCTCGTCCGCCCCGCCGAGATGGACCTGTTCCGCTAGGACCAACCAATGGCCGCCGCATTCAGTATTGACGCCGATTTCGAATGCTCATTGGACCAACTCTGGTCGTACGTGTCTCACGTACCCAACCAGGATCACTGGGTCTTCGGCATGTCAGACTCTGAGGTGGTCGGCGGCGGAGATATCGGTGTCGGCTCCGTGATCGAGGGCACATCGACAGAGCAAGGCAAATCTCTTCGCGTGACAATGACCGTCACTGAATGCGACCCGCCAACACGAATCTCCTGGGAGAACACCGACGGCCACACGCCATTCGTCACGGTGATCACCTGCTCTGGCGACGAAACTGGCTCGCGCATGCGATACCACGTCACGCTCTTTCCGACCGCGCTCCTGATGAAGATCGTCATGGGTCCGCTCCGGCCGTTCGGCAACATCGTCGCCAACCGGATGTTGCGACAGGAAATCTCGCATCTCCGCCACGCAATGGGACTCCAACCCTGATGGTCAGCCTGAGCGCCTCCGCCCAGGTGACAATCAATCGTGAGCCAGCCGACGTGTGGGCCTACGTCTCCGACGTCACCAACCAGGACCACTGGGTCGATGGAATGTCAGACTCTGAGATCGTCGGCAACGGACCGGTCGGTCGCGGCACGCAGATTCGTGGCGTCTACACCTACGGTGGCAACGACGGCCCGGTCGAGATGACCATCACCGAGTTTCGAGAACGCCGAGAGCTCGCAATCGAAACGTCGGAAGGACCCTTCCCCTTCACCGGCCGACTGACCCTAGAGCGATCTGGACCTTCAACGATTGTGACCAACTCGATGACGGCCGGTAGCGATCACGTCGTCACCTCGATCATGTTCACCGTCCTCCGACCGTTGATGAAGATGATGATGGGTCGTCAGATGCGCAAGGAACTGGATCAGCTCAAGGCCATCCTCGAACGCGACTAGCAGCGTCCCACTGTGGCCGGGCCTAACGTTCCCGCTCGTCCGTGAATGCGATCGAGAAGTCATCGAACAGAATCCCGGCCTCCGAAGCGGCTGTTTGTGTGCGCTCATGCGCCTCCAGAAACGCCTCCCGTTCCCCGTCCTGAAGCGCAACGAACTGAGCGTTGTAGCCGCTATGCAACAGCGCAATGCCAGTCAGATAGCGATGGTGCCAGTCCTCCGCCTTTTCCGGTGGCTGTAGGTCGAACAGCGCGTCCCTGAAACGTTCGGTCGTCGGCAGACCGCGTCGCAGGTTCTCGCGATGGACCCGGCAATCGACTTGCTCATCGACGCAGCGCGTCGCCGTTTCAGGATCGATCACCGTCTGGATTTCAAGCGTCGCCCGAGCGACCAGATTGCAGAGTTGGTCGTAGTAGCTGCCCACCGGATACGTACAGTCGGCGTTGACCGCCGGCTCCGCAGGTGGCGGGTCACCCTCGAAGATGTCCAGCTCCCGCAGCAGGAACAACGCGGCCACAAACCCAATAATTCCGCCAATGATCGGAATCAGCAGCGAAGAGGACTGTCGGCGCCGTCCCGAGCGCCTCGGCTCCTGACTAGAGGACATCGTCAAGGAAGTCGCGCACCGCTTCGACGAAGGCCTCCGGCTGATCGCCGGCCACCGAGTGCCCGGCCTCGGGAATCGTGACCAGGCGCACCACAGGAACCTGGTCGGCGAACTCCTCCGCCTGCTCTCGCTTCAGCACCGGGCTCTTCTCCCCGTGCAGTAACAGAGTCGGAACCGTCAGCGCCCTCGCCGTCTCCCAGATGCCCCCTCGCGCGTCGGCGACTCCTCGGAAATCGGCCTGGCGAAACCGTTCGTCGAACATCTTCGCCATCTTGCCCTCCGGCGTTTCGCGTAGCGAAACTGCCAGCCGCTTGCGGATGCCTTCCTTGGAGCGGAACGGATAGTACTGATGCGTCATCTCGACCCATGCCTCGAGCGAATCCAGCTCGTACGGTCCCGCGACAAACTGGCGGACCTGCTGAACCCCATCAACGCTCACGCCGGGTCCGACGTCGATCAGCACCAACGCCCGCAGCAGGTCAGGGTGCTGTGCAGCAAACGTCATCGCGTTCATGCCGCCCATCGAGTGCCCCAGCACCACCGGACGGTCCAGATCTTGGTTCTCGACGAACTGACGGATGTCCTCGGCCATGTGGTCGCGCGAGTAATCCGCGAGCTCGGACGCTCGGTCCGAGTGGCCGTGGCCCCGCTGATCGAGCGCATACCAGTGCAACCGGTCCGACAGCGCCGGCGCAACCTCGTCGAACGAGTGGCAGTTCAGCGCGAATCCGTGCAGGGCCACGGCGCCGACCTCGGCGTCGCCGCCGTGGTCGACGTAGTGAAGCTGAAGCCCATTGACCGTCGCAGTCTGTCCGCTTGACAAGGCAATGTCTCTCTTCCTGCGTCCACGCATTCACCTTCCCTATAGACTACGCGCGCCATGCAGGAACGCGGACCGACCCTGCGCTACGCCGTGAACGAGCGACCGCCGCTGTTCATCGCGGCCGGCTTGGGTTTGCAAAACGCCCTGTTTGTCATCTCCGGGGCAATCCTGCTGCCGATATTGCTGCGCGCCGCCGACTTGATCACCGCCGGCGAGGCTGCCTTCCTGATCTCGGCGTCTCTGCTCACGGCCGGTCTGTCGACCGCTGTGCAGGCACTACGCTTCGGCGCCGTAGGTTCCGGCTTCATGCTCTTCATGGGCACTTCGGGCACCTTCTTCGCTGCGACGTTCGATGCCATCGCGCTGGCGGGCATCGGCTTTGTCGCCGCCTTGGCACTGATTGCGGCGCCAACCGAGATTCTCATCGCACAGTTCTTCCGGTTCTTCCGCAACGTCTTAACCCCAACGGTCGGTGGCGTCGTGGTGATGTGTGTGGCGGTGACCGTCGTGCCGCTGACCATCAAGCAATGGAATGGCGTCGGTACCGATCATGCTGGATCATTGGAGTACATGCTGATCGGTGGCGTGGCCGTCCTCGCCATGGTCGCGATGATCGTCCTGGCGCCGGCGCGCTATCGGCTCTGGTCCCCAATCCTTGGACTCGCCGCTGGTTGTATCGCAGCGGCGATCACGGGTCACTGGTCCTTCAACCATGCCAGCGACGCGGCAATCTTGGGCTTCCCGATTGGTGAGTGGGAAGCGCCGACCTTCCCCACCTCGGGCGCCGCGTTCGCCGTCCTCGGTGCGTTCGTCATCGCCACGCTCGCCGGTACGTTCGAGACCGTCGGCGACGCCATCGCAATCCAGAAGGTGTCGCTGCGGAACTTCCGACGCATCGACTACGATTCCGTGCGCGGCGCGCTCAATGCCGACGGTGTGGGCAACGCGCTCGCCGGGATCTTCTGCACGACGCCCAACACGACCTACTCCTCACCCATTGGCATGGTGCCAGTGGTCGGTGTCGCCTCCCGCTGGGTCGGGCTCTGGGGCGCCGGACTGATGATCGTGATGGCCTTCTTCCCCATCTTGGGCGGCTTCGTGCTCGATCTGCCTGGTCCTGCGGTCGGCGGTGTGTCCTTCGTCGCGCTGTTGCTGCTGTTCATCGTCGGCATGCAGACCGTCGTCGATGCCGGCATCAACACGAGAACGGCGCTGATCGTCTCACTCGGCTTCTGGGGCGGCTTCACCGGTGAGTTCGCGGACGAACTGGGGCTGCCATTCGTGGAACACATCCCCGAAGCGTTGGCACCAATCACAGGCAACGCGATCGCGCTTGGTTCCGTCATCGCCGTGCTGATCTCAACCATCTTTGTCCTGATGCCAAAGCGACGGTACCACTGGCAAGGAGCCGCATCCACGGATTCCCTCGACCAGGTGATCGCATTCGGCAAAGACGTGTCCAGCGGGTTTAGGCTGGAAACCGGTCCCGCGAATCGCCTCGGTCTGTGCCTCGAAGAACTGTTCACGCACGTGGTCGAGAACGGCGATCCCGACCGCACGGTTCGCATTGAGGCCACGGCCAACGAGGACGAGGTCGAAGTGGTCGTCACCGACCGATCCGACGTGCGGGACGTAGAAGTGCCCAATGTTCCCCCCGATCTGTTGGCGGCCGACAGCGATGAACTGCAGGACCTTGGCCTCGTCCTGTTGACCCGCCTGGCTACCAGCGTGAACCACACATCGATTGCTGGCTGGCAATATGTCTCATTCGTCATCGCGCGACAGTACCGAGAGATCCGGGTCGTCCAGCAACAGTGACGCCTGGCTGTCACTCTCCGACGACGAGCTGTTGGCCCAATGCCGACTCGAACGCTTCCGTGCGTCAGGACCGGGGGGCCAACACCGGAACAAAACCGACTCCGCCGTCCGGCTGACCCATGAGCCGACCGGCGTCGTCGGCTTCGCTTCGGAGCGTCGCTCGCAACACCAGAACCGCACAGTGGCATTGGTTCGGCTGCGCCGCGGCCTCGCCCTGGAGGTACGAGCCGAACCGCAACTCGACATGTACCATCCACCGACCTCCTTGCAGCGAATCCTTCCCCGAACGGTCCAGACCGAGATATCGCGCAAGGAGCGTGTCGGCCCGAAGCACCGAGAATTCTGGACGGGCGTCGGACCATTGCTCGACCTGTTCGATGCAGTAGCCGCGTCCACTGGCGACTGCGCCTCATTGCTCGGCTGCTCGTCGAATCAACTGACCAAGCTGTTCGCGTCGGAGTCGCATCTCTGGGCGGCGGCCAACGCGATCCGTCAGCGCCACGGACTCAGTCCGCTTCGGCAATGACGGCGTCGACCTCGATCTCGACCAACATCTCGGGATCGATCAATCCACTCACCTCGACCATAGTGGCCGCCGGCGGATGTGCGCCGAAGGCGGCCCTCAGGTGCTCTCCCGTCGCCTCGTACTGTCCGATGTCTGTGATGTAGATCCGCACACGCACGACATCCGCGAGTGAGCCCCCCAGGTCCGCCAGCGCATCGCCAATGATTCTCAGACATCGAGCCGTTTGTGCTCCCACGCCGCCGGACGTCACCCGACCGTCCGGCTCGACCGCCGCCGTCCCGCTCACGTGAATCTGATTCCCCACTCGCACCGCCCGGCAATAGCCAAAACGCTCTTCGAATGGCCCGCCAGATGAGGTTCGTTCTCGCGTGATCATGGCAATGAGCCCCCATCCTCCAGCAGCACCTGAGCAGCGGCCCGACCGCTGCGAACCGCCGATTCCATCGTCGCGGGCCAGCCGGTCGCTGTCCATGCGCCCGCCAGCACGAGGTTGCCAATCGGCGTCTTCGGCCTCACTCGATGAGCGTTCATCCCGGGCTTGGGCCTGAACGTGGCCTCCGATTCCTTGACTACCCGCGTCGCCAACAGCGTGGCGCCGGCAGTTCGTCGCAGCGCCCGGCGCACCGCGCGTTCGACGCGAGCCACGATCTCAGCCTGCGGCAGATCGACGAGATCGTGGGCCCCACTGAGCGACACTGAAATCCAGTGCGGCGGCGTCGGCCATCCATGAATCTGCGACCGCTGGAAGATGAACTGAGCATCCGAATCCAGCACGCCGACAAAGTCACGCCCCATCACCTGACGATCCCACTGCATATGCACATTGACAATCGGGCTGACCTCATGCTGGCTCAGCCGCCAGAACGGTTCGCGCCGCCGCCAGTGGGCCGGCAGCAGGTCGAAGGCTTGCTTCGGCGGCAACGCTAGAACGACCGCGCTGATGTCTGTCTGTTCGCCTCGGCTTGAGCGAATGCCCGTGACCTCAAAGTCGTTGGTCAACATCCCATTGACGCTGGCGTTCAACTCCAGCTGCGCCCCGCGTCGCTGAAGCTGCTCCACGGCGGCCTCAGCAACTCGTCCCAGGCCTCCGGTGAACAGACCGATGTCCGCCGCCCTCGCCTCACGGCTGAACCCTTCCTGAAAGACCTGGATTCCTTGCGTCGCCGAGACGTCCGAGCAGCGATCGTTGCAGGTTGGCAGGATGATCAGATCCCAGAACCGCTCGATCACCCGCTCGCTCTGATGATGTTCGCTGAGCCAGCGGGCAAACGATTGCCGATCGAGCGCCAACCGTTCGAACTCGCTCATCCGTCGGATCGGCAAGAACGCGAACCCCAGTCGCGCCTTCTCGCTCATGCTCAGATGCTCATACGTCGCAATCGACGGCAGCATGTGCAGCGGAGCCGGCAGCAAGGATCGTCCCAATCTGCCCAGAGCTCGAGGCTGCCGCCCGGAAATCACGCTGACGCGATGCCCCGATGACGCCGGGTCAATGACCGCAACCTCCAGATGTTCTTGATAGCGAATAATGTCGGCGCAGCCGATCCGCTCAAGAAACTCCTGAAACTCGGTGCAGCAACGCATCGTGATGTGCTGACCGTTGTCCAGCACCACATCGTGATTGGGATCCTCGAATGAGTACGCCTTCCCGCCGGCATACGGTCGTCGCTCGAACAGCGCGACCCGGCGTCCCGCCTCCACGAGATCAAGTGCAGCACTCAGTCCGGCCAGGCCGCCTCCAACAACGGCGATCGGAGCATCCGCGCCGTAGTCAGTCACCGTCGCGTTGGCCAACTCGGGCGACGTTAGGCATTGCGCCCCTGAGCCACAGTTCCAGCATCCTCACCACCCGTCCCGCTTTGGACGGCGAGACCCGTTGGCTGTAGACGTCATACTCCCGCGCCACGATCGCATCGAGGATCATGCGGTACACGCCCTGGAGACCGTTGCAGCAGGCCCGGCTGCGAGGCCCATCGAGCAGCGGGATCAGACGTTCTCCCTCGCGGTAGAAGTCGTAGGCTCGCTGCGCGTAATCGGCCATCAGGTGGCGGAAGCGGTCGTTGTATTCGCTGCCAAGAATCTCGTCCTCGGTCACGCCATGCAGGGCCAGATCTTCCTGCGCGATGTAGATCCGGCCCCGTTCCGCGTCTTCCTTGACGTCGCGCATGATGTTCGTAATCTGTAACGCCTTACCCATTGCAACGGCCGAGCTGATCGCCAGATCAGATTGCCGGCGGTCGTAGCCGAAGATGCAAATGCAGATCAGACCAATCACCGACGCCGCCCGGTAACAATACTGCTCCAGGTCGGCCCAACGCTCATAGCGCGTGTACGTCAGGTCGTGCTCCATCCCCAGTACCAGCTCCTCGAAGTGCTCGCGAGGAATGTCGTACCGCTGGATCGCGTCGGCCAGACCGGCCGTCAGCCAGGCTGGATCAGCGTCGCCCCCGCTGTACGCGGCATCCAGGAGTTCCTGCGCCTGGCTCAGCGCGGCCGCGCGCTCCTTCTGCGTCCCCGCATCGTCAACCGCGTCGTCAACCGTTCCGGCATACGCGTAAGCCGCGTAGATCGCTTGCCGCTTGTCCCCGGGCAGCGCCGAGAACGCGATATAGAAGTTCGTCGCCCGCCGCCGGGTGAAGGCCTGGCACTGGCGGTACGCGGGGGCGACCTGGGGATCGATTCCTCGTGGCATGTTCGCGTCAGGGTAGTTTCAGTTGAATCGCCGCGCGCAACGCCAGCCAGGCTCGTGTACCCGTGCCGACTCTGGGCCGGCGCGTCAACGTGTCATAGTCCTGCCGCTCGATCGCCTTCAGGACCGCGCGTCCGCCGTCGGTGAACAGCCGCAGGTCAATCGCCAACTCGGGCGGCACCTCGTCGATCAACCGCTCCCCCTTGCGGAACCAGACCTCCGCTCGGTCGACCTGGAAACGCATCATCGTCCGGTAATCGTCGGGACACTGCTGGCGCCGAATCCCTTCCGCAATGTCCTCCTCCGACAGTCCGAACGCCTGTAACTCGTCCAACGGCAGATACATCCGGTCGGCGTCGAGGTAATCGCGCCGAACGTCTTGCCAGTGATTCGCGATCTGTAGCGCCGTGCAAGTCGCATTCGACAGGTCGACCCGATACCGCCCTTCATCAGTCGTCGTGTCGATATCCCAGAGCGCCAGCACCATTTCCCCCACCGGATTGGCCGACAGGTCGCAGTAGCCGAGCACATCCTGAAAGGTCTCATAGCGCGTCTTGTGCTGATCCAGCCGGTTGGCCTCGATCAGTCGACGAAACGGATCGGCGCGCAGCGGCTTCGATTCGGCGACGTGCTGCAGCGCCACGTTGATTGGATGCTGCGCCCGGCTACCATCGAAGGCCCGCTCCAGGTCCGCCTGCCAGTGATCGAGCCGCTCGAGACGCACCGCCGGCTCGGCGTCGGGATCGTCGCCCAGGTTGTCCGTGAACCGGCAGAACGCATACACCGCGAACATCGGCGCTCGCAGCTCGCGAGGCAGAAACCAGCTGACGACTGTGAAGTTCTCGCCGTGCCGACGGCTGTATCGCCCGCACCAGCGCAGCGCGTCGGCCGAGTCGCCGGCGAATGCGCTGCCCTCGCTAATGACGCTCATCGGCGCTCAATGCCTGCCGAGTCCTAGTCCTGCTCGAGGTCGGCCGGATCGAGAATGCGGAAGCCAACCCCCAGTTTGACCTGGAACCAGCCAATCTCGCCGTTCTGAATCGGCCCGCGGATCTCGCGAACCTCAAACCAGTCCAGGTTGCGCAGCGTCTCTCCGGCGCGCTCAATCGCGTTGCGAATCGCCTGGTCGACGCCATCCGGCGACGAGCCCACCAACTCGATGATCTTGTACGTGTGATCTCGGTGTTCCGCCATGTCGTCCTCCTGATCCTTCTACTTCTGGACTTACCCCGCTCCCAGTTCGAGATCAAGGATTTCGTAACAGGCCCAACAGAGTTGCTTGCCCTGCAGCGGTATCAACGTCAACACTGCCTGGCCGCATTCCAGGCAGATCAGCCGCTGTTTCGTGTCGAAGCGCATCACGACCAGGTCGTGCAACTCCCCGTCCGCCGACGCCACGTGCCGAGTCAGCACCGCATCCTCGACGAATCCCAGCCGTTCGAAGATTTTCCGTGCGCCCACCTGATCGGGCGTCATCTGCGCGATGATCTTGGCCACGTCGTCGTGCAGCGCGCTCTCGAATGCCAGTCCCAGCAGCACGTGACCCAGACCGACCCGGCGCGCGCCAACGTCGACCATCACCCGGATCTCCGCCACATGACGAGTCCAGCGCAGCCGCCCGCGCTCGATCGTCGCGTAGCCGATAATCTGCCCGTTCTCCTCCGCCACCACCGAACGGATTCGCCCGGCCTCGGTGTCGTGAATCCAGTCGCCAATGTCGGCGACGTTGGTGATGTCCCGCTCCTGGAACAGCAGATCTTCGTTCGGCTGCCGCCGACCAAACTCCAGCAGTGCGTTACCGTCGTCGCTGGCCAAGTGGCGTAGCCGAATTGTTCGTTCGCCGCTCCGCAGATCGCGAGGCAGCTGATGCATCTCAATATCGACGTTGGTCTCTGATGACGTAGTCATGCCGCCCCCTCCCTGGCCATGCTTCGCGCGGGACGACGCGCACTCGATGATCTGTCATGCTAGCCGTTCCGCACGACGCAGAGCCGTCCGGGGAACTTGTTCTGTCGCCGAGCGACCGACCTATCGCGCCGCGACGGCGCGCTCGTAGCGACCCAGCGCCATCAGCGGGAAGTAGTGACGGTACAGGTGATAGTTGATCATGAAGTCGCTGGGGAAGCCCGTGCCCGTGAACTCCGGCTCGTCCCAGGTTCCGTCCTCGCGCTGCCGTTCGACGAGATAGCGAACCCCCTGAACCACCGACTCATGCTCCGCCTCTCCCGCTGCGATCAGCGCCATCAGCGCCCA
Source organism: Chloroflexota bacterium (assembly GCA_009838735.1). Classification (GTDB taxonomy): domain Bacteria; phylum Chloroflexota; class Dehalococcoidia; order Bin125; family Bin125; genus Bin125. The sequence goes on from VXQZ01000030.1 coordinate 126,531, forward strand.
CGCCGTCTGCGACGGGGTCGACGGTCCCAGACCGCGCAGCGACGGATCGGCATACGTGTCGCACGATTCACCCCAGCCGCCGTCCTCAAGCTGATGCCGGAACAGCCATTCGACGGCATTGCGAACCGCCGGTGCCGACATCGGCTCGCCAAGCGCCTGCAACGCCGGCAATGCGGCGCCCAGACCGTAGATGTAGTTCACCCCCCAGCGTCCCCACCACGAGCCGTCTGGCTCCTGCACGTCATAGAGAAACCTGAGTCCGCGGCTGGCCGGCGGATACTGACCGCTGTAGCCCAGCTGGCCGATGTACTCGAGCGCATGCGCCGTCACGTCGGCCGTCGGCGGATCGAGCAGTTCGCCGAAGTCCGCAAACGGCATCTCGGCGAGGAACGTCTTTTCGTTGTCCACATCGAACGCACCCCAACCCCCGCCCGAGGACTGCATCGACAGCATCCAGTGCAGCCCCCGGTCCAGCGCCAGTTGCCGTTCCGACTCTAGACCCGGCATCGGAATCCGCTCAAGCGCCATCAGCACGACCGCCGTGTCGTCCACATCGGGGTAGACGTCGTTGTCGAACTCAAAGGCCCAGCCGCCCGGCGGCGTGTCCGGATTCTTCACCTGCCAGTCGCCCCCGCTCAACACCTGCTCACGCAGCATCCAGCGGGCAGCATTCTGTAGCGCCGGGTGCTGCGGATCCAGTCCGGCATCCAGCAATCCAACCGCTGCCAGGCAGGTATCCCAGACCGGAGACTGGCAACTCTCGGTCCAGATTTGCTCGCCCCCGCGGTCAGACTGCTTCCAGGTGAATCGCTCGAAACCGGCCAGCGCCCGACGCATGACCGGATGGTCCAGCGAGTAGCCCATCGCCCTCAGAGCCAGGATCGCGTATACCCACGGCGGTTGAATCCCGCCCCAACAGCCGTCCGCCTCCTGACGGTCGAGCAGCCATCGCTCCGAGAACGCCAGCGCCCGATGTTCGAACGGCCGAATTCGGTTCCGATCCAGAAACCGAAGCAGCGAGTCCACGACATAAAACGCCCCTGCTGCGGAGAACGGATTTCTCGGAGGCGGAACCGCGAACCGTCGCCGATCCGACGGTCGCACCCAGAGTTCCGGCACCCCCGCCCCGGCTGGCAGCGCCGCCGTCGGCCGCAGCGTCATGATCACGGTGATCCCCACGATCGTCGCTCGCGCCCAACTGGCGAACTCATACAGATTGATAGGCAGCCAGCTAGGCAGCAGATTGATCCAGGGCGGCATCGCCGGCAGTCGGTCCCAATCGAACTCGCCGAACATCGCCAGCCAGATTTTCGTGAACACCCGGGCCCGCACGATCCCACCCTGCTCAAGAATCCACTCCCGCGCGCGAGTCATGTGCGGAGAATCGGGATCGTCCCCTGCCAGCTTTAGCGCGAAGTACGCCTCGACCGACGTAGACACATCGCCCGGACCATTCAGGTACTGCGCCCAGAACCCCTCTGGCCGTTGTTGTGCCCGGATGTACCGAGCAATCCCGTCCCACTGCTGTCGATCGCCGATCCCCAGGTGATGCGTGAGCAGCAGATACTCGGCGGTAATCGAGGGATTCGACTCCAGCTCGCCCCACCAGAAACCGGCTGGATCCTGCTGTTCCAGCAACCAGTTGGTGGCACCCTCGATCGTGCGCGACAGCGCGTCGTCCGTAATCGGCGAGCCGGCCGCGGTCGTCATGGGCGTACGCTAGCGGTCTCGCTCAAGCGTGAAGATCGCCAACGCGTCCAGATCGGCGACCGCCTCCCCTCGGGGATGCGCCGACTCCAGTTCGTCGCGAAAGGCCTCGTACTCCGTTCGCGCCGCCTCATCGGTTGCCCGGTCCGCGCCAATCTCCCCGAGCAGACTGTGCACCCAGTCGACTTGCTCGTCGGGCATGTCCGCGCCGTCGACTGACAAATCGGGACGATACAGATCCACCAGCTCCCGCCTCGCCACCGTCGGAGCATGCCCCAGCGCATACAGAATCGGATACGACTTCTTCCGTCGGCGGATGTCCGCGTCCGTCGGCTTGCCCAACGCGTCAGGGTCGGCCCAGATTCCCAGCCAGTCGTCGCGCATCTGAAAGCAGCGCCCCAGCCGCGTGCCGGCCCGATCCAGCGCATCAGCTTGAGCAGCCGAAGCCCCGGCCAGTGTCGCCCCAATCGACAGCGACACCCCCATCATCGCCCCCGTCTTGCGCTCCACCATGGCCAGATACTCGTCGACGCTCACGTCCGTTCGCTGCTCAAACGTGAGATCCAGGTACTGCCCCTCGATCATCAGCATCGTCGCCCGGTTCAGACGCCGCACCGCCTCCAGCACCGACTCCGCCGTCGCCCTATAACCGATGGCACGGCGAAGCGCGGCGTCCGCCAACTCGCGCATCAGGTCCCCCGTGTTGATCGCCTGGGCCACACCCCAGATCTTCCACACCGTCGGACGGCCCCGACGTTCGACGTCGCCGTCTTGCACATCGTCGTGAACCAGCGAGAAATTGTGAACGATCTCCACCGCGGCCGCACCACACGCCGCTCGCTTCACGGTCGCCGGATCGTCGCTGATCGCCCCAGCGCCCAGCATCGTCAGCGCCGCGCGCGCACCCTTACCCGATGCGCTCGCCGGTCGCCCCTGCTCGTCAAGCCAGCCCAAACCGTAGCGGGCCATGTCGTAGATCGGCAGATCAACATCCGGAAACGCAGCGCGCATTTCCGATTGCACCATCTCGTGATAGCGAGTCAGCGCGGCGGGTGTCGCAATCACGATGGGCGCCCCGACTCCACGCAGGCCCGGCAGCGCCCGTACACGGCCCAGTGATCGAGATCCGTCTCGAAACCGAATTCGGACCCCAGCCGCGAGGAGAATTCCGCCAGCACGTCGTGCGGCAACTCGCTCATGCTGCCGCAGGACGAGCAGACGAGATGGTGATGCGGCCGCTCCGTCCTCCAACTGTATGTGCGCTCACCGCCGCCAAGATCCGTCTGCGAGACCAGACCAAGATCCCGCAGCTGGGTGAGTGTGCGATAGACGGTCGACGGGTTGAGTTCCGGCGCGTCTCCTCGAGCGCCTTCGTAAACGTCCGCCGCCGTGATGTGCCGGCCCGAGTGGCGAAGCACGCTCAGCACCGCCAGCCGTTGCCTGGTCACGCGCAACTCATTGCTGCGCAGCAGATCCTGTGATTCAACGGTGCAAGCCATGCGTTCCTCAACCCGACTGCTCGGGAACGGTAGGTGGGAAAAACGAGATACTGCCCGCCGAAACTCGGCGCGCCGGAGCCGAGCCGTCCGTCGGAACGACGTAACAGCCATTCTGAGGTCCAAAGCCGCGACGCCCCGAACCGCCGTTGCCCAGCGCCAAACCCGCGAATGTGATCCAGCTGCCGCAAGGGCTCACGATTTCGTGGGAGTGCGCAAACTGATCATGGAAGTTGAGCATCGTCGCAAACTCGGCCGATGGCTGGAATCGGGCCAGTCGCGTGCTGCCGGTGTACTCCCCGTCGCGGTTCAGGTCGTACCGGGTCAGCGAGATCATCGTGCTCGACGGTTGCGGTTCGAACGCGAATACCGCCCGTCCGTCCGGCGCCCAGAAAATCCCGTTGATCGTCCGGTCAATGACCGGCTGCTGCACCCCGGTCACAGGATCGAGGATGGTCAGGTTGCGGCCCTCGGCGTCACCCTGCGACAGCGTCAGCACGGCCAGCCGGTCGTCGCTCCGCGAAGCCACAAACGATGCCGGACCGGTCAGCTCCATCAACTCTTCGTGTTCCGCGCCCGAGCCGACCTCGCTGCGCTTCGCCCCTACGATGATCGAACCGCCGCCCGGTCGAGGCTTCGCGAAGTACAACGCCGATCCGTCCGGGGACCACGCCGGAGAGCGGAAGCTCGGCCGCACCCGCTGGATCTGGATCGGCCCCTCCGAGCCGGCCGTCAGGTCGAACAGCACCAGCTGCGCCGCACGATGCACGATCACCGCCCGCCCGTCCGGCGCCCAGGCAAAGTACAGCGGCGCGCCGTCGACGAGCCGCCGAGCCTGACCCTGCCCGCTGGCCGCCACGAGATTGACCGCCAGTCCGCTGCCTACGTTGCCCACCACGGCGAGCGCGCGTCCCGAAGGCGCCCAGTTGACGTAGTGCGCCAACCCGGCCGCGATCACCTGGCGGCCGTCCCGCGGATTCTTGAACACTGCCTCGGTTGGACCTTCATCGACGGGTCCGCACCACAGCTCGAGGCGCGGATCGTCGCGTCGCTGCGACGAGGCGGAGACAGCGATCTGCTCTCCTGTCGGCGACCATGATGGCCACATGAAGACCATGCCTTCGGCCTTCATGTCCAGTCGCGTCACCAGATCGGCGCGCCAGTCTCCGCCAGCGCCGTCAATCTGGGCAATGCGCAGCGAAGCGTCGTCGGAAATCAGCGCGAGCGGCGTCGGCGTCATATCACTCACTGAGCCGCCACGTCACTCGGCGTCGTCGGTCGCGAGCGAATCGCATCCACCCCCGCCTGCTGCTCCTCATAGCGCGCAAGATCGAACAGCACGGAAGAAGCGCGATTGAGATAGCGAATCGTTTCGTCATTGACCGGATGCCCGTGACCGCGAAGTCGCACGACTTCGCGTTCGGCGCGGCGGATCGTCGTGCGCGCCAAATCAAGGGCGGCCGAACCCGGCGATCCACCGGGCAACACAAACTCGTTCGGTGGCGGAGCGAGTCGCTCCAGCTCCTCTGCCCAGGCCTCGAGTTGATCGACGTCGTCGACTTGCGTGACGAAATCCTCCGGGATCGGCTTCCCCGGCGCAACCGCCAGCTCAGCCATGATCAGGTAGAGACGCCGCTGGATCTCGATCGCGATCTCGCGCGTCCTCGAGTCCCTCGACAATGCCCGACCCAGGCCCAGCGCTGACGACGCCTCGTCGATCGCGCCGTAGGCTTCCGGCTGAGGATGGTCCTTGGCGATCCGTCCCCCGCCCCACAGGGTCGTGGAGCCGTCATCGCCCGAGCGCGTGTAGTGCGGCATGGTCCAATGGTATCCGCGAGCGGTCTGAGCTCAGTCAACCGCCGCCGGCTGCAGCTCGGACCAGGCCCCTAGCAACTCTGGAGTTGTGCTGATCCCCAGAATGATGAAGCCCTTCTTGCGCGGCCGCCGATCGTCCACGTAGCCCAGGAACTGAAACAGCGGCTCCCCGTCGGAATCCAGCAAGCGCCACATCCGGTCCGGCGCGTCAGGATCCAGCAACCGCGAGTCCGCCTCATCGGGCAACGCAATGACCCGGCCCTGATCAACCCCGCAGCCGGCCGGAGCGAAGCCCGTCCATTCGGCCTCGCTCAGCCCGGTCACCGGCGTCCATTCGTCGGAACCCGCAGTCAGCTGCACCTCAAGGGCGCAATGGTCGATGCGACGCGACATGGCAGTCTCCTGTTAATCAATCTCGGTTACTGAACCTCGGCAGCGGCCTCAAGATTCTGCCAGACCTGCTCGAAGGCCTCAAATGCGCGCTGGTCGAACAGCACGAACCGGATCGTGCGAACGCTCCGGTCGGCGCCCGAGTGTTCGTAGCACACCGTCAGCATGATCTCCGCAGCCTGCGAGTAGTCGAATCCGCCCACGCCCGTACCCAGCGCCGGAAACGCGACCGACGATATCCCCAGCTCCTCCGCCCGCTTCAGCGCGTTGTCCGTCGACGCGCGGATCTTCTCAGCCGACGTATACAAATCCTGCCCCATCGCCGCCGCGTGGATCACGTGTTTGCACGACAGATCCCCCGAACCCGTGACGATCGCCTCACCCACTTCAATCGGACCCTGCCGAATCGCCTCATCCTCGATCTCACGCCCGCCCGCGCGGACAATTGCCCCCGCCGTCCCGGCGCCCATCCAGAGATGGTTGTTCGCCGCGTTGACGATGGCGTCCACCTCTTGCTGGGTGATATCGCCCTGGACAACTTCGATCGTCGAGTCGGTCATGTCCTCAGCCTTCGTCCATGGTTCCCACTCCACCCGTCCGCTCTCCCCCCGCGCAAGCGGGCAGAGATGCCGCAGCCAGAGGGGGGCTCCCACCAGACTTCACGCACCTAGGCTACGACCTATTTGATCGCCAGACCATTCGGTGGACTACCCGTGCCGCCGGTCACGTTCAGCGGCGCTGCAGCGAAGAAGCTCTCGTAGACCCCGTCCTCGGCGCAATCCTCGGCCAGCGCGTCCAGGGTGAACATCTCCCCGATCGCCATCCCGAAGCGCCCGATAATCCAGTGGTGCAGGAACCCGTCCGGATCGGCGAAGTTCGGCGGAGGCCACGCCTCCAGCGCCGGATTATCCGAGCAGACCGCAGCCGGGTGGTGGTCGAAGAGGTACGCCGCCATCTCCTCTGAGCAGCCCAGTCCCGGAAACGCCAGGTTCGGCATCTGCGATAGCGACTGCCGCGTCATGAAGTCCGTCTGTTCGTACCAGCCAATCCAGCCAATCCGGATCAGCAGCACGTCGCCGGCCTGCAGCTCAACACCCTGGGCAGCGCGGCACGCCTCGAGCTCGTCCGCCGTGATCGGTCGATACCCGTCCATCGGCAGCGGCTGACCCTGTGACTCGAACCAACGGCCCATGTCGAGCAGCACCGCCCGCCCCGCAATCCCTCGCTGCGCCCAGTGCTCAATCCCCAGCTTGGGCGCGTCCTGGTTCTCGAGCAGCCACTCGTTCGTCACACCACCCCAAAACCCGTGCTCAAAATCGCCGACATGCGTCAGCGCATCCCACTGTGACGACTGCTGGGTGTAAAAGTTGTCCAGCACATCATCGCCGTGGTGACCAAAGCCGGCCCGACGCATCACGGTGTGCCGAACCGCCCCGCGGTTGTACAACGGAGGCGATGGCAACGACTGATCCCAGTTCATGGGGAACATCTTGCCCTTGTTGATCAGGGACGCCGCCTGCACAATCCGATCCGGTGTCTGCAGGTTGAACATCCCTACCTGGTCGTCATCCCCAAACAGCCCCCAGGCCGTCTTGGCCGGATTCCCGGCCTGGTAAGGAAGCTGGTCATAAGTCGGAAGTGATTCGGGTACGTCAGCCATGCCTGTTCCAGATTCGTTCGGATCGAATTGGCATGAAGTCTAGCTGTTTAGTCAACCAGCCCCGGATACAGGATCTGCTTGATCTGACCCCGGAAATTGAACGTCCCCGACGGCATGAACTGCGTCAGGAAAATCACGATCATCTCCTCCGCCGGATCGATCCAGAAGATCGTGCTCGCCGCCCCGCCCCAGTAGTACTCGCCGATCGAGCCCACATTCTGCGTTCGCGGAAGATCGACGATCATCGCAAAGCCCAGACCAAACCCAACCCCGTCGTTCGCCGTCTCCGAGAAGCTGCCCAGTGCCCGCTCCGACAGATCCTGCCCGTCCGGCAGATGATTCATCGTCATCAACTCGATCGTCTTCGGACCCAGCAGCCGAGCCCCGTCCAACTCCCCGCCGTTCAGCAGCATCTGACAGAACCGGTGATAATCATGCGCCGTCGACACCAGCCCGCCGCCGCCCGAGAAGAACGTCTGCGGCTCCCCGTAGTGGCTCGTCGCCGGATCGTCCATCAGCCGCAGCCGCCGGTCCGGCCCCCGCTCATAGTTGGCCGCAAACCGCGAAATCTTCCCCTCAGGCACGTCAAACCCTGTATCCACCATCCCCAGCGGCTCAAAGACATGCTCCTCCAGGTACTCATCAAACCGCTGCCCTGAGATCACCTCCACCAGGTACCCGCACACATCCGTCGAGACCCCATAGTTCCACTGCTCCCCCGGCGAGAACTTCAACGGCATCTCCGCCAGCCGATCGATCATCGACTGTAGATCACGACCCCGCATCGTCCCCGCCGAGTACACGTCGGCCTTGTTGTAGGCCATCTCCAGCGAGCCCTCCATGAACCCGTACGTCAGCCCGCTCTGGTGCGACAGCACATCCCGCACCGACATCGGACGCGCCGGCGCGCAGGTGTCCGTGACCGGCCCGTCGGGATGGGACATGGCCTGCAGGTCCCGCCACTGCGGGATGAAGCGGCTCACCGGATCGGTCAGCTGGAACATCCCCCGCTCATGCAACTGCATCAGCGCCACCGACGTAATCGGCTTCGTCATCGAGTAAAACCGGAAGATCGTATCCGTCGCCATCGGCTTCCCGCGCTCGCGGTCCATCTGACCCATCGCCGACAGATGAGCCATCTCTCCGCGCCGCGAAATCAGCGTCAGACAACCTGCGATCTTCTCCGGCTCGATGTACCGACCCAACAAGTGCCGGTCGAGCCGAGCAAGCGAGTCAATCGAGATTCCGGTGCTGCCGACGGTCGCTGTCATCGTTCTTGTCGCTTTCAATGGCCAGGTTCACGAGGCCCGGATACACGATCTGCGCGATCTCCTTGCGGAACGGGTACGCGTCGCTGGGCATGAATTGGGTGAGAAAGATCACGATCAGATCTTCGACCGGATCAATCCAGAAGATCGTGCTCGCCGAGCCTTCCCAATAGTACTCGCCGACCGAGCCCGGCCGCTGCGTGCGAGTCTGATCCAGCACCACGGCGAACCCCAGCCCGAAGCCAATCCCATCGTTGGCCGGATCTACCCATCTGCCGACCGCATGCGAAGTGAGCTCGCGGTTGTTCGGCAGGTGATTCATCGTCATCAACTCAACCGTCTTGCGCCCCAGAATGCGTACGCCGGCGAGCTCGCCGCCGTTCAGCATCATCTGGCAAAAGCGCCAGTAGTCATGCGCTGTAGACACCATTCCGCCGCCGCCTGATAGGAATGTCGGCGGCTCCAGAAACTCATCCGCGCCGAACATGTCAGTCGCCTGCAGCCGACCGTCAGCGTCCAGTTCGTAGTTGCTGGCCAGTCGGTGATGCCTGTCGGCGGGCACGTGAAAGCCGCTGTCGACCAACCCCAGCGGCTCGAACAGATGCTCCCGCAGATACTCGTCGAAGCCCTGCCCGGAGATGACCTCGACCAGGTAGCCGCACACGTCCGTCGACAGCCCATAGTTCCAGTGGTCACCCGGCGAGAACTTCAGCGGCAGCTCCGCCATACGGTCAATCATCGACCGCAAGTCACGTCCACGCATCGTCCCCGCCCGGTACACCTCATGCTTGAAGTACCCATCCTCAAGCGGTCCCCCCTCGAACCCATAAGTCAGGCCCGACTGGTGCGAGAGCAGGTCGCGCATGCTCATCGGCCGCTCAGGCGGCCGGGTCTCGTAGTCGGGATACTCACCCCCGGCGAGCACCTGCAGATCGCGCCACTGCGGGATGAAACGAGAAACGGGATCGCTCAGTTGGAACAGACCCCGCTCGTACAGCTGCATCATCGCGACGGACGTGATCGGCTTCGACATCGAATAGATCCGAAAGATTGAATCCACCCCCATCGGCCGTCCAGCCTCCCGGTCCATCATCCCCAGAGCCGACAGATGAACAACCTCCCCCCGCTGAGCCACCAGAGTCACGCACCCAGCAATCCTCCCCGCGTCCACGTACCGCGACAGCAAATGCCTATCCAGCCGCGCTGATGCCCCCCGCTCAAACCCCATTCCACCGACAACCGAACTCATCAATAGAATCCATCCACGAACCTCAGGCCAACCCTAACCGACCACCCAACTTCCTTTCCCACTTCCACCATCGCTGTTCTCCCCCCGCGAAGCGGGGGGAGATGCCGAAGGCAGAGGGGGGCTCCCGCCAAACCGCAATCGCCCACCATTCGCCCCTGGCCAAACAGGCCTACCCTGCGCCACGCAACACACCGATCCACAGGAACCTCCAAATGCCCCCCATCGCCCACACCACCACCGGACGCATCCAGGGCTCCCTCGAAGACGACCTCGCCGTCTTCCGAGGCGTCCCCTACGCCGCTCCGCCGATCGACGGCCTCCGCTTCCGAGCGCCCCAGCCCCATCCCGGTTGGGACGGCGTCCGCGACGCCACCGAGTTCGCCCCAATCTCCCTCCAGGAGGGCATGGACGCCCTCGACGCCCTCCTCCCCTCACCGCCGCAACTTCAGGGCGAGGACTGCCTCTACCTCAACATCTGGACCCCCGGACTCAACGCTGCCGATGACGATGCCTCACGGCCCGTCATGCTCTGGATCCACGGCGGAGCCTTCACCCTCGGCTCGGGCAGCGAGCCGCTCTACTCGGGAGCCAACCTCGCCCGCCGAGGAGACGTCGTCGTCGTCACCATCAACTACCGGCTCGGCGCTCTCGGATTCCTGCACGACCCCGTCCTCGGCGAATCCAACTTCGGCATGCGCGACATGATCGCCGCCCTGTGCTGGATGCAGGACAACATCGCCAACTTCGGCGGCGATCCGAACAACGTCACCATCTTCGGCGAGTCCGCCGGCGGAGCCGCCGTCGCCTGCCTGCTGGTCTCCTCCGAAGCCCGCGGCCTGTTCCACCGAGCCATCGGCATGAGCACCGCCGGCGATCACGGCATCCTCTTCGACGGCACCCAGCCCGCGACCGACCAGCTCTACGCTCAGCTCGGCGTCAATCAGCCCTCCGCCGAACAACTCCGCAGCCTGCCCCTGGCCGATCTGCTCGCCGCCCAGGCAGCGGTCGAGGCCGCAGCCTTCGAAAGCTTGAACGAAATGTGGTCCGTCCGGCTCCCCTTCGGACCCACGATCGACGGAGCCTTCCTCACCGAACCGCCCCTCGCGACCGCCGCCCGCACGAGCGCTGAACGAGGCATCCCCTTCCTCTCCGGCAATCCCGATGAAGAAATGAAGCTCATCCGCGCGATGATGCTTCCGGAAGTGCTCAGCCAGGACGATGTCATGTCCCGGCTTGCGGCAATCCCCGGCGGCGCCGATCGCGTCTACGCCGCCTACCACGACGCCCGCGCCGACCGCGGAGAACCAAGCACACCCGACGAGATCCTCGACGCCGTCGCCAGCGACTTCCTCGAGATCATGCCCTCGCTCCGCTTCGCCGACGCCTGGGCCCGTGGCGGCGCGCCCACCTTCGGCTACACGCTCGACTGGAAATCGCCGATGAACGACGGCGCGCTCGGATCCTGCCACGCGCTCGACATCCCCTTCGCCTTCGGCACCTACGGAGACGCTCCCGATTTCGCCGGGACAGGACCCTCTGCCGACGCCCTGGCCGGCACCATGATCGACGTGTGGACCACCTTCGCTCGCACGGGCAACCCCGCAATCGACGGTTTGGAATGGCCCCCGTACGACCCTGACAACGACCGGCAATCGCGAGCGCAGATGATGCTGGGACCGAATCTCCGCGTCGAAACTGCATGGCGCGCGACAGAGCGCGCCGTCTGGGATGGCGTGTTCTAAACCCCAGGGGTTTGCAACAGGCGTACGTTGGTCCGTGAGCCCATTCGCGCCACGACCATTGATTTGAGCGGAAGGAGAACGCGATGAGGCAACCGATTGACCTGCTCAAACGAATACTGAATTGGCTCTGGACCACCAGGAACGGCCGCATCACCCTGGTCGGCCTGATCGCCGCGGCCATCCCGGTGTTACTCCTGGTCGGCTGGCTCATCCGCCCCCTCTTTGTCGACACCGTCGTCGATGAAGCCTTCCCCCTGGGCGCAGACGCCACCATCCCCGAAGAACTGACCGAGGATCAGGCCACCGTCATGATGTCCGCCGCATCCAAACTCGAGATCGAAGTCCAGGAATCGATGACCGACGCCATGTCCGCGGCCACCGTTCTCAAGTCTGGCGCCTTCGTCGACGGCGACGCCTTCCATCAGGGAGAAGGCGCAGCCACCATCTACCAGCTTGAAGACGGCTCCCATGTCCTCCGCTTCGAGGATTTCCGCGTGACCAACGGCCCCGCCCTCTTCGTCCTTGTCAGTCCCCACCCCGACCCCCAGGGCCGAGGGGACATCTCCGACGCCGGCTACACCGAACTCGCCCGCCTCAAAGGCAACGTCGGCAACCAGAACTACATCCTCCCCGCCGATCTCTCCCCCGAGGACATCAACTCCGTCATCATCTACTGCAAACCCTTCCGAGTCGTCTTCAGCACCGCCCCCCTCAGCTGCAACAAACCCGATCCCCGCGGGGCAGGGGTCTTATACACATGTGACGCGGCGG